>SVFM01000011.1 GCA_015056865.1 Lachnospiraceae bacterium
TCCAAATTTTTAATTGTTGCAATTTTGCTTACGGTCACACCGGGCATGACTTCGATTTTCTCATCCGGATACGGATTTCCAATCTCGTCCTGCCATTCTTCGATTTCAATGTCCACAGCGTCGGTCGTGATCACGTTGTGGGCTTGATCTTCGGAAGTGAAGTAAGCAAGCGTTCCTGACGCAAGGATGGCCGCACATATTGCCACCGCTGCCAGGAGTAAAATTTTTTTCTTCATATACCGTGCTCCTCTCGGTCTTATTGTTGCATCGTAAACGATGACTTTTTATTTGTTTTTATGGTTTTGCACCATATGAGAATATCCGAAGGCAGAAATATCCTTCGGGTACTCTCATATGGCCCCTCCCCGAAGGGAGGGAGCCAATAGAAAAACTTAGTTATCAGCGCCGTTGATAACTGCGTTGTCAGCAGCAGAGAACCAAGAGATGATGTTAGCCTCGGTCAGCTCAAAAGTAGCTGCGAAAGCTGCATCGTAGTCATCGAAGTTAGCAGTCTGAACACCCTGTGCAACAACCAGTACATTCAGCTTGCCGTCTTCGCCCAGCAGGCTCATATGATCCATGGTGAAGTCCTTGTCCAGCCAAACGCTCTGCAGGCTCTGCATCTTAGCACCAGCGGGAACAGCAACCTTGTTGTAGGTATCGAACACGAAGATCTCGTATTCTTCGCCGGAGATGGTCACATCGCCCCAGTAAGTGCCACCATTGGAACCATAAATCTGGGAGTCAGGATAATTAACATCCTTCAGAGCCAGGAAGTGCAGCTCGTCCTTGATTTCCTTCATGCCTTCAACGCCTTCGGAATCCAGCTTCTCAAAAGCAACGATGGTACGGATGTAAGCGGGATCTTCCTTGCTGGTGTTATGAACGTCAACAATCTTGTTGATATTCTCATAACCCTGTGCATCGGTCATGGGATACATAGTCATAGCGACTTCATCATCAAAGGGAACTTTTTCATCATTTTCGTTGTAGGTGTACTCTTCCAGGTTGATCTTCACGTCGCCGGCAGTCAGGACGTTGGTGGTCTTTGCAGTGTCAGTGAAGTAAGCCAGAGTACCGCCGATAACGGCAGTTGCTGCCAGGGCTACAACCAGGCAGAGGGTAAGAATTTTTTTCTTCATAATTCTTGTTTCCTTTCGTATATATTTGGTTTAATTTAGCACAGAGATTAGTTAGCGGTTTCAAGGGTCTGTGCCAGTCCCCATGCTTCTGCTTCAGTAAACTCAGTTGTATTGTTCTTCATCAGCTGAACAGCATAAGCAGTGAATGTCAGAGTAGGCTGAGGATTAGCTTCGTCCATCATTTTCTCAGTAACAGTAGGCTTAACCAAAACCTGGTTGTCAGCCCATGTGTACTCTACATTTTCATTTTCATAAGTAGCCTTGCCTTCGCCCAGAATGTTATAGGCAACATTCTTTTCAGAATCCTCATCAATCTTGATGTAGTAAACGCCAGGGTTGTTGGTTTCATTCAGAGCAGTCCACTGAGAATCAATAGCCATGTCCATATAGGTATCAAAGTTATTGGACTTATCAACCTTAATGAACAAATAACAATCCTCACTGTTGCTGGTCACAGTAGCCTTAGGATCCTTAGCAATGGTCCAACCAGGGATCATCTTGTAGGTGTTTGTGGTTTCTTCCAGAGTTACTCCAATGTCGCTGGTGGAGAATGTATTCTTCACTTCATCAGTCTTAGCGTTCAACCATGCCAGAGTCCCCCCTGCAACACAACCGATTACCAGCACCAAAGACAGCACCAGAGCCAGAGACTTGCTGCGGTTACTTCTACGCTTGCGAGAAGTTTCATATCTTCCAGTCTTCACGTTCGTGTTCCTCCTTTCTTCAATATTCCACTTTTTGGTTTATTTCAGCAGATGGAGGAACACAGGTTCAGCATCTGTTGAAAACAAAAGAAATTAGTTATCCCTGGGTATTAGCACCAAAGGTTGTGTTCCATGCCTCAGCAGCGGTGCTGAAGCCGTCCTTCTGAACTGCATATCCCGTCACATTGATTTTGTGGGTATCAGCAGTAATGTTTGTCCAACCCTCAACGTCGTTTGCATTGTCAGCAACCTTAAACTCTGCAAATACTTCCAGATCCTTGTCATTCTGGTTCTTGGTGTATTCCTTATAATACACACCTTCAACACCACTCAGAGGTGTCCAGCCATTGGTAACAGTGATCTGATCTGCAATGTTGGTATAGCCGCCTTTAACAGTTGCAGCTTCATAATCAGCAATACCATTTTCGACCTTTACAAACACCCAAGCATCTTCGCTGGTTGCCCCAATATGGATAATAGGATCTTTGACATAAGTGTGACCTGGAAGCAGATGGTAAGCATTTGCCTTGTCACGGTCATTTTCTCCGGGGGTGCTATTGTCAACATCTTGCTCGTCCAGGGACATGGAAATGGAGCCGACGCTGAATGTATTCACAACAGCATCCTGAGATGTCAGATAGGCCATTGTTCCCATCACAGATGCGGCTACAAGCAACACCGCACAGAGCGAAAGGAGCAGCGCTTTGTTTTTTGTTTTCATATGAAAACCTCCTTGAATTTTTTTATATAGGGAGCCTTTCGGCATTGCCCTCGTTAAGAGTTGCAGGGCTGTTCAGGCTTGTCCTGCTTTTTCTTCTGCTTTTTTTCATCATCACTGCCAAACAGATCCGGCAGAAACACCAGCAGAATCAAGATCGCCCCGGCTGAAATTGCTATGTAAGTACCGGGCGGATTTTGAATATAATTGGCCACATAGCCAAGGTATGGTATGGTAAATACTGGTGAACCGATCACATTTTTGTAATGAACCAGAGATCCATCCTCCGCATCATTGGCATCCCCCTTGGTACAAAAACGTACAACAGAAGAATCCTTTTCATCCGGTACCACCTCGACAATACGGTGTGTTGCCACGGTATCCTCGTCCAGCATAAAGGTAATGACATCACCTTGTCCCAATTCATAGGGATCCGCCTTTTTTACATAGATCAAAGACCCCACATGATAATTTGGCTCCATGCTGCCTGACAGCACCGTAAATACCTGTAAGCCGATGAGCCGCGCACCTACCAACAAAAGTGCAAGCACCACCACAATTACCACAAGCACAGTAGTGATCCAGTTCCATATTTTCTTAACAGTTTTGCTCATAGTTTTATGTATTTTCCTCTCTCATCTTTTCAAGAAAAATAAAAGGACAGCGATATTTTGACCGCTGTCATACTTTTTCATATGCAAGACAACGATTATTTTTCTGCTACACTAAGTCGGTCCGTCGTCACATCCTTCTGTGATTTATCACACGTAATTCATATTATGTCTCTCAGAAAAAACTTTTTTCTCTTAAAAACCTAGAAATAGTCCTTTTTTGAGCGCACAAAATCATACCCTCTTGATCATTTATAAAAAAATCTCATCAAGAGGGCTATTGTGTTGCCATTTATGGGAGTTTAGGTATTTTTTACGCCTATAAAAATAAAATGTATTTTTTCTCTTCTAAAACTTGACTTCTCCTGTTATGTATGCTAAATTTGTGGTAACAAAAATCAGATGAAATATATTTGCAGAAACTCTGTTCCCTAACATAATATGAATTATGTTAGGGCTTTTTATTTTTTATATGACCAGCCCAAGCCGCTCGATTTTCTTACGATGCTCTGTACCGGTAGTCATTATATAAATGCGGGTTGTATCAATGCTGCTATGCCCCAGAATGTCTGCCAACTTGGCAATATCCTTTTCGATACCGTAGAAAGTACGGGCAAACAGCTTGCGCAGATTGTGCGGAAACACCTTGCTGGGATTCACTCCTGCTTCCTTGCACAATTCTTTCATCTGTGCCCATATACAACTTCGGTTCAATGATTTTCCGTTTCGGGTTACGAAGATCACCCCGGATTGGATTTTCTCTCTTTTCACATAATCCAGCAACATCTTTCGTAGCTTACCGGGAATCAGAATTGTTCTGCTTTTCCCTTTACAATTTACCACCACTTCTCCTTGCCTTACATTTTCAACCGTAAAATTACGTAATTCGGAGACTCGAATACCGGTTCCGCAGATTGTCTGCATCACCAGCTGAAGCTGTGGCTTGTTCCTTGCCGCTTCCAGCAAACGCAGATACTCGGCTTTTGTCAATTCCTTTTCTTCCGCACAATAGGTTTGCTTTTGTTGCTTGATCGCTTTCACCTTACAATCTGACCAATTCAGAAAATCCAACAAGCTGTTTAGACTTGCCAGCATAGAATTGATAGAACGTACTGCATATTCTTTCATCTGTAAATACTTTTTGTATCCCATAACCTCTTCTTTTGTAACAAGTCCATCACCAACGTAAAGCGCAAAAGCACGGACATCCCGAAGATATTTCTCCACGGTTGCCGCGCTCTTTTCTTCCCTGATCAAATACTTGTAAAATAATTCAATCTGATCTGCTGTGATTTTTCTTTCTTCCATTTTAGCTTCCCTCCTGAAGTTCCTCAAATTTGTTAGTTCTGCATTACTATTGTACCCAATCTTTAAACAAATTTGCTTCAAGCTATTCAGAGAAAAGTACATTATGACCTTAAAATTAAATTGTCTTATCTGTCCCTAATAACAAGCCATCAATTACAGGATGAAGTACTGCGGTGTTTTCAATTTTATTAATAGCACACAATTTCTTTCCGGCATCTTTACTGGATGCACCACAATGATATGCACATTCTGTAGACAAGCCATAATCAATCACGATCCATCTATCGTGACAATCAGGATTAGGCTTGATATGAAGCGGTGGGTATTGGCTTGCAAAATCATTTACTACTGCTGTTGTTAAAAAGCCTTTTCTTCCATGTCCGTTCTCGGTAAACAAAATAACTTCCACACCTGTTTTTTTCTGCGATAAAAGCTGTAGAGTTTTTGTGTTTACGTAATCGTCCACCACATAAATACTGGTAGTAGCCTGTTGATAAATATCTATGTATGCTGTATCTGCTTCAAACTTCTGTCCTTTATATATAACAAAATTTTTAAAATCTTTATCTGACACAAAGCTTTCGTTAAGAGTATCTATGCTCTTTTGGATGTTGTGAACATCCTGCTCTGTTTTTCGCTGTCTATCAGACATACTCGCCATTTGTACGGATATTTCCGATACTTTTGCAGTAACTAAACGCATTTCCGATTGCGTAACAAACTGCTGATTCTGTTTTATGTAATGACGCATTTCACGAAAGGCTCGCATAATAAATATACTTTGTTGTTCTGCAAGTTTTCCTCTAAGAACAGTTGCAAGCATGTAGATTCCTTGTTCCGTAAAAGCATACGGCAATTTTTTAATATTGGTTCCTCTTCTATCTCCATTCTCATTCAAAGTCACAATTTGTGACTTTGAAAATCCCTTCGGCACCTCTTCTCTTTTAAGTTGGAACATAAAGTCCTCTGGAAATCTGTCAATATTCCTTTTTACCTGCTGGTTCATGGCTTTTACTTCATACCCATAAATCTCAGCCAAATCATAATCCAGCATAACCTGTTGTCCTCTTATGACATAGACTCGATTACGTATATTATCTACAGTCATCAACTCTGTCTTTTCTTCCATAGTCGTTCCCCTTTCTTCTGTTTTTTCGTGAAAGCGTTATTCCAAATTCTCCAATGCTTCTATTTGCTTCAATGCTTCTATATACTTCATGAGTCTTTTTCTTTGTTCTTCTTTCAGTCCATGAATATCCTCTATAATGCGGATATCTGCTTTTGAAATCTCAGGTTCATTTTGGTTTTTCTTAGATTGACTCTTCACATTGTAATCATCAATACCTCTTCCGGTTAGTAACTGCTCCGGCGTTACATTAAGCACTGAACAGATATCCATAATTTTATCCGCAGATGGATTTGTCTTCTTTGTTTTCCAATCACTTATGGTGCTGCTTGCTAATCCTACTTTTTTGGCAAATGCATTCTGTGACATGTCTTTGTCTTTTAATATTTTAAAAATTCTTTCACTGATAATCATATTAATCCTCCAAATATCCGTGTATACGTACGCAATTCAATTTCGTAATGCCGTAACTACGTATATGTTAACATCATATGTTTGGATAGTCAACATGTTAAGTTTTCTTCTTTATATTTGATTAGTATGTGGCCACGATTGGGGAATTCTTGAATTAGACCTTAATAAAAGAAATATCAGAATTTTTTCAGAATTATGAAACGCACGAAAAGAATCCCGCCCATTTTTGAAAAATGGACGAGAATCCCTTTTTATCATTTATCTATCCATTCCACAGGCAAAGGACGCCCCATTCAAAAACCGCTCATTCATAACAGCATCGTAATATCGATAGCCTCCTGAGAAGTTATAGGCTTCATAGCCATGTCCGGTCAGGATCCTTGTGGCAATATAACTGCGCACACCGCTTTGGCAGATCACGTATACAGGCTTTCCATGGTCTATCTCGTCCAGTCTTTCCCGCAGCTCATCCACCGGTATATTTATGAATCCACTAATATGTCCCTGGCTATATTCCTCCACAGTACGGGTATCCAGCAGCGTCACATTATCATTTTTAAAGAGGCTGGGCAGGTCTTCCAAAAACCACTGCTTTAACAGGCCATTTGCAATATTGTCTATCATAAATCCGGCCATATTGATAGGATCCTTGGCAGAAGAATAGGGAGGCGCATAGGCCAGTTCCAGATCCTTCAGCTGGGTTGCCTTCAGGCCCCCATAGATGGCAGTAGCCAATACATCGATCCTCTTATCCACGCCATCACCACCTATGATCTGTGCTCCCAGAAGACGATAAGTTCCTTTTTCAAAGACCACCTTCATATTCATGACTCTGCCGCCGGGATAATACCCTGCATGGTTCATGGGAGACAAAATCACTTTGTCTATATCCAGTCCCGCCTCCACAGCCGTGGTCTCGTTGATACCTGTTGTAGCCGCGGTCATATCAAAAAGCTTGATCACGCTGCTCCCCTGAGCCCCGGGATAACGGCTGTCCTTGCCGCAAATATTATCCGCTGCGATTCTTGCCTGTTTATTGGCAGGGCCGGCCAGAGAAACCAGCGTATCCTGATTCGTTACATAATGTTTGATCAAAACCGCATCCCCTACCGCATAGATATCCTTATGGGATGTCTCCATACGGTCGTTGACCAAAATACTATCCTTTTCACCAAGTGCAAGGCCTGCTTCCTTGGCCAGTCCGGTATCCGGTGTAACACCAATGGCTAATATTACCATATCCCCATGGAAGGGCACCTGATCCTTTACCAGCACATCTACGCCACCGTCTTTTTCCTCAAATCCCTCCACGGTATAACCCAGAGCCAGATGAATCCCTTCTTCCCGTAACTTGCTGTGAAGAAAAGCAGCCATATCTCCATCAAGGGGGCGCAATAACCGCTTGGAACGCTGCACGATGGTAACATCCAGACCAAGTCTCCACAGATTCTCTGCCAATTCCAATCCAATAAAGCCTCCACCTGCAAGAACTACCGAGCGGGGATGGCTTTTGTTAATATATTCTTTTATACGAAACGTATCTTCCACAGTGCGCAGAGTAAACACCTTGCTAAGGCCCACACCGGAAACTTTCGGCTGGACCGGTCTTGCGCCCGGAGACAACAACAGCTTGTCATAGCTTTCCTGAAATTCTTCTCCGGTCTGAAGGTTTTTGACCCTTACCTCCTTACAATACGGATCTATGGCGATCACCTCATGGTGAACTCTCACATCCACACGAAACCGGTCAAAAAAACTTTCCGGGGTCTGAAGGGTCAATTCCTCCCCATCTGTGATCACATCCCCTATATAATAGGGCAAACCACAATTGGCATAGGAAATATAACCGGTCCTTTCAAATACTACTATTTGCGCCTGTTCATCTAATCTGCGTATTCTGGCCGCAGCCGTGGCTCCGCCGGCCACACCACCTACGATCACAACCTTCATATCAACGTTCCGCCTTACATTCTTAATTGAAATGGAAAATCTTCTGGGCTATCTGGTATCCCTTTACACTGATCCAACGCCCCACACGTCCCGGCAGATTCATGGAGATGCCCAGAATACCGTACCGCAGGGCCTTGTAAAGCTCTGCATCCGTATCCTTCAGATACTGCCACAGTTCCTTTTTTTGTTGCAGATGTTCTGCGGTACCGGATTTATTGATCAGCACAGAGGATACTGTGGTAATGATCTCCAGGTAATTTTTCATATACTGGAAGCATCTTTTGGAAGCCCTTGCATCTTCCTTGTGGGCTGATAAATAATCAATCATCAGCTTATTCACCCGCAGCTGCTGGTCCATCCTTGAGATCATAATGCTCTCATTGACAGACTGGCCCTCTCTGCCGATGTAATAACGATAAAAATCCACATCCAGATAATACATACGTTTTGC
This sequence comes from Lachnospiraceae bacterium, assembly GCA_015056865.1. Taxonomy (GTDB): domain Bacteria; phylum Bacillota; class Clostridia; order Lachnospirales; family Lachnospiraceae; genus Acetatifactor. The sequence goes on from SVFM01000011.1 coordinate 8,425, forward strand.
ATAAGGCAGGGGTTCAAACACATAGATGCTGTCCACATAAAAAGTATGCTCCGGCAATTTCAGCCCACATTCCCGCAAAAGTCCTGTGCGGTAGATGACAGAATGCATCAATATGTAATGGGCCTTTGCAAAATGCTTGCAATCTCCCCAGGCAAACACCCTATCCTTGGGAAGAATATTCCGACAATGCATGACTTTTTTGCGCTTCTCCCCCACCTTTTCATACACATAATTGCTGATCATCATATCCAAAAGCTGGCCGTCCCCGGAAAACTCCCGCAGCTTTGCAAGGATCTTGCCATAAGCATCCTGATCCACCCAATCGTCGCTGTCCACCACCTTAAAATACAGGCCGGTAGCGTGCTCAATTCCTGTGTTTACCGCAGAACCGTGACCGCCGTTTGGCTTGTGGATGGCCTTGATGATGGTAGGATACTTGGCTGCATACTCATCCGCGATGGCTGCCGTATTATCCTTAAAAGAGCCATCGTCTACGATCAGAATCTCCACGTCCTCGCCACCGGGCAATAGGGACTCGATACACTTCCCCATATACTCCGCAGAATTATAGCAAGGTATTGCAATTGATAATAGTTTCATAATTAACCTCCTGATATTTACATGGATTCCTTTCCCAATTTTATATTCAAATACTCTGTATACGCCGCAAATGCAGAGGGTACAGGATACCTGGCCTGGGTCTCCCAAGGCTCCACAAAGATCCAATCTCCGGTCATTTCCCCCGATGCAGGTCTTGCCAGCTCATCCACCCGCACCATGTAGCCCTTCATATGCCATTCCTTGTGTGTAAAAATATGCTTGGCTTCCCTCAGGGGCTGAATACGGATGGTATGCAGATCCATGCTCTTCAGATACTCCACCACTTCTTCCGCCGTGCGATAACCTTCTAAAGTGGGAAACTCATACATGCCCGCAAGCAAACCACTGTCCCCACGCTTACGAAGGGCTGCGCTGTTTTCATCCCGAATGATCAATACCGTCTTCTCTTCAATGGTACGCTGCCGCTTTGCCGCCTTTCTGGGGTACTCCTCTTCCATCCCCTGGGCCCTGGCCCGGCATAACTGCGCAAGTGGACACTCCTGACAATGGGGGGCTCCGTTTGGCACACACACCGTGGCCCCGATCTCCATCATGGCCTGGTTAAAATCTCCCGGCCGGTCCTTGGGCATCACCAGGAGCAGTTCCTGCTCTACTGCTTTTTTCACTTTGGCATCTGTGATCTCCCGATCATCCATGCGTACTCTGGAAAGTACCCGCAGCACATTTCCATCCACAGCCGGATAGGGCTTTCCAAAAGCGATTGAAGAGATGGCTCCCGCCGTATAACTTCCTATGCCCTGTAGTTTCAGCAGTTCTTCATATTCTGAAGGCATCTGACCACCATATTCTTCCATAATCTGTATGGCAGCCTTCTGCAGATTTCTTACTCTATTATAATAGCCCAAACCCTCCCACAATTTCAATAGTATATTTTCTTCTGCGCCTGCCAGGGAGGCAATGTCCGGCAAGTTGTCCATAAAACGCTTAAAATAAGGTTTCACCGCCTCCACTCTGGTCTGCTGCAGCATAATTTCAGAAACCCAGACTCTGTAAGGTGTAGGTTCTTCCCGCCAAGGCAGGATTCTACGATTTTGGTCATACCAGGCTAGTAGGGGTTTCGGAATAGCAGCCAGCAGTTCTTCTCCCAGCCGTACCCTGACGGGCTCATCGATCCACATTTCATCCGGCTTTACCCTACAGTCATAGGCCAAAACCTTGACTCCGGCCCCAGCCGCCTGTTCCAAAGCCTTGGCAAACTCCGGGTGCATTTTATAGTTGGGCTCAAAATAATCTGCCCCTTTCATCTGGATCACAAAAACCACATAGGTTTCATAACCTTCCTTTCGGGCCTGCACCAGTTCCTCAAGGTGTTTCACCGCCCGCTCCGAAGGGGCATCCGGAAAACGAAGCACATTGTCCTCCTCCAAGGTCACGCCCTTGACTTCCATAAATATCTTTTGATCCTTGGTCTCCAGATAAAAGTCAAACCGGGACTTCCCATAAACAGTCTCCGGACGCACAAAAACAAGGTCGGTAAACAGTGCTCCGGTAAGGAGCCACTCTTCCACCACCTTGTTGGGTGCCTGGGAATCCATGTTGACAATGCGATGTGCCTTTTGTACTGCGATCAGATCATACTCCGTCTTGCGGCCGGCTGCCTTACTTCTCTCCAAATAAACTGTTGCGGCCGGCAGCAGCAATTCCCGGCATCTGCCGGTATTTTTCACATGCACTGTCTCGATTTTACCATTTATTTCTACGTGGGCAATGAATCGATTGGGCCGATCCACGAATTTGCCCTCCACTACATCTTGATATTTCATTTTATAACTCCATTTTTTAGCACGCTATCCTGCCCGTCCCTGCTTGTAGGGCACCCTGGCCGATGGCACCAGCTGAGCCGCCTGGGCAGTATGCAGCTTCTGATCATCAAAGAAAATATGCGCACCGAAGGCCCCCAGCACTTCTCTCTTACACACCCCGCCCAGGAAAAATGCTTCGTCCACCCGCACATTCCAGGCTCTCAGGGTCCGGATCACACGCTCATGAGCAGGGGCACATCTGGCGGTAACCAGTGCTGTTCTGATGGGCACGCTCTCCTGTGGAAATTCTTTTTGGATAGCAGAAATCAACTTTAAAAATCTGGCGAAAGGTCCCTCGGGCAACGGCTTGCCCGCATTCAGACGCTCATTTTCTTCAAAGGCCGCCAGCCCCTTTTCCTGAAAGATCCGCTCCGATTCATCCGTAAAAAGTACCGCGTCCCCGTCAAAAGCAATCTTAATCTGGGCAATATCCCGGGCATGCCTGTAAGTCCCTGTCTCCGTGCAGATGATACCTGCGGCGATCCCCGCATTGATGGCATACTGCACATCATCCTCATAGGCTGACAGGAAAAGATCTGTGCGAAAAGCCTCCAAATAAGGTGCCAGACATCCTCCACTGGCCAACACTGCCCTGGAAATATCCAGACCGTAATGCTCAATGGCATGGAACATCCGCAGAGAAGTATCCGGACTGTTACGGGACATGATGATCACTTCCACCCTTTTTTGATCATCAAACAACCTGTTTAAGTCCAAAAGAGCCTTGATCAATCCAAAACCCGGACCCGGCTTAAGCAATTCCTCCTCATGCTCCCTCTGATAAGCGCAGTAAGCTTCCACGCCCTGACTCTCAAAGATACCATTTTCCACAGTCATATCAAACAAAGCCCTGGAAGAAACACCCACAACCAATCTATTTTCCAAATCATATGACATAGCTATCCTCCTGTGCTCTTTATCAGTCTCACACCAAGATAACTCTGTCCCGGGATTTACCTTCTACCTAAGCCGATTACACTCGTACTTTTCCAAGGTCAGCAGACAATTTCTAAGCTCCTCGTAGCGGCTCTCCAGCTCACCCTCCGGCACTTCAATGTCTGTTGCCACGGCCATAGTATTGATCATCTCGTGGCTGATCCTGTGATGCAGCCCTGCCAGTATCTGAAGCCGCTCTGCATAAGAATCCGCCTCCAGAAACTGAAGTACCATGGGATCGATCTGAACCTCTTCTTCCGAAGAATCGGGAGCCTGCGAGGCCGAAACTTCCGGTGCTCCCTGAAGTCCTGTCAGGTCCGAAGTTTCCATGCTCTGCTCTGTCACCAATCGGAATCTTTCATTCTGTCCGGCATCCGGGTACTTGACCTTATCCACCCCTTCCAGGAACATATTAAGAGGTCTGGTATACACCTTGAAAGGGGCATAAAGTGCCTGATAGACCACCATTTTCTCCCCGGTTTCGGAATGCTCTGCAAGGGCAATGATCTGATAAAGATTTCCTTTAAAATGTTGATATATCTCATAGGGTTTGGGAATGTGTAACATAGACTTCTCCTTTACTGCAGGTAACTGTAAGGCAGGGCCGCCCGGGAAGTATGGGTCAGTGGAGGCGGCAAAAGGCCCTTGAAAAACGTCAGCACTTGGATTTTTCAAGCAGTCCGTGCTGAAAAATCCATAGTACTGCTACGTTTTTCACGGAGTGCAAACATGCCTGTGCCGCCTCCACTGACCCATACTTCCCGGGCGGCCCTGCCTTACAGTTACCTGTTCATCAATTATATTATAATCCCAAATCCTAATCTTGTCATTCCTTTCTTTTCAATGTTGCCTTCAGGTCTCTCACGCAACCAGAAATTCCTGGCAAAACGCACAATCCGGTGCCTCAAAAGCAAGTGCAAGGATTGCTTTTCCGATTTCCTGCTTCTCTGTAAAAGACAGGCTTTCCAGTCTCTCATGATGGATTGTCACCGTATAGATCCGACTTCCTTCCCCGTCGGTCACGTAGGTCAGCATGACACCACTGTTTCCGTATCCACTGTCGTCCAGGAACGTCCTTACCTGCTGCACATACTCCTGTTCCATTTGGCGATAATCCGCTTTTCTGATATCCCCCGGACAAGCATTACAGCTCATGGCTGTGCCCAGCGTACCGCTTATAATGATCAGACCTAATATAACTACACACAATAAAAACCTGCCGTTCTTCCTCATCTTACCATTTCCTCCTTTTATCTGTGTCGGTAAGATCAGTATAGAACAACAGGTGTCCAATAAACCTCCCTCAAACTATTTTTTACTGTTTTTCATACGCTAATCACTCATAGCCGCAAAATAATGCTTGCATGTAGCTTGCCCGTCAGCTTGCATGCACACATGCAAGCTGACGGGCATGTTATTAAACTTATTGATTATTTTTCACATATTTTTGGTTAGGACTCTTCGGCTTATCTGGTAGAAGCAAATTAACTTTTCCTAAATCAATCAAAGGATTTAAAATATTTTTCATAAATGAGTCTCGCGACTTATAGCCACAAAATTCCTGTATTTCTTTTCTACTTCTTGGAATCTCGAGATACTTCATAAGCCTTGCATACTCTTTTACATCCATTCCCATTAATACAGAAGAATGCTTTAGTTCTTCATTTTCTGATTCTTTATTTCTCCAAACTCCATCTGCACCAACTTGTCCATACTGACCATACCGCAATATTGACATATACTTTTCGCATCCAACCGCACTGACTGAAACGCCACCGTTTTCAGCATCTATAATCGGAAGAGGTGCATTTACCGTTTTACACTCTGCTTTAATCTTTATAAAGCCTCTGCCCCAAGACTCTACATCCCCTGATCGGAACGAAACATCTGCAATTTTAGGATTATTCGGCACAGATTCATGTTTTTCATATACCCTTTCATCTGTAGGCACACGTTTTGGCCAAGAACCCATATTAAATATAACAATCTTATCTTCATATACCGATACTTGGATCGGAACACCTGTCGCATAATCCTTATGATTAATTGCATTAAGCAATAATTCACGAACAATACCTCTGGTCAGCATATTGGTTTCTGTCCGTTGGATACCTTCATAATCCACTAAGGCTTTAAAATATTTTGTAAATATCAAGTCTATCGCCTTGTCTACTTGCAAAATAAGCGGACCGTCCACAACATCTTGGTATTGTAAATCCTCTATTGGTTCTGCATCTTCTCCAAAAGCTCCTACCAATGAAAAGTAACCAATTTTAATATGAGCCAGTTACATACTGCTCTGGTGTGGGATGAAATAATAAAATTGCAGCTCTAGTTAAATATTCACCATCAAACAATTTCAAATTTCTCAGCAACAATTCATCAGGAATATTTGCTTCACTTTCTGTCATTCTATTACTTATTACAGCTTTCTTTCTAAAAGCATCCAATGCTCCTTTACTCAAATCTGATACTTGCACTGCAGGAATCGGAACAGCGTCCCATGTCTTTCCGGCACGTTCCAGCAGAAAATTCTGTAATTCAAATCCATTTAATTCATGTAATGTTGAACCAGACCGTTTATAATATTTCCCCTCACACGAAACTGCAAACGGATACTTAATAATTCCAATGGAAACATACTCTCGTGTACCATCTTCCGTCTCCCAAACTTTATTTTCTCTTTCTATTGTCGCAAGAGCTTTATAACGTTTATCGGTACTATCTAACATCCCCGTATGAATCATTCCACATGCATATTGATTAATCATCTTGCTCGAAACACTTTCGGGTACAGAATTACCATAACGCACATTTTCAGCCCCATTTGCTTTGTGAATATTTATACTGGCTATGATACCGAGTTTGTCATTAATCTTATTGGGTAATCCTTCAAGCATCCTTTTAGAATCTTCAATTCCCACCACATAGCCATCATCATTTACTCCAATATATAAAGTACCGCCTTCTGTATTGGCATAACCGCATAGCCATTTTAGGTATTCATCCTGCCATGACCATTTCCATTCTGTTTGTTGTGACTCTTGACTTCTATTGTAATCACTCAAATTATCCATCTTTTCACATCCTTTATTTGATATATTATCATAACATCTTTATTGTCACCATCGTTTATTTCCTTCTAACAACCCGGCTTCCTATAAGCACCATCCCTAACGTACACAATATGGTTAAAAAAAGTAGCCATCCGTGGTAAATTCTGTGAAACACAGCATCCATCACTTCTCTGATCACAGATATTACCAGAAGATGCAATATATAAATCCAGGTCGAATGTTTCCTTCCAATACCGACAAGACAAGCAGTTGCCCTGCTGCCTCCGCTTCCCACAAACAATGCAAAAAGCAAAAACACAGCCATAGCCAGAAAAATAGTACTGATATACATATCCCCCGGGAATATTGCTGCAATATCCCGCAGCAGATAATCTTCCAATAAAGAGGTTGCAAAAAAAAGCAAGACGCAGGCAATCAGCATCACTCTGCTGATTTTGGCCCTCAGCACATCTATTTTGTCAAACAAGAATCTCCCCAGTGCAAAAAAAGGCAAGCCAAGCAGGAGCCAGTTCCGCTCCAAATATCCAGGAAATCCATCTGCAAACAGCACAAACCCATACCGACCAACCAACAGATTTCCTGCCAAAAGCAAAGGAATTACCCAGACCAATCCTTTTACCTTATGTAGACCCACCTTGGTATAGAGAAACAAAACATATAAGATGGCACCCAAATACCATATATGATAACCAAACAGTGCCTCATTAAACAGCAGCATGATCAAAATGGCTTTGGGCTGAAAGCGACCTGTCAGCCATTCACCAAGGGGTATATGAAGGCGAACTGCCGCCAGCAAATCCCAAACACCGTATAATACAAGGGAAATTGCAAGTAAAATTGCAATTTTCTTCATCTGCATGGCTGTCCGCCCGTCTTCTTGGACCTTCCTATAAAAGAAACCACTGATCATAAAAAAAACAGGAACCGCAATCTGAGACAAGGCAAGGATCATATCGCCCACCCTGCCCGGAATAGGGGTATGAATATATATGACGAGAAAAGCACAAATACACTTCAGTATATCAAGCCCTACCCACCTTTTTACTTTTTCCACAGGCACCCTCACCTCCTTAGTACTGCTCCGACACCTTAAATACCACTAAAACCGGAGAGTCTTTTCCAAACCTGGCAACCTCCAGAAGTCCTATCTCCTTGCCCTGCAGTTCATAAAATTCCTGCAAAAATGTAATGTCCCTGCCCACATCTGTCACATAATAAAAATTCTCCGTCAGAAGTGCCTCCGCCAAGGGCTGTCCCGCCCAATCGGTGTACTGATCAAGGCCCTCCCGGTGCAAAGGGCTTTTGGCCATCCATCCCCCAAGTATATCATAATTTTTCTGTGCAGGCTCCTTTTGACCAAATACCTTATCCTTAAAATTCACCGTAGAGTATACATCCAGGCAATAGTAATTCTCCGGATTTTCTCCTGCATATTCTTTCAATGCATTCCAGCTTACATTGTTGTATTCCCTGCCCAGAGCCTCGTACTTAACTGTCTCGTAAGATGTCTTCCAAGAACCCAGTGACAGCACTCCAAAAACAAGGACCGCCCCCACAGCAAACCCTTTTCTTACCTTCTTGGATAATTCCTTACAGTCCCCCAGCTGTTTTGCCGTCAAGGCAAGCAGCACCACCAATTCCATGTAATACAGCGGGTGACTGATCCGCTTAGGCACTCTGTCCGCCAGAACCACATAAAACCACGGTATCATACGAAACAACCAAAAAAGCGGCAGCTTCCACAGATAACTCCTGTCTTTCGTGACTATGGCCACCGCGATCAGCAACCCATACGCTGCCAGAACAAAATAGTTGTGTGGAGCATCCACATCCCGGACCAACCTGTACAGTATATTCTTTACCGTGCGAAACACATCCCAAGTCGACGGTAAGATGCCTTCCTTCTCCTGATTATAACGGGCCACATCCCACAAAAGCTCCCCGTCAATACTTTCATCCAGACTGTAATTATAGTTATCGATCAGCTGATACTGCATCTGACTAACGCCTATCTGGCTATAATATCCTTCCGCCTCTTCATAAGTAGGATATCCCTTGTAGTCATACAACTGAGTTCCCGCATTGTAAAGGTAAATAAAATCCTTCCATGGCTCGCTTCTATAGGCAAGCTTTTCTCCCAACATACCGCCGGCCATTCCCAATGCAACAGCTGCCAGCACCCCCACATATCTCAGGAGCACCTGCTTTCTCCACATCTGCTTCTCTCTGCTCCAATGAAAAATGCCAAGTGCCGCAAGAAACGGGGACAAAAGCAGGAACATTTCTGACCGTACAAAAAAAGCAAGAAGGGCCAGGAGCACGGTTCCTACATTTCTTTTTAAAAATTCTTTGGCTGTCAGACCTCCCGGTGTGGTGTAAAGCAGAAATCCGGCCGCTGTAGCAAGTACGCCGCATACCACCGTATATTGCATAAATACCAGTTCATAACCCATCAATAAAAGTACAAGGATCCCTTCCCCTGCCAACAAGATTACCTTCTTCACCCTGCCGTCACAAATAGAAAGGCTCCTGGCTGCAATGGCAAACAGAGAGACCCCAAAGCAAAAGCACATAAAGAGACCAAACCATGGCACTCCGGGGATCGCACGATAAAACAAGCTCAAAACCCACCCCAAGGGATACAGCAGCTGAATACTATGCCCGTCCGGAGTGCCGCTGTAACGCCCGGAAAGAATATCGTGAATTAAAAGATCATCATTATAATCATAGTAAAAATCAAAGCGAAGTCCCTGAATGGTATAAAGCAACACAACAAACAACAGTGCCGCCCCACCAATCAGAAACCTTTTGCTTTTTAGGATTCTTCTAACCATTTTCCCCCCTGTCTGTAGTACTTTCATACATGCTATTTTTTCATAAATGTCTCAATCCAAGCTCTTGCTATGATTTCATGACCGGCAGCAGTTGGATGCACGCCATCGATCAGCCAATGGGAGGTGGGCGCCAGTTGCTCCGCTTCCTCCATGCGCGCCTGTAAAGGAATAAATTCCAGTCCGTTCTTCTCTGCCACCCTGGCCGCTGCAGCGGCTCGTAATGCCACCTCATCCTGGAAATAATCCCAGTGCTCCTCGGTGGCGCTGCCGGGCCGTACAAAGGGCTCCATAATCATGATCCGAAGTTCCGGCAAAGCTGCCTTCAGTTCCTTGATCAGCAGATCATACACCGTCTCAAACAGCTCTGTATGTACACCGTTGCATAAACCGATCTCATGCCACACATCATTCACACCGATCAAGATACTCATCACATCCGGCTTCAAATTGATCATATCGGACTTAATCCTGGAAAGCAGATCTGTTACACGGTTTCCGCTGATCCCACGATTGAGAAACCCATACTCGCCGGGATAGTCATACCCCAATCTGGCCGCCACAAGAGTCGGATATCCATTGCCGGCAAAGCAATCATTATCCCTCTGTCTGACTGCATCTGTTATAGAATCTCCCATAAACAAAATTTTCTTCATACATATACCCCTTTCCTTTTTAAAACTCATTTTAGCATTCTTTTCCGCATATAGCGAAAAACTTGCTCTAAAAAGTCATCCCTATCTTTGTGGTGGCAGTTAGCCAAGAACATTTCCAGATCAAATGTCTCCTTGTTTTCTCCCGTGATCAGATAAGTTGGATCGATCTTATATATCTGATAGAGGATCAGGAGTTTTTCTGGCTGAAGGCCATAGTCCCCGTTCTCCAGTTTGCGGTAGTGTTCCACACCTACCCCCAGAGTTTCTGCAAATTGCTCCTGGGTATACCTACAATTCACACGGATTTCCCGCAATCGCCTTCCCATCTGTATCTGAAATTCTTTTTTTGCTTTTCTTATGACATGTACCTCACTTTCAGCCCATCACAGCAATAAGAGGCACCTGCCAACAAATTGCGTTGCAACCACTAGTGTGTCGCAACGCAACCTTGATTATGCAATTTTGAGTCTAGCTCTTTCCACAATTCATTCATAGTCTTTCCCAGCACAGGATGACGCAGATTGGGTGCAATCTGGGCCATAGGCTGCAATACAAAATCACGATTTTGCAGATCCACATGAGGAATGATCAGCCTGTCATCCTCGTAAACCAGCCTGTCATAGAACAAAATATCCAGATCCAGTGTTCTCGGTCCCCATCGCAAAGTTCGCTCTCTGCCCTCTCCGGCCTCCACCATATGCAGAAAATCCAAAAGCTCACCCGGGGTGAACAATGTATCTATCTCCAGAGCTCCATTCAAAAAATCCTCCTGCTCCGTCACTCCATAGGGCTTGGTCACGATCCAGTCACTGACTGCTCCCACTTTGATCTTTGGGTTTGCTTTGATGGCATTCAGGGCCTGGGCAATATGCCTCTGCTTATCTCCCATATTGGAGCCTACCGCCAGATATACCTTGTGCCAACCACGCTCTACAGCTACTGACACCGATGCAAAGGGAAGGCCTACAGGAGCATTGGGTTTACGGATTTCCAAATGCACCTTTTTTACCAGTGGACAGGACAATAAAATTTCTTCTGCCACCACTTCTGCCGCCCGTTCGATGAGCTTCCATGTATTTTCCGTCATAACACGGGTGATCAGATGACACACCTGACCATAGTCCGTAGCGTCACCCAGCTCATCCGTCATGCCGGCCTTTCGCGTGTCTGTGTACAGAGTGGCATTCACATAAAAAAACTGTCCCTTTTCATTTTCTTCCGGGAAAACCCCGTGGTAAGCATAAACCTGAAGCTCCCTGATCCTGATCTCGTCCATTATTTATCTGCCTCTCCTTTGTCCTGCCAATATAGCCTCTGCCATACGGACAGCCCTCACATTCTCTATAATATCATGTACTCTTATAAACATACATCCTTTCAATACAGCAAAAACGGTGGTCACCAAGGTCCCCTCCAGTCTTTGCTCCGCAGGCAGATCCAAAGTCAGTCCGATCACCGACTTACGGCTGGCCCCCAACAGAAGTGGATATCCAAGCGCCGCCAAATGATCCAGACTACGGATCACCTCCAAGTTTTCTTCATAAGTTTTCCCAAAGCCAACACCCGGATCCAGCAAAATCTTATCGTCAGGGATGCCGGCTCTTCTGGCCAATTCAGCAGACTGGGCCAGTTCCACCGCCACATCATCCATCAGATTTTGATAGCCTTGCTCGCTGCGATTATGCATCAGGCAACATGCCACCTTCCCCTGAGCAATAACAGCCCCCATGCGACAGTCTCCCTTTAGGCCCCAGATATCATTGATCATATCTGCCCCGGCACGGATCCCCTCCCTGGCCACACCACTTTTGTAGGTGTCCAAAGAGATAGGCACATCAAATCTTGCCTTTACAGCCTCTATCACAGGCACAACACGTGCGATCTCCTCCTCATCAGAAATTTGATCATATCCAGGTCTGGTAGACTCACCTCCAATGTCCAACACATCCATGCCCTGATCCAGCATCTCCTGAACCCGCCAAAGGGCCGCATCTCTATCCTGCCACAAGCCTCCGTCAGAAAAAGAATCCGGTGTCACATTCAGTATGCCCATGATATAGGTTTTATTTTTATCCTGAAAATCACGATTACCGATCTTCATTCTATACTCCCTTCTGCTATTGATATTAAGCAAGCAGTTGCGAAACCAAGAGGGCCGGAGTGCCAAGGATTTTGTTTTAGAGAAGGGCCCTTGAAAAACGTCAGCACTTGAATTTTTCAAGCATAGCTGCGCCGAAAAAGTCTTAGTGCTGCTACGTTTTTCACGGAGTGAGAACGTGCCCGAGCTGAAACAAAATCCTTGGCGCCCCGGCCCTCTTGGTTTCGTAATTACCTGCCTAATATCGCAGCCATTTATTCTTCTTGTCACCTTTCCAGTTACACTGGGCCTGCGCCTGACAGGAAAAGCAGGCCCTGCTGGCCTTATCTGCCCGATACAAAAGTCCCTCCAAAGAGGTTTCCCCGGCAACTGCCTGATCCCTATGCTTTCGGATCGCAGAAACAATACGCTCTGTCTCTTTCTCAGTAAACCCGCAATCCTTAAGTATCTGGGGCGCCCGCAAAGCGCTGGCCTGTTCATGAGGGATTCCTGTTTCATACTGATCATGTCTACCAATATCGTGAAGCAGAGCCGCTGCATAGACCAGTTCATGGTCAAGCCCCAGGTCTTCTTCCAGGTTCATGATCTGACCAATCCTGGCCACATCCAAAAAGTGCGTCATATTATGACGGCAGAAGTGCCTATCCACTTCTGCCTCCTCATTTTTTCTTACATTTTCCAAGAACAGTTCATGTTTTATGATCCTGTTTACTCTTTCCATTTTCCGATTATCCTTTTATCATCTGCCAAAAACGATTCTGCAGCATCTCATCCTTGGCAAAGCAGCCTCTGACCGCTACCGTCATGGTCTTACTGCCAGGTTTCTTCACCCCCCGCATGGTCATGCACATATGCTCCGCCTCCAGCATAACCATTACTCCTTTCGGTGCCAGATGCTCCATAATTGCATCGGCGATCTGCCCTGTCATCTGCTCCTGGATCTGTGGCCTTGCTGCATAGACCTCCACTGTCCGTGCCAGCTTACTTAAGCCTACCACTTTGCCATCCGGCACATAAGCCACATGAGCCTTACCATAAAAAGGCAGCAAATGATGTTCACAGGTAGAATAAAACACAATATCCCTCTCCAGCACCATTTCACTGTTTTCCACAGAAAAAGTCTTACTCAGATGCTCCGACGCATCCTGATCCATTCCTCGGAAAATCTCCTCATACATTCTGCCTATCCTGGCCGGCGTCTCTTTCAGTCCCTCTCTGTTCGGATCTTCTCCGATCCCCTCCAAAAGTAGCTTTACCGCCTGCTCAATTTTATGTTTATCTACCATGCTTTACACCGTTCTTTCCTTTTACGATCTGCATCAATTTGCCCAAGTAAGACAAGGATCCAAAGGCTATGATCACATCCGCTTTCTCTGAGAGCAGATAGGCCATTTCCACAGCCTCCTCCAGACTTCCTGCCACGGTCACCCTGGGATGAAACTCAGACACCACCTGGGCCAGCTCATAAGCGGGCATGGCTCTGGGATTATCCGGTGTAGCCACCGTAATGATCTGATCCGCATAGGCATAGGTCTCCGCTATTACCTTTTCATATTCCTTATCTTTTAATATCCCCATTATATAAATAATTCTACGATTTGTAAAATAAAACCTGATAGAATCCGCAAGATTTTTTGCTCCGTCCTGATTGTGGGCACCATCCACCACAAATAAAGGACGCTTTCCGATCACCTCAAACCGTCCCGGCCATACTGTCTGTACAAGCCCCTTTCGCAACTGCTGTTCCGTCAAATTGACTTTTTCAGTCAGTGCGCAAATCACTTCTATGGCCAACACCGCATTGGCAACCTGATGCTTTCCTGCCAATCGAATCTCCAGATCCCTCATTCCACCATAATCGAACCGCTGCCGTTCCACACCATAACGGACTCTCACGGCCTGCTGCGTATCCGCCACCACAAAAGGACACCCCAATTCCTCGGCTTTTTGCCTTAGCACCTTGTTCACCTGCGGATCTTGTACCGTTGTAATGACAGGGCACCCGGCTTTACAGATACCGGCTTTTTCCGTGGCAATCTCCTCCAACGTATTTCCCAGAAATTTCATGTGATCCATACTGATCGAAGCAAATACCGCAGCCAGCGGTTTCTCAATGATATTGGTGGCATCCAGTCTGCCTCCCATACCCGTTTCCAAAACCACCATGTCGCAGCCCTGCTCAGCAAAAAAAAGAAATGCCAGAGCCGTTTCAAACTCAAACTGGGTCGGGTGAGATTTTCCCTCCTTTACCACTTCTTCACAGGCTGCCCTCACCCGCTCTGTATACGTACACAACTTTTCCTGACTGATGGGCCGCTGATTGATCTGTATTTTTTCCCTGTATTCAAAAATAACCGGTGATAGATATCTCCCCACCTTATATCCTGCACACTGTAATATTGTGGATACATAGGCCAGAACAGAACCCTTTCCATTGGTACCAGCAATATGAATGATCCTTAGCTTGTCCTGGGGATTCCCAAGTTTTGCACAAAGGTTTCTCATATTTTCTAATCCCGGTACAATCCCCAGGGTACTCAAACCCTGCAGATATTCCATGGTCTTTTTATAATTCATTTTCCCTCCATACCCAGTATAATCCCGCTTTTTATGGGCATACTGCTTACTATGAAAAAACTAATTCACAACTTTATTCACTGCGGCATCCTTGGGTGGTGCCTGGAAATCATTTTTACTGCTGCAAACTCTGTTCGACGTAGAGAATTTACCCTGAAAGGAAACACATCCCTTTATATGTTTCCGATCTATGGCCTGGCTGCCTTTCTGTCACCCATCTGCCGGTTACTGAAGGGAAAACCTGTCCTCTTTCGAGGTCTGACGTACGCAGGCCTGATTTTCAGCGCAGAATACCTGACCGGCTCCCTATTGACAAAAAAAGGACTGTGCCCCTGGGACTACGGCCGCTCTAAGTGGCATGTAAACCGCCTGATCCGACTGGATTACATTCCATTCTGGGCCTTGGCGGGACTATTATTCGAAAGGCTGCTTGCGGAAAGTGATTCGTAAGCAGCCTTTCCCCGAACCGCATCCGCAAGCCGTCCTGCCATCTTATTTTAAACGAAGGCCATCCTGAAATGCATTTCCAACCTTATCTCCAAGACCTATATAAGCATGATTTACCGGATCATAGGTGATCGGTTTTAATTTCTTAGGGTCAATCTTTCCATCCGTCAGAATACTTTCATCCGCATTTACATTCACAATTTCTCCAACCAGAATATCATTCTCAAAGCTTTTTACCCTACATTCTAACGCCATGGGCAGCTCGTCGATCAAAGGAGCATTCACATACTCACTCTTTGTCGCATGAAAACCTGCTTTTGCAAACTTATCCGGCACCTTACTGGCTGTTTCTACACCCACATAGTCGCAAGGAACCACCGTATCCTCCGTTGCGATGCTGACAGTAAAGGCTCCAGTTTTTGCAAAATTCTCAGTGGTCTTATGCTCCGACATGCTGATAGAGATCTCATTCATATCAGTAATGATTCCCCATGCTGCATTCATGGCATTCGGCACCCCATTCTCGTCATAAGTGCCTACAATAAGCACCGGCATTGGGTACATAAAAGGTTTTGCTCCAAAATTTACTCTGCTCATAATTTTTATCCCCTCTCTATTCCATTATAGTGGATAGCTATCGGATATGCAAAACTTTTTTCAAATTTGACATTGAATCAGAAATGCGGTTGTGGTATCATAGACAAAAGAAACTTGTAAAGGAGAGTTTACATGACTGCGAAAGAATGTATCACAGGCCGCAGAAGCATCCGTCAATTTCAGGATAGACCCGTACCCCATGATGTTCTGGAACAAATCGTGGAGACTGCATCCTTTGCGCCCAGCTGGAAGAACACTCAGGTAACCCGTTACATTGCCATAGAAGGCGCTCTAAAAGACCGGATCGCAACCGAGTGCACTTCAGATTATCCCAAAAACGGCGAACATATCGCCAGAGCCCCAATGCTCATCGCTGTCACTGCTCTCAACAAGAGAAGCGGCTATGAGAGAGACGGTTCTTACTCTACTCCCAAGAAGGATGGCTGGAAAATGTTTGACGCCGGTATTGCCACTGAAGCTTTTTGCTTGGCTGCCCATGAGATGGGACTGGGCACTGTTGTCCTTGGCATCTTTGATGAGGCCAGGGCTACTTCCCTTTTGGAATTACCTGAGGATCGTGAATTAATTGCTCTGATCCCCATCGGCTATCCCGCAGAAGCGCCCGTAGCCCCCAGACGCAAGCCATTGGAAGATTTATTGTCTTATAAGTAAACTATTGAATCGAAGAGATATTGTCTCTTCGATTTTTCTTAACACCACAATCAAAAAGGAGAGTATTTTATGCGACATCTTATGAGCCCCCTGGATTTTTCCACCGAGGAACTGGACAAACTGTTTGATCTGGCAAATGATATTGAGCACAACCCTGCCAAATATGCCCACGCCTGTGACGGCAGAATCTTGGCCACCTGTTTTTACGAGCCCAGCACCCGAACCCGCCTGAGTTTTGAATCTGCCATGCTGCGTCTCGGCGGCCAAGTACTCGGCTTTTCTGACGCCGCTTCCTCCTCCGCCTCAAAAGGAGAAAGTGTTTCCGATACCATCCGCGTAATCTCCGGTTACGCAGACATCTGCGCCATGCGCCATCCTAAGGAAGGGGCTCCCATGGTGGCAGCCGAAAGATCCGGTATCCCCGTGATCAATGCCGGTGATGGCGGTCATCAGCATCCCACCCAGACCCTGACGGATCTTTTGACCATCCGCTCCCTGAAGGGCCACTTGGACAATATTACCATCGGCCTGTGCGGAGACCTGAAATTCGGTCGTACTGTCCACTCTTTGATCCACGCACTGGTGCGCTATGAAAATGTGAAATTTATCTTTATCTCCCCCGAAGAGCTTCGGGTTCCCGATTATATCATTGAGATGCTCAGGGCCAAGGATATTCCCTATGAGGAAGTGATCCGTCTGGAGGATGTGATGCCCCAGCTTGACATGCTTTACATGACCAGAGTACAAAAAGAACGTTTCTTCAACGAAGAAGAATACATCCGCCTGAAAGATTTTTATGTGTTGAACGCGGTAAAACTGGAACTGGCTAAGCCGGACATGTTAATCCTGCACCCGCTGCCCAGAGTAAACGAAATCTCCGTTGAAATCGACTCTGATCCCAGAGCTGCCTATTTCAAACAGGCAAAATACGGCGTGTATGTGCGCATGGCATTGATACTGACACTTTTGGGTTTGGCACAATAAAGGAGGGTACGATATGTTAAATGTAGGAAAAATTGAAGAAGGCTTTGTACTGGACCACATCAAAGCCGGCAAGAGCATGGATATTTACAAGCACCTGCAGCTGGGCGAACTGGACTGCACTGTGGCTATTATCAAAAACGCCAAGAGTAATAAAATGGGTAAAAAAGACATCCTCAAAGTGGAATGTGACATTAATCAGCTGGATCTGGATGTTCTGGCATTCATTGATCACAATATTACAGTAAACGTGATCAAAGACGGGGAGATCGTAGATAAAAAGGAACTGGTTTTGCCTAAAATGATCAAAAATGTCATCCGCTGCAAAAACCCCCGCTGTATCACCTCCATTGAGCAGGAACTGCCCCATGTGTTTGTACTTGCTGACGAAGAGAAAGAAATTTACCGCTGTAAGTACTGCGAAGAGAAAGGCAGCGAACACTGATACAAAATATCAAAAGAGGAATCTCTCCAGGCAAACCCGGAAGATTCCTCTTTCCTGTTATACTATTTACTTCTTATACAAACAAGGAAATCTTCATACAAAGTTTCCCCTTCTTCGTCTCATACTGTACACCTTCGTACAGAAACTTACCGAATCCACGAACGTTGACCACATCCTCCGGTTTCAAATTACGACTGTTATTCTCGCACAATCTGCCATTGATATAGACCTTCTTTTCTCGGAACATATCCAGACTTTCTGTGCGTGACATGTGATACACCTTGGCAATTACTCCGTCGGCCCGTTCTCCGGAAGCTTGGATCACCACCTCCTGGGGCTCTTCCTCCGGAACCTCCCCTGCGTCACTTACGATTTCGCACCTGATACTGGTATGCTTTACTTTATCCAGATTTTCACAGATAAAGGCGGCAATACTATCCAGACAAAACAGGTAGCCTTCCTTCTCTCCCACCTTAATATCTCCGATAGTACTTCGGTCTATCCCCAGATTCATCAATGCTCCCAAAAAATCCCTGTGGGAAAAAGCATCTGCAAATTTGGCGGCCAAGGGCTTCATATGCACACAGACAATGGGAAATGTCTCTTCATAGCCCAGTTCCTCCGGCTTGCCAAAGCGAATCATCTTCCGATCAGACTGCTCTGTGCAGACTTTCCCTCCGGGGCATCTGCCGCTTAGGCAATATCCTGCATAGGACAGTTCCTTCTCCATTTGCCAAAATATATCCTGCTCAGCGAGACCTAAAAAACCGCTGAAGGTATAGATGTTCTGATGATAGGATTTTTCTGCCAGCTCCCTGAAACGATTGCGCAATTGCTGCAAATCCTTCTCTGTATCCACCGCCATGATCTTACCCCAATGTCACATCCAAGATCAGCATCAACACAAACCCCAGCGCAAAACCTACTGTGGACAAATTGCTGTGCTTCCCTTCTGCAGACTCCGGGATCAACTCTTCCACCACCACATACAACATGGCTCCTGCCGCAAAGGAAAGCATATAGGGCAAAATCGGCTCCACAAAAGCCGCAACAAAAATTGTAAGCAGTGCTGCCAAAGGTTCCACTATTCCGGAAAGCGCCCCATATAAAAATGCCTTTCCTTTCCCCAATTCATCACGCAAAGGCAGGGAAATAATAGCCCCTTCCGGAAAATTCTGAATAGCAATTCCTACCGACAAAGCAAGCGCACCTGCCAATGTGAGCAGTTGCCCCACCCCCAGGCCGCCGGTCTGTGCCATAGCTCCCGCAAGTACAATTCCCACCGCTGCACCCTCAGGCACGTTGTGCAGGGTAACTGCAAGCATTAGCATAGAAGATTTACCCAGATTGCTCTTCACACCTTCCGGATGAGGCGAATCCAAATGTAGGTGAGGAATCACTTTATCCATCAACAGCAAAAATCCCATACCCAGCAAAAATCCTGCTACGGCCGGCACGAAAGCCAGATTGCCCATAGGTGCGGATAACTCCATGGACGGGATCAGCAATGACCAAAAGGAAGCTGCCACCATGACACCGGATGCAAAGCCAAGCATTGCCTTCTGCAGTTTGTCAGGCATTGCTCCACGCAATAAAAACACGCATGCTGAACCTAACGTTGTACCGAAAAACGGCATAATAACCCCCAAAATAACCTCAAAATTCATAAACACACCTCACAAAATGATTAAACAAAGCTGATAATCGCTTCCTTCGGCTCCTTTGTCTTTTTTACCTCCAGGGCATACAGCATGGGCCCCTCTCCTTTATAATCAGCCCAGTATTCCTTCTTCACCTGCGCTGTCACTCTGACCCATTCCTTCTCCTTTAGCTGCTCTGCTCCTTCATAGGCACAAGCAAATCCCAGAAAGGCCATATCGTCTGCGCAACAGGTCATTGCCATGCGCCCTGGCACAAAATATCCCTTAGGAACATTCTCCGGTCGTAGCACCATAGCTGTAAACTCTATCTTTTTGCCCACATATCTGTCCAGATGGTCCAATGAATCCAAATACCAGATTCCATAAGCAAGATCATCCAATACCAACGTATCCTGGCTAAGATCATACGGAAGGTCATCCTCAAAGATCTCATTGATCTCGCCTTCCGATCCTTCAAAAATGATCTCTGCTTTTGGGTTAATTGCCTTAATATTGCGCTTATAAGAAGCCAGATCCTGCACACCATCACAACGGTTAAAAATGATCATCTCCGATCCCCGGATCATTTCTGCCAACAGCGAGCGCATATTGGTATAATACATTGGAAATGTGGATCCATCTATGGTAGTGATCTGCTGTTCCACCTTCCAGTGCCAGGGCAGTTTTATATTCTTAAAATTCCACATACCATTATACTCTATGATAATTCGATCCGGTTTGTGCTTCTTCTCTAGTTCCAACAAGCGGGCAGGTGTAAAATCCTCCTGATCATCAATTACCTCTACCGTTGCTCTGCTCTTTTTCAGAAGTTCTGCGGGATATTCCAGTTCTCCCTCCTCGCAAAGAAGCACCAAGGTCTTCCCCCTGATCTGAAAATAAGGCTGTGCCAGAGTATAGGTGATAAACTCCGTCTTACCGCTCTCCAGAAATCCGTTGATGATATATACGCCTTTCATTTCACGACTCCTTTCCGTCAACGAAACAACTGTTTTAACTTGTCTTCCTGCAGTTTGGAACCAATCACACAGATTTTACCTGTCACTGCCGGCTTACCTTCCCGCACATCCTGCTCTCCCGGTACGTAATCGAAATAGATCCAACTGCCGTCTTCAGCAGGTACCATACCTTTGGCACGCAGTACAAAACCGTACTCCTCCTGATCCAGCTGCTCCAGAATCTGCACGATCTCTTGCTTTGTATACACTGCAGGTGTCTCTTTGCCCCAACTGGTAAATATCTCATCCGCATGGTGATGATCATGGTGGTGCTCATGGTCATGATCATGGCAGCCGCAAGTACAGTGCTCGTCATGCTCATGATGATGCTCGTGCTCATGGTGGTGGCAGCACTCATGCTCTTCATGGTCATGGTGATGTCCATGTTCATGGTGACAGCACTCGTGATCTTCCTGGTCATGATGGTGACCATGTTCATGGTGACAGCACTCATGCTCCTCATGATCGTGGTGGTGATCATGACAGCCACAGGTACAATGTTCATCATGCTCCCGTTCCTGTGCGTGTTCCAGTAACTCCTGCATCATATCCTCCAGCTTGTCCTCTCCCTCTATGGTCTGCAGAATATCCCTGCCGTCCAACTGTTCCCAAGGAGTCGTAATGATGGTTGCTTCTCGATTATATTCCCGGATCAAATGAATGCAATTTTCCAGCTTGTCCTGAGCTATATTACCGGTACGGCTGAGAATAATGGTTCCGGCATGGGCAATCTGGTTGCAAAAAAATTCTCCAAAATTTTTTATATACATTTTGCACTTAGAAGCGTCAACCACTGCTACAGCGCTGTT
Source organism: Lachnospiraceae bacterium (assembly GCA_015056865.1). Lineage (GTDB taxonomy): Bacteria > Bacillota > Clostridia > Lachnospirales > Lachnospiraceae > Acetatifactor. The sequence goes on from SVFM01000011.1 coordinate 29,630, forward strand.
TACTTTTACATCCGACTGGGCAGCCACATCCTCCACAGCTTTCACTACATCAGACAACTTGCCAACGCCTGAGGGCTCGATCAGAATTCTCTCAGGCTCATAAGTTTTCAGAACTTCTTTCAGTGACGCACCGAAGTCGCCCACCAGTGAACAACAGATGCAACCGGAATTCATCTCTTTAATCTGAATGCCGGCCTCCTGCAAAAAGTCGCCGTCCACACCGATCTCTCCAAATTCGTTTTCGATCAGTACCACCTTAGTATTACTTAAAGCCTCCTTTAAAAGCTTCTTTATCAGTGTAGTCTTTCCTGCGCCTAAAAAGCCGGACACAATGTCAATTTTCGTCATAAATAAAACCGCCTTTCTCTTTACTATGTTTCCTATTTTCTACCTATTTTCCGAAGATGTCAACCACAAAATCACATGTAACAAATTGTGAAAAAAACATTTGCATATTTTCATAATGTCTGCTACACTCTCCTTATCGTTTCGTAACTTTCTGGAAATCTTCCGGTTACAATACATCTTATGATTTTGTCTGCTTTATGCAACTATTTCACTACATAGCTTCAGCAATCATGAGATCATTGAAAATCAGGATATCAAGGAGGGAACGATGCCGGAATTATTTGAAAACTTTCAAAGAATTGACATACAAGCTACAAGAAAGCAAGCAATGGCTGAGGGCAGAGCTGAAGGTCGAGCCCAGGGACGGGCTGAAGGACGGGCTGAAGGGCTCACTACAGGGAGGGCTCAGGGGCGTCTGGAAGTCCTCATCGAACTGATCCTGCCCCTGATAGAAAAAGGATGTAGCATTACCGAATTTACCCCATATCTAAACATACCTATATCTGAGATTGAAATGATATATGATGCAGTAAATAAATGCGGTGATCAGCGGGACATTGCTGAAATTATGAAGTATTGTTCCACTCCATCACAACCATAGATTTCGCCGACGATGTTGAAAATTGTCAATCTTCAAGCAGAAAAAGTCCATTGACTTTACAATTTCACTGTACTAGGATGAACCTAAGAATTTTATTTTCATACTCGAAGGAGAATATTATCATGGACAGAAAAGCATATTTTTTTATTGATGATGTCATCTGGGTCATCCGCGACCTGGCGCGTCAGCGTCCCGCTTCCATCTTTGACAATGCATTCCTGGCAATGCTCAAGAGAGCGCACGATGACAACGGACTGAAGGTTCAGCTGAATCTGTTTTACAGGACCGACTTTTTCTATGGAAGCGATGAATTTACCCTTGCGGACATGCCGGATGTCTATAAGGCAGAGTTTGAAGCAGCACATGACTGGCTTCGTTTCGCCTTCCACGCCAAGCAGGAATTCCCGGACTATCCCTATGTAAACGCTACTTATGAAGATGTGAAAAATGATTACGAAGCGGTTGCCAGAGAAGTGCGCCGTTTTGCAGGCTGTGAGCTGGCTCCCGCCGTGGTTCCTCATTGGCTTCCCATCAGCAAGGAGGGATGCCGGGCACTTCGGGATTGTGGTGTAAAATACATAGCTCCCAGCGTAGGGGATAGGACCGAATACAACGGTGATCCCACCTGCCTGCCCTACGGTCACGCTGCACGTCTTCTTCAGAACCGTCAGCCCGAAACCATGCTCTTTACAAGACAAACAAAAAACAAGGCTATTTCCAGTTCCATCTGTGCTTATAACCATATTTCTCAGGAAGAATATGACTCTATTGAGGGTACCATGAATTATATCGAGGATTCCGAACTTGGTATCCGTTATCGCCAGCTGGGCGGCGGCCCCACCGTCAACCTGAACAACCTGGAAGATTTCCAGCCTGCTTATGACAAACTGATCGGCAGAGAATTTATCGGTACCGCGACCCATGAACAGTACTTCTATTCTGACTACTACGCCTATCAGCCGGACACCGCAGAAAAGATCTACTTGATGAGCAAGATCCTTCACGACAATGGATATCGCTATATTCACGCTGACGAAATGTAAATAAAAAAACCTCCTTTCGTAGATTTTGGTTATTTATCTTGTCTACTTAAGGAGGATTTTATTGTTCTATCTTTTACATCTTAAGTTCGCGTAGGATCCGCTCGGTCACGGCCTTGACCACAGCCTCGTCTCCTGAGGTGCCACTAACCGCTTCCACAACACTTGATCCACAGGGAATCTGACTGCCAATGAAATTCATCTTGGTATAAAATTCAACGGCATCTACATTATCAAAGGCGTTTTCCAAAGTATCTCCGGAGGCAAACACACTCATACCATCAAACAGAAAACCCTTTTTATTCTTAATGCAGTCGATAAGTTCCGCCGAAATCTCACCGGTGGCCTTGTTGTAACAGCCCTTGGGAGCCACTCCCAAGTAAACATAGTTCTCGGGCAGCACGCAATCGTTGATGGGGATATTCTTGATCGCATATGCGGTTGAGAACGGCGGCTGTGCGTGAACCAGTGCACAGATATTAGGATTCTCCTGATACAAACGGATGTGGAGGGGCATCTCAGAGGTAGGGTTATACTTACCATTTCCAATCTTCTTACCGCTGGCATCCACTTTAACAATCTTATCCGGGGTCAAGTACATCTTGGCTACGCCGCTGGGTGTGCAGAAAAACTCATTATCACTGTATTTGTAAGAGATATTGCCGTGCTTTGCACAAACATACCCCTTGGTATAAAGCATCTTTCCTATTTCACATATTTGTCGTCTGATCTCAAATTCTGAAAGCATAGATTATATTTCCTTTCAAAGCAAATTTTTACAGCCACTATTTTAGCACATCTGAATACAAATTTCAACAAAATGCCACTATATCTTCTTCATTTGAGCCACATCCAGCACAAAGATAGTTGCTCCACCCACCTGTACCTCCTCCGGCACACTCATGTGGGTCATACCTAAGCCATAGGAGGCTGTAGGAGAGCTGACCTGCTTGCGGGTTGTGCAATGATGCTCCAGGATCCCAATCGCTTTGTCTGTATTCTCATCTTCTGTTCCAATCAAAAGTGTGGTGTTGCCCACCATCAAAAAACCGCCGCTGGTGGTCAGCTTGGTCACTCCAAAGCCGGCCTCCGTCAGGGCTGCGGAAACCCTTGCGCTGTCATCATTGTTCACAATTGCAAGAATCAGTTTCATGTTTTTTCCACCTCTCATCTATTTTTATTACAAGAATGAATCGATCAACTGACGGCTGTGCTTGTCTAACTGGCGCAGGTCAGGTATCTCATAACGATTGTCATTGATGTCACGGATGAGCACCCGAATTCCGTAAAGCAGTTTCAGTCCGTGAACTATGTTGCGAATTTCAATAAATACATGTCCACGGTCTGTCTCCACCTCAAATCTGAGCACTCCATACTTTTCCCTACAGTCTATGATCCTGGTAATCTTGGGGATCATATAATATTCCTCCAAGCAGCCCTCAATGATCTCCCGATCCTTTGGCGGCAAGGTGCGCATATCCCGGATAATGGCCTGCTCAACCCCTTTTTCATCCAGTAGGGTGATGTATTTTTCCAGCCCGGACATGGGAAACAGTCGGTGAGGCTCCAGATTTTCAAACTTGCGGCCATCATACAATTCCATGTCAACAAAAGTAATATCTTTGCGCGTAAAACGCGCCATATCGTTTTCTATATACAAGCGTGCCATCAGTCAAACCTCTCTTCCTCTTTCATCTTGCGAGTCTGATCAGACATTGTCTGAATCTGAACGAGCTTGTAGTACTTGCCCTGCAGTGCAATCAGTTCCTCCGGTGAACCCATCTCGATGATTTCTCCCTTGTCCACCACTATGATCTTGTTTGCCTTGCGCAGGGTGGACAGACGATGGGCGATCATCAAAGTGGTTCTGCCGTGAATCAGATTATCAATCGCATCCTGGATCAGACTTTCTGTCTCAGAATCCACGGAAGCGGTAGCCTCATCCAAAAACAATATGCTGGGATTTTTCAGCACCGCCCTGGCAATGCTCAGACGCTGGCGCTCACCACCGGATAAGCCTATTCCACGCTCTCCCAGCAACGTATCGTATCCATCCGGAAGTCTGGCAATAAATTCATGGGCGTTGGCAACCTCCGCCGCATGGATCACCTGCTCAACCTGCACATTCTCCACGCCATAGGCAATATTTTTATAAATGGTCTCATGGAACATCATGGGCTCCTGCTGTACATAACCGATCTCAGAGCGGTAAAATTCCATATCAATGTCCTTGATATTGATCCCATCCATCAGGATCTCCCCGTCGTAATGGTCATAGTACCTCATGAGCAGGTTGATCAGCGTAGACTTTCCTGCACCTGTGGTTCCTACAATCCCTACAATATCTCCCGGCTCGATGACCAGATTCACGTTGGACAATGTTTTTTTCGAACGGTCAAAGGAAAAGTTCACATTTTTAAACTCAATCCTTCCCTTCAGCCGATCCGGATGCTTACCCTTGGCAAAATCCACCTCCGGCTCTGCATCGATAATATCCAGTATACGCTCTGCAGCATTCAGGGCTCCCTGGTAGGAATCATTAAAGTTTGCAAAGAAGTTTACCGGTCCATAAAACATGCTGGTATAGGAAATAAAAGATACCAACAATCCAGCAGATACAAAGCCCGGATCATCAATGACCAGACTTCCCCCCACACCCCAGATCAACAGAGAGCCGCAGGTAACCACAAACCCCACAATATTTGGGAATAGAGTGGTTATCTTAGAGGCCTTGATATCCGTTTTTAACCACTCTCCATTGTATTTTACAAAATTGTCTACACTTCTCTTTTCATTGGCAAAGGCCTTGATCACCCGGATTCCCGGGATGGTATCAGTAAGAATCGAGGTGACTGCTGTCCATCTGCGCCAGATCCGGCGATAATAAGGATGTATCTTCTTGCCAAAGGTACGAGAACCCATTACCACAAAAGGAACCGGTATCAAAGAAAGCAGGGTCAGTTGCCAGTTCATGGTAAACATAATCACAATGATACCCACCAGCTGAAAAAACTGTACCACAACCTCCTGAGTAACCCGGAGCATAAAGGCCTGGATCGTGTTACTGTCTCCACTGATACGATTAATCACAGATCCGGTGGAGGTACGGTCATAAAACCGCATAGGCAGATGCTGGGCCTTTTCATACACATCATTCCGAAGATCGGCCACAATTTTATCTCCTGCCACCTTCAGTCTATAGGACCGGATGGCTCCCACTCCGTACTGCACCACATAAGTGACAAGCAGCATCAGCACGCACATCAATAGCTTGTCCTTCCTGCCGTTTGGCAGCACATCATCCACCAGCATCCTGGTCATGTAGGGCGGCACCAGGGCTACACCTGTGGTGATGATGGCAAGCAACATACAAAACAACAGTTCATACTTGTAGGGCAATATGTATTTGGCCAGTTTTGCCACTACTTTGTTCTTGGACTGGCAGTTCATGCACTGGGCTCCGGGTCGGATCAACGTCCTTCCGCATTTGGGGCATACACAAAATTGCTTTTCAAATGCCACTGCCACAATCCGCAGTTCGTCTTCTATGTCATTGCCTGCTGCCACATTTTGAATAAAACGTGCTGCAGCATCATAGAGAGACGCAACCTTGTTGGAAAAACGGATAAAGTTGGTATACTCCTTGCTCCGATCCACATACTCTGACTTGGAATCATCCATGGACAGTATCAGCATGGCATTGGCATAATACCGCTTGGCATAGGCCCGCTTTACCTTGTCATAGCTGTGGGTCTTTACGCCTTCAGGAAAGGCCTGATCAAAACCATAGATCAACTTGTCCGTCACTGCAAGCATAGATTTGGCATACTTACTGTGGATATTCAAGTCACCGATAATGACAAACAATAATCTTTCGCCCTGAGGGATCGCTGCCTCCAACTTTGCCACATCTTCCTGGGTTAAGCTTTTGTTGGCAATAAACTCATTGCCGCGAAAAGGATCATTGACAATATAACCCTTTCGCTCCGCGCCGGCATCTTCCGCCGCTCTGGGACGGATCTTCTGATTTGCTTCGTTACTCATTTTCCTGTCCTCCTGTGTAGCTGTTTTCAGTATTGCACATCGAAAAAATTAAACGTTCCTCTACAAATCATCTGTTTGCGGTCAGTGTATCATGATATTGCCCAAAATCATATGGGTATTTTTACTAAATTCACTTTATTTTTTTTGCCAGATATCAACAAATTTTCTGAATCTCCAGAACCACCTGTTGGCCCTTTTCCAGGATAAGTTCCCGCTCCTGTTTACCGTCTGAGGCAAAGCACATGTCAGCCGGCAACACGAGCAAGGCCTTCATGGGGCTGTTTAACTGGCAAAGCTCCACTTTGGCTGAATCTTCTTTCCACTCAAAGGTTGCCTTCGTATTGGTGCGCAGCAACAAGGGGCCCATCTTTCCGCTCTTCCATTTCTTAGGCATAGCCCGGAACAAGTAGATCTCATCTTTTGTGGAAAAGGCAAACATCTCATTAATGGCGGCCACAATGCCCATATTGGCATCCACCTGCACCGGCGGATATAGATCCACACAGTCTGCCACGCCCATTCTTCTCCAGTCATTATGCAGGGTCAAAAGGTTTCGCATCACGTTGGACTTGGCCAGGCAATTGATGGCACCCAAGGCCTCATCGCCCTTGCCCAGTCTGGCATACACATTGGCCATATAGGAAAGTGACCAACCGGATTGATCCTTTAAGCCCACAACCTTGCGTTTCTCCACCGCAACTGCCGCAGCCTGATGCATAACCGAATTGTTCTTCTCTGTGATCTCTGTCCCCGGGAAGACGGGATACAAATGGGACTCGTGTCTGTGGGCATAGTTATCCTCATAAAAGGGATGCATCCACTCTGCCAGTGCTCCATCCTTATTGATCTGATAATCCGGGATCTTCTTTAACATACTCTTCCACATTTCCAGCTTTTCAGTATATTTACCCGTGGTGGCAACCGCTTCTATCATATTGGTCAACAGTTCCTTCAAAATAGCAAAATCCATGGTTGCATTAACGGTCACCTGGGCTGTGGAATGTAGATCCCGCTCCACGTTCAGCGGAATATTTTCCGGGGAATTGGAAGGCGCAAACACAAAATATCCGTTCTCATCTTCAAACAGGAAGTCTTCGTAAAACAAAAGGGCTTCATACATAAAGGGCATCGCTCGTTCTCTTAGAAATTCTTCATCTCTGGTACACAGCCAATAATCATAATAGTGCTGTGCCACCCAACCGGCACCTCCGGTCCAGTTGATGATATGGGGGTTATAAATTTTATGTACATTACTGTATGGCGTGTTTACTGCGCAGATATTAATGCCCCGGCAGCCAAAGATCTTTCTGGCATTCTCCCGGAAATCCTCCATCCGCTCCTCCACATAATGAAATACAGACTTTAAAAGCTCCGGCATATTGCCACTGAGTGCCTGCCAATAAATGATCTGTACATTTACGTTAAACATATTCCAGGGCCAGGACGCCTTATATCCGCCCATCCACAGCCCGTAAAGAGTGCAGGGATAGCCGTCCGGCTTGGTTGCACAGACCAATAGATACCTTCCAAAGGACCACAGTTTTTCCACCAGTTCCTCCGGTGCCTCGTCCTCATAGGCTTCCAAAAGCAATTCCTCGTTGGCAGTACCGTATTCTTTTTCTCCGATCTGAAAGACCGTCTCTTCAAAGATTTCTCTGTGCAGAGCCGCATGTTTTTCAAGCTCTGCATCGTAATCAAAGTCTTTGTTGATCTCTGCCTCAAGCTTTTCAAAACATTCTTTTCTATCACCTTCAATGAATGTTTTCAGGCACAGATCGATCCGGGATGCGCCCCGGATGCGGATAGCATCCTTTTCATAGCACTCCGTTCCGTTATGCCTTATGTAACATACCGCGCCAAAATCTGTATCATCCTCTTCCTTATGTGCTGCATAATAGATAAACCCATCCTTACAGATGGTCTCCTGCTGTCCCGGAGGTGTCATATCGGCGATGGTCTGCAAATCATGCACTTTCAGACTAAAGGAGGCATTGTACAATGCATCACCGTCCACCTCAATCTTGTAATAAGCGGTGTCATCCACTCTGGAGACAAAAAAGCTTCTCCGGTATTGGGTATCTCCCTCCTGCCACTTGACCAGTGCCTGGGCCTTGGACATATCCAGTTCCCTGGAATAATGCTTGAAGCAGTCATGGGTATAAGTAACTATATCTATATCACACAGGGGCAACGGACGCCCCAGCTTGGTACCCTTGTATCCCAGCGTAGCAAATTCGTTCCCTATGAGATTTTCAGCCTCCACCACCTTGTTTTGCAAGAGCAGCTCCCGCATTTTGGGGATCACGTGGCTTACATCCGGCATGGGTTTATTCACATAATCCCACCAGAGTTTTGCATGATTGATGGCTATGATCTCATGATACACTCCCCCGTAGACCAAGGCTCCGATCTGCCCGTTTCCCACAGGAGTTGCCTCTCGCCAGTTCTCATTGGGCCAAGCTGCCGGATACCTCATACGCAAATAGTTTCTCATATTTCTCTCCTTTCCTCGGACACATCTATCAGCGCCCGCCGTAACCACTGTTTTTCCATTCTGCCTCTATCATACTGACAGGCAGCACTGCCACTTCTTCCTTCCCGTCTCCGCCGCAAAGGATACCGATAAATCCTCCCTGCTGATCGAAAACGCCGCATCCCGACATGCCATTTTTTACATCTGAAGCCTTTGCCCACAGCATGTGATATCCAAAATCCTCCATGTAGATCCAGCAACTAAGTACACTGCCCTTACAGCGCTTTTCCTGACCTCCCCAGAAGCCATAGATGGTAATCCCATCTCCCTCTGACAACTCATTAAAGCTTGCTGTATCCATTCCCGTCACCTGATACGGTTGTTCCGTTTCTTCTATAGGCACTTTTAAAAAAGCCAGATCCACATTTGGGGATATATAATATTCTTCCACGGTTACTTGCATGCCGTCCACCACTGCCACTTTGGGTTCCTGTCCCACAACATGTGCCGCCGTACACAAGACGTAGTTCTCTTCTTCCTTTTCCAAAACCACTGCGTTGCCGCTGCCGGAACCGATCACCAAAGAAACCACTTGTTTTTGCTCCGGTTTACATGCTGCAAGAGAGCAAATGATACATGCCAACACCAACGACGCCACAAAACATTTTTTTTTCATCCCTAACACCTGTTTTAACCCCACGGGCTTTCTCTTTTTAATAGACCGCCCACGAAAGTCTCCTTCCGTAAGCGGTCATAATATAAGCAGGACGATAAGCCGGGTTCTGTCGTGAACGATCATCTATCCAGTATGACTGTTACCAGTCACATCCAGCGATCCACCTGAAGACAGGCCGGGCAAGCCTATGGTCTTCTTTTTGATCTTGCTTCGGATGGGGTTTACATGGCTCCGGCCGTTACCGGTCGGACGGTAGTCTCTTAAGCTACCTTTCCACCCTTACCGGGAGTTTTCCCGGCGGTATATTTCTGTTGCACTAGCCTTGGAGTCGCCTCCACCGGACGTTATCCGGCATCCTGCCCTGTGAAGCCCGGACTTTCCTCACCCGCAAACTTGCGGCCGCGATCGTTTGTCCTACTTAATATTCAGTTGTTTGATCCCTCATGCATGAAAACAGCTGCCACCCACAAATTCCCGGCAAATGGAATTGTTAGGCAAGTTCTCACTGCTCACACCCAGGAAGTAGTCTAAAAATTTCAGCAGACGTTTCGCCTCATAGTACTCCGGATCATCCGGCCCAATGTTAAAAAGCAAAGGCTCAGCATACTGTTTGAGCACTGCCAGTTCATAGATCAAAACAGAATTGAACATGGCATCTGCACTCTCCTGGAAAGGAAAAATGTTTTCTTCCTCTCCTCTCCTTACCGAAGGCCACATCTGAATCGTGCGCTTGGCATCCGTGCCTCTGGTCCTGGCATCCCGCACCATCCGGCGCAGCAAGCGGCCATCCGTGGTGGGTATCCGATTGTGACCATCCACATTGATGCTGGTAAGTGCACTGATATATATTTTATATTTACTCTCGCTGGGCAGAGAATAGGATGTCTTGTCATTCAATCCATGGATCCCCTCGATCACCAACACATCCTCCGGCCCCAGCGTCTTGTAATTTCCCTTGTATTCCCTCAGTCCTGTCTTAAAATTAAAGGACGGAAGCTCCACTGTCTTTCCTGCCAAAAGATCCGTCATGTCCTGATTAAACTGGCGGATGTCAATCGCTTCCAGACACTCAAAATTATAATCACCCTTCTCGTCTCTGGGCGTCTGATCCCGATTTACAAAATAGTCATCCAATGCAATAGGATGGGGACACAGCCCCTGAGTCCTAAGCTGGATGGACAGCCTGTGTGAGAAACTGGTCTTTCCGGAAGAAGACGGCCCGGCAATCATAATAAACTTCACGTTGCCTCTTGCCACGATCTCTTTTGCGATCTCGCCGATCTTACGTTCCTGCTCAGCCTCCTGCACCAGGATCATGTCGCTGATATTCCCCTTGCAGATCTGTTCATTCAGATCTCCCACTGTCTGGATACCCACCTGGCGGCCCCACCGCTCTGAATCCTTCAGCGTGCGGAACAATTTTTCTCTGGGGACAAATTCCTTTACCACTGTGGGATTTTCCTTCTCCGGCAACAGGAGCATCATCCCTTCATCATAGGGTATCAGATCAAAATACTTCACATACCCTGCGTGAGGCAGCATGTATCCGTAATAATAGTCATAATAGTCTTCCATCCGGTAAATGTTCACATAGGAGCTTCTGCGGTATTTGAACAGCTTCTCCTTATCCTTCATTTTCTTTTCCCGGAAAAGTTCCATTGCCTCTGTCAAGGGATATGCCTTTTTCACTATGGGCGTCCCAGCTTCCACCAATTCCCACATCCGCCTTCTGATCTGTTCTACCGTTTCCGGCGTCAAAACACAATCATCCGTGGCACAAATGTAATAACCGTTTCCGATGGTATATTCCACTTTGCATTTCTGAGCTTTCTCCAGGCCGGCCACATCCGCCACCGCCTTCATGACCAGCATGGTAGCGGTACGCACGTAAGTTTTGTGCCCCACATCATCCTTCAGTGTAAAAAAAGTGACCTGACAATCCTTCACCGGTTTCTTAAAAAGCTCCCGGATTTTACCGCTTGCTGCCACCAGCGCGATCAGACCTTCATATGCATCCTGATACTGTGCAGCAATTTCTTCATAGGTAATCCCCTCAGGATATTGTCTATCCCTGCCTTCCACATTTACTGTAATCATCCTGTTTTCTGTCAGCCTCCCTCCATCAGAGATAATGCAGCCTGCATATCCTCTATTTCAGATAAAACACCAGCCTCCTCGGGGCATGATCCCCTGTTTTCTCGAATTTTTCCCAGTATCTCCTCATAAGTATGCAACTGAAACTGCAGGAACTGTGCTAAAATAGGATCCTTGCGCTCCAGCAGGTACCTGCCGAATTTGTCTTCCAAGCGCTGCTTCTGTAAGCTACCCGGTTCCTGCGCCGCAAGTCCCGGCACTACCCGCATCATAGGATAAAATTTCCCATCCTCCAGGATCATCTTTTCTTCTATTATACCATATCCGGCCTGTCTGAGAAAACACCGAAAGACAGAAATTTCTGATTGGGGCTGAAGGATCAGTTCCTCCATGGCCCGGGCTTTCTCTTTTCCCCGGGTCAGGATTCCCTGCATCAACCTGCCTCCCATCCCCGCACAGAGCATGGTCTGCACTTCTCCCACTTCCAGTGCCTCAAGTCCATCTGACAACCGGGTGTCTATGTACCGCTCCAACCCGTGGGAAACAATATGTTCCCGGGCCCTCTGCAGCGGTCCCTTGTTCACATCCATGGCGATCACACGGGGACATATCTTTTCCTCCACCAGATAGATAGCCACAAAGCCATGATCGCAACCCACATCTGCCACGCAATGACCGGGGGTAACCATATCTGCAAGCGCTTGTAAACGTTTTGATAATACCATGCTTTTTTCCTATTCCAAATAATCCTTGAGCTTTCGACTGCGGCTGGGATGACGAAGCTTTCTCAACGCCTTCGCCTCAATCTGACGGATACGCTCACGGGTAACATTAAATTCCTTGCCTACTTCCTCCAGCGTGCGGGCTCTGCCGTCATCCAGACCGAAGCGAAGCCGCAGTACCTTCTGCTCTCTGTCTGTCAAGGTACTGAGCACCTCGATCAACTGCTCCTTTAACAGGGTAAAGGCTGCTGCATCTGCGGGTACAGGCACATTATCGTCCTGAATAAAGTCTCCCAGATGACTGTCCTCCTCCTCACCGATAGGTGTTTCCAGAGACACCGGCTCCTGGCTGATCTTCAAAATCTCTCTCACACGCTCCACAGGCATGTTCATCTCCTCCGCGATCTCCTCGGGAGAAGGCTCTCTGCCCAGTTCCTGGAGCAACTGTCTGCTGACGCGAATAAGCTTGTTAATGGTTTCCACCATATGCACAGGGATACGAATTGTTCTGGCCTGATCCGCAATGGCTCTGGTAATGGCCTGTCTGATCCACCAGGTTGCATAGGTCGAGAACTTATATCCTTTTCTGTAATCAAATTTTTCCACAGCTTTGATCAGGCCCAGGTTGCCTTCCTGAATCAGATCCAAGAACAACATACCTCTGCCCACATATCTTTTTGCAATGCTGACCACCAGACGAAGGTTTGCCTCCGCCAGACGTTTCTTTGCGTCCTGATCTCCAAGTTCCATCCTCTGAGCCAGTTCAATCTCCTCTTCCGCAGAAAGCAACGGCACCTTACCGATTTCTTTCAGATACATTCTGACAGGATCCTCGATGCTGACGCCATCCGGCACAGTCAGATCGATGTTCTCCACATCCACATCCTCTTCTTCAATGAGGATTATCTCCTCATCCACCACATCATCCTCATCGGTTATGCGCAGTACGTCAACATTGTTCTGCTCTAAGGTCTCCAGAATCTTTTCAAACTGTTCCTCTTCCAACTGCATATCGGAGAAAAAGTCTCCAATCTCCTGATATTCCAGCACGTTCTTTTTCTTCTTAGCAATCATCAGGAGGGATTTCATCTTCTCCTCAAATTTTGCCTGTGTGTTTCCATCCATTTTGGGTTCCATCCTTTCAAATGTATTATCATTATGACCTTAATCTACGGAAATATGCGTTTTTTCCAGTTCCTGCAGTGCTCGCTTCCCCTCCACCACTCGGGTGATGGCCTGAATATCCGATCCCAAATTCTGTGAAGCGTACTCCAGACTGTTCTTTTTTACAGCAACCAGTATATCATGGAAAGCTTTTTCCCTCTCCTTTTTCGTGCTGACAGCCTCCAATTTTGCATTGAAGAGCGATGCCACCTCTCTTTGCTGCTCCTCATCCTCAAACATGCTGATGATATCCGCCGGGTTGTAACTGCCTCCCTGCATGCCTGCAAACAACTTTTCCGCCACCTGCCGATATAAATCCTCTGTAAAATCCTGAGGGGAAATATATTTTTGTATCTTTAGGTATAAGGAAGGCTCGTCCGTCAGCCAAGTCAAAAGAAGGCGCTGCATCCTTTTGGCGTTTTCCTCAGGCGTATTCTTCTGCTTCACTCCGGACTTGGGCCGTTCTATTGGTTTTGCCAATCCGGTCTGAGATGCATAGGTATTCACCAATCTGCGCAGATGCTCAAAACCAATGTTATATTTTTCTGCAATCGCCTCCAGGTAGTTCTCTCTTTCTACTTCCACAGTAAAACCGCAGAGCCTGCGGGCAATCTCTTTGTGAAACTTTGTCTTCTCTTCCGGATCCTTCACATCATATTCTCTCTCCAAAATTCGTATTTCGAAAAGAAAACTGTTTTCCGCTCCATCGATCCTTTCCTGAAATGCTTCCTTGCCCAAATTTTTGATAAACTCATCCGGATCTTTATAAGGGGACATGTCGATGACTTTTCCGGTCAGATCCACTTCTTTTAAAATCCCAATGGCACGCAGTGCTGCATTCACACCGGCACCGTCACTGTCATAAGCCAGCAGCACGTTCTCTGTATACCGTCGCAGCAAATTAGCCTGTCCTGCTGTAAAAGCTGTGCCCAAAGATGCAACTGCCTGGGTAAAGCCCGCCTGATGCAGGGCGATCACATCCATATAGCCCTCACACAAAATAATGTTTCCCGCTCTGGCTGTCCTGGCAAAGTTCAGGCCGTACAGATTACGGCTCTTATCAAATATCTGGGTCTCCTGGGAGTTTAAATATTTGGGCGTTCCATCCCCCATCACTCTGCCGCCAAAGCCGATGACCCGGTGGTTGATGTCCTGGATAGGATACATGACCCGATTCCAGAATTTGTCATGCATACCGTATCTTTCATCAAAACTGGCCAGTCCTGCATCCTGCAGCAGCTTGTCCTCATAGCCTTTTTGTTTCAGATATTTGGTCAGATCACTGCTGGTCTTATTGGAATATCCCAATCCAAACTTCTTAATGGTCTCCCCGCTAAGCCCTCTGCCTTCCAGATACCGAAGCCCCCCTTCTCCCTGGGGTGCCCGAAGCTGGTAATAAAAATATTTTGCAGCCTCCTTGTTCACCTCCAGGAGCCTGGCCCGATAATTCTCCTTTTGCTTCATCTCCTCCGAGTATTCAAGTTCCGGTAAATTCACACCGGCCCGGTCGGCTAACAGCTTCACTGCCTCACCAAAGGTATAATTCTCATAATTCATGACAAAAGTAAACACGTTCCCGCCGGCACCACAGCCAAAACAGTAAAACATCTGCTTGCTTCCGGAGACCGAAAAAGACGGGGACTTCTCATTGTGGAAGGGGCATAGCCCAAAATGACTGGAGCCCTTCTTCTGCAGTCTCACGTAACCCGAGACAACATCTACTATGTCATTTTTCATTCTCACTTCTTCAATAATTTCTTCAGGGTATCTCATGTATTCTCCTGTTATTGCCAAGACTTGGGTATGTATATTTCTTCATACTTTGCAATGGCAAACCTGTCTGTCATAGCGCCAACGTAATCACAAACTACAACCTCTCTGTGTTCACCAGCGTCGATCATACGCTTAAATTCTTCCGGCAGCACATCAATGTTGTGCATATAATAATCATACAGTGTTTCCATCAGCATCTCTGCCTTGCCCTCCTCACTCTTGGCAAGGGGATTCTGATACACATTGTCAAACATAAACCTTCTCAAGTTCTTCATGGCGTTTTCTACCGGCTGGGACATACAAATATCATTTTTACCGTAACTGGCAGTCACAATATCATGGATAAAGTGATCCAATCTTTCACCTGTGGTAAATCCGATCACCTCACCAATCTCCCTGGGCACATCCGCCTCTGTGAGAATACCGCCTCGTATGGCATCATCCATATCGTGATGAATATAGGCGATCTTATCCGAAAGCCTTACAATCTTCCCTTCCAATGTGGCGGGAGTTCCGCTGGTCTGGTGATTCAAAATACCATCCTTCACCTCAAAGGTCAAGTTTAACCCTTGTCCCCTTTTCTCCAAACGTTCCACCATACGTACGCTCTGATTGCTGTGTTCAAATCCATAGGGGCAAACCCGATTCAGCGCCCGCTCTCCTGCATGCCCAAAAGGGGTGTGGCCCAAGTCATGACCCAGGGCAATAGCCTCTACCAGATCTTCGTTCAACCTAAGTGCTTTTGCGATGGTGCGTGCATTCTGAGACACCTCCAAGGTATGGGTCAGCCTGGTCCTGTAATGATCTCCTTCCGGGGTCAAAAAAACCTGGGTTTTATCCTTCAACCGACGAAAGGCCTTGCTGTGTATGATTCTGTCTCTGTCTCTTTGAAAAACCGGCCGAATGTCACACTGGGGCTCCTTTCGGCTCCTGCCTTTGGACTGCTTACTCAGTGCTGCATACGGACTTAAATACTCTTGTTCCCACTGTTCCAGATTTTCTCTGATTGTCATTTACTCCCTTTCTGCGAAGGTTATGGATCCTACGCTACCCATAAAACGTCAAAAAAATACATTCTATTTATAATATTCCGCGCCAATAATCAAATTCCTTTTTTATTTTGAAAAAAATTACAAATTGACCTTGGGATAGCTATTTCTATCTCAAGGTCAATTTATTTAACTTATCTTACAGACATCACTGTTGCTTTTTCTTTCTTGTAAAAAACAGATATACAAGTCCGAGCGCACTTGCTGCCATCAATGTGATGTAAAGCAAGGGATTAAAATCATCTCCGGTCTTAGGCGGAATGTTATCAACTTTTACATCTTCACCAGTCTCATCCGGATCATCGGGTTCCGGTGTTTTCCCTGTATAGGTATTGATAAATCCAACCTTCACATCGTTTACAGAGACATTATTCAGAACCATCTTGGCTGTCAGCTGACCGTTCACTACTTCTAGTTTTACTTCCAGCTTGTGCACATAGGTATCATAAATCATATCCTTAATGCCCGTATTGACTTCAGATATCTCATATACATAAGTCTTGTCGATATCATTTTCATTATAAACAATGGTAAAGGAGGCGCGGCCATTATTGTCCGTTACAGCCTTACTATCGTAGACAATACCGGTGGTTGCATTCTTAACCCTAAACTCAAATCCTCCCAGTGTATGAAGAATATCACCGGTGTGGGTAATCGTCTTGTCGATGGCGATCACCACCTGCGTATTGTTATAAAGGTTGTTAAATGCGATCTGATCCGTCAGAGATACTTCCTTGCCTTCTGCATCTATGTAGAACAGATCTGCCTTCAGGTTTGCCTTATTATCATTATCTGTGTCACCGATATCACTTACTTCCACTTTGATCCTGTGTTCGGTTGTATCATAATCGATGATCGCATTGCCTCCGGACACCTCACTTATGGAATAGTAGTACTCTCCCGCCTGCGTAAATGTCAGATTATTAAAGGTAAATCCTGATCCCACATTTGATACTGCATCACCGATCTGAGCTCCTTTTACCCAGTCTGTAACATTACCACTGCCGTCTGTGGTAACATCCGCTTCATAAAGGGCAAAGCTAAACTCTCCATCCTTGATCTGGCGGTTGGAATACTTGGATGTAAGTACCTTTGTACCGGTAATGGGCACTTTTAACTCATTTGTCTGATATACGTTTTCAAATCTTACATCATAAGATGCGATCTGATTTACATCAAACTCCAAGGTACCATCAAACTTATCTGTTGCATCAATCTTGATATGATATTCATTGGTATCATAGGTCATGTAGTCTTCATTGCCCGCAACTTCTTTGATCACAAAGTAATATGCATCACCTCCGCTGACACCGGCAACTTCCACATCCTTGAAATGGAATGTTTTGTCTGCATCCCCTCCGCTGACAACAGCCTGAGCCTTAGGAGCCGTGCCGGCAGCCACCGTATAGCTTGCATCGGTTTGATAAAGTTCAAATGTGAATACATCACTATCCTTCCAATCACGGCCGGTAAGTTCCTTGGTTCCGCTGATTGTAAACTTGCCCTTAGAAGCATATGTGTTTGTAAACACGATCTCGCCGACGATTACCGGCTGCTCAGGATTTCCTTCGGAATCCTTTTCCACCTTTTCCATGGAAACCTTTACAACAAGGTCATTTAACTTGCCGTCTTCGTCATCGTCCTCTGAATCCTCGTGGTCAGCAACCACTTTGGCAATGATCCGATATTCAGTTTCGTCGTAAGTGATTCCTCCAAGCTGCCCTGCCTGTTCCTTCACGATATAATAATGTGTACCTGCCACATCATATGTAATCTCAGGGAAAGCAAAGCCTGTGCCTGTGTTGCTCACATTGGTACCAATCTGGTTACCCACTGTCCACCCGGTGATCTTACCATCTGCATCTGTGGTTACAGTTGCCTCATAAAGTCCAAATTCAAACTCACCGTCTTCCAAATTACGGCCAGTAAGTTCTTTTGTTCCAGTAATGGAATATTTTGCTTCATCCAAGCTATAAAGATTCTCGAATGTCATGGTATTATCAGAATCTACTATCTGCTCGTTTTCCGGAATCGCATTGCCCTGTTCATCCACAATCTTGGTAATGACAGTCCGTCCTACAAATTTGTGATCGGCATCATAGGACAAGATAACCTCAACCTTATAAACAGACTTGTCATAAATAATGCCCGGCACCTTCGCATTTCCTTCCGGAATAATTTCCTTTGCATAATATACTAGCTGCAAAGGTGTGGAAGACTGCAAAAGACTATTGTGATACTTCATATTAAATGATGCATCTCCGTTGGTCGCAGCAGCCGATGTCAGGGCACTGCCGCTTTCATCTGTAACAGGTACTGTACATTCTGCATTCTGGTACAACCCAAATTGGAAGTTCTCGATAGGATAGGTCAATCCGGTGGTGTTTTCAAACTGCTTCTTTATGGCAATCTGAACATCCACTTCCTGCTCTATGACCACATTAGTGAAATCTGCTGTAGTCACAGCTCTTCCGTTGTAGACCATGGACTGTGAAGCCCTGAGAACACCGTCACCGTAGTCAGTAACGATCACTGTCAGACGATATTCTTTTGTATCATACCGCAGGGAGGGCTCGCTTCCCTCAACCTCTTTCAATACATAGTAATAAGATCCTGCTGCAGGGAAAGACAAATCCAGTTCAAACAAACTTCTGTCGCCTGTGTCTGCAGTCTCATTGTTCTTGTCTATAAAGGATACATCTGTACCTTCTGCATTAATGGTATACTCACCAACATACTTTTTGCCATTGACAACCGTTGCAGCCACATCATTTGATACCTTAAAATTACTGTCTGCAACATAAAGTTCAAAAGTAAATCCACTGGTCGGCCAATTGCTGATATCTGCGTTATTCGAGTCTACATACCGCTTATTGCCTTTGAATACCACAGATACAGGATCCGGTTTATAGGTATTGATAAATTTAATACCGGAAACCGCTTCACTTGTACCTCCTGTAATCTTATGAATCTGCTGGCCTGCTTCCAATACACCGTCTCCATCCGTATCCGTCACAGTAATTGTCACTTTATACACAGATTCATCGTAGGTCACATGGGTGTCCCGGGAAGCCGGAATCTCTTCTTTTACAAAATAAGTATAGGTACCGGTTTTAGAAAACTCCAGTGCAGTAAAGGAAAATCCTCCACTTGTTGCAAGGTTACCTGCTGTAATAGGATCACCGTTGGTATCAGGTACCGGATCGGTACAATCCTGATTGTTATATAAGCCGAATGTATATTCATTTGCTGTCAGATTCTTTCCAATAAGATCCTTGTCACCGGTAATCTGTACTGCTACATTCTGAACAACCTTATAAGTATTTGTAAATTCCAAAGTAATGCCTCGGATTTCAGCATCAGTTGTGTACTCTGTCACGGCACCGCCAAGTTCATTAACCGTTATGGACTGCACCAACAGATCATCATTCAGACCATCCCCGTCCGAATCTCCTTGGCCAATCACAACAGTTAAATAGTATACCACAGGATCATAAGTGATCGCTGCGTTGCCCCCCTCCTGCTCTTTTATTACATAGTAATACGTACCGGCCTTTAATCCTGTGGAAGTATTAAACAATTCCATGCTGGTCAGAGCAGTTTGGGCCGTGCCGTCACCTACTGATTGTGTAACCGGTGTCAATCCTGTAATAGAGAAGTTTGCATTGGTCTTATACAGTTCAAAAGTAAATTCATCCTGCTGAATATTTCTGTTAGGATCTTCCGTGTTCAAGGTTTTCTCTATCTTTACAGAAACCGGAAGAACCGGATCAAGCACGAATGCATTTTGGAAATCTGCCTGTGTCACACTATCGTTATCTGCATCGGTGATCTTAGTAATTGTCTGTGATGTCACTGCTATACTGTTGCTGGCGTCGCCTCTTGTAACAGTCACAACAACATCAATCTGATAAACAGATTTATCATAGGTTGTACCTACAGCTCCGCCGTCTTTCTCCCACAGATAATAGGTGAATGTCTTGGTCTTGGTTCCATTGCTGTCCCACTCCGTCACATCGGCAAAATGTTCTGTTTCTGTATAAATCTCCAGGAAGGTCAGGTTACCGTCCACATTCGGTGTAAGGGTCTTATGAGCGCTGGGATCTCCACACGATACCACATTTCCGCCTGACACCGCTCCATGAGCATGATTGGTTGCACAGAATTCAAACTCAAAACTGTTCAAGGGAACATCCACACCTGTATCGTTTATAAGGTTCTTATTCAGTTTGATTTCTGCCACTGCACTGGAATAATAGTTGACTGCTTTTGCTGTAATGGTAGTAATGCCATTATTTGTTGTTATAACAGTCGTATCATTGTAGGATTTGGCCTCTACTTCCCATATACCATCTGTATTGTTGTCTGTCACCTCAAAGTAGAAGTAGCGATGGGTAGCGTCGTATGTAATACCCGGGATGGCATCAGCCGCATCGGGAACGACCTCCGTAACACGATAGTAATAGGTGCCAAGGGCCGGGAACTGTCCTCTTGCCACAGCACCGGATCCGTTGTCAACCGTTCCTGCCTGACTAACGGTAGGAGCATCTTTGGTAACTTTAAAAGTTTCACCCGTAGACAATACGTTCTTCCATTGTGCGTTGGAGGCATCATATTCTTCCACAACGAACTCAAAAGTCCATCCATCGCCCCACTCAGTTACGCCCTGAACCTCCTTGGTGATCTCAAGAATAAAATCGGATGTATCTGCGGGCGTGATGTCATGAAGCTCATTGATAAGTTCCACCACTTTCACACTGTCGGAGACAATGACACCACTAAGTACTTCCGGATCCGTTACACATTTCCAAGGTGATGCAAGGGAAGGCTCGCTCACACTGTAGTTTGTCCCCTCCGGAATGCCATTGATAATAACAGAATCCTCATGACCCATTTGCAACGTAATTTTACCTTCTGCATCTACCTGAAGCGTTGCGGTAACGGGCTGACCATTATTTACGGTACCGGTTGCCGCAAAGCTTGTACCGGCATATTCCGTGCCAAGAGACACCTCAACAGGGAATACCAAACCGGACGCTAATTCATACGCATCACCGTAAGGATGTGTCACCACCTTGACGATTTCAAGACTTCCTTCATGTGTGGTGCGTGTATTGACAAATTCCACCTCATCAATCTGATACTGATTGATTGTATAAGTGGGTGTTTTGCTGGTTGTGGTGATCACGGTCCCGTCAGCAGCACTTGTAGTCGTCACTTCTGCTGCAACACCGTTATACTTAACAGTCTTAACCGCATAGTTATCATCTACTGTGTAATCATCTCTATTGGTAGTACTTGTGTCGCGACTGAGCACTTCGGAAACCGTATAGGTAGTTCCCTCTGCAAGGCCCATAATATGTACGGTTTCACCGTTTTTGATCTTCACTGTGGCAACATTGCCGGACACAGCCAATTTGCCGCTCTGCACTGATGCTTCTGTAATATCATTCCCATTTGCATCACAAAGCTTCAGCCCTGCTGCATTGCTCAATTCCACCTGGAATGTAAATTCTACAGTCCCTGCAGCTGTACTGTCATCAATTGTTTTGGTCAACTTGATTCCTGAAGCCAAATATTTTACCAAACGGCCGTTGTTTCCAAGAAAATCATAAATGCTGTAGCCCGTTCCCTGACCGGGAACAATTACAGGATAATCATAATATGGAATGGTTTGGGTAACATTGCCCTGTGCAACAGGATCCACGCCATCTGCTCCTAGGCCAGTTGTATTTCCATCATCCTTTGGTTGCTGATGTCTTGCAATCTGCTGATAAATCTGTCCTGCAGGAACATACCAGGCTCCATTGTTTGGATTTGTGGCATCTGCAATACGCGAAATAGCCATATCCCCGGTGGCATTCAGAACGCTTGCTGCAACAGGCACAAACTTTCTCGTTACCTGATATTTTTCACCCACCTTCTCAATGATCCGGTAGATATGATAAAAGTCATCATCACCACCCTGGGGTGCAGTATCTGCCTTATACAAAGCATATTTTTGCTCATCAGTTGCTGCACCGGCATCTGCCACATAGTAAAGCACACTGTCTTCTACATAATAATATCTCTCATTCTGCTCAAACGGATGGAAATGTGATACTGTGGCTAAATGTGAATTGGGATCAAGTATATCCGTTGCCCCGCTGCCATCCAGTGAATGTCCCTCGCCCCAGCGGTTGGAGTAAAATGCATAACCCACAATGTTTCCGGACGCGTCCTTAACAGGATGGCTATGGTGTGCAGCTCCCACGACATCCTTCATGTTCACATCGTTTATTTTGTCAGACAATCCAACTTCATACAAAAGGCGGATCGGCTGTTCCGTATCCATTGTCAATGAAATATTCTCAGCTGTATCAAGGCTGCTGCTGTCGACAGAGATTTCATAGGTAACAAGTGGAATCAGATTCGCAGGAATTTTCCATATCACACACTGATGACCGGTTGCGATCTCTTCATGAACCTGTACAACGATATGCATCATATCTCCACCAGCAACACTGGTTGTGGTGCCGGTAAGATCGCCCTGGAAAATATAACACTTATTCAGATACGCTGTGCCCTCCGGATAGTTTGCCTGCGTATGAAGTTCGTCGTCCCAATGACCCAGATATTTTCCTGTTTCATCTGCATACCAGCCGATATAATTGGCATCCCACAACTGTCCTGTCTGGTTCAGAGGTTGACCGTTGTTATTGGTTCCGCCGGCACGATATGCTGCTGCGAGCAATGTTCTTGCCTCGTTCTCCTGAATACCCATACGCTCGCTGATGGATCTAAGAAGCTCATTTCCGTAAACACTCCAAGTGGACGCATTACCAAATGCATCAGACTTGTTCAGCGCATCCAAAAATGCCTGACCGGTATAAATGGTATTTCCAAGCACAATACCTTCAATCTCTTTTACTTCCATGTGCTCGCCGAGTTCATCCTCAAATGTAAGGTAACCGTCGAAGTCATGTGCTGAGGCCTCTACAAGTGTAGGATAATACTTGGACTGAATGATGATGGCCTCTACAATACTGTCAAAAGCATTCAGCAGGTCATCCGCATCATCTGCCGGGAAATATTCATCCACATAATATCTGTAAGGTGTAAGAGAATCTTCCACGCCCTCCAAACGGGTTATCCTCTGATTGCCATAACTATATTCACTTAACTCTGCATTCTTCTGTGTAACATCATAATTACTCCAATAATTATCAATCCTTGTAGAAGTATTGTTGGAAGGATTCAGTACCCGGTTTGCTTCAGCGTATTCAATGCCAAGGCCCAGCGTATAAAACAAAGCTTCCCTGCCATAATATTCCTCCATCATCCTCTTAAGATGAGCCGCAGTCAGCTGTGTGGGGAACACCAAAGCATCATCAATACTGTCATTACCACCACCGCCGATCTTATAAGCACCGTTGGAAGCAGAGGTGTAATCAAGGGTTGCATAGGTAGGCGCTCCGTCGGACATCAACACTGCAATAGGTATACGGGCCGTACCACCCTGAATCAGGCCGGTATCAATAGACGTATCATTGTTTTCATATATTTCTTTATACAATTCTGAAGCAGCATAAATTCCGCTCTGAATAAAGGTAGCTCCGCCAAGACTTACACTGCGCTCTACACCCTGTCCTTGACTATCTTTCAGATCGATTGTAGTAGTTGTAGTAGTAACCGTTTGCTCCGAGGCATCCTCAACGACTTCCCCCAGCCATTCTCTCCACTGGTCCTCATCCCACTGATGAATATTGTTGGTATTATTGCCATTGAGTTCTCTGCGCCAATTGATATCCACTCCAAGCACATCCTCAGACAGAGCGTTCTCAAAATAATTGGCAACCGCTCTTCTATAATCATCCCGATCCTGCCAAATAGACCTGGTGGGGATATTGTCCAAGATAGTAGCCCACTGGGCATCAGTGGGATTAGTGACAGTAACCTGCACTGTAGAAGTTGTGGTAGTTCTCGCCGTCCTAAGCTGTCCATAATTGCTGGTAAGCTCCACATAAACAGGATAACTACTTCCCTGATCATCCGTTGCCGTCTTGGTTGTGGAATATCTGTCAATGGAGAGCAAAGTCTCTGCGCCTGTATCATAAACGATCACTGCAACACGGTTGTAGTTATTCACAGCAAGCAGCTTCTCAATCGCCTTATTGGTTGCTTCAATCATCCTTGACTTGTCCGCATTTGACATACTATTTGAAAAGTCAAGCATGAAAACGGTATCACTGGGCAATGCGGAATAGCCGGTGATCTGCTTGGTTGAACCCAATGCAGACATGGCAACCAGGAAATTCTCATCAGCCACATCTACTGTATATGCATCCGCCTTAGTGGTCATCACAATATTCCCGTTTGCATCTATTTCCACAGAGTTGCCATTCATACTCACAATGGCCTGGCTCAGATTTGCAAAATCACCGGGAATAGGGGTGCTTAACTGATTGGAAGGATCCTTGATAAACACCGCCTTGTCTGTCCATACCGCTCCTGCATACTCCGTGCTGGAATCCGTAAAATAATTTTTCCAGCCGTTGATTGTATTAGAATCAGACAGGTATATGCCGTCCACATCGGCCACATATTTCTCACCCGTCTCCTCGTTATATGTATAAATCTTATGTATTTCCTCCTGGGCCGACACATTCCCAAGGGATGTAGAAGGAACACCTCCTATGATCATCATGGCACTCATTGCCAAAGCTGTAACACGCTTAAACAGTCTTCCGTATTTCATAAAATGCCTCCTTGAAAGAGAAAAATATTTTGTCACAATAGGCAAAAAACAATCGGCCTATTTTCACCGATATTTTTTTATATTTTCTCATATTTATAGAGCGAAATCAAGCATTTTCCTCAAAATATTTTTCAATATGTTTGACCAATTTACGTGTAGAAAAAGATTGGTATTGATTTTTCTTGGTGATCACAGCAATGTCCCACTTCACAGTAGGAACCAGCGGCAATGCCACAAAATCCTCCGTCATATATCGCTTAATGATGGGAGCCGGCAATACCGCAACACACAGCCCCAGACTTACCATATCGAATGTAAAGTTTGGCATAAAGCTTTTATAGATAATATTGGGCGAAAACCCTTCCCTCTCGCACAGATTGATAAATTCATCATGGAGAGTGGAGGTATCGCTGAATGTTATGATGGGTTCCTCGCGCAACATTTGCAGGGGGACACAGGTGTACCTGGTCAGCGGATGCCCCTTGGGCACCATAAGCTGACATACGTCCTGCACCAGACGGGTCACACAAAAATGAGATAGATGGGAAACCGGCAACATCACCAATCCCAGATCCGATTGTCCGCTTAACACGGATTGGGTGGTAAGCTTAGACCCCTCCTCCACAATACTGATATTAATATTGGGATAAAGCCGACGAAAGTTCATCAACAGCTGGGGAAAATAGGTGTCCAGCAAAACACCCGGTATGCTTACCCGCACATTACCCGCATTGCCGGATTTCACATCGTCTATATTGCGATACAATTCCGAAAAATGAGCCAGCACCTCTTTGGCTTCACGATAGAACAATTCTCCCGCATCGGTCAGATAAAAGCGCTTGCTGGTCCGGTCGATCAGTTTTACACATAGCTCCTCTTCCAGCTGTTGGACAATCCTGGTCAACATAGGCTGTGTAACCTGCAAACGCTCTGCGGCCTTGGTAAAATTCTTACTTTCTACCACCGCAATATAATACTTCAAATGATGAATATCCATGATAAATCCTCCGTAATATTACACAAATTTTCAATTTGATTTCTGTTCATAATCCACAAAATCATACCTTCTCAGAAAGTATCCATAACTATTTTTTATAGATTCGTAAAATATAAATAAAAAATGTTCATGTAAGTATAGCATATCTTACGAAATCATGCAAGAAAGTAATGATTGGATAATAAAACTTCATTTTACATTATAGTTTTATCTCAATATAATGGGGACAAGAAAATCTTAAAAAAGGAAGGATTTAATGATATGGTAAAGATCCTGAGTGCAACAGAAGCAATTGCCGAATATATCAAAGATGGTGACACCATTGCTTTCGGTGGATTTGTAGGGGCTGCCCACCCGGAGGAACTGTCTGTGGCCATACAGAAAAGATTTTTAGAACAAGGATCTCCCCGCAATCTGACCGTAGTCTATGCTGCCGGCCAGGGGGATGGAAAAGAACGCGGTTTGAATCACCTGGGCGAAGAAGGTTTGGTAGGCAAGTTGATCGGTGGTCACTGGGGGCTGGTTCCCAGACTCCAAAAGCTTGCATTAGAAAATAAGGTGGCTGCATACAATCTGCCCCAGGGAGTGATCTCCCACATGTACCGGGATATCGCAGCCGGCAAACCCGGCGTGATCACCCATGTGGGTCTTGGCACCTTTGTGGATCCCCGCCTGGAGGGTGGAAAACTCAATGAGAAAGCAGCCCAGGAGGGGGACATGGTTCAGCTGATCGAGCTTGGAGGTGAAGAAAAACTATTCTATCCGGCTTTTCCCATTCATGTTTCCATCATTAGAGCCACCTATGCCGACACAAACGGTAACTGCACCTTCCAGCGGGAAGGAATTGTTGCAGATGCCATAGCCATGGCACAGGCTGCCAAAAACAGCGGCGGCCATGTCATTGTGCAGGTAGAAAAGATCGTAGATTATAAAACCCTAGACACCAGGCTTGTGAAGCTTCCGGGTATTTATGTAGATGCCTTGGTGGTTTCTGATCCCGCCAATCACATGCAGACCTTCGCCACCCAGTACAATCCAGCCTTTTCCGGAGAAGTACGGATGCCTGTAAAGGCCCTTTCTCCCATGAAACTGGATGCACGCAAGGTGGTGGTGCGCCGCGCAGCCATGGAACTTAAGCCCCGCTCCATCATCAACCTGGGAATCGGAATGCCCGAGGGCGTAGCTGCCATCGCTGCGGAAGAAGGCATTGAAAACCTAACTCTGACCACCGAAGCCGGTACCAACGGTGGTTTTCCCGCTGCAGGCGGAGATTTCGGCGTTACCACCAATCCGGATTGTATTCTGGAACAGCCCAGTCAATTTGATTTTTATGACGGCGGCGGACTGGATCTGGCTTTTCTGGGTCTTGCCCAGACAGACCGCGAAGGCAACGTAAACGTAAGCAAGTTCGGCACAAAAATTGCAGGTTGCGGAGGCTTTATCAACATCTCCCAGAACGCCAAGAAAGTGGTATTCTGCGGCACCTTTACTGCCGGCGGACTGGAAGTAGCCGTAAATACCGACGGCATCACCATCCTGCAGGAAGGAAGAAGCAAAAAGTTCCTGCAGCAGGTGGAACAAATTACCTTCAGTGGTGCCTATGCCAAGCAAGCGGGACAAACCGTTCTGTACATAACGGAGCGGGCTGTGTTGGAACTTACCTCAGAGGGTATTGAACTGCGGGAAATTGCACCCGGTGTAGATCTAGAGAAGGATATTCTGGCCCAGATGGACTTTCCGCCCATTATCAAGGATGTAAAATATATGGACCGGAGATTGTTTGCCCAGGGCCCCATGGGACTGGTCAGAGCATAAATTCAAAAAAGACGATGGGTGGACTCCCCTTGGAGTGCCTACCTGTCGTCTTTTACAGGTTTCTTAATACTTATAAATCCCAACCAACTTACCACAGGAAAGTTTTCTTGTTACTTTTCAAATTCAATCCTCAGTTTCAAGCCTAATCCTTCTGCTAACCGTTTCAGGGTAAATAATGATGGATTGGCAAGACCACGCTCGATCTTACTGATATCAGCCTGATATATTCCGGTAGATTCGGATAGTTGTTTCTGTGTCATTCCCACAATATCTCTTGCTTTGATTAGGCTCTCCGCAAGCAAAGCAACAACATCCGCTTCTTTCTTACTTACTTCAATTCCCTCTTCCCATATCTCTTCTGCATCCAAGTCTAAATCGTCATTCCAAGAGATGCCATACCCCCCCATATCAACTTGAACACGATTAAACAATTCTATATCTTTTTCAAATACTTTAAACTGTGGAAATACAGGATACAACGTACGCATATCATATGTCTTTTCTACACCATTTTGAAACCCAACAAGCAAAACCATATTTTTCATCGGTATAACAGATACGATTCTGTGTGTCATATTGCATCCTCCCTTCTATTATTCGAGTGGCTCTAACGTAGAAAACTGTTGTGTTTCCCACATGTTTAATAATTCCTCTCCATATTTTAATACAAACGTTTTGATCAACTTCTGTTCCTTAGATGGTATATCTCCCTCAAACATCTCTCCATCCGCCAAACAAAACATACCGATATATTCTCCATAAATTGCATGAATATGTGGTGGATTATGCTCTTTTCTCCTAAGGTACATCTTTATTACTATTCCGTGAAATCGGGATATTATTGGCATTTTAAAATCGTCCTCTATATTTCTAAAATAATTATATAGGATATATCCTATATAGTCAAGATTTTCTTTTAGGACTACTTGCTCAAGAATATCTCCCTAAAATACATTTATACTTTCCATAAACCATATATATACCCTACCATAAGTCCCCTCCACTATACCTCCGTTCCGGATATTTCCCGGTAAAACGCCGCCCTAGCTGCCTGCTTATAAGGCCGCAGCCACAAGTTTCCAATCCCCAAGGTGAGCGTACACAGGATTGACCACCCGATAAAACTAAGCTGTAGGCAAAACAGTCTGAACCGATTGCCGGACATGATTTCTTTGGACCGGGCAATCGCTTCACTGGCTGTCAGCTCCGGATGCTCCGCCAGAATGAAGCCGGTCATTGCATAACTGTAGGTGGCAATGATTCCCGGTATGATAAACAGCAGGGACCATAACAGGATATAGAAACTTTGCAAAAATTTGGCCGCTGCCGTAGTTTTCCAATTATGAAAATATGTAAACAACATATCAATTTTGGCTTCTGACCGATCCACTAATGCCAGATTGAATCTGTCATAACCCACTTCCACAACACTCCCAAGTACAAAATACACCACCGCCATGACAATGGCTATTAATGCAATATATATGGCACTTCCTGCCAGTATCATTCCCAATCGGTCATTCAACGCACCGTTGGAGGAAAGGATTGTCTGTCCGGCAATCTCAAAGTTCACATTTGCCCCTGACATATCAATGTTCAGTTTTACCTCCGGACCCTCTGACCCTAAGCCACCAAGCATAAAAGCCACCAAGCCGGCTATTACGGCAACCATCCATTTCCCACGTAATACTTCTCTTGCAATATATCGAAAATCCGCTGCACATTTCATAAACTGCTCCTTTCTGACCTTCATCCAATTTTTATAGTATCCATTTGCGTTCCTCTCCTTATCCAAACAAATTCATTTAACCATCCCGAAGGGACTTCATCTCTCTTAGCTTAATAATGTCATCCGCAGATACCTTGCCATAAAGTAACGGAGAGGTAGGATCATGCTTATCACAGCAACTCCTCACAAGCGTCTGATTGAAGTTGACATAACAATAAACACAACCATTTCTGCAGGTGTTATAAGCTCCAAGGTCTATACTTGCAACACATCCGCACGCAGCACGCTGATTTTTGTCTCGTTCGACATCCAGCTTATAATTCCCGGTACGCTCCAAACGTTGTCGATCGATACAACGGGCGTGTTCAATTCCATACTTATCAAGATCAATATCCTCAGCACAGGTGTCAATATAAATTCCATACTCTTTAGCAACTTCACTGAAGTATCCCGCCAACTCTTCCGCTTGTCCGGGAGACAATGGACGAATACCCAGAGGAGAAATGCTGCGTTGAATGCTTTTATATAGGTCAAGGAAGCTTATGGTGCATTTCTCCGTGTAATCTGCGATTCTTTCACAAAGCACGCGGAAATATTTCATATGATACTCCATCGTATATTTGTCGCTCAGCAGTATCGGATCATATCGCCACACTACGCGCTCCTTACCGATCAGCGACGAGAGCTTTTGGAATGTCGGTATGATAATGTCCTTCTTTGATGGGAGGCATTTCTCAACATCCGTTCTATACGGAGTCAACGTGAACTGAAAGTAGTATGCATAGTCCTGCAGCTCATGCAAACGATTCAACATTGGTGTTGGGTTCTTGGTCCAGAAAACAATTCCATCTACCACATCGGGAGACAATGACACTTCGCTGATCCGATGAGGATTCATCGGATTACGGACATAGGCATAACCGTCTTTAAGCCTATTGAAGAACCATTCTGAGTAATAGGACGGAATATCAGTCCTACGACTTGCACTGATGATCACTATCTCACCTCCAAATTGTATTCTTTCGTTATAATAAAACTTCTACTTCACTATCATAATACTGTTCTTGGAATCTGACCGCCTCAGTGATTTCTTTCGCGGTAAAGCTCATTCCTTCCGGTGCCGCAACAAGTTTATCTTCAACATCGTTGCGCCGATGTACAATGCCGATAATTCGTGCGGTATATTCCTTTACCGGAGTATCAACACCCAACAAATAAACATCAAGCTCTTCGCTATCACCGCCAATCACATGTGGTATATATCCATAGTTGACGGGATAGAGGATATCGCCATGCTTCGGGTGAATACTTCCCTTCGGTCTATCGATCGAAATATCAACTGTTTTCCCCAAAAACGAATTGACCAATGCCTTTCTCAGTGTATATACAATAAAGTCGTGCTTTCCTTTGAGGTATTTTTCCCTTCCACCGTCAATAGGAGCTTGTTCGGCAAGTGAAACCTTCAAATCTTCATACGCTTTCGCAACTGTCGGCGTGCCGCCCAGATAATCTCTGAAGTTTATATAGTTTATCCATTCCATACTGCCGGTTAATACAACGTGAATAAAATGCGTCTGAAGATCTCCGGAACCATCATAATAGTTTCCGCAAGCAAACAACAGTTGATTTCGAAGAGACGCTTGTGCATTTGGACGATAGTAAAAGCCATCATCTCTTAGTTCTTTTTCGAAAGCTAAGATATCCTCAAAATCATCAACTGCAAGCGCAATATCAATGATTGGCTTAGCCTTTATTGTGGAAATGGATGTACTGCCCACATGCTGAATATCCTTAATGACATTACCCAATATCTTTCTCAAACGTACAATCGTGTTCTGCGCTTCGATTTCCCATGCTTTCTCGTGTTCGCACAGTTTCACAGTTCCTCGTTTTAATCCGATAGGATGGAGAATATACTTCTGGTTCGGATAACCCATCTCTTCAATCAGAACATCCTCTACAAACCCATATTTCTCGTACAAAGCTCTTGGTGCAGGGCCTTTTTCATCATCGGCTCTAAATGTAGAAACGGATATTTCCTTTGTCCTATCCAAATTCCGGAGAGCTTCGTCCATAAGTATGGTCGCAACACCACGCCGACGATAATCGGGAGAGACTGCAAGACAACAGATCATGTTGTGTCCTCTCGAAAACAGCATGACGCCTGCAATTTCATTTCCTTCTTTCACGCAAATAGCCTGCAGTTTTCCCATAAATCTTAGAACGGTGGCTTTATGCTCATCCAGCTTCTCTTGAGTCTCAAGACCGGGAAAATTCCATCTGACCCGTGTTACAAGACTCATCCAGTTTTCAATATCTTCAGGCACTCCATAAAAAAGCTGCACTTTCCTCTATCTCCGTTCATCATTTAATCTTTAAACACTAATTCCAAATATCTTTTGTTCCCTGAATTCAAAACTGCTGTTTAATGTACATTGAATACCCTTTCTCAATATACCTCCAAGCTGTTTTCATTTAACAGAAATTCAAAAACTCCCATAGTAATCAATCCATACTCGTCAATTTCCATTTTTATATCATCCTTGACGATTACAAACTTTTTGAAAGAATCATTTAGTTTGTTCAAGGATTTTTTCTCCTGCTTCATCTTTTCTTCTGTTGGCATCTCAAAAGCTGACTGAATATAATATTTCTTGTTGCCCTTGTTGGCAATAAAGTCTATCTCCAGTTGCTTTCGGACAGTCTTTCCCTCTGCGCTTGTTTCAAAGGTTTCCACCACTCCCACATCTACCCGGTACCCCCGGCTACGAAGCTCGTTGTAAATGATATTTTCCATGATGTGGTTCTCTTCCTGCTGTCTGAAATTAAGACGGGCATTTCTAAGTCCTACATCCTCAAAGTAGTATTTTGCCGGCGTATCTATATACTTCTTACCTTTCACATCAAATCGCACAGCTTTTTCCAACATAAAGGCATCCATCAGATAATCAAGGTACTGTTTGATTGTCTTATCTGACAAAGTCTTCTGGCTAATGCTCTTAAAAGCATTGGAGAGCTTTAACGGATTGGTTAATGATCCCATTGCGGAAGCAACGATATCCACCAGAATATCAAGTTCATCATCTGTTTTAATATTATTTCTGTCTTTAATATCTTTAAGGTAGATATTGGAAAACAGAGAGATCAGATACTCCGCTTTTAATTCATCGCTCTTTCTCGACAATATCAACGGCAATCCACCATAGGTATAATAATCTTTCCACGCATCTCTCACACTATCATAAGCGGTATGAAATTCGCTGAAGGAAAGGGGAAATACTCTGACTTCATCTCCCCTGCCTCTGAACTCAGTCAATATATCGCTGGAGAGGAACTTGGAATTGCTGCCGGTCACATAAATGTCCAGATTTTCAATATGCATAAGTCCATTGATTAAATCCGCAAAATTACTGTTGAGCATCTGAATTTCATCTAAGAAAACATAGTACATCTTGTCATCTTTTATCTGTTCTTTTACATATTTGTAGAGTTTTATGGCATCCCTGTATTCTATATTTTCAATATCATCCAACGCCATGGTAATAATATGTTCGCTGTCTATTCCTTGGCCCGTCAGTTCTTTCTTATACAACTGAAACAGCAGATAAGATTTACCGCATCGTCTGATTCCGGTAATAACTTTAACCAGACCATTTTCTTTTCTATCCAATAATTTTTTTATATATCTGTCTCTTTTAATCTCCATGATTTCCCCCGAATTTTTGTGGCAACTCACATTTTCTCGAAAATAGTATATCACATATTTTATCTATTATTCAACATATCATTCCGAATTTTTGTGGGAAATTACATTTTCTTGATATTTCCCGACAACCCCAATTCATCTTCCGTAAATCCAAACATGTAATCCTCGTCCCTACTATGAGAAATTCATATCTGCGCCGCATCTTCCACGCTTATGCCTTCATCTTCCGTCTCCACACCCTCCAGGTCAAAGACCGCATTACATACCGGACACACCTACTGCCTGTCCCCTTCATAAATAAATCGTATTTCTATAAAGTAGGTAACAATATCAAGTATCTTCGTGATGCACTTGGTGAAACACAAGACCAACTAGGCCTCGCTATAGGCGAAAGCAAATCATCTGTTAGTCAGGTAGAAACTGGAATTCGTCCACCCACACTCGATTTTCTTATTAAATTAGCAAAACATTTTTGTATTACTATAGATGAGATTTTATTTAGTGATTTATCATATATTCCGAATTTTTGTAGTGAATCGCATTTTCTTAAAATATAATTATTGCAATATGCGCCAGCGTCTCTGGCTATAGTCACTCAGGATCCCGAAAGATTGTCCGATAGATTTGCAAAATAAAATAAAAGCGGATGATTTTAAAACACATTTGCAACTCCTTGTTCAGATAGATTTCTATAGTTTTAGTGATATATACGCCAAAAGTAGTCCTTTTCGAGCATTTTTTACTCATAAAAGCAGATAAATTCTTGTATCGTACATTTTACGGATGAAACTAATAGCAGATTTTAGGGATTTTCAGCAGATAGATTTCACTTATCTGATAAGTCTATCTGCCGGGAGCTCTGTGCAAGCTCTGTTACGGCGGATAGATTTTTGACCTGTAATTCTACCTCAGTAAGAAAACAAACTCTAACGCTGGCAACTATCTTTTCCCTCTTTCTTCCAACTCACATTACAGCACTTCCTGCAGCTATAAAAAATGCCGAATATACAAGGTATTTTCCACTTTCTTCACTCAAAATCTCCAATAAAAAAACGACCCTGCGGGCTCACATCGGAACCCTTACAAGGTCGTATTTTCTCTTTATTTTTGTGCTTATTTTTTACTTAAAGTACTCCACACCGGATTCAAATATCTTCAAATCCTGCTCTCCGTAGATATTCACGGCCACGCTGGCACCTCTTCTCTCCACATGGGCCATCTTACCAAAGCATCTGCCGTCCGGTGAGGTAATACCCTCGATGGCTGCGTAGGAACCGTTGATGTTCCACTCCTCATCCATGGACACATTGCCATTGATATCTGCATACTGGGTTGCCACCTGGCCGTTTGCAAAGAGTTTGTCGATCCACTCCTTCGGTGCTACAAAGCGGCCTTCGCCGTGGGAGGCAGGTGTGCAGTAAGTCTCTCCCAGAACTGCCTTCTGCAGCCAAGGAGACTTGTTGGATACCACCTTGGTGTAGACCATCTTGGAAATGTGTCTGTTGATGGTGTTGAAGGTCAAGGTGGGGGAATCCTCCTTCTGGCCTACGATCTCACCGTAAGGCACCAGTCCCAGCTTGATCAGCGCCTGGAAACCGTTACAAATACCCAGTGCCAGACCGTCTCTCTCGTTTAAGAGCTTCATAACTGCTTCCTTCATCTTCGCATTCTGGAAGGCAGTTGCAAAGAACTTGGCGCTTCCATCGGGCTCATCGCCGGCGGAGAAGCCTCCGGGGAACATGATGATCTGTGCCTGTCCGATGGCCTTTTCAAACTCGTCCACGGACTGTCTGATATCCTCTGCGGTCATGTTGCGGAATACTTTGGTCACCACATTGGCACCGGCTCTTTCGAAGGCCTTGGTGGAATCATATTCACAGTTGGTGCCCGGGAATACGGGTATAAATACGGTGGGTTTTGCCACCTTGTTCTTGCATACATAAATACTGTCTGCCTTATAGCAGTCGCTTGCCACAGGATCTGCGCCCTTCACTGCAATGGTGGGGAACACCTTCTCCAAAGGCTTCTTCCAGGCTGCCAGAGCTTCCTCCAGACAGATCTTCACATCACCCCAGACAATGACGGCTTCCTCTGTCACGCAGCCGTAGGTGCGATATGCCACGCCAGAAGCCTCCAACTGTGCCAGCTTGGCAGCATCCACTTCTGCAACAAGATCACCCAGTCCCTGTCCGAACAGTTCTGCCATGGTCAGGTCATCCTGCAGCTTGATACCCAGCTTGTTACCGAAAGCCATCTTGGACAAGGCTGCCGCTGCGCCCTTTGCATCCAAAGCATATGCGGATACGATCACACCCTTCACGATCAGTTCATGAATCTGGTCGTACAGTGCCATAACCTTCTCGTATACCGGAATATCATAGCTGTCCTTCTCTATCTCAAAACGCACCAGCACATTGCCCGCCTTCTTCAGCTCAGGTGAAACGATCTCTCCTGCCTTTGCCACATCCACTGCGAAGGATACCAGTGTGGGCGGTACATCGATCTCGTTGAAGGTACCGGACATGGAATCCTTGCCGCCGATGGAAGGCAGGCCATAGCCCATCTGTGCATCATAAGCACCCAGCAGTGCCGCAAAAGGCTGACTCCAACGGGAAGGATCTGCAGTCATACGTCTGAAGTACTCCTGGAAGGTAAAGCGCACCTTGCTGAAATCACCACCGTTTGCCACAATCTTGGCCAAAGACTCTGTCACTGCATAAACAGCTCCGTGATAAGGGCTCCAGGAGGACAGATAGGGATCAAATCCATAGCTCATCATGGTAACCGTGTCGGTCTTGCCCTTCAGCACAGGCAGCTTGGCTACCATGGCCTGGGTCTCTGTCAACTGATACTTGCCACCGTAAGGCATGAACACACTTCCGGCACCGATGGATGCATCAAACATTTCCACCAGCCCCTTCTGGGAGCACACATTCAGATCGCCCATGAGAGCCATCCACGCCTTCTTTTTATCGCCCTCTTTCACCGCTTCCTCAACTGCGGGAACAGCAATTTTCTTCAGATAATTCTCTTTTTCTTCCGGAATATCCACTTTTACAGTGGTCTCCTGATGAGCGCCATTGGTATCCAGGAAGGCTCTGGAAATATTTACAATATCCTTGCCTCTCCAGTTCAGTACCAGTCTGGGATCTTCCGTCACCACTGCCACCGGAACCGCCTCCAGATTTTCCTCGTGGGCATAAGCCAGGAAGGTATCCACGTCCTTAGGATCCACCACCACTGCCATACGCTCCTGAGATTCGGAAATGGCAAGCTCTGTTCCATCCAGACCTGCATATTTCTTAGGCACCTTGTCCAGATCCACCTGGAGACCGGCTGCCAACTCACCAATGGCAACGGACACACCGCCGGCACCAAAATCGTTACACTTTTTGATCAGCTTGCTCACTTCACCGCGTCTGAACAGTCTCTGTATCTTACGCTCTGTAGGCGCATTTCCCTTCTGCACTTCTGCACCGCAGGTTTCAATAGACTCTTCTGTGTGCACCTTGGAAGAACCGGTAGCACCGCCGCAGCCGTCACGGCCGGTCCTGCCGCCCAGCAGAATAATAATATCCCCGGGATCAGATGTTCCGCGGACTACACAATTTCTGGGCGCCGCACCCATAACCGCACCGATCTCCATACGCTTTGCAACGTAATCGGGATGATAAATTTCTTTTACCAGGCCAGTAGCCAGACCGATCTGGTTACCATAAGAGGAATATCCGCTGGCCGCGCCGCGCACCAATTTCTTCTGGGACAGCTTACCTTTTAAGGTGTCTGCAACGGGCACCGTAGGATCTGCCGCACCGGTCACACGCATGGCCTGATAAACATATCCTCTGCCGGACAAAGGATCTCGGATGGCACCGCCAAGGCAGGTAGCCGCTCCACCAAAAGGCTCGATCTCTGTGGGATGGTTGTGGGTCTCATTCTTAAAGAATACCAACCACTCCTCTGTCACCTTCTCGCCGTTTTCACATTCCATTTCAACAGGTACCACAACAGAACAAGCATTGATCTCTTCCGATTCCTCCATGTCCTGCAGTTTTCCTTCTTTTTTCA
The DNA here is from genome assembly GCA_015056865.1 of Lachnospiraceae bacterium. Classification (GTDB taxonomy): domain Bacteria; phylum Bacillota; class Clostridia; order Lachnospirales; family Lachnospiraceae; genus Acetatifactor. Next base: position 66,666 of record SVFM01000011.1, read on the forward strand.
GCTTACGCATCGCCATCAGCGCCAAATCCATCAGGCATACAAATTTATCGCTTCTGCCTGCAAAGATCTCTGCCCTGGTGTCCAGATAGTTCTGATATGTCTTTTCCAGAGGTGCACGATAATAGCCCTCACCAAACTCCACATCTGTCAGTTCCGTAGAGAAAGTGGTATGACGGCAATGGTCAGACCAGTAGGTGTCAAGCACCCGGATCTCCGTCATGGTAGGCTCTCTGTGCTCTTCGTTCTTGTAATAATTCTGAATATGCAGAAAATCCTTAAAGGTCATGGCAAGGCCCAGAGAATCGTACAATTTCTTAAACTCTGCCTCCCCCATATCCTGAAAACCATCCAAAATTGCCACATCAGCCGGTTCTTCAAACTCTGTCACCAGGGTGGCAGGTTTCACCAGATCTGTCTCTCTGGAATCCACAGGATTGATACAATAGGCCTTGATCTTATCAAACTCCTCGTCCGAAATCTGACCGGCGATCACATAGGTAACCGCTGTCTTAATAATAGGCTCCTCATCTTCTTTCAAAAACTTCACACACTGTACCGCGGAATCCGCTCTCTGGTCAAACTGTCCGGGCAGATACTCCACACTGAAAATCCTCTCATCCTTACCGATCTCGATGGTCTCCAGGTACAGATCATCCACAGGTGGCTCAGAAAACACAGTTTTGCAGGCCTTTTCAAAAACCTCATCGGAAATATTCTCCACATCATAGCGGATGAACTCTCTGACACCGGTAATACCGATACCCAGATAATTCTTCACTTCCTCCTGAAGTTCCTTTGCCTTTACCGCAAAAGGTGCCTTCTTCTCCACATAAATTCGTTTAACGCTTTCCATCCTTAACCTCCATATTATGCATTCTAGCCTTATTTTTTACTCGTCAATACCGAGGCCCTGTAAAATATACATCAGTTCCTCATCTACTGTCTTTGCTGTGATACCGATGGTCTGAGCTGCAATTTTCAGCCCCTCCAGCACAAACATGACATTTCTGGCGGTAGCTCTGCAATCCTCGCAGAAGAACTCACCGTTCTCTACCCCGGTCTCGATCAGCTTTTCCAAGATCTTCACAGCTGAATCAAACTTTTTTTTCAAAACACTGTCCTTATTTGCCATCTCTCCCGAAAAACAAAATTCGTAGGTTGCGATCGTCAGATTGTCTTTCTTACCCAGAAGCTCCTTTTTCTGTTCCTTCAAAAACAACATCAAAATATCAGATGCAGTTGCATCCTCTGCAATATTGTCTGAAAAAACATCGTCCGTTTCCTGCGTCTCCAACTGCAGCACTTCCAAAAAAATCTCTTCTGTACTGCCAAAATACAGATACAAACCTCCCCGGCTGATCTGGCAGGCCTCCACAATATCCTTCATGGTTACATTCTTGTACCCTTTTTCCATGAAGACCTTTTTGGCCGTTTCCAATATGTATCTTCTCTTTTGCAATGACTTTTCGCCCATACTTCTACTCCTATACCTTCGAAAAGTGACACTCATGTAGTTTTATTGTAACACAAAATTCCAAAAAGTAAATCTTTTCTGCTGTCATTTTGTAGACATTTCTCTAAAAATGCTGTAGAATAAAATGACTTTAGCATTATTAAATTAATTTCCCTAAAAAACCAAAGACCTCGCTTGCGGCGGGGCCTTTGGTTTTTTCTCTAAACAGAACCTATCTTTGATCCTTCAATTTTTTCTGCAATATACTGTTCCATATCCTTCACAGGAACATCCAAGGGAATCGATAACTCCGAATACAACTGCTCTCTGGCAATTCTCAGGTACCTCTCATCTGTGGCTGTGATCTTTTTTCCTTCTTTCAACCTTTTTATCCTGCGCATGTACAAGGTCTTGATAATGCGCACCAGTTCCCTGCAGTCACAGCTCCTGACACATTCCTTATATTTTTCCTCCCGCACCTTGTCATTGTCTATCCACAGTTCAGAAATATCTGCCATCTCATTGATCAGTGAAAGTGCCTCATCTTTCGAAAGTATCCTTCTCATGATCGTCTTTTTATTATCTACAGACACAAAAATCCTGCTGCCGCTCTGATGATATGGCTGCAAAACATAATAAAGTGCTCCATCCGACATGCCATCCAAATGCATAGGCGCGATATCAGCAACTATACACACTCCCTTGGTACCATAAATAATATACTCGCCGACTTCAAACATTTCTACTTCCCTTTCTCAACGATTATTATTTATAATATTACCATATTTCCCACTTTTTTGTCAGTGATTTTAATCATTTCCTTTTATTTTTGTGAAAAAACACAATATACATCTGTTGTTTTTTTGTGCACTTTTCAGCAGGGTGAAGCTTAATTTGATTATTCCGGCACCGCCAGATCTCCATCGATCAATATTCCTTTGTAGATCGAATAGGCATGGTGGATCTCATGATTCCCTGAGACAGGTTCCTCGTATCGCACGCCAACAGTATCTCCTACCCGGATGTCAAAACACTCCATACAACGTTTCATTCGGATATCGTCGGTAAAGACCTTATATACCAAACCGTCTTTCGGGTCAAAACACAAGGGGGTATCGTCGATCAAAACATAGCCATCGCCAATCTCGGTCAAGGTGCCGGCAATCGAAAGTGCGTAGGGTACAAATTCTGACTCTGTGCAGTTACTCTGTGCGTAGTCAATGATCTCTTCAGCTTTCTCCCGGCCGATGAAGTAAGTATAACTATAGTCGAAGATGTTTGTAGCAAAATAGCCATCCTCAGAAATATAGACCACACGCTTGAACACACCCAAGGGATCAGAGGTTGCAGTAAAGGACAGGTAGTTTCGCTCCCTTCTGTCAAAGGAATCTGTCTCACTGTATAACTTGGCATCGCGGCACCCGGAAAGGATCTGCCAAATATATGCATCATCCTCCAATGTAAAATATCCTTTACTCTTATAACCTTCGTATTTGGTAAAATGACTGAATCTCAGATTTTGGGACAAGCCATACAGATCCAGCACCTGGCCAAAGGTTTCCGGCTTTGCTTTTTCATCCACATCATAAACATAATAGCCTTGCTCATTCCCTACAGCAATCATCTTCTCCTCAGACACGTGGCTGATCCTGTAAACTTCAAAGGTCTCTGTGTAGGATTTTTGAGTATAAGAATCTACTCCTTCGGCCTGACATGCTCCAAGCGAATCTCCAAGATAGGATCTATCCACAGTTCTCAAAGACTTTATATGGAACTCCTTTCCACCAAATTCGATAACAGGAAATTTCTCTCCATTGGTCTTATATTCCCAAGGCCATTCAACATCCATTTCCATACTGGATAGCTGATACTTATATCTTCCCTGACTAATTTTATCTCCCAAAAGAGATGGCAGCACGGCAGCACCTGTTATCAACAGCACTGCAAAGCAAGCAGCAAAGGATCCCCATTTGATCCATGGATTCTTCTTTTTCTTCTTGGACTCAACAGCACCAGATATAAGATCATCATCAATATGCCCCATGGCATTTACAATTCTCGGTATTTTCATATTTCAACGCCCTCCTTCATTAGATAAACTTTCAGTTTGTTTCGAGTGCTGAACAACATGTTTTTCACCTTACTTTCCGTAAAGGAATAACGCCCTGCAATTTCCCCGATAGAATCAAAAAAGTAATACTTGCGGATGAAAACGTTTCTTGCATCTTCTTTTTGATCCCGGAGAAACTTACTGATCAGTTTCCCCAGATCCTCATCGCTGACATTGGGCGCAAACCGCTGATCCGGCAATATCGCCTCCAACTCTTCCAGAGATAGGAGCACCGCCTGAGATCGTTTCTCTCGCTTCAGATATTCCAATCTTTTTAATGACAAATTTCTTGCAACTTTACAAATAAAAGCCATAAAATTATTCGGTCTTGTGGGCGGGATTGCATTCCAAACTCCCACATAAGTATCATTGACACATTCCTCGGAATCCTCACGATTGTTTAGGATCTTATAGCTGATACTGTGGCAGAGCTTACCGTACTTTGCATCCGTTTCTATGATTGCCTGTTCATCTCTTGCAAAGTAAAGTTCTATAATCCTCAGATCATCCATGTTGTTCACCTCCTTCTATCTATTAAGTACGTTTTTTCCGGCGTTGGTCTTGAAAAATCAAAAAACACCATTGAGTCCATCAATGGTGTCTTTAAATACAGGGGAAGAGGGATTCGAACCCCCGTGAACGGTTTTGGAGACCGCAATACTGCCGCTGTATGATTCCCCTATTCAAACTGCCGAAATGTATTATAGCACAGAATAAAGGATATTAGCAAGCATTATTTTTCAAATTCTAGATTTAATTTATCACGCAATGCATGTCTGGGCTTTCAATATCTCTGTTGCCTTGTCTACACTTAAATTGGATTCCTTCAAAAAGTTGTAAAGGCACTCCACTTCCTGCTGTTTCTGCTCCGCCAGCAACACTTCCAGCTCTTTCTTTTCCTTTTCCACCCTGATTTCCAGAGCTCCTATCAATTCCTTTTTCTCTGCAATCTTTTCTTCTATGGATTTCTTTACTCCGCGCGCCATAATAACCTCCGTCTCTGGTCCTATAGTTTACCCGACTGTATATACACTCAGATACTATATTATATGGACAGGTTCGGAAAATTATACCAAATTTTGAAATAATGCCAGGTTAGATCAGGTCCACCGCATCCTGCAAGGTACGAACGCCGATGACACGGACACCTTCCACCGGCCTTAGGCTCTCCGCATTCACTTTGGGTATGATACAGGTAGTAAAGCCAAGCTTGCCTGCTTCCTGCACGCGCTGCTGTGCCATACTCACCGCTCTGACTTCCCCGGATAATCCAATCTCTCCGAACGCCATGATCTTTTCATCTACTGCCCGGTTCTTAAAACTGGATACAATGGCCAGCACCATGCCCAGATCGATTGCCGGCTCCTGAATCCGGATGCCCCCTGTGATATTCACATAGGCATCGCAATCTCCCATCTGTATTCCCAGCCGCTTCTCCAGAACCGCCATCAACAGATTGACCCTGTTAAAGTCCGTCCCGGTGGCCTGTCTGCGGGGAATCCCAAAATTAGACCTGCATACCAAAGCCTGAATCTCTATTAGTAAGGGCCTGGTGCCTTCCATGGAGCAGGATACCACAGAACCGGCTGCATTCTCCGGCCTGCCGTTTAGCATGTATTCTGACGGGTTTTTCACTTCGATCAAGCCCTCTTCCCGCATCTCAAAAACACCAATCTCATTGGTGGAGCCAAATCGATTCTTAACCCCCCGCAGCACACGGTAGGAAGCATGCCTGTCCCCTTCAAAATAAAGAACCGTATCCACCATATGCTCTAAGACTCTGGGCCCTGCCACGGTTCCCTCTTTGGTCACATGGCCTACTATAAAAATGGATACCCCCATGCCCTTAGCCAGCTGCAAAAGCACTCCTGTAGCTTCTCTTACCTGAGAAACACTTCCCGGTGCCGAAGAAACCATTTCGCTATACATGGTCTGGATGGAATCTATCACCACCATCTCCGGTGCCGTCCGTCGGATAGTATCCTCTATCAAATCCAGATTGGTTTCACATAAAAGTTGCATCTGCTCTGTAAAATTGCCCAAACGATCCGCACGCATCTTGATCTGTCTCAGGGACTCCTCCCCGGAAATGTACAAAACCTTATGCCCTGCCAGTGCCAATTGTCTACAGGTCTGCAAAAGCAGGGTGGACTTACCGATTCCCGGGTCTCCTCCCACCAAAGTCAAGGAACCCGCCACGATACCACCGCCCAGCACCCGATCCAGCTCCCCAATGCCACTGCTGATCCGATCCTCATCTGCCGTAGAGATCTCCGACAAAAGTGTGGGCTTTGCACTTCCCTTCTCCTGCCTGCCCGCTGCAGCGTGTGCGGCCAAAGGATTTATCTTTTCCTCCACGAAAGTATTCCACTGCCTGCAGCCGGGACATTGCCCCAGCCACTTGGTGGATTCATATCCACATTCTTGACAAAAAAACACGGTTGTAACTTTTTTCGCCATCCTCTACTCCTGCCCGGTACCGCCAGAGACTTCTCCGGCCTCTTCCTTCTGCTTTTTCACTGTAAATACTACTTTTCCGGCTTTGAATCCTGCTGTCACAGCATCTCCGGTCTGTACTCTCCTATGAAGGATCTCCTCTGCCAGTGCATCCTCCACAACTGTCTGTATAGCACGCTTTAAAGGTCTGGCCCCCATTTTTTTGTCAGCATACTTTTCTACCAGATGTTCCCGAAGTGCCGGAGACAAGGTCAGTCTGATCCCCAACTGCTTCTCGCAACGCTTGGAAAGATTTCCTGCCAGCAAGCTCACGATTTCTCGCATATTGTCATGATGGAGCTGATGGAACACCATGATCTCATCTATTCTGTTGATAAATTCCGGCTTAAATATTTTTTTAACTTCCTCCATAACACCGGATTTCATCTTCTCATAATCCTTCTCCGCTGAAATTTCCGAAGCAAATCCCAGATTCTTAGGCTCCACGATCCTCTGGGCACCGGCGTTGGAGGTCATGATCAAAATCGTGTTCTTAAAGCTTACCTTGCGGCCCTTGGAATCGGTGATATGTCCGTCATCCAGCACCTGCAAAAGTATGTTGAACACATCCGGATGGGCTTTTTCTATCTCATCGAAAAGTACCACTGAGTAGGGATTGCGGCGGACCTTCTCACTCAGCTGTCCACCCTCATCAAATCCCACATAACCCGGAGGGGAACCGATCATCTTGGATACGGAATGTCCTTCCATGTACTCTGACATATCTACCCGGATCAATGCATTTTCCGAGCCAAACATAGCCTCTGCCAGGGCCTTGCTCAGTTCTGTCTTGCCTACACCGGTAGGTCCCAGGAACAGGAAGGAACCGATAGGTCTGCCAGGATCTTTCAGACCTACTCTTCCTCTGCGCATGGCTCTGGCCACCGCCTGTACAGCCTCCTCCTGTCCGATCACACGCTTATGCAGCACGCTCTCCAGTTTCAGCAACCGTTCGCTTTCCTTCTCAGCCAGCTTCTTTACAGGAATCTTGGTCCACACAGCTACCACTTCTGCAATCTCGTTTTCGCCAATGGTATATTCCTTTCTCTCCTTAGCCAACTGACTGCGTCTTTGTAAACGCTCAAATTTTGTGATCAGGTCATCCTGCTTTCTCTTATACTCGCCTGCCTCCCGGAACTTCTCCAGCTGCAGACACTCCTCCATGTTTTCATCCATCTCCCGAATCTGATCCAGCAGTTCCTTCTCCTTTTGAGGCATCTGCATATGCTGCAGCCTTGCCGCTGCCGCAGCCTCATCGATTAGATCAATGGCCTTATCCGGCAGATTTCTGTCATTGATGTATCTGGCAGACAAAGCAACTGCCGCCTGAATAGCCTCCGGCGTGATCTTTACTTGGTGGTGTTCCTCATATTTAGGACATACGCCCTCCAAAATACGGATCGCCTCCTCCTGAGTAGGCTCCTCCACATTGACCGGCTGAAATCTACGCTCCAGTGCCGCATCCTTCTCCACATACTTGCGATACTCTGCCACAGTGGTCGCACCGATCAGCTGGATCTCACCTCTGGCAAGGGACGGTTTTAGAATATTGGAGGCGTCAATAGCTCCCTCCGCACCGCCTGCACCGATGATCGTGTGCAGTTCGTCCAGGAACAATATCACATTCCCATCAGTGATCACCTCTTTGATGACCTTCTTGATGCGCTCCTCAAATTCACCACGGTACTTACTACCTGCCACCATGCCGGACAGATCCAAGGTCAGTACCCGCTTATCCTGTACAGTGAAAGGCACTTCTCCACTGGCAATGCGCAGTGCAAGTCCTTCTACCACCGCAGTCTTACCCACCCCCGGTTCTCCGATCAGGCAAGGATTATTTTTCGTACGCCTGCTAAGAATCTGAATCAGACGATTGATCTCACTCTCTCGGCCGATAACAGGGTCCAGTTTCCCCTCTCTGGCAAGCAACGTCAGATCCCTGCTGTACTGGGCCAAGGTGGAAGCACTCTTTTTGCCCCGGCCATTCTTAGCCAGATCCTCTTTGTACAAGCCTCCATCCTCTCCCATAGCAATCAACACATCCACATAGATCTTTTGCACAGATACTCCCAAAGTGTTAAGCAAACGCACTGCCACATTTTCGCCTTCTTTGATCAGGGCCAACAAAATATGCTCCGTACCGATCTTACTCTCTTGAAATCTCTCCGCCTGGTAGGCAGCCTCCTCCAATACCCGCTGGGCCCTGGGTGAATAACTCTCCCTGTCTTTGATCAAAACGGGACTTTCCACTGCGATCAGGTCTTTGATCATATCCATGACCTGATTTTCCTCCACCCCATTGTCAAACAGCACTTTTGCTGCCACACCTGTTTTCTCCCGCAGCAAGCCTATCAGGATATGTTCTGTACCCACATAACCCTGCCGCAAAGATTTGGCAACCTTTTCAGCCAGCAACAATGCCGCCTTTGCCTTATCTGTAAATCCTGATTGCATCAGTCAATTCCTCCATACTCTCCATATATTTCATCTATTAAAGCATGCACTTCTGCCCGGGAAATATTCCTGCATGTGCTCTTTGCCAGGATCACTTGCAATTCCCTGCGCAGTTCTTCTACTGCACGCAGTTTATCAATATCCAATGCCACCACGGCCCCCCTGCGCCTGTCTACCTTCAGATACCCTTCCTGCCGCAGAACAGTATATGCTTTGTTCACGGTATGCATGTTAATACCTATCTCTTCTGCCAGCTGTCTGACAGACGGCAGGGAGTCCCCTTCCCGCAGGCTGGATGTGGCTATTCCCATAATGATCTGATTTCGCAGCTGCAGATAGATTGCTTCCTCACTGTTAAAATCAATCTCGATGATCAACATGTTAAAACCTCCTACCGTTTATTGTTATACATATCATAACACACATAGCATTTTCGTCAAGGGAGTTTATAGGAATTTAAGAAAAGGCCGTAAGGGCAATTGCCCATACGACCTTTTGATCTTATGATTATTTCTTTTCTTCGGAGCCATCCCAATTCAAAAATTCGTAGGCGAATTCATCATCATCGACCATAAAATTCTTTGGTTTCTTTGTAGCAGAGGATGCAGCCTGGCCTGTGAAAGAGGTCTTCTGAATCTGCTGCTGTTCCAGATTCTTGGCTGTTTCCTTACGGATCCTATCTTCCCCATTCTGCAGGTCAGTCATATCAAAAGATGCTCCCACAGCCTCTACCTTCTTCCCATCCTGGGCAGATTCACCCACCGGACGCTGGCCCTGGGGTGCTGCCGGACGCTGACCCTGAGGAGTCGCCGGACGCTGGCCCTGAGGAGCTACCGGACGCTGACCCTGAGGAGCCGCCGGACGCTGGCCCTGAGGAGATGCAGGGCGCTGACCCTGAGACGCTGCAGGACGCTGACCCTGAGGAGATGCAGGGCGCTGACCCTGAGACGCTGCAGGACGCTGACCTGCGGGGCGCTGCTTTTGAATAGGTTTCTTTTTGATCTCGAAGTCATCACGACCCGGAATCATCTCTAACAGTTCTTCTCTAAACTTAAATACCAGGAAACCAACCGCTGCTGCCAGCAGTACCAAGAAGATGACCAATACAACAATCCAGGTCTTCTGGCTCTTAAGAGCCTTATTGGCCTCTGTCAGCTTGGTAGCATTTTCTTTGGAAATCTTGATCAGATCATCTACCGGATAGGTCTTTCCGGTGGCATTTTCTGTCAACATCCATTTTCCGTCTTCTCCCTGAGTGGTATCCCAATCCTTAGGTTCCTCCACCGGATCTTCGGGTATATCCGCAGGCGGATCAACGGGATCATCCACGGGATCCTGGGTCGGTTCCTCATAAGGAGTGAGTTCACCCGCCGGCTTCACATAATCGGAATGGATAAAACCACTTACTTCCGCACCATTTTCTATGAAAGAAACCTGATACCATACCTTGCCGTCTGCGGCTGTAGCCTTTCCGGTTATGGTCATGGCAGTGCCTTCTTTTACGGAAGCAACCTTAGTGCTGGTTGTGGTACAGTTCTTACGGACATTTACCTGCTTGCCTGTAACTGTGGCACTTACCGGATTCAGCTTTGTCACCTGTGCAGTCACGGTGTCATTGGCGTTTTCTCCGTTTTTTTCAACCAGATTGGATCGTATGTATCCCTGAATACCGCCTTCTATGGTAATCTTGTACCAAACAGCTCCATCATCGCCTGTGGTTTCGCCTGTGATGGTAAAGGTATCCCCCTTTTTCAGCCCTCCCACGAGATCACCGGTGGTGCTTGCCTCTTTGCGCACATTCGCGGACTTGACTGTCACTTTGCCGATCTCCTCTGCATGAGCCTGCAGTGACAGGCTGCCTGCTGCCAACACCAGATAGATCACGGTTGCAGCCACAGTAGCCAGTATGGCCAGTAAACGCCAATTCCTTGCTTTTGTCTCTCTCATCATACCCTCCAATCTGTCCTTCATCAGACATTTCATCTATTGTTTATTTGCACTTTTATGCCTCATCAATGGCCTTGCCGATGTCATGACGCATATATTTGTTTTCAAAAGAAATCCACTCCGTAGCCTTATAGGCATTTGCCCGGGCCTGCTTTAAATCTGCTCCTTTAGCGGTAATCCCCAACACTCTGCCGCCGTTGGTCACAATACCCTCCGGGGTCTGCTTGGTTCCTGCATGGAAGCAGTAATAACCGTCTTTTCCGTCAAAATTCTCAAAACCAGTGATCAATTTGCCCTTTTCATAAGCCACCGGATAACCGTCGGATGCCAGAACCACACAAACCGCTGCATTATCTTCAAACTGCAGGTCAATCTCATCCAGCTTGCCATCGATACAAGCCTCCATCACATCTATGATGTCATTCTTCATACGAGGCAATACCACCTGAGCTTCAGGATCACCAAATCTGGCGTTGTATTCCAATACTCTGGGCCCCTTTGGTGTAAGCATCAGGCCAAAAAAGATAATGCCTTTAAACTCTCTGCCTTCTGCTGCCATGGCATCTACTGTCGCCTGATAAATATATTTCTTGCAAAATTCATCTACTTCCTCTGTGTAAAAAGGACTGGGAGAGAAAGTTCCCATGCCGCCGGTATTCAGTCCCTGATCCCCATCCATGGCACGCTTGTGATCCTGGGCAGAAGTCATGGTCTTGATGGTCTTGCCGTCCACAAAGGACAAAACAGATACCTCTCTTCCGGTCATAAATTCTTCGATGACCATCCGATTGCCGGCGCTGCCAAACTGCTTGTCCATCATAATAGACTTTACGCCCTCTTTTGCTTCCTCCAAAGTATTGCAGATCAACACACCTTTGCCCAATGCCAGGCCATCAGCCTTTAATACAATAGGAAGTGTTGCGGTCTCCAGATACTCCAGAGCCTCCTTGGCATTATCAAAGTTTTCATAGGCCGCTGTGGGAATGTGATATTTCTTCATCAGATCCTTGGAAAAGGCTTTGCTGCCTTCCAGAATAGCTGCATTTTTCCGGGGACCGAAGGCTCTGATGCCTGCTGCCTCCAATGCATCCACCAAACCACCTACCAAAGGATCATCCATACCTACGATCGTCAGATCGATTTCTTTTTCCTTGGCAAATGCTACGATCTTGTCAAACTCCATGGCACCGATAGGGGCGCATTCTGCAATCTGCGCAATACCCGCATTACCGGGAGTGCAATATATTTTTTCTACCTTGGGGCTTTTTGCCACACTGGTGGCAATGGCATGTTCTCTGCCGCCTCCGCCTACGATCAAAACCTTCATTTCGTTCTCCATTCCGCCCTGAAGGGCTCTCTTATTTATGTATTACCTTTCCGTCTACCACCCGAATTCTATTATTTGCAAAATCATCGATGGCCTGAGGAAGCAGAATCCACTCCGCCTGCTCCATCACGCGCCTTTGCAGAATCTCCGGGGTATCGCCCTCTTCCACACAAACTGCCTTCTGGGCAATGATAGGCCCCTCGTCCATGCCGTCATTCACAAAATGTACGGTGGCTCCGGTGACCTTCACGCCTCTCTCCAGCACTTTCTCATGAACCTTCAGCCCATAGTAGCCTACACCACAGAAAGAAGGAATCAAAGAGGGATGGATATTTATGATACGATTGCCATACTCTTTTACCATGGCAGGTGGAATTTTCACCAAAAATCCGGCCAATACGATCAAGTCCGGTGCAAATGCATTCAGTTTTTCCAGAAAAGCTTCATTAAACTGCTCTCTGTCCTCGTAATCCTTAGGAGAAATACACAGACCGGGAATGCCGTGATTTGCCGCACGTTCCAAGGCTTTAGCCGACTTGTTGTTGCTGATCACGCCAACCAACTCCACATTCGTTACCCTTCCGGCCTCCACCGCATCTATGATAGCCTGGAGATTGGTACCTCCGCCGGATACGCACACCACTGTTCTTAACATAATGTTACACCCTTTTCTCCCACTTCACAATATCCTACCACATAAGGAACATCACCGGCCGCCCTAATCGCATCCATAGTTTTGTCCACGTCAGCGGGATCCACAGCCAGCACCATGCCCAGGCCCATATTATAAGTATTGTACATCATCTGCTCTGTGATGTTGCCGGTCTTTTGCAGCAGCTTGAAAATTGCAGGCACTTCATAGCTGTCCTTCTTCACCACAGCACGGATACCGTCGGGAAGCATTCTGGGAATGTTCTCATCAAATCCACCTCCTGTGATATGGCTGCATCCCTTCAAGGTAACGCCTGCATTCTTAACAGACTTCAATGCATTTACATAAATTCTGGTAGGCGCCAGCAGTGCCTCACCCAGAGTCTTACCAAGTTCCTCATAGTATGTATTCAGACTCTCCGCAGTCATCTCAAACACCTTGCGCACCAAAGAGAATCCGTTGGAATGCACACCGGAGGAGGCAATACCGATCAGCGTATCGCCGGCCTGAATGTTTTCACCGGTGATCAGATCCTTTCTGTCCACAACACCCACTGCAAAACCTGCCAGATCATACTCATCCTCAGGCATCAGTCCGGGATGCTCTGCAGTCTCACCACCGATCAATGCCGCACCGGACTGCTTACAGCCCTCTGCCACACCGGCAACAATGGTTGCGATCTTTTCAGGATAATTCTTACCACACGCAATATAATCCAGGAAAAACAAAGGCTCACCGCCTGCACAAGCCACGTCATTGACGCACATTGCCACAGCATCGATACCGATGGTATCATGCTTGTCCATCAGAAATGCCAGTTTTACCTTGGTTCCGCAGCCGTCTGTTCCGGAGAGAAGCACGGGATCCTCCATGTCCTTGATCGCCTTTAAAGAAAATGCACCGGAAAATCCGCCCAGCCCCCCAAGTACTTCGGGACGCATGGTCTCTTTCACATGTTTCTTCATCAACTCAACTGCTTTATAACCAGCCTCAATATCTACTCCAGCCTTCTTGTAATCCATATTCTTTTCTCCTTGTTATTTGTAATTTTTATATCCCACTTCCTGCAGTCTGGCATCCTTTGCCTGCACCTGTTCCTTCATTTTCTGACTATAGTCCTTTAATTTCTGCAACAATTCTGCATCAAAAGTTGCAAGAATCTTGGCAGCCAGAAGTCCTGCATTGGCACCTCCATTAATAGCAACCGTAGCCACAGGAATACCGGAAGGCATCTGTACGATAGAGTACAAGGAATCCCTTCCACCCAGAGAAGTGGTGTGCATGGGAATGCCGATAACAGGCATAGGGAAGATTGCCGCACACATACCCGGCAGATGGGCTGCCATACCTGCTCCTGCAATGATTACCTTAAATCCTTTGTCCTCCGCACTCTTCGCATACTCAAAGAATACGTCCGGCTCTCTGTGAGCGGAAATAATGGTCATTTCATAAGAAATGCCAAGCTCCTCCAAAATATCTGCGGCTTTCGCCATGATGGGCATATCGGAATCGCTGCCCATTACAATACCAACCTGTGCCATTGTCTGTCTCCTCCAAATCTCTTAAGTTCTTTCATTTAAGTTTAGTTTACTAAAATTCTTTATTCAGTGCAATCTTTTTTTCTATTCTTCGAAAGGCTTATTTAATTCTTCACAGCCTTGCAGCACAAACCGTCCATTTTCTATGATCTTCACCCGGCTTTGGTCTCTGCACACGGCTGTCAGTTCCCCCAATTCATCGTAGGGAATCGTTATATCTGTGTGACAGTTAAAGTAGGCCTTGGCTCCCGGTTCCTTTCTTCTTGCGGAAACTTCATTCTCTCTGGCCACAATTTTCTTGCCATCAGGATTCCGTGTGATCAGATCCTCCTCATGAGAATAACAGGTGTCACCCACCGCAAAATGAGGCCCCATCTTCTCCGCGATCAGGATCGGAAGCTTAGATCCTATATCATATTTGGCAGCTGCCACGTAAGCCGTAGTATTGGTACCGATGGCAAACTCACCCATGGGCAGAGTGTCCTGGTGATACAATACATTATCCTTAATATATCTGCGGTTTTCCTCCAGGGTATCAAAGTTTGCGCAGGAATAGTCTGCGATCATACCATCTTGGAATGTGATGGATAAATCCTTATATTCCAGTTCATTCAGAAACACCCTGCTCACATGCAAAACACCGTTGGTCCCTGCAAGCCTGGGAGATGTAAACACTTCTCCCACAGGAATGTTCACATCTGCCACACAGTTTTCAAACAAGGTCTCCTCTTTGGGTTCCCCAAGCTCATGCAAAGCAATGGTCAGATCCGTGCGGTTCCCCTTCATCCCTTTGACTTCCACATAGGAAGCCTGATCCAGTACATCGATCATGGTCTGCTGGATCCGCTGATACAGCTGATAATCCAAAGTATTGATGCGCACCACCTGGTCAAAGATTTCCTCAAACTTATCTCCGATCTCCGGTATCGGAAATGCGATGATTGTAAAGCTGCGCTCCTCAGGAAGAATATACTGTCTCTGAATCTCTCTGGATGCGGATACGTATTCCACGCTCAGTTGCTGCTGTTTTTCATTTAACACACAGGCCTGAGGCTTGGATGCAGGCGCAAAAGGCTCCTCCCCGAACACCTCCAGCACTGCCGGACCGGCATAACCACCGGCCAGTTCTTTGTTCTCCTCATAAACCGTGCGAAGCACATCCAGCTCCCTATTAACATAAGCCTTATCCAATATCAGGGCCTGATCGTCCTTGTGATCATACTCATATTGTCTGTTGGGACTCTTGCTCCCATAGGCGTTTCTGCCGGGCACCACCGGCGAAAGGCCCAGCTTTTCGAAATTTTCAAACGCCTGGCGCATCATGCGTTCAAATCCCAGATTATAGTAAACTCCGGCAGTTTTCTTCTTACCAAGATCCTTCCCTGCCAGTTCAAATCCCATGCGGTAGCCCTCTGTGTAGGTGTCCGCCAATAATTGTATCTTTTCCTGGGACAACCCGTTCATATACCGGGCAGTCCCCAGCTCATTCTCCGACACATACACTCCATAAGCGTACAGATAGCGCAGATCCGTCAAATCCGCATTCCTTACAATATCAGCGGCAAAGCAGGCCTTAGGATCCAATTGCTCCCTGATCCGCTTCTGAGTAAACACATCTGCATAATCGCTGACAAACCAATAATAGATCTGCTGGATCTCCTCCGGCTCGGGCAGACCCTGACCTTCCTCCTGAGCCTCCCGGAAACGGCAGTACACCTCGATAAAGAGTTCCAGATAAATCACCAGATTCTCCAGATCCCGGGCGTAACATGCACTGATCATCCCCCGTATTTTTGCATAAATACCACTAAGGAGCCGTCCCATTTCTTCCCCAAGCAGCCCCACTGCATAGGCGGGATTCAAAAAACTGTTTTCATAATTTTCAGGAAAAAGCTCCTCGTAGAGCATACGATTACGAGCCTGAAGTTCCTCCAGCGCGGCGGTCTTTAGGTTCCCTGCGCCGATCCAGTCATATAATTCACACATCCTGCCTGCAAACTCAGCACAGGTGCGAAAATACTTTGCATAATCAGGTTCTGCAAAACTTTCTTCCTGCATCCCTTGTATGCGTTCTCTTGCCAATTCAAAACGTTCTGTCATCCATTCCTGCATCCTAAAAACCTCCAAGTGACTATCTGCTTGCATTATGCACCGACTGTGCCTAAATATACACTCCTGCATAAATGATCAAAGCAACTCCCGCCAAAGCGATCAAATTTAGTACAATCCCTGCCACCGGAAACAACTTATAACAATCTTTGTTCTTCACTTCAACAATCCCCAGCCACAGACCAACCAGAGACATAAACAAGACCAGAAGCCCGGTCAATCCATAAGACCTTGTTGCATTGCCTTCCTGTATGTAGGTCAGATAAATCACAGCCACCAGGGACATATCGGCGATCACACCTAATATTGCAGACATGATCCCCCGATCGTGGTGCCTTTTATTGGTAAATATATATCCGCCTCTCTTTTTCAATGTCTGCCTCCAATCACTGTAAAGCTGTAAATGGGCATCTCCCTACTATATCAGCGTATCATCCGCCGGGATCATGCCCATCATATTATACTATTTGCCTTATTTCACGCCGTACTGCTCATAATACGCGTCAATGGCACCTTTTAAGGTATCATCAATGTATACTTTTCCCTTGTAAGGCCTATTGTACAGATACTCTGTCACCTCCGCCATAGTTACGATGGCATTGGTCTCAAATCCATATCTTTCCCTGATCTCATCCAATGCACTCATCTGACCTCCCTGGCCCACTTCCATACGGTTCAAGGAAACCATAAGTCCAAGGATCTTAACATCTGCAGCCCCTTTTACCTTGGGAACTGTCTCTTCCATAGATTTTCCGGAGGTGGTAACGTCCTCGATCATAATGACTCTGTCACCATCCTGCAGTTTGGTTCCGAGAAAACCGCCCTTATCTGCGCCGTGATCTTTTTCTTCCTTACGGTCTGAACAATAACGCACTTCCTTCCCATATAACTGGCTATATGCCACTGCCGTCACAACACTGATGGGAATCCCTTTATAAGCAGGTCCAAAGAGCACATCAAAATCATCCCCATAACACTCATGAATGGCCTTTGCATAATATTCTCCCAGCTTGCGCAGCTGAGAACCTGTCACATAACCACCTGCATTCATAAAAAAAGGGGATTTTCTTCCGCTCTTCAACGTGAAGTCCCCGAATTTCAGCACCTGGCTGTCCACCATAAATTCAATAAATTCCTGCTTGTATGCTTCCATGTTGTTTAAACCTCCTGTATTTACGGGCTTTTCGCCGTTTTCTCTTTCCTTAAAAATGTGCTACTACACCATTTTTACACCATTCTTCTCGACCACTACACCACTTTTTCCATCAACCTCATTGCTTCAAACAAGGTATCATCTGTCACATGACAATACAAATCCATGGTCATCTGCAAAGAACCATGTCCTAAAATCTTTTGCAACGTCTTGGGTTGCATTCCATTTTCAATTGCTCTTGTGGCAAATGTGTGGCGAAAACAATGTGGTGAGAACTTCTCAAATTCCGGATGTTCCTTTTGTATGTTGCGGACACAGGCTGCTATTCCTTCCTGTACGATGAACTGCTGTGTCGGTCTGTTATTCCTAGTTACAAACACTAAATCCTCGTATCCTTCAGGAACTTTTCTGCCGTTCAATTCGATTTCCAGTTTCTGAACCTTCTGTCTCCGCAGGGCTTCATAGGCTTTCTGTGTGAGCGGAATCGTTGTTCTGCCGTTCTTCGTCTTAGTGTCGTGCATCTCAAAGGTGTATTTTCCACCTTTACGAAAATAGCACAATGTATGCCGCACATACAACACTTTCTTTTTCATGTCTATATCCGACCAAGTTAATGCCATCAATTCTCCGATACGAAGTCCTGTTTCCAAAGCCACTATAAACAGATTATAATAAATACTCTTTTCTGCCTGCTTTAGAAAAAGCTCCGTTTCTCTGACAGTAAGTACCCGACGTTCCTTTTTGTCCTCTTTGCTGACCTTGGTATTGATTTGCTTCGCCACGTTCTTGATTAGCAATTCTGCGTCAATGGATTTCTCCAGCATATCTGCCAAAATCTTTTTAGAGTTCTTACGCTCATTGTCACTTCGAAGTTCATTGAACACCTGTTGTAATACGATGAGATTTAGGTTAGTCAGTTTTATCCAACCTAGCTCCTTTTGAATCCTTCTGTAATGGCTTGCATATGTCTCTTTTGTAGAGCTTCTGCAATTCTTCTTACAGGTATTCATCCAAATCTCATACCACTCATCCAGAGTCATTTCCTTGCTTATGACATTAAGCATCTTCTCGTCTTCGTACTGCTCT
>SVFM01000012.1 GCA_015056865.1 Lachnospiraceae bacterium
CCAGTTTTTAGATTATCCGGTATTAACAGACGTGTTACGCCGCCAAAGTATTCATAGGCATGTACATGGCAGTTAATGAACGTATCTGACTTCATGTTAATACAGATTTCGGCATACACATAGCAACGGCTCTATAATAAATGTTGGGGTGTATGATTGAAAAATTATACACTCCGGCATTTTTTGTTTTATAATAAAAGAAAACCTCCAAGTGCCAGTCGACCAAAACTCATCACTCGGAGGTATGCATAAATGCATAATCATTGTATCAATAAACTTCTAAATATTGAAGGGGTAATTGTAAAAAAGTTGTTCATGCGGATACTTTTGTGAAAATTGATCTGGAAACCACGCAAAAAGAACATGTTTGTCCTGCTTGCGGAGCCCTTACCAAGAGGATTCATGACTACAGAATGCAGACCATTAAGGACCTTCCCTTTCAGTTAAAGCATTGTTATCTTGTTTTGAAAAAGAGAAGATATGCCTGTTCCTGCGGAAAACGGTTCTACGAGGACTATGCCTTTTTGCCAAGATATTTTCAGCGGACATCCAGATTAACAGCCTTTATCGCTGCAACTTTGCACGATACTGCTTCTGTTTCATCCATTGCTGAAAGGTGTAATGTATCTGTCTCCACCGTAAATCGTATTCTGGATACCATATCCTTTCATAGACCCACTCTTTCACGCACCATTTCTATTGATGAATTCAAAGGGAATGCAGGCGGTGAAAAATATCAGTGTATTCTGGTGGATTCGGTCAAACATGCTGTACTTGACATTTTACCTTCACGCTCGCAGAACTTCCTGACCTCTTACTTTCGGGATATCCCCAAAAAGGAGCGTTATAGGATCGAGTTCTTCGTCTGTGACATGTGGCGTCCGTATACAGACTTAGCTAAAACATTCTTTCCAAACGCCACCATTATTATTGATAAATATCACTTTATCAGACAGACTACCTGGGCCATCGAGAACGTGCGGAAAAGGCTGCAGAAAACAATGCCGGCAAATCTACGCAAATACTATAAAAGAAGTCGTTCCCTCATACTCACACGTTATGACAAACTCAAGGACGATAACAAAAAAGCTTGTGATCTGATGCTTCTTTACAACGACGATCTGCGGCTTGCCCACTATCTCAAAGAATGGTTTTATCGCATCTGTCAAAACCCAAAGTATTCCCAACAGCGGAAAGAATTCTTTGATTGGATCTCCACGGCTGAACAATCAAAGCTTCCTGAATTCGAGAAATGTGCTGAAACCTACAGACATTGGAGTAAAGAGATACTGAATGCTTTCAAATATGCCCATATCACAAATGGACCGACAGAAGGTTTCAACAATAAGATAAAGGTTCTGAAACGTACATCTTATGGTATCAGGAATTTCGAACATCTCAGAACCCGCATTTTACTTACAACACGTTAGATACATAACAATCAAAGACTGGCACGAAGGTTTTCTTTGCATGCCTGAAAAAATGATTTTTTAATCCAAACATTAAAATGCCCCGAAACATAGTAATGGGGCGGCATCCAAAAGAATACCACCCCAACTCTTGACAAAGAGCCTAATTCGTTATCTGGTTTATTTAGAGGAAAAGCCTTATCTTCACGAACTGCCGGCTTTACCCTATGAAATCTGCGAGTGGAAGCATGGTGTAAAAGTATATCCTGACTGCCATATCGTATTCCAGAAAAATCATTATTCTTGTCCTTTCCATTATCGTGGCAGAGAGGTAAGTGTAAAGACCACCGACACACTCCTGGAGATTTATTATAACCATGAGCGCATTGCTACCCATCCAAAGTTCCCTGCGTATCGAACAAACGGATGGAGTACTCATAAAGAGGATATGCCCGACGAATACAACCAGCCTGAAATGGATGAAAGCCGTATCAAACGATGGTCTGCTTCCATAGGTGAAAATACTGCTGAAGTGATCGATCGCATTTTCCGCAGTGTAAACATAAAAGAACAGGGCTATAACTCAGCCCTGTCGGTCTTACATCTGGCAAAGACGTATTCCGAAGAGCGTCTGGAAATCGCATGTGAAATCGCCCTCGCCAGTATACGGGTACCCCGTTACCATCATCTTAAAGCGATTCTTTCCGGTAATCAAGACAAAGTTTATCTTGCCGGAAAAGAAGAAGCCGAAACCCGTCAAAAGAACAGTAACGTCCGTGGATATGTCCGTGGAGCCGCTTATTATGGAGGTTATGATGATGATAAATGATGAAACCCGCCGCAAACTGGAAGAACTCAGTCTGGACGAAATGATACATGCGCTGGAGATCCAGTCAAGCCAACAGAGCTGCCTTACCCTTTCCTTTGAAGAAAGATTCCAACTCCTGGTTGACTACACATATCAGGAAAAATATACGAACAAGGTAAAACGCCTTGCAAAAGTGGCAAAGTTCCGCTTCCCACAAGCAAATGTAGATGACATCTACTATACTGACCGGCATCTGGACCGTAATAAAGTCTTAAGCGTTGCCACTTGTCAGTTTATAAGTACCTGCACAAACATCATAATTGACGGTTTTACAGGTTCAGGCAAGTCATACTTAAGCTGCGCCATTGGCAAAGCAGCTTGCCGTCAGGGATATCGGACAAGATACATTCGCATGCCGGATCTGCTGCAGATGCATGATGAAGTGGCGACTACCGTGACCGGAGTATCAAAACTGATCAAAAAATTTGAAAGTTATACACTACTGATCCTTGATGAATGGTTAGTAGATGACCTTTCCCGCCAGCAGGAACACTTTCTATTTGAACTGATTGAACGTCGGTATACTGATAAGAGTACCATCTTCTGTACACAGTACCGAATCGAAGACTGGCATGCCCGCTTAGGCGGCGGCATCCATGCGGATGCAATCATAGACCGCATCGTGAATAATTCAATCAAGATTTATTCCGGTGATCTTAACATGCGCCAGATCAAATCTGTAAGTATGAACGAATAAATAACAACAGTGTTAGGTACCGCTCTGCGGAGCGGTACTGACCAGCACATTGCTGGTACGGTTACTGCGGATAGGGAGTATCTAAAAATGCGATTCGTGGTACGAATCGAGTGGAATAATCAATACACCGGAAAGCGTGCACTCAATGTCCGTGCAGTGTGCGTTATCTCATCGGTATTTACAGTTGTTTAAGAATCGGCACTTCAATAAATGAAACATCGGTATCCGGTACAGAGGGAGCCGGCAGTTCTTTATCTCCCTGCAGTCGGTTGTAGATTTCGGTTCTGACTTTACGTTGCCAGTAATAGTATTGATCTTTTGAAATATCGTTCTCCAACAGCCATTCTTTGAGAAGCTGACCCTGTGGACGAGTATTGGCAACTTGAACAACTTGCGCCCAATTCCCCAATCTTATATCATATGTGTATCTATCCATGTTTGTGCAACCTCCTTGAAAAAGTGTTTTGAGTTTTTTACATTTTTTCAAGTTTGCCACAAATTTTATATTTTGAAAAGGCGAGGCATTTGACGCTTACCAAAATTGTGGGATCTATTCAAAGATAACACTTATGCCGATGCATTCTTAAGCCGTATGACGGCTAAGGCATACCGCCTGGAATGCAACGGCAGGAATATGCGCAAAGCATAAATTTATATGTCAACTGCACCTCATGCAGTTCGAAGCGGAATGGCATGTAGTCCCTTCGGGACTGTTATGCTGTTGGGGTGGAATATACATGCCGAATTGGCGGTTTCACCGCATGAGAATATTCATGACACTCATTTTTTACAAATCTGTTATTTGTTACTTAACAGGAATGCTCCTAAGTATCAATTTAAATCAAATATGTATTATTTTTTCTTTATCTAGTGCACTATTTACAGTATCACTATCGAAATATCTTTTCAAATTATTCTTAACAGTTATATTCCCTCCAGAATTATATGAATATATATATAAATTCTTTTTAACATCTTGTCCTTTATTACAAATGAAAAGCGCATTGTAAACCGCATCAACTAGATATAGATTACTTATTCCTTTTGTTTTTAATACGTCAAAAAATATCTTTGTCACATACTCATAATGTGTACATCCTAAAACAACAAACATTTTATTATAATTATCAATAGAAGGAAATAGTTTCAATACCAATTGGTTGATTTTTTCAGGCAGTTCTTTAGAATACAATTCTTCTTCTATTAATCTTGCTAACCCTTTTAAAGGAATGCATATAATATTCTCTTCGCATATCCCACTTTCCAATAACCGTTTATGATAAAATCTTTCGCTCACTGTTAATTCGCTTGCAAAAATAAGTATTTTACTTCCTTCTTCGTAATTACTTATAATACATTCACTAGTAATTTCTATTATGTTATATACATTTTTTTTAAATAAAAGGGAAAATGATGTATTAGGATATAATCCAGATAACGTATTACATGCAATTATAAGTTCCTCTGGTTCAAATCTTTTCGTAATATTATTCAAATAAAGTTCAAATTGATCAACTTTATCTTGGACTGTCATATCATATTTAAATATAGGTAGCCTAACAAAAATAATATTGACAGCTTTACCACTAAACCGTTCTATGTTTTTAAAAACATTATACGCCTGTAGCAATCCTCCCCACCCCAAATCAATTGCAACTATATTGTACATTAAATTTCTACCTCATAATAAAATACTTTTCCTCCTCTATTAGCTTTCTGGAAGGAGATAAATAAGTAGCTAAATACTTGCATTCTCTTATTAGACTTCTTAAATCCGGGTCTGGCATATGTATATATGTAAATCTTTGAATTTGATAATAGCCTTTATCACTTATCTTTTTATCCTCCTTATTATAATCATATTTTATATACAAAGTCTCATCCTTTTTCATAATTCTACCTATCGCATTTACATTAAGAAAATGATATATACTTTCCACGTGTGCAACAGAATAAATATATTTTCTTAAATTGTTTTTAATCAACGAATTCCTAAGAAATAAATTATAATTAAATTTGTTAAATATTATACATAGTGCTTTATTACCAAATAGACTCAATTCTGAAAAAAGCAAGTTCTCATAATTAAACACTCTCTCTTCACTGTCAAAATAATGAGCGTACAATTCTCTACTCAATTGCATCCAGTTTTCTATTAGAAATACATCGCACTTACTTAAATCCAACTTTAAAAATCCTAATATTTCTTTAATGTAAATTATTCCTTCAGGTTTAATGATTAAAAAATTCCTAATCTTCACGATTTCCCTTCTCCAAATAAAAACAAACTTATTCTGTTTAGTTTGTATATGTCGTTTTATTTCCTTATAAGTTACCACCATTGAACAAAAAATATAATAGGTTAAATACAACATAATAATACATATAAAATCGCCACTTAAAAAACTATAGTCTATTTTAACTCTAATATTTTTTATTAACAAACATTCTTATACTTGTTTTTTACAGATAATTTGATAATGATCATTTCCACAAAATCCATAGTTTTTTTCTATCCCTACAATTCTATATTGCTTATTTATAATTTTCTTTAAATATCCTAAATCAATTGGAGTATAATGAAACTCACCGGCTACTGTTTCCATTTCACCATTCCCCAAAGATACCTTATGATATATTTGATTAATAATATATTTGTCCATTTGCCGTCTATAATAAGTATTTTTGATATATAGCCAGTCACCTTTTGACACATATGAAGAATAATACGCTTTAATCTTCTTTTGAAACTTTATTCTATTTACAATATCTAAAATCAAGTATCCGTTTGGTTTTAAAATCTTAGAAATGTTGCTAAGCACATTTTCTAAATCGTTATAACTAGGTAGCCATTCCATGCTATTTCCGTAAACTACATCTTGCATGGGTAATATTCCATTTGCGAGTTCTTGCATATCAACCTTGCAAAAGTGATTATTAATGCTATTTCGATTTTTTTCTTTTGCCACTTTAATCATGCCATTTGAGAAATCGCTGCCATAAAACTCGCCTTTGCATTCTTTTGAAAGTCGATAAATGGTTTCACCTGTTGAACATGATATATCTAGAAACAGAGGATGGGGCAGGGCTATTTCACTCAACAGTTGAACTAAATAAGCAACTCTATTTTCCGAGCATGGAGTACAAATATTATCATAAAATTCTGATATTTCATCCATAAAAAATTCTATTTCATTTGCTAAATACATTTTTTTCATATCTTTTTGATTATTGCATAGAAATACTACTCTATACCCTCTTCTTCCTTCTTATTTATATATTTCTTTTTTACAGATATATAACCATGATGCCAGCATTCATTATATTGGACATCATGGTTATATACTCAGCTTATACAAAATGCAATCGTCCAATAGATCATATGTAATTAACATACGTCGGAACAATAATTGCCGCCTAACTGATAAGCCGCCTTTTTGTTGGATTTCTTTTCTAACTTAAGTAACTTTGTACTCTTCGGAAGAATTGCTTTTAAAAATAACTTTATCATGCTCTCACCTCCTTATCTTATACTCAGTAGTGTTTAACGTCCCTCTTCAAGGACAAATTTTATAAAAATCAATAATATATCTTTTCCATTACTTTTTTCCATTCTATGTATTTGCACTTTCTATTTAAAAAGCATTCGTTACAATTGGGACAACGCGGAGGTTTGAGATACTTCATCAATTTATCTATCTCTTTTTTAATATTTTTAGTACTTATTCCTTCATAATATCTCTGTAAAATACTTTCCTCTCCACTAAGGTATGCAGAAATAATAAACAAATTTTTAAAATCTAAGTCAAAATAATGCGACAATCTATAATTATCTGCATTAAAGCAATTTGATGGTTTCTGCAATATCATACATCGAATATCCATCGCACATTCACGATATTCATTGACTGTTTTTTTAATAGACCATGGATTGAAATATACTTCTTTCAATTTTTCAAATAATATTCTTCTAGCAAAATCATTATCATTCAGTAAATCCACTTCTGACAAACCTGGAATGTATACTCGATACACTTTAAAATGATCTTTTGTATACTCTTTAACGTAAATATTATATTTTTCCTTTTGGCATACTCCTATCAAGTATTGCAAACACTCACTATTTGTCTTTTTATTAACAAATGGTAATTTATCTTTTAATATCGAGTATGTATTTAGAAAAAATGTCGGTGCTACCATTCCATTATTACTTACATAACACTTCATCCAATTAGAATTTACAAAAGAACTTCCATAAAATTCTTCGTATTCCTCATAACAACTATTTAGGGGCTTAAATTTATATTTCAATTGTCTTTTGGATAGTCCTTGAAAGAGTTCTGTGATACATCTTTGTACAGCAATCTCAAATATCGGATCAGCTCCAACGTTAATTTGATAGTTGCCTTTTTTGTCATATATCACCAAGCCTACTACCGGAAAAATTCCTAGCGAAAAATCCCTTAATTCATATGTATAACCCCAATTTTTTAACCAACCCAGTTTTTCATCCAATGATTGTCCCACATCAATTATCGGCACTGAAAGTTTTTTAGTAATTATTGTTCTATAACAGTAACGTTCCAGCACTTCACATATCCCCTGTACCAACGCCTCTTCTGCACTATTCCCAGCACATAATCCGTTAGTATGTGTTACATAATTAATCAAGGTGATTGGCAAATAAATTTTTTGTCCGGATATTAAATCATAAAATGGTGCTTTCTTCCGAAATTTTTCATCTTCCTTTATAGCATTCCACAAATACTCCCTCTCTTTAATATTTGGAAATAAATAGCCATCTACAATTGTATTGAACTCGCTCCAAAAAATATAAGAATCACAAATCAACTCATCATCAAAACTAAAATTATCCCGATCTTTATTGAAATAAGACGCTTTCAAAAGAAACCCAGACAAAAATCGTTCCATAAACTCTGAATATGCACTTGCTATAGCATATCTTAAATTAATACCCTTACCATTAACTCCAACTCCTGGAATATTATATAACTCAAGACGGACTGAATAAAAGTGTTTTGTTCGCAAAATCTTTACTATTCTTGTTTTAACCTTTCTTTTCTTTAATTCCTCTTTTATTACTTTTATTGTTGAAAGCGGATCCCTATCCTTTCTTGTAACATTAATATCCTGCAAGTATCTATTCATAAAATCATTGCTCCTTTAGAATCCTAACAGTTCCGTTATCTCCATCGACTTCCAAACGTCCGCCATTCCATATACATTTCATATTCTTTCCACCTATGCCCGTAACGCATGGAATTTCTAACTCCCTTGCAATAATCGCTGCATGGCATAACATTCCCCCAACCGCTGTTACCAATCCTGATGCGTTTTCTAAAATATCCAACCAATCAGGATCCGCAAACCATGCTAATAGTATATCTCCATCTATCCATTCAACTTCGCGAAAATTTTTACCCAAGAATTTAGCATTTCCCGATACACATCCCCCAGACACAGGAACTCCTACAATAACAGAGGTCTCCATTTTATATTCTTTTTGAATTTGTTCAAGTATTTGTTTAGTAATCGGTCTATATTGTAGAAAATAAATTTGATCGCCTTTTATACACCATTCTATATCTGCTATTTCTCCTATCGCATTTTGGAACGCAATTATGGAACACGCAATTTTATCAAATACTTTTTCTCCCTCCCTCTCTGTCTTACTTGTACCTTTCCATATCAAACTTTTGGGGATAACTTTCCCTGAAACAAGTTTAGCACCATTTCCCTCACACCATTCAAAAACACCTTCTTCTCTTTGCACCCCCATCCATACTCCCGCCTTATCTGGCTCTATATAACTTTGAATAATAACTGCCATTTCTGGATATTTTTTTATTTCATGAATTTCTAGATACTTCTTAACTCGTTGATTATCAATCGAATCAAGGACATCTTTTACCCTCTCAGCCAAATTTTCAAAACTCACGTCCAGAAAAGAATCAAATATTCCTGCAAAAGAGTATGTTATTCCATCTTCGCAACTTGCAGAGCTTCTTACCGCATATTTCATTCTTTTATCTAGTACAGCAAATGTCTCTTGATTTATATTTCTCCCTATAGGAATTACCCAAGCAGAAGGAACATTATATCCTTCTGAATTTAACATAGCCAATCCTAGCGCTTTTCCTCCTACAAGTGAAACCAATTCTTCCCGAACTCCTGCGATATAATAGCATGACAACAAATCTAATGAAATTAACTCCAATTTAGATAGATAGTGCATCGCCCTCTTAATTAAAGTTTTTCTATGTAGTTTCATGAGATTATCTTCGTTTTCTTTTATATATTTTTTTTCTACTGCATAAAAAGGTCTAATATTTTGTAAAGAAAAACTTCTCTGTTCATCTTGCCACTTTTTCATAATCAGATATTTTTGAGCGGTATCTGAACTAAAAACCTCACTTTGTTCTATTTTTTTGTCTTGCTCTATAAAATTTCTTTGCTTAACATCCTTTGAAACATTTTCTTTATCTAAACGTTTTAATACTTCCAAATAATTTTTACCAAAATCTCGAATTATCATTTGTTCTATTTCTTCACTAAATGCACTATTTTCGTTAAATGCTTCTAAAAGACAAAAATATGCCAAAGCACCCAAATAACAATCCATCCTCTTGTCTTCATCAGTTTCTCTCTCTGCATTTTTTATTTTTTCAACACACAATTTCCGCATATTAATAAAGTTTTCTTCGACAACTTCTGATGAATCTGTTGCATGCATTTTTTCAATAAACCATTCTACATCTTGTTTGAATTTGCAATCATACAATGCTTGCAATAAAAATCTAAATTTAAAAGTCTCAGCCTCATCTGAAACAAATCCATCTACGAGTTGGTAAAATTTCTTAAATTCATTTACACTAAACATATTACGCTTTCTCCTTATCATCTTTTTCACATAGGCATTTGTTGAATACGTCAACCTCTTTATTTTACTAGGTCTTCTTGTTCCATATATAATATTCTCTCCGCTTATAGCAAAATATAAGTCCCCCCAAAATCCCAATCGCTAATAGAGCGGAAAAATTATGGCTATAAAATATCATCAGAGTTCACTTAAAGATACCTTTTCAGACTCCTCTACTCTAACCCCGTCTTAAATGACTTTTTAAGGATCATCCAAATTTTGATCCCTCCATTTTCTTTGGATCGGCTTTTGACCGCAAGATTATATATGATTTCCTTATGAACGCCTCGGTTTTCAGAAGGTACTAATCCCTCATAATCCGAGAAATGAAAGTTCTCCTCTCAAAAATGTGGAATTTAACTAGTATAGATACCCTGCCTATCCTGAAGATTCTACTCATTCCATGAAATACTGTAACGCTACCAAAGAAAACGAACGCTCTGACCGGGTAAAACAAACCTGCTCTATAGTCTACATGAAAAACGGAAAACGGCCATGTGATTGTCCAAATCTCCATAACTATGCACAAAAGGGCCGAACCACTTATACATATGATTACATTGGATCTTCACAGGTCTCCCGTAGCCATTGTGTTGCTGGAAGAAAATCTCATAACCATGCAACTACCAAAGTAGACATTTTTCTGGCGGCAGTCATCACCATCCAACCAACTGAAATTTTTACCCATAGAATGAACCAGCCAGACTACATACGCTAGGAGCATATATTAATTACCCAATTTTTTTATTTATTGATGCCTATTCTCTAATTACCATGCATTTTCGTGAATTATTATTCTCCATTTGTAGTACTTTCAAAAATTCGTACCTTTCTTTTTTTTTCCATAACTCATCCAAATTGTGTTCAAGTAGGTTACCAAGTTTTGATTTTTCAATAAATGGACAACACAACAAATCACCTCGATGATTAATTGTTGCCTTTCCTATCCCTGCAGAACACTTCCACTGTTCATTTCCTAAAAAGTAATTTCCTTTACTGGTTATTTTATAAATTTCACTATCGTCTTGTCCATCTGGAATTTCGGCATATAATATTTCAGTTTCCCCGATATCATTAACTATACTACTCAGTTGTCTCATTAATTCTTTACGTTCACTAACCGTTACTTGCATCTTCTCATTTGCTCGTCCTTTTATAATTAAGTTTGACAGTTGTACTTGGTCCACCCCCATTTTATGTAGATAACTAATCAATGCACCTATACAGCCTATATTTTTCTTCATTATAACTGTATTAGTTACTAATTTATACCCATGAGAAATAGCATATTTGATGCCCTCTATACTCTTTGCAAATGTCCCTTTGCCTCTTATCTCATCATGTATTTTCTCATTTCCGTCAATGCTTACTGAAAAATGTAGCAAATGTTTAGTTACATCTGGTAATTTATCTATAAATTCTTTTAATAGTATTCCATTTGTAAAAATCAACACACTAACGCCACTATTCATCAACATAGTAACAATATTCTCTATCCCTTTCACAAGAAGAGCCTCTCCACCACTAATTGTTACTTCCATTATTCCTGCACTAATTATATCATTAGCCACTCTCTTGAGCAATGAATCCTCCAAATCAGTATTCTCATGATCATTAGCATTTGTATAGCAATGTTCACATCTTAAATTGCATCTATTTGTAATTTTCCATTGTACTTTCAAAGGTGCTTTTATTTGTATGTTACTCTCATAGTATTCAGGATTAGCTATCTTTTGATTAATCTCTTTAATATACCGATTAATTTTTAGTGTGGACTTTTGATGTTTCTGCTTAAACCGAGCAATATTACTATCTTCTAATGCTTCTAACAATTCAAAAGTAAATCTATTAACCACATAATACTCTCCATCAAGATTAATAATCAATTCATCATTAGAATTTTCACAAAACTTCATTGCAACCCCCCTCATTTATTTCAATTATATTATCAACATAAAGCGCAACTAACAATTCTATCAGTTTCTCTTCATCTACAATATGGCGTTTTTTCTCTATAAACTCTTTCCCAGTCATCCTGCCATCTATTGAACTTATTATATCAAAAATTTTGTTTGAACACTTAATAATTGGATTTGAATGCATATAATAATCTTTGCCGTTCTTGCTGATTCTTTCAAGAGTTAATACTATTCTTTTTTGACTAATTTCTTCCCACATATCATTCCATTTTCTTTTAACCTCTTGATCACACATATGTTCCCAAAATTTTCCATCATTTTCTGCTTTACAACCTGCCTTACATTTAACAAAATCAAGACAAACTTTACATTTTGCAGGTAGCCATTGTCCACTTTTAAACTTTTTTAATTCTTTACATCTCCATACCCGTTTAAATGAGTCACTAAATATGTTACCCAATACTATACTGGAAGAAGGACATATTTTTACATCTCCATTTGTTTCTATTGCTGCTATCGTTTGCCCTGCACTACATCCATGAGTAAGGTATCTATACTTCTCGTCAACTAAACATGGGGCGACACAATTACTTATCCGGATATTATACCCATCATTTTTCAACATATATACATAATTCAACATATTTTTTAAATCTGTCGGGTTTACTTTTTTGCCTTTACCAACATAATTTAATCTTGCCACATTAAGAGAAGCTTCGTTCGCTCTACAAATTTCCGCAATATGTAGTAATTGTTCAAGACTATTATTATGACTACACATTGTATAGTTTACAACAATATAGTTATTATGTTTAGTTAAACATTCAATTGCTTGCATGACCTTCTTATATGCTCCCTTATAATGCATTATCTCGTCATGCGTTTTTTCATCACCATGCAAGGATATACCAACTGTATTAAAATACGGAAGAATTTTTTCATTTTCCTTAATCAACAAACCATTAGTTACTAAAATTTGAGAAAAATTATATTGATTTGCTATTTCAACCATATTCTTTATTTTCGGATGCATCAATGGCTCACCACCAGTATAAACCACATTGCTAACCGATATCTGATTCAAATCATTCATTAGCGCGCAAAAATTCTTTTCCGTCATATAATTCAAATTACGTTCTTGAGAACAAAAGTCACAATCACAATTGCAATTATCTGTAATCTTTAAATAAACTGTCGTCGGATAAGTAAGTGTATTATAATTATATTTGAAATTTAAACTTCCTAAGTCATATGCACTTGCTCTCATTTTGAGTCCTTCCCTTCAAAATATTTTCAACTTGAATCATTCTACACTGTGTGATATTCGAACGCAATTTTTTTATCATTATTTTTTCTTTTGGCTTATTTTGTTTTATCAATTTCATATGCATTATCTCCTTTAACACATTTCTTTCTCATTATTCTATCTTCTATAAATAGAATAAACCATCTGCTTGGTTTAGCAACTACACAGTGTTCCACTTCTGTTTACCTTTTGATCATATATGTTGAATATGGCCAATTTTATTGACCGACTTTCTTCAGTTGACTGTACACAACTCCAGAAACATCTGCTTTGTATTTTTCTCAGAAAAAATGTGGCTCCATCACGGAACCACATTTTACTCTTTCTCATTACTTTCTGCGGCAGGGCACCGCCAGTGTAAATTCTATCCAGTTTTCCCCATTCTTTACCAGCTTCCGGCCCTGAATGCTCCAGCCCCGCTCATGGCAGACCTTCTTTGCCTGGTGCAGACCCAAGCCCCTTCCTCTTCCCTTGCTGCTCTTATGTGGATGAAACCAGGTCATCATTTCACTGTACTTCACCTCTTCACTTCTATTCTGCACAGCAAACAGGTACTCGTTTTCCTTCTCACTGATCAACAAAGCAATTCTATTTTGCTCGCCATCCTCTTGCCTTGCTTCCGCTGCATTATCCAGAAGCACACCCAAAACCTCTACCATTCCATGCAGCATACAATCCTTCGGTAATTCCGATACATGGACTTCTAATTCTACAGGGATCCCGTCCTCCTCCAACTCAGAAAGCTTCTGATACAAAAAGCCAGTCAGGGCGTTAGTACCCATTCTTAGCAACTTACTGTACTTATGGTCCTCTATCAGGATATGTCCATACTCCTTTTGCAGCTTTACCCATTCCTCATGACTGCCGCATACCCTATGTAATCCTATGAGCGCACTCAGATGATTCATAAAATCATGCTGTCTAAGCTGTACCCCTTTCACCAACTCTTGATAAGGTTTAAACGCATCCTTCTGTAACGAAAGTTCCTTCTCCAATTCCTCTATCTTTTTCCGGTCTTTTTGGTGCAATGACCTATAATAGATCAGCCCCCATATTAGACCCAGCACCAAGACTGTTGCTATCAACATATTACCTCTTTCTCATAAACTGCTCCGCCATATTGTGGCGGAGTCTAAAGTTTCTGAAATATCATCTTTGAGATAATCATAGTTAATTTTTTCCAACTACGCAATACAAATCATGAAATTTGTGGTGAATTTTGCAAAATGATATCATGGCCGTAACGATCATCTAGGCATGCTAACACACACTCTCCCATACAAACTAATTAATATAATTCTTTTCCATAAAGTATTTCATGTATCTCTGTTTTTGGTTCGGAATCATTTGATCAGAATTTATAAATTTAATGAAATCTGTTTCAGGCATCCACTTATAATCGTCTGTTTCTTTGGCTTGAAGTTTAATTGCATTCTTGTCACAATTTACTTGGCATATGAAACAATGGAAAATACAGTGGTCATCATCATATATAAAACAGCCAATCTCAGTAAACGAATCGCATATAAGACCGGTCTCTTCGTACAACTCCCTCGCTATGCATTGATATTTGTTTTCACCTTGTAATGCAGAACCACCTGCAGTTGCTTCATAATACCCCGGGTAATTATGTTTTGATGCGGACCTTTTCATGCATAAATAACTACCGTCTTCATGTTGCACTAACACTTCACACACCATATGGTATAAATCATCTGGAATAGCTTCGCCTCTAATTAGCTTTTTGCTTGTAAGGACTCCCGATTTTGTATAAGCATCCCATACTTCCATCTTGTCACCTCTTTAAGTTCTAATAATTCACTGCCCATAAAACACCTTCATAATCTTTACAGCATATTCCGTGTCCTGCACCCCGGCGGTCTCCACCGCGGAATGCATGGCCAGCTGCGGCAAACCGATGTCCACCGTATTCACAGACACGTGCCCGGTTGAAATATTTCCCAGCGTGCTGCCCCCTGCAATATCCGAACGATTGGTGTAAGTTTGGCAAGGTACCCCCGCCAAATGACAGAGATGTTTCAAAAACCCTGCTGATATGGCATCTGTGGCATATCGCTGGCTGCCGTGATATTTGAGTACAATTCCACCGTTTAAGTACGGACGGTTGGTTGGATCCGCCTTTTCCGGGTGATTGGGATGCACCGCATGGGCATTATCTGCTGAAATCATAAAACTCTCCGCGATCATTCTGTGGTATCCAGCTCTGCTGATGTTCAGTGCCTCGCAGATCCGTGCCAGCACATCCTCCAAAAAGGTAGAACCGGCCCCCTGCTTGGTACCGCTACCCACTTCTTCGTTGTCAAACACTGCACACACATTGATATACTCTGTGGGCTCACTCTCCGACATTGCAAGAATAGATGCATAAGCACACTGAAGATCATCCAGCTTGGGAGATACTACAAACTCCCCGGCCGCCCCCACAATTCTTCCTTTTTCCCGTACATACAAGAACAGATCGTAGCTTAAAATCTCCTTTTTCTCTACCCCTGCTGCCTTTGCAAGATATTTCATAAAAGTGCCCTTTTTTCCGGCATAGAGAGGCAACAGATCCACCTGGGGATTGTTCTCACTGGCCGTACAGCCCAGATGGGGTGCTACAGAAGGGATGATCAGCAGGTCTTTATCAACATTGACCAGTTTGGTCACTATCTTCTCTCCCTGCAAAATACTGACTCTTCCTGCCACAGACAAAGGCCGATCCATCCAGGTAGACAAAATAGGTCCCCCGTATTTCTCCGTGTTCAGCTTCACATAATGCCCCTCTATCTCCATCTCCGGATTTTCCTTTACCTTAAAGGACGGGGAATCGCTGTGGGATGCCACAAAGCGAAAGCCTCTGCTACTCCCCCGAGGAATCGCAAACGCAATGCAGGCAGAGCCGTTTCTGGTGGTAAAATACTTCCCTCCCGGTTCCAGCTGCCATTCCTCCTGCTCCATAAGCTCTGTAAATCCGGCGGCCAGATAAATTTGACGCTGTCCTTCCACGACATGAAAACAGCTGGGACTATTCTCTATGAATTTCAACAAGTCTCTTGTGATCCGATTTGACATATTGCTACACTCCTTTTTACTAATAGACGATTTTGCTTAGTATATCATAAATTTTGGCGCCCTTCCATAGGATATGTCCTTTACTTTCCCCATTTTCTGGTATAAAATGTAATTTGTTTGGAGAGTGATAGAGATGAACAGAAAAAAAAGAACCACTTACTTTTTAAAAGGTATGAGAGACGGCCTTCCCATCGGTATGGGCTACATGGCGGTAGCATTTACCATGGGTATTGCCTGCAGAAATGCCGGCATGACAGTTTACCAGTCCGGTTTTATGGCTTTCTTACTGCATGCCTCTGCCGGAGAATTTGCTGCCATTTCCCTGATCGTGGCTCAGGCCGGCATTTTAGAAATGATATTTACCCAATTTGTGATCAACCTACGATATATCCTTATGTCCTGTTCCCTGTCACAGCGACTGGATGCCAAAATGCCCTTCTTCCACCGCTTCCTTCTGGCCTTTGCCCTGACGGACGAGATTTTTGGCATTTCCATGAGCATGCCGGGTAAACTGGAACCCTTTTATAATTATGGTGCCCTGACTGTGGCTGTACCCGGATGGGTGGCAGGCAACGTGCTGGGCCTTTTACTGGGAAACATTCTGCCTGTTCAAGTGGTGAATGCCCTTGGCATTGCCCTCTACGGCATGTTCCTGGCAGTGATTATACCTGCTGCCAAGAAAAACCGTGTGATCCTGGGGCTGATCATCGTGACCATGCTGGCCAGCAGTCTTTTTGCGGTGCTGCCCGGCATCCGGGAGCTGTCTTCCGGTATTCGCATCATCATTTTGACTGTGCTGATCGCAGGTGCAGCCG
This sequence comes from Lachnospiraceae bacterium, assembly GCA_015056865.1. Lineage (GTDB taxonomy): Bacteria > Bacillota > Clostridia > Lachnospirales > Lachnospiraceae > Acetatifactor. The sequence goes on from SVFM01000012.1 coordinate 17,030, forward strand.
CGTTCCTTTACCCTATAAAGGAAGAATCGGAGGTGTCGCATGAATAACCTAAACTTTCTTTACATAGCCATCATGGGGCTGGCCATTTATCTGGTGCGCATGCTTCCCCTGGTACTGCTGCGCAGGGAGATTAAAAATGTATATCTGCGCTCCTTTTTAAGCTACGTTCCCTATGTAACCTTGGCAGCCATGACCTTCCCCGCCATTATTACCGCTACCGGAAATATCATTTCCGGTATAGTGGGACTTGTCTGCGCTGCGATCATCGCCTATGTGGACGGTAATCTGTTCAAGGTTTCCGTGGGTGCCTGTCTGGCTGTCTTTGTGACAGAATTTATTATGGGTCTGTTATAGATCATTTCTTAAATCCGGTGATATTGGCTACCGCCACCTGGTTGTCCAGTTCATCACTGATCAATACCTGGTAATAGCAAGTGCTCCTGCCATCCTTCAGGCAATGAGCCTCGGCAATCAACTTTTTCCCTTTCACAGCGCCCAGATAAGCAATATCGGAGTGCAGCGACACAGTCCTGCGCTCTTTCCAGTTATTGGCCACCGCAAAAGCAAAATCCGCCAATATATAGTGCACGCCACCCATCACGCCGCCCATGGCATTCATATGTTGCTTTGTCAGCTGTACACTGCACTTTGCATAACACTCCCCAAATTCCTCTATCACGGCTCCGTTCATGGTTGCAAAATGGTCCTGGCCAAAAATGGCACGCACCTCATCTATTACTTTTTCATCCGTTACGATCTGCATGATTTTTCTCCCTTTATCCAGATGATTTACAGTTGAATCACATCTCCGCAGTGCACATAGTGCAGCTGCTCATCCATAATACCCTTCATGATGTTAAAAGCCTCTATACCGGTGCAGTGTCCGGTATAAAACCGGGTGGACATTCCTGCCAGTTCCCGGGCAGTGGTATGAATCTCCAAAACATCCTGCTCCGTAAGGCCCTGCTTCTTTTGCATATGAAAACCGCTGATCACCAGATCCGGCTCCCCGCCGTACAGTTCTCTGTAGCGGTCCAGAATATTTAAGATACCATTGTGTGCACAGCCTGATATCAGGATTTTCTTCCCTTCACAAAAAAGCACCAGATACTGTTCATGAGAAAAATCATCCTGCACCACCTGTCCGCTGTCACTTCTTACTAATTCCCGATTGCCATCCGGCCAACATCTTCTACCAGTAACACCGGTAAAAAGCGAGATCTCATCATCTATCCGACGATCTCCCTCCAACCAAGCCATTTGGGTTAGCTGCTTTGTGGCCTCCGACAATCCGATATATCGAAGGGCTCCGTCCTTTTGGTGGTAAAAATCTCCTCTTGCACCTTCCTGAGCATAAATTAGAGCATGGGTGTTGCGTTCTGCAAATGCGACCAAACCTCCCCCATGATCATAATGACCATGACTGAGTATTGCCAGATCCACCGCACCAAGATCAATTCCAAGGGCCTCTGCATTGTCTGCAAACTGTGCTGTGGCACCTGCATCTATCAGCAACTTGTGTTTAGGTGTCTCCACATAAAAGCTAAGCCCATGCTCACAAGATAGGTTTCCCGATCCCTGCATATTCTCCATTAAAGTGACAATCCTCATTCTGATTCCCGGCTCCCTTCAATTTTTTCACTAATTTTCAATGTATCACACTCTCCGGTAAAAATCAAATATTGTCAAAAGAGCTTCGCGCTCTGATCTCTCAGCCGCGCGAAGCCCTATTGATTTTTTCTATTTCACTACCACGCCTTCATCATAGAAGATGCCTTTTTTGTCCTCCTCATAAAGGCTGCCGTCATGGAACCGGAAGGAAGAATAAGAGAAGCCCCTGTCTACAAACTCCAGTTTCATAAAGTGCATTCCCTTGGCCAGCTTGATCTCACCGATCTTGATCTGAACCAGATCCGCCAGCGTCTCGGTTCTGGGAATGGCAACCTCTTTAAATCTCAGGACATCATCAAAGTAGATATTGACCTTAGCATCGATCTCATCCTTTGAATCATCAGATACACACATATCCATGGAGTACAGACCGTCCTTTGCGATCTGGATCCTGTACTTCAGCCACTCGCCGGGCTCAGCCTCGCTCACAATATATGTTTTCTTTGCCTCCAGATATTCAAAGCAGACACCCTCGCACATACGACAGCAGTTCTGCCAGTACTGAGGTTTGTGCTTATGCCAGCCCAGGTCTTCTTTGGTCACAAACTCACCCGCATTAATCCAGTCACCTACTCTTCTGGTGTAGAAAGATTTTTTCGGGACTGCATTAAGCCTGTCCGTGCGCCAGGTGGGTGTGCCGCCCATTTCCATCAAATGTGCATACTCTTTGGTCACACCGGACTCATCGATAATCTTCTGGGCTTCTATGGGCCAAGGCTCTCCGTTCGGAACCAGCATAGGCGGCTCATAGTCCATGGACTTCAGATCACCGGGTACTTCGTAACCATCGCAGTTTGCCCAGTAATGAGCCAGACGGCAGTTGTGGATCCAGTGATGCCCGGAAGCCGTAAAGCACTTATATCTACCTCTCGTCACGTTATCGTGGGCGTTTACAAAACCTGTTCCGGCGTCAAAATACACTCCGGTACCACCTGCATCGTCTCTGGTCTTGCCAAAGTAATTGTAAGCGATCTCACTGTTGCGAAGAGGTCCTAGGGTGTAGATATGGGAACCGTCACCCAGGGACATCATGGCATCTGTCACATTATTGTATTTCACAACCATACCACCGTTCCCGGCAGGGTCGGTAGTTCCCCAGCCCCATCCCAAAGAAATGCCGGTGTAAGATGTATTATTCATGGTGTTGTGCAGGATCTGTACACCCCCTGCATAATATACCACGATACCGGTACAGCCTGCATACTCGCCGCCGATACGCAGGATCGCATTGTTCTCTATCAGAATGTTGGTGCAAAGGGTAAACTCATCCGGTTTATAAGGCAACTGAGGACTGCCCACCTTGATGCCTGCACCACTGCAGTCGGAGATCAGGATGCCCACGATCTTGATATTGTGCGCATCATTCCCAAAGTTCAGAGCGGAAGAACCCAGACAAGAGATACAGCAATTGGTCACTGCCACTCTGTCCGCATGGTTAAAGTTGAACTGAGACGGAAGGATACCCGACTTTGATTTTCCATTCTCCTGCAACACCATGGCATCTGCCTGACTGGTAAACAAGCCGTTCTCGCTCACGTAATTCCATGCGCCATAGCGGATGTCCAGATTGTCAAAGACCAGACCCCGGGCCGGAGCCTCCTTGGTTCCGCCTACATTCATCATGCCCTCAATGTTACCGATAAAGGTCTCAGCTGTCTCCATATCTTCCTGGGCATAGGGGAAATAATAAATATATCCTTCTTTTCTGTTAAAGTAAAACTCACCGGGCTCATCCAAAAGCTCGAATGCATTTTCAATATAAAATTCGTATCCTTTATTGGGACGAATACCCTGCACATCATGGTATACATTGAAGGAATCCGGATCCATCATAAACAAGATCCTGCCGTCCTCCAAGGTCTTCATATCCTTTACCAGAAAACGCTGACGTGTCCAAATCAGGGACCAAACCAGTTCAATGTCCTCAATGTTGGTAAGATTGGTAGGGAAATTCTTTGCACTGACAATTGCCCCGTCCTTTCTTTCATAAGTAATATGTCTGGTTCCGTAATCAACCTCCAGCATTCTGGGCTTGGTCTCATCAATATAAATTTCCTCACAGGGATAAGTATACTTACTTCTGGCCCTGGTACAGGAAATGCCGTTCACATACAGATTCCGGACAAATCTGGTTCCCTCAGGAGCCGGCGCACGCCACAGATACTCATTGTACTTCTCCCAACCGGTAATCTTCTTACCACCGGAGATCAGGGGCTTATCCTTCGCATCCGCGCCCCGGTAGATAACATTATAAGTCTCATTTCCACCGTGCTCAGGACCAAATACCTCCACCTCTGTCAGCTCATAATAGCCGGGTGCAATCTCTACTACAATATCACCGGTCATAGCCTCTCTGGACGCAGCAACCTCTTCCTTTGCTCTCTTTAAGGTCTGGAAAGGCGCATCCTGCTGGCCGCTGGCACTGTCACAGCCGTCCGGTGCCACATAAATTGTTTTGTAAACAGAATGATCATTCTGTCCCCAATTGTCCTTATATTCAACAGGCGTCTCTCTATCAGAAGGCTTATAGCTGTTGGGATTTTCCACCAACGCCTTCCCTACCACTACTCTCTCCAATATACAGCCGCCTCTGCCGCCCGTGGGCTTAATGGAAAGTACATGGGTGCCTTTCTCCACGTCAAATGCACGGCTGGTTCCGCCGATCCCCTTCTTGGCTTCTTCGCCCACAAGGGTAAATACACCCACAAGTTCACCGTCGATTCTTCCCTCCACTGTTGCGAAGGCAGGTTCATCTACCGGCTCGCCATAGATTGTGATGGCATATCTTCCGTTCTCTGTAAACTCCACCTCATAGCTGGCTGTAACACCAATATTGGTATAGACACCGGTTTCAACAACTTCCACTTCATTGATTGCTGCTTTGGCATCAATGACCGCCTCTTTACTGAGTGATACAATCTGTTTTTCCATATCTTCCTCTCCTTTAATGAAAAGTCTATGTGATACAGTCTCTCCCATCATATGGGTATACTTGATTTATAAAGCCATTTCACTCAATTGTAAATGTATATTCGCAACCAAAAGTTGTGTTTTTTTAACATGTATTTTATCCAAGATTAAAGCCCCATCACACGCAGCAACAACAGCCAAGCAAGACCATAATAAGAAACCACTGCCACCAAGTCATTGATGGTTGTGATCAAAGGCCCGGACGCCACTGCCGGGTCTATTTTTAATTTTTGAAGCAACATAGGCACTGCTGTTCCCACAAAGCTGGAGATCAGCATTGCCACCAAAAGAGACACTCCCACGCAGCCTGACACGGCAAAGGAAAACACCGGCTCATACTGTTTGATCTGCCACACGTACAGACCAATAAACAAGAAGGATACCAAACCAAGCAACAGGCCGTTGCACAGGCCGATCCGTGCCTCCTTCAACATCAGCCGCACCTTCTCCATGGCCCCCAGACCTTCATCCATGAGCACACGGATAGTCACCGCCAGAGACTGAGTGCCCGCATTGCCGGCCATACCCAGGATCAACGATTGGAAACAGACGATCACTGCAATCTCCGCCACCACAGTTTCAAACATACCTACCACCGAAGATACGCCAATACCCAAAGCCAAAAGTATGATCAACCAGGGAAACCTTTTCTTAATACTTTCAAATACAGTTTCATCCAGATCTTCCTGAGAGGACAGACCTGCCAACTTTGCATAGTCATCTCCCAGCTCATCATCCACCACTTCAATAAGGCCCTGGGCAGTGATGACTCCCAGAATCTGATCACTCTCATCTAGAACAGGTAAGGAATCCTCCGCATATCCCTTGATCTTTTCCAGACAATCAGACACCTTTTCTGTGGCATGTACATGAGGGTAGGCATGACTGATCAGATCCTCCAGATCCACATGGGCCCTTGCCACGATCAAATCCTTCAGATCCAATGCTCCATACAGACTGCCATCCTCATTGCAAACATAGATGGTATAGATATTGTCGTTATCCTCTGCCTGGGCTATCATCTCCTTCATGGCCTCCTTGACAGAAAGGCCCTTTTGGATAGATATATAGTTGGTGGTCATCTTACTTCCGATCTCGTCCTCGTCATAAGACTGGATCAATCGGATATCATGGCTACTCTCATCATCCAACAGGCTGACCAGCTTCTCACTGATCTCCTCATCAATATCTTCCAGGATATCAACCGCATCATCTGAGTCCATGTTCTCAATGATCTCTGCCGCTTCTTCCAACTCCAGTTCCTCAAAGAATGGAGCTGCATCCTCCAAATAAGCAAAAATCTCCGAAACCCGCTCTGCACCAAGGGCATCATACAAGAAATCGCGCTCCTCACTGGTCAACAATTCCAGCGCTTCCGCAATATCATTTTCATGATAGTTTTCCAACACTTCCAGGAGCACTTGTGAATTTTCTATTTCACGGACCAGCTCCACAATCTCATTTACATAATTTCTTTGCTTGATATCCATTTTGCTCCTCCTCGTGTTTATAAAATATCAAAAACCTTCCATGTTCTCAGAACAAGGAAGGTTTTACTTCTGCAAATTTAGTATTTCGGCTTTCCTGTAAACTTATGCCGATACTGCCTCTTTGTCTCTCACGCCTTCTCCGATTCTAAAAACACGCCAAACACCCCCTGCTGCATACTACTTCGCGCATACAAGGGACTAGGTTTGACGATATGGATACCTAAACTCTTTTGAATCATAAGGTACCTCCCGGATTGTCGTGATTTCATTGTAACAATTTATACTATTTTACCACATAAAAAATGATTTGTCACTAGCATAACAAAAAGCTTCTGTTCTATTCATCCCAATAATCAATCGTTTCTTGTGGAGTAGTGTCGATACCAAATAACTGCCACATAAAATCTTCCTTCTCATGATAAAGGTTTATTATTCGAATATATTTGTCTTCAATTCTATAAAACACATAATTTTTAGACACAAATAAGTACCGATAATCAGTGTCTACATCCAACATCTTTGATACTTCCGGACCTTTCTCCTCATAATCACAGAGACCTCTGATAGCATCTGTTATGGTCTTAACTATCTTTTTGGCACTATCCGCACCAAATTCTTGCGAAATTGCCTTTTTTAACTCTCGTAGTTTATCAGCTGCATCAGGAGTATATTTTATCTTTTTCAATCAAGTACCCCCAGTTCCCTCTCCAAATCATCTGCGTCAATCCACCCCTCAGCATCTGCTCGTTCCTCTGCCCGTTTCAAATCAAGCATAAGTATTGCAATTGCCTGTTCTTTCAATGCTTCCTTACTGTTTTTCGTAACAATAAAAGGGAGACCTTCAACATTTAAAGACTGTTGAATAAATGTGTTAAATGCATCGGTCAGTGTCATTCCGGTTTTTGCATAAATATCTTCAACCGTTTTCTTTATCTCTGAATTTATTCTTACCTGAAAGGTTGAATCCTTTGGTGCCATTGCGACATTTAAATTTGTAGCCATAAGACATACCTCCTCTTTTTCTCCATCATAACACAGCAATCATCAACCGTCAACAAATCGTCAATACATTGTCATTACAAATTCAGCATTTTCTGTTGTCATTCTTCATAATATATCTGCTATTATGTATTGTTTCAACAACTTTAAACCCCAATCTCTCATACAAAGAAACCTCTTTTTTGTTTTTGACAAAAACATACAGCATAACAGGAACATCAACAGATGCACAACACTTCTTTATCACCTCAGAACCAATGCCGTGACTTTGAAACTCAGGGAACACATACAGGTCGTCTATTTCAAATTGTCCGTCACCATTTTTGTAGAAGTGATAGTAGCCTACTTTTCTAAAAACATTCCTTTAGCACTTTCAGGATATCCTCATGTGTCATATATTTGTATCCGCCACCCTCGTATGCCGACTCGGCAATCTTAGAAAGCATCTCTTTTGTTGCTCCAAGTTCACGAAGTGTGAGCGGAATCCCCAGTTCTTTTGCAAAACCTTCAAGGCAAGCGATTCCTTCAAGAGCAATTTCGTCTTTTGTTTTGCCGGTGGTATCTACACCCCATACATTTTCCGCAAATCGAACAAATTTATCAATTCCTTCTTTGTAGATATACCTGTAATACGGCATTGAGATCACTGCAAGCCCAAGACCGTGAGGACAATCTGTATATGCACCAAGCTGATGTTCGATATCGTGAACCTCCCAGTCCTGCGTTTTGGAGAGTCCTGTTACTGTATTAAGACCAAGGGTTGCACACCACATAATATTACTGCGTGCTTCGTAATCTTCCGGATTTTCAACTGCCTTTCTTGCACTCTTTATAAGAGACTTCATAACTGCTTCAATTACATAATCGGTTGTGTTGTCATCATCACCCGAAAAATACTGTTCCATAAGGTGCGACATCACATCAAACACACCACTTACCATCTGTATTTTAGGAACAGTGTATGTGAATTCGGGATTTAGAATTGAAAATTTTGGATTAACTTCGGGGCCATATACTCTACCCGCCTTGATAGTCACTTCCTCGTTTGTGATTACACTTCCACCATTCATTTCTGATGCAGTTCCGGTCATCGTAAGAATTGAGCCAACGGGAACGATCTCATTATCAACATCTTCAAAGTCAATCCAATATCTCTGCCATGCATCTCCCTTTGCATATGCTGATACCGAAATAGCCTTAGCACAATCGATTACCGAACCGCCGCCAACTGCAAGTATGAAATCAATCTTGTTTTCGCGAACTAGTTTCCCGCCTTTCAACACTTGTGCATAGGAGGGATTAGACTTAATTCCAGCAAGCTCGATAACATTTTTACCGCACTCATTCAACACCCTTTTGACTTCATCGTAAAGACCAATTTTCTTGATAGAGTTCTTCCCATAGAGAAATAGGATGTTTTTGCCGTAGCTATTTAGTTCAGATGGAAGTTTGCTCATGGCATCTTTCCCAAAATATATTTTTGTGGGGTTATGATAAGTGAAATCGTATAACATTTTTATTCCTCCATGTTTACGCTGTTGACATTCATTTATTCTATTTTACAATATCACCCCCATTCCTGCAACAATGGATATGTATCCAGCTTCTGTCAAATAATTTACTCCGCGCATAGAGGTTTTGATTTTAATTCTCTTTGTCGTAATAGACATACTCCTTCAAATCATAGTCATAATAACGGCCCAGATAATCATCGTACAGCCAATGACCCCAAAGGCAAAGCTGTGACAGCGGGTGTGCTATGAGACCGTCAGCAGCACCAATATGATATATCCCGTTTTCGGTTACACCTACACCGAGCGTTTCATATTTTCCATCAAAATTGACTCTGTAGAGTATGCCATACTTCTTGTTGACACGATAATCATAACCATTGTCGGATATCTCAACCAATTCAAAAGCCTCCAAACCACCCAGAGCTTCCAGTTTTTCTCCCATCTCACAAAACTTTTTTCGTCCGTCCGCCTCCATATTCACAAGGTCTTCTTCCTCAAAGTCATTACTTTTCAACCACTGCTGTTTTTTGGCTTCAATATCCCAATGGGAATAGGCCTTTGCGTAGTCACCTTCTATCAAGGCGGACATAAAGGCATTTCCATAAGCCAAGGCTTCTTCCTGGGAATACTCTGCAACTTGTTCACTCTGTTTGATTCCAACGAAGAATGCTATGGGAATTAGCAATAGAGTGGCCAAAATAGCAATCAGCCAGTGCATTCGCATTTTTTTATAACTTTTCTGGAGTTTCTTTAGGGGCTTAATGTCATCCACTTTCTTTTCCGGAGTGCCGATATCGGAGCGAAGATCCGAAAGTATAAGGCTACAGTGGGAACAATATTTCAAATGTTCCTCGATCAGCGCAGCACTTTCTTCGGAGCATACACTGTCATAATACATTGGCAGCATATCTTCTATAACTTTACAAGACATTTTCATTTCAGTTCCTCCTTAATTTTCAACCTTGCTCGATGATAAGTGACTCTGGCCCAAGTCTCAGTTTTACCAAACAGTTCTGCAATTTGCTTAAATGATAGTTCTCCGAAAGTTCGTAGGGAGAAGACTTCTTTATAGGGTTCCTCCAGCGTGTGCAAAACCTTATGGATCGCAAAGGCTGTTTCCCGATCGAAGAAACTCTCCTCTATACTTCCGTCCCCCGGGAGTAAATCTGTATTGGTGTTTGGATCCAAATGTTTGTCCTTTCGGCACATGGATATGTAGGTATTCTTCGCAATCTGACACAACCAAACAGACACTTTACATTTGCCGTCAAAGCTGTCCAGCTTTGCCAGTGCCTTGTAGAAAGTTTCTTGGGTTATTTCTTCTGCTATAGATTCGTTCCGACAGAGTGATAAGGCATAACGGTACACCTCTCGAAAATATAGGTTATACACTTCTTGGAAATCAGTCACTTTCTCACCCCCTTCACCTCTATGACGCAGGAAAAACAATTTTGTTACAAAAATTTTTATCCTTTTATTGTATCATCAAAAAACAGCCGCTCCATCACGGAAAGGGCTATTTCGACTACTTGACAACTTCTTATTTGTCTTCTGCACTTTGTTGTCTTTGTTTTAATATTCTATTGAGCTTTTCTATCTTCCTTTTCCAATACGGGATAAATAAAATCAATGCAGTAATTATCGCAAGAATTTTTGCCAGAGAAACACCCTGCAAGCATAAATTCTTGCAGGGTGTTTGAAATTGCATTAAAATAGTGATTCATTTTAAGTATTTAAACTTCGCTCTTGTTCTTTTGCGCCTGTTTCTTTTCAGGCGTCAGTGCCTTTTCGCCAGCAAGATACATAGCCACCAGACCCAGCAACACCATAACAACAGCCAGGTAGATGATAACTGGAATTATATTCTTGTAGATGACGGTGCAAATAGCGGTGGCCACATCGCCACCAATAAAGAGTGCAACTACATAGCCAAAGAAAGTTAATCCGCCGGCAAACAATGCAACCATGATACCATAACCGAAAATAGTCTTAAGCGCATTAGAAAGCTTCTTGCAAAATTCTTTCATAATATTCCTCCCTTATAACCCGAAGATAGGCAACCAGCCCATCAGAATGATAACCTGTAAGATAAACTGAGCAGCCACCCACCACAGATTGTTCTTAAAGGTCTTACTAAAATCCGACTCAGCAATAGTCATACCTGCATACATACCCAAACCCAAAGGCGGGGTGATACCGCACATAACACCACAGATACATGGCAGCATAGCAGCCGCCAGTAACGGATCAACACCAACATTGGCCAACAGTGTGATGAACACAGGCCCAAAGATAACCACCTGTGAGGAACCGGGTACAACCATGCCAATTACACAGGTGATGGCACAAATGGCCAATACCATTCCAAACTTACCGAAATTCCAGGTAGTCATTAACTCACCCAGCGATTCGGCAACACCCAAATCCTCGAACATAGCTCCAATCATATAACCAAATACACACACGCCGATAGCAGGAGAAATTGACTTGACACCATCTGCAAACATCTTTGCAATCTTGTTGGGAGTGATGTTTGATTTATCTCTTACAATCAGACAAGCATACAAGGAAGATATACCTGCCACAAACAACAGTACAGATTTGGATAGGTATTTAGCACCGTCAGCACCCAGACGGGATACGAAGAAATTGTCGGAAAACGCTGCATCCAGAACAAACGGTAAAAGGATGACTAACGGCAACAACAATGCTTGCCAACCCGCCTTGAAAGTTTCCTTTAGATTGGGAAGTTCTTCCTTGCTCATGGGTTTTACCTTATAATATTTGCAGAAAGCCCACACCATAATCAGCCGTTGCGCAATAAACCACATGGAAACACCCCATAACACGATCCACAACTGGGCTTGGGTTACATCGGCAATGCCGGCACCGGTAGCAAAGGTTGTAAACGCAGCCATTGCCGCTACGATGTTTGATGAAGGAGGGATTAAATTACCCAAATAACTGGCATTGGACTCAATATTGGCAGCCAGTTCAGCAGGGAATCCGGTGCGCTTCATAGCAGGAATAGTCAAAGTGCCAGTAGCCATTACATTTCCGGGACCCGAACCTGACAGTGCGCCCATAAAAGAACTAGCGATAACAGCCGTATATCCAGCACCACCTCTTACGCGTCCAATCAAGGACAAGATGACTGCAATACAGCTATCCACAATTTTTGTTTTTGTAAGCAGAATGGACAAAGCAACGAATGCAACCATTGAATACAGCAACGAGGTGGATAAGCCCTCATTGATGTAGGTCAGGACGTTGCCCCAAGTACCCGTAACCGTCAGTAGCACGATAAAAGCCAAAAGAACAGCCTCGTAAACTGGACGTTTGAAAGCCAAGAACCATATGCAGATGACTGCCAACATGATGCCTAAGTACAGTAAAGATTCCATGGTGAAAACTCCTTCTTATTACAATTTTGGTTATAATATCTATTCCTTATGTGGAATATTGTAACAGTGTTATTCCTATATGTCAATAGATATCATAATTTTTATGTAATAAGATGTTGATTTTTATCATGTAAACATGTATTATTAATATAAAGATATATGTATTTCGTAACACGAAGGTGGTTTTGAATATGAATACAAAGCAAATACAATACGCCTTAGCCTTGTCAGAAACACTGAGTTTTTCTCAGGTAGCAGAACAACTTGGTATCACCCAGCCCGCCCTCAGCAAACAAATACAGAATATTGAAAAGGAACTGGGTGTCAAACTGTTTGACCGCAATCACAGTCCATTAACGCTGACACCTGCCGGAGAATATTTTGCCCGCAATGCTCGGGAACTGGTGTACAAAGAGGAGCAACTACGTAAGGCTCTCAGCCAATTTAGTTCCGGTGAAAACGGACGTCTTGTCATCGGAGTAACCCCTTTTCGCAGTCTATATCTTATGCCAGAGCTGGTAAAGAAAATACGCAGCCGGTATCCAGGCGTACAAGTATCACTGCAAGAGACAACCAGCAGCCAATTACGCAAGGAGGCAGCGGAAGGCAAATATGACTTAGCTATTGTTAATCTGCCAGTGGACACATCCTTACTGGATGTGACACCGTTAGAGCCTGATATACTAGCGCTGGCGGTCCACAATACTATGACCGGGGATCTGCCTGCCGCTAATGACGGGCAATACTTGACAGTGGATTTTAAGCAAATTCAGAATCTGCCTTTTGTAGTGCTTAGTACCGGTCAGGAGCTACGGCAACTGTTCGACGGTCTGTGCGCTGCTGCCGATGTCTATCCGCCAATTGCCGCCGAAGTGAACGGGGTTACATCTGCCTGGGCTATGGCTAGAGCAGGCGTTGGAGTCGCGTTACTCCCCCTGCAGTTCGTACGTAGTCAACATTTCGATAATAATCTATCTTTATATATTGTTAAGAGCAACCTCTATTCCCGCCAACCTGTTATTGTTACCCGTCGGGGTCAAGTACGAACGCCCTATGCTGACTTTGCGATTCGTTTATTGACCGAACGTGAATAACAACGAACGGCCACAAGGTTTCATCACCTTGTGGCCGTCATTATGATTCGAAACACCTTAATGCCGCCTGCCGCAGAACCTGCCATAGTACCTATAAACATCGCCAAGACGAATATGATCTTGGCAAGCATGACGAACACGATAATACATGCCTTAATAGCCTATTCGTTCATCTTTGCCAGTTTTGCTGCCTGATCCGCTGCAATACAAGCATCCAAGATATCCTCAATATCACCGTTCATGATCTTATCCAGCTTATACAAAGTCAAGCCGATGCGATGGTCCGTCACCCGTCCCTGAGGGAAATTGTAGGTACGGATCTTCTCAGAACGATCTCCGGTACCGATCTGGCTGCGGCGCAGTTCCGCCTCTGCATCATGGCGCTGCTGCTGCTCGATATCGTACAGCTTTGCCTTCAAAAGGGCAAATGCCTTCGCTTTATTCTGCAGCTGGGACTTCTCAGTCTGGCTATACACCACAATACCTGTGGGGTAATGGGTCAGACGGACTGCAGAGTCCGTGGTATTAACGCACTGTCCGCCGTTACCGGAGGCACGCATGACATCAATACGAATATCTTTGTCATCGATCACAATATCGATATTCTCGTCCACCTCAGGCATCACAGCCACACTGATGGTGGAAGTATGGATCCGTCCGCCGCTCTCCGTCTCCGGTACACGCTGCACACGATGTACACCGCTTTCATATTTCATCCGTGAATAGGCTCCCTGCCCGGTGATCATGAACTGCACTTCCTTCATGCCGCCAATACCGATTTCATCCACGTTCATTGTCTCCACTCTCCAGCGGCGTCCCTCCGCATAATGCACATACATGCGGTAAATCTCTGCTGCAAACAGGGCGGCCTCATCACCGCCTGCGCCTGCACGTATTTCCACGATAACGTTTTTATCATCATTCGGATCTTTGGGCAGCAGCAGGATCTTCAGTTCCTGCTCCAGCTCCTCCACACGCTTTTTGCTTCCGCTAAGCTCCTCCTTGAGCATTTCACGCATTTCCTCGTCAGATTCCTCCTCCAGCATCATCAGAGAATCCTCGATGTCCTGCTTACATTTTTTATATTCCGTATAAGCCTTTACCACCGGCGTCAGATCACTCTGCTCCTTCATGAGCATGCGAAAACGAGCCTGATTCTCTGTTACTGTAGGCTCATTTAACTCATTCATGATCTCTTCATATCGGTGCAATAAATCATCCAGCTTGTCAAACATATCTATTTCTATCCCTTTCTTTTCCCACACACCACTCTGTCAAGACCGGCGTAATCTTTTATCACTTCCACATCTTGAAACCCGTTTCTCACCAGAAGGTCGCTGACATCTGCTGCCTGCTCGCAGCCAATTTCAAATAAGAGCCAGCCGCCCGGCTTCAAATACTCTCCAGTCTGCCCCGCAATACAACGGTAAAAAAACAGCCCGTCCTCTCTTCCATCCAACGCCTGAAGGGGCTCATGATCCCGCACCTCCGGCATCAGCTCATCAATGACCCGGGTTGGAATATAGGGTGGATTGGAAACAATCATATCATATTTTTCAACGACTTTTTCAAACAGATCGCTCTGCAAGAGGCTAGCGGAGGTCTCCCGGGTACACTTTCCCAACACCTGTCTACAATTGCCTTCTGCAATCTCCAGTGCCTTGGCAGAAACATCCACACCGATCCCTCTGCACCCTTTCCCATAATAGAGCAGACTGATCAAAATACAGCCGCTGCCTGTACACATATCCAGAATATTCATGCCCGGCTTCAGAATTTTTAATGCCCGTTCCACCAAAATTTCTGTGTCCTGCCTAGGGATCAGCACATGCTCATTTACCTGAAAGCTAAGACCCATAAACTCCTGCTCCCCGGTAATCTGCTGCAGAGGAATCCGCCTTGCCCGAAGTTCCAGCAGGGCCTCAAACTCCTTCACCTGCTGCTCAGCCACCTCTCTGTCCCCGTGTGCCAGCAGATCACTTCTGGTGGTCCCACACACATGCTCTAACAAGAGTTCTGCATCTAGGGCGGCATCCGGCACACCTGCTTCCTTCAGCACACTCACACCTTTTTGATAACACTCCCGATACCGCATCAGGTCAGATCCTCGTCCTGATAATCAAAGTTTTCTTTCAAAAATTCTTTCCAGTCAAACACAGCCTCCACCGATTTGATCGCTACTTCCACCATATCCTGACGGGGCTCTTTGGTGGTCAGTCTCTGCAAAAGCATACCCGGAGCAGATAAAATTTTAACGACAAAATTGTCGGTTCTGCCTGCCAGCCGGATCAACTCATAAGATATACCTGCAATGATGGGGATGAGCAAGATACGCAAAAGCAGACGATACCCCATATGATCCACTCTGATAAAAAAGAACAGGATAATGCTGACAAACAACACAAAAAACATAAAGCTTGTACCGCACCTGCGATGCATTCTTGAACTTCTCATCACATTGCTGACAGTAAGCGGCTTTCCCTGCTCAATACAATTGATACACTTGTGCTCCGCTCCATGATACATATATAACCGTCGTATATCCTTCATCAATGTAATCGCCAGAATATACACCACAAATATGGCAATACGGATAGCCCCCTCCAAGATCACCATCAAGGAGTCATTCAAAATATACTCCTCAAACAAGGAAGTCAAATAATAGGGCAAGGCGATAAAGAGTCCCAGTGCCAGTGCTATGGCCAGCACAGTGCTAAACAACATCAACATCTTTTCCCCTTTTCCCGGGCCCTTTGCAGAACATACCGGCTTGTCTGCGTCCTCTTCTTTCTCCTCTTTCTCCTCATAAAAAGAGGCTGAAAAGTTCAGACACTTGGTACCCAGACGCAGAGAATCTATAAAATTAAAGACACCTCTGATAAAGGGAATGTCCTTCAGCTTCTTGCCGTGGAGAAATCCCTGATAGTTTTCTATCTCAACCTCTATTTCACCATCCGGCTTTCTCACAGCTACCGCGTAACGCTCACCATTTTTCATCATCACGCCTTCCAATACAGCCTGTCCGCCGATTCCCGAATATAGGTTACATTTCTTCCTTTTCATACTTTTCTCCTGCTTTTGCAATTTCTCCGTGATTTAAGAAAGGTTGAGATATATACCTCAACCTTTTCAGACTTATTCGCAGCAATTTACTTATTTCACGCCATACTTTCTGTTGAACTTATCGATACGTCCGTCAGCTCTTGCAGTCTTCTGCTGACCGGTATAGAATGAATGGCACTTGGAACATACTTCCACGTGAATTTCCTTCTTGGTAGAACCTGTCACAAATGTGTTGCCGCAGTTACAAGTTACGGTTGCCTGATAGTACTGGGGATGGATTCCTTCTTTCATCTCTTTCACCTCTCTATATATTTAAGTATATTATGCATTGTTCTCATCCGCACTGCTTATGCCACCACAAACAGCGTTCTCATTATAGCATGCTTAAACCACATATGCAAGTTGTTTTTTTAAACAATTCGCATTTTCTTTACCATTGCAACAAAATCTCTATTATTTCTGGTCTTTGCAAACATATCTAAGATCCGATCAGCCGCTTCGTCGGCCTTCATACCATTGAGAGACTTGCGGATAATGTTGATCGCCTCCAGTTCCTCCGGATTCAAAAGCAGATCTTCTCTTCTGGTACCGGACTTTTGAATATCGATGGCAGGGAAGATGCGTTTCTCGGAGAGCTTACGATCCAGCACGATCTCCATGTTACCGGTTCCCTTAAATTCCTCATACACCACATCATCCATCTTACTTCCTGTATCCACCAAAGCAGTGGCCAGAATGGTCAAGCTGCCTCCCTCACGCATATTACGGGCAGCACCAAAGAAACGCTTGGGCATATGCAGGGCTGCCGGATCCAGACCACCGGACAAGGTCCTGCCGCTGGGAGGCACCACCTGGTTGTAAGCCCGGGTCAGTCTGGTAATGCTGTCCAGCAAGATCACCACGTCATGACCATGCTCTACCAATCTCTTGGCCCTCTCGATCACCATCTCAGACACCCGCTTGTGATGTTCCGGCAGTTCGTCAAAGGTAGAGTAGATCACTTCCACGTTGGGCCCCTGGATCGCCTCCTTCATATCTGTCACTTCCTCAGGGCGCTCATCAATGAGCAGGATCAGCATATGCATCTGGGGCGCATTCTTAAGGATAGATCCGGCAACTTCCTTTAACAAAGTTGTCTTACCTGCTTTGGGAGGGGATACGATCATACCTCTCTGTCCCTTACCCACAGGGCTGATCAGATCCATTACCCGCATGGCTACACTGCAGCCTGCAGTCTCCAAAGGAATCCTCTCATTGGGGAAGATGGGGGTCTTGTCCTCAAAGTTCTTGCGGCGCATAGCCTCTTCCACGGTATAGCCATTGATACTCTTCATGTACAGCAGGGCACTGAACTTCTCCTGCATGGTCTTGGTTCTCTTATTTCCCACCAGCACATCACCGGTCTTTAATCCAAAACGACGGATCTGGCTGGGTGCCACATAGACATCATTGTCACCGGGCATGTAATTGGCACAGCGGATAAAACCATATCCGTCGGGCATAACTTCCAAAATACCGTTGGCCTCCTGACCACTGTCCAATTCCGGCGGAAAAGAACTTGCATCATAAACCGCGTTCCGGTCCACAACAGGCGCCGGCCTTTGTTGTTCCTGTCTAGGTTGTTCCTGCCTGGGCTGTTCCTGCTCCGGTTTGGCATCCACAGGCTGTTCCTTTGCACTTCTTGCTGCCTTGTCCTTTTCATCCTCTGCCAGCATGGCTTCCACAACCTCACTCTTTTTCATGGTGGAAACGCCCTTTATTCCTCTTGCCTTTGCAATTTCTTTCAAATCTGCCAAAGCCAGAGATTCATACTTTTCTCTCATATATTCCTCCTGAATATTTATTTCTCTCAAATTTTTCTATTTCACTACGCGGGATTTCATACAGGATACCTGTGAAATGAATTTCTGAATGTCACTGTGTATTATTATATAATAAAATTTCCAAAATAGAAAGTACTTTTTGTTTTTTCTCTATTGCAGATGCTCCAAAAATCAGATATGATATTACTGCAACGAAAATGAGGTGATTATAAATGGAAAAACCTTATTATTCTCTGGACAAGTATTTCAAAGGCATCTACGGGGAAAAATGTTATAAGATCGCTATCGATGCCGGGCTCTCCTGCCCCAATCGGGATGGGACCATCGGCTATGGCGGCTGTACCTTTTGCAGCGCAGGCGGTAGCGGCGATTTTGCTGTTTCCAGAGCTGTGGGCTCTATTCAGGATCAGATCGATGCAGGCCTGGCTCTTTTTGGAGACAAGAAAACCGGCAATCGTTTTGTTGCCTACTATCAAGCATACACAAACACTTATGGTAAACCTTCCCTGTTAGAACAAATATACAGGGAAGGTTTGTCGCATCCTCAGATCATGGGAATCTCCATTGCCACCAGGCCGGACTGCCTTTCTTTTGAAATTTTAGATTTGCTGGACCGCCTGCGCAGAGAATACGCGCCTAAATTTATCTGGATCGAACTGGGACTTCAGACCTGCCATGAACGCACTGCCAGACTGATCAACAGGGGCTATCCCCTGTCAGTGTTTGAACAGGCCATGAGGGCGCTGCGAGAGCAATCCATTCCCACTATCGTGCACGTCATATTGGGCCTTCCCGGAGAAACCCCTGAAGATATGTATGCAACGGTTTCTTATCTGAATGCTTTTCAACCGTTTGGTATCAAACTGCAATTGCTCCATATTTTAAAAGGTACCGGGCTGGCACTGGACTATGAGCAGCACTCGCCGGATCTGCACATTATGGAGCTGCAGGAATATATCCATGTTCTGATCCATTGTCTGGAACTTCTGGATCCCGGCATCATCATACACCGACTGACCGGTGATGGCCCCAAGGATTTGCTGCTGGCTCCCCTTTGGAGCCTGAACAAGAGAAAGGTTCTGAATACTCTGCACCAAACATTAAAAGACCAAAAAACTTATCAAGGAAGGTGTTATCATTATGCAGGATCCATTGACTCTCTATAAATTGATCGTTCTATACATGCTGGACCGGGCGGACTTCCCTCTGACCAAATCCCAGATCAGCAATTTTATACTGGAAAAAGAATACACCAACTTTCTGACGCTGCAACAGGTCATTTCCGAGCTGATCGACACCGAGTTGCTTGCCGCTCAGACCATGCCCGGACGCACCCACCTTACCATCACCGAAGAAGGCCGGGAAACCTTGAATTTTTTTGAAAACCGTATCAGTGATGCCATCAAGGCTGATATCCATGCCTACTTTAAAGAGCATGAAATGACCATGCGAAGTGAAACTTCCGTAACCGGAAATTATTATAAATCCACCAGCGGCGAATACGAAGCCCATCTGACAGCCAAGGACCGGGGCATCACTCTGGTAGACATTACCCTGTCCGTGCCCGTGGAAGAAATGGCCGCTTCCATCTGTGACAAGTGGCAGCAAAAAAATGAAGAGATTTATCAATATCTGATTGAGAAGCTATTTTAGCGCAAAGAGAACCGGCCCCGGTAATGCGGCTGGTTCTCATCTTTTTAAGACTATTTCTTTTTACTTCAATATCTGGGATACCAGATTATAATCATTGGTCAATATGGTATCCATCCCCATGTCCAAAAACATACGGGCCTCAGCCGGATCATCCGCCCAAAACACATTACAGATGATTCCATGGGCATGGGCCTTGTCTATCATCTCCTGATTCACATAGGGCTTAAAGAACTGCACCTTCTGTGCGCCCAGTGCAATGGCCCTGTCAACAATAGCCCAATTTCTGTTAAAATCATGCCCTACGCAAATACTGATGTCCGGGGCATACTCCTGAAACATTTGAATATCTTCATCCCGTTCCAACATGAAATAAACATGTCTGGAGCAATCATATCTGCGTACCAAATCCACAATCTTCTTCATATCCTCCGGGTCATATAACTGGCCCTTTGGTTTTACATGCACATTCATAATGGTGTGACCGCCAAATTTCTGCAGGATCTCCTCAAAGGTCACAATCCGAAGTCCTGCAAACTTTGCCCCAAACTTCGCCCCAAAATCCAGTTTCTTTAATTCCTCGTAGGTATGATCATAAACCTTTCCCTCTCCATCACTAACCCGCTCCAAAGTGGCATCATGGCAGGATACGATCACACCGTCCTTTGTAGGCCAGAGATCAAACTCTATTTCCTCTGCTCCCAAAGCAATGGCTGCCCCAAAGGCGGGCATACTGTTTTCCGGTGCTATGGTGTTAAATCCTCTGTGTGCACAGATGCGGGGATATTTCATCTGATCCTCAAAGGGAACTATGGCACTGCCGCTGTTTCGATATTGCCAAGGCTTTCGCCCGTATTCAATATACTCATAGTGTGATGCCGGTAGATTCCCATAACCGGCAGGCTTATAATATTTATCTGCAGGATCAAACTCCACCTCCGCCCTGCCAAATCGCCCTTTCATATTCTCTAAGACTTTGCCTCGGGGCGATACCACCATACTGGCTCCGCAGATGTCCGAATCTTCAGCAAAACTTACCGAAGAGCGGATCACGTAGGAGTTGGTATTGTAGGCCAGGAAGCGGCACATGGTCTCGATGGCATCATGGGTGTCACTTCTCTGCAGTGAGCAGCCGATGATAATGTCCACCTTATTTCTGGCAATATTGGCAAAGGCCTCATAAAAATAAAAATCATAGCAAGTCAGGAAACCATACCGCAGTCCCTCAATCTCTAATACATAGGGCTGGGAACACTCCAAGGTATACTCGACCTCCTGCTTTAACACCTCTGCCTCCAGCGGAGGCAGGTGCTTTTTGTAGTACTTGCCGATCAGTTTGCCGGTTCTGTCATAGGCATACGTGGTATTTCTATATCCGTTATCTTCTTTGCTTAGCGCATTTACAAAAACAATAGCTCTGCATCTTTTGGCCGTACTTACACATTTTTCAAGCAGGGCATCAATATATCTGTCATGATAAAAAAGCGTTTCTTCCAGAGTCTGCGTAACGCAGGGCACATCACTGTACTCCGGAAGGACGATCAGATCCAATGACTCGTCACATTGATCCAGCTGTTCCATTTTGTACGCAAAACAGGTGTCTGACAGAGACGTGTCACGAGAATAAGGTGGTTGGATTATACAGGCTTTCATGAGATACCTCCTAAGTTTTCTTTTATTGTAGCATACCTAAAAATAATATAAACAACCAAAATATATACTATTGCCATAACTTTTTTTATATGGTACTTTGAAAAAGGAGGTGTTTTCATGAATCTATTGCAATTGAGATATTTTTGCGATACGGCACAAAGCCAAAGTATAGCCAAAACCGCAGAAAAACATATGGTTCCTGCTTCTTGTGTGTCCGCTTCCATCAAGAGACTGGAAATTGAGCTAGGCACAAACCTGTTTGACAGATCTTCAAACAAACTAATCCTTAACGCCAAAGGAAAGTTATTTGCAAATGAACTGCAGATTGCTTTTGACCGAATTGATGGTGCTCAAAAAAAATTGGAAACCTTGGACAAAGAAATTCCCCAGATTAGATTATTAGTGCGTGCCAGGCCCAAATGGATAGCTGAGCTGATCATAGAATACAGAACCTTAAATCCAGAAGTTAATTTTATTGTATCCAATGATTATACTCTGAAAAATATTGACGATTATGATATTGTTATTGATGAACAACAAGACAAATATAATGGTTGGAAAAATTTTCTGCTCAGCGTGGAAATGCTTTGCATTAAAGCCGCATCCCATAGTAAATTGGGAGGAAGAGAGCTTACTTTCGAGCAATTGAAAGAAGAAGTATTTATTCTACCAAGCAGAGGCAATGGCATGCGCAACCGTTATGAGCTCCTCTGCAAGGAGAAGGGCATTACACCTAAAGTCGCTATTGAATGCAATGACCGACAGCTCTTACAGTATTACGTGCAATCGGGCATCGGGCTTACGATCGGTGCATATCGAGCTTTAAACGATAACACGCAAAATGCCATTTGTCCTCTGACTGTTGTTGATTTTAATGAGACACAAAATGTCTATGTATTCTACAAAAATTATGAAAACAAAAATCTTGCTTTAAAGGATTTTTGCGATTTTTTATATACAAAAAAATATATCTAACACCCCTCCTTCAGCTTTTTCATATGCTCCTTTATCTTGACCTCATAGCCGTTTCCGGAGGGTCGATAGAACTCCCTGCCGCTTAGCTCGTAGGGCAGATACTGCTGCTCCACATAGTGGTTCGGATAATCGTGGGCGTATTTGTAACCTGTGCCTCGTCCCAGCTTGGCTGCACCCTTATAATGAGCATCCTGAAGATGTGCCGGTATGGGCAGATTGCCGGTCTCCTGTACTGCTGCAGCCGCCTCAAAAATGGCATTGTAGGCAGAATTGCTTTTGGGCGCAGTGGCCACATAGGCCGCTGCCTGAGACAAAATGATCTGAGCCTCTGGCATACCGATGCGCTCCACCGCCATAGAGGCATTGGTAGCCACCACCAGAGCCATGGGATCTGCATTGCCCACGTCCTCTGCCGCACAGATCATGATCCGTCTGGCGATGAAGGTCACACTTTCTCCTGCTGAAAGCATCCGAGCAAGGTAGTATACTGCCGCATCCGGGTCAGATCCCCGCATGCTTTTGATAAATGCAGATATGGTATCATAATGGCTGTCACCGTTTTTGTCATAGCGCATGACCCGCTTCTGAATACATTCCTGGGCCACTTCCATGGTAATGTGTATCCTGCCGTCTTCACTCTTTGGTGTAGTCATGATGCCCAGCTCTATGGCATTCAGAGCATGTCTGGCATCTCCGCCGGAAAGCTCTGCCAAAAATTCCAGAGCATCTTCCTCTATACAGGCTCCGTATATCCCCAACCCCTTATCCGTATCATATACCGCCTTATGAAGCAGGGCCTTGATGTCCTCCTTTTCCAGGGGCTTTAACTCAAAAACGATGGAACGGGAAATGAGCGCACCATTCACCTCAAAATAGGGATTTTCCGTGGTGGCACCGATCAGGATCACGGTGCCGTCCTCCACAAAAGGAAGCAAATAGTCCTGCTGCCCTTTGTTAAATCTATGGATCTCGTCGATAAACAAAATGGTGCGCTTATCATACATGGCCTGTAGCTGTTTCGCCTTTTCCACCACTTCCTCCATATCCTTCTTACCGGCTATGGTGGCATTGATCTGGGTAAATTCCGCACTGGTGGTATTGGCGATCACCTTGGCCAGGGTGGTCTTACCGGTGCCGGGAGGCCCGTAAAATATGATAGAACTAAGCTTGTCCGCCTTGATAGCCCGATAGAGCAGCTTATCCTTGCCGATGATGTGCTGCTGCCCTACCACCTCTTCCAGGGTGGTGGGGCGCATGCGTGCCGCCAGGGGAGATTCCTTCTCCATATTGGTACTTCTCATGTATTCAAATAAATCCATGTGTTTCTCACTTTCTAAAAACATTTTCTGATAATAGTATATCATTAACCTGCAGGATTTCAACAAAAGAATCCATTAAGTGTTTTACCTAATGGATTTGTATATCTTGTATATGCCTTCACCCTTACGACGTTAATCCATAGACAGGTCCTTAGCATACCTAAAAGAAATCACGTCCCCTTGTTCAGTTTCCTTGTAAGCTCTCTCCCCATGCATACGATGCACAATCTGCTCTCTGGTATCTTTTCCGCAATTCCGGATAATGGTATCCAATATCGCTTTGTCCTCAATGGACAAAACCGCATATTCCTTGTCTGGTGTTTCCAAAAAATGATACCCGTTCCCATCCGGAAATTCGCTTTCCTCATAGGTAATCCCCTTCAAATCGATCAATGATTTATGCGCCACAGGAACTGCCCCCATGGGAAGTGCCGTATAAACCAGTCCCATCATAGATTCTCCATATCTCTTATACGAAAGGTTATCCGCATACCACAGTAACTTCATCAGTTTCACTTTATACAAATAAAGAATCTCCGGCGAATTGGCTAAATATCTGATCACATCAACAACCTTATCCAGGTTTAATTTGGTACCTCCACACGAGTCTTTATCTCCCTCATATCTCACGTACTGTGCCAAAATAGCCTTTCGTAAGTAATCGTCCTGTTTATCTTCGTAAACATTTGCAACAACAGCATAATATTTTTTAAATGCATTCAGTGAAACCCGCTCTTTTCCTTGCATCAACAGTTCTAAAAACCATTCCGGGTCACTGTCTATTTTTCTCAAAATATAATCATGGGCCATATCCTGCACCTGATGACTCTCGTATCTGGTTATCGTTTTTCCTCCCCACCCTAAAAGACTCGAAAGATCTTTTTGACTTATTCCATACTTAGTTCGAATACTGCTTATTTGCGTAGAAGTAAGCAGATGATTCAACTTTCTGTATGCATCCTTCATTGCTGTGTCATTTTGAGAAATCATTTCCTCCAAAGCAATGTACTCATCTGCATTCTCACAATATTCGTATTCGGCCGTATAATCCACTTCTACTCCTTTAAATCTAGTGTGTTCCTGCACATGAACAACTTGTACCTCATGTTCTTCCATACAACATAAGCATAACTTTTTCACCTTACTAATCACCTTCATAGGACACCTCACTTTTGATATGGAAAACTTTCTTTCGCAAAAGGCTCTACCGCATAATGAAACGACATTACAAACGCAACATGACCCACATATCCTGTCTGCGTCAAAAGTTCCACTCGAATCTTAATATAAATTTCTTCGCTTCCATTATAGATTTTTCCAAATTCTCTCATTTCACTCTTTTTTGGAAAACGATTATCCTTTACTGTCCGCAAGTAATTCTTTACTGTTAATGTTTTTAACTCACGCCTCAATACAACCTGAGGATCTTCATCAGGAAACACATGGGCTATTGTATATTGATTGGTGTATTTTTCGTCTCTGCTTTCATCAACTTTCCTCTTGGCTTGAAAAACCAACTTGGCTCCTGTGTCAAGTGCGTATCTTAATCTGGTCAGATACTCATTTACCTCTTCTTTTGTCTCTATTCGGAAATTTTCCAAATCCACTCCTTTCTTCTCTTGTTCGCCTACCTATCCCCTTTTATATATAGCCCCTTTTACAGGTATCAATTGATACCTGTATTATACCACGCAAATATTCCGTGTCAATCCTGTAATTCTAAATTCTACATCCTCCCTTTTTATTCACTCAAACAATATCTCTTCCACCGTCACAAACTCATACCCTTTTTCCAACAGTTCATCCACGATCTCAAGGGCTGCCGTCACACTGGATTTGTATTGATCGTGCATCAATATAATATCATTCTCGCTGATGTCCACAACCACATTTTGTACAATGCCGGACACATCTGTTCTGCACCAATCAAGGGGATCCACATTCCACAATACCGGTATCATATTCAGCTCCTGTTCCAACCGTTTATCCCAGCTGCCATAAGGCGGCCTGACGTAGATCACTTCCTGATCCGTGATTTCCTCCAAGACCTCATTGGTCCGCACCAGCTCCTCCTTAAATTCCTCCAGGTTAGAGCTTCCCAGCTGCAGATGACTGTAGGTATGGTTGCCAATCATGTGCCCTTCTTCACTCATGCGTTTTATAATGTCCGGATGCAGGAGGGCATGTTCTCCGGTAACAAAAAACGTGGCTTTTACACCACGTTTTTTCAGCCCGTCCAGAAGCTGTTCTGTATAATAGGGGTGGGGACCGTCATCGAAGGTAAGGCAGATCTTCTTCACATCCTCTGTAACCGTTTCTTCAGAAATCTGAAAAACAGTTCCTGTAGCTCCGACGTTTGCCACATCTGCCTGTACCCCACTGTAAGCACCGTTTTGCCTCACTGCCGCACTCCACAAAAGGATCAGTGCCAATATCATATCCAACAAGATCAGACCTTTTATCCGTCTGCGCATAATTCCCTGCCTGACAGAATCTTGTTATTATTATATGCGAGCAGCAAAACCGAGATTCCCCATGGGTGAAGCATCAAACAAACTGATTACGCTCTCTATCATAATGATAATCGATTGTGGCCAACCGGTTTGTCACCTCCTGAGACTCTAGATCCAGATCCTCACATAGTGCCTCCAGGTCGGAATAATAGTCCCGTAATTTTAAATTGATAAAGCTGAGCAGCATAACCGGATCCTTGGGTATCATCATTTCCGCACCTCTCCTGTTCTCTTATTTGTCTTTTACAACCGCCTTCAGCTTTGCATCTTCCACGGTGATCAGAATCGTATCTCCTTCCTGCACCTGATCCGTCAGGATCAATCTGGCAGAAAGTGTCTCCACGTGCTTCTGAATATACCTCTTCAGCGGTCTTGCTCCGTAAATAGGATCATAGGCTTGATCCACAACGAAACCGCGTGCCTCCCGGGTCAGTTCCACAGTCAGCTCCTTATCCTTCAGGCGCCTGTTTAAATCTGCTATGATCAAGTTGATGATACCACCGATATTTTCCTTCGTCAACGGCTTGAACAAAATGGTCTCATCCAAACGATTCAGAAATTCCGGCCTGAAGTGCCCTCTCAGTTCATTCATGACCATCTGCTCAGCTTCCGGGGCTATGGTTCCATCCGGCCTGATGCCTTCCAGCAGGTAGGTCGCGCCTATATTGGAGGTCATGATCAATATGGTGTTTTTAAAGTCCACGGTGCGTCCCTGGGAATCTGTAATCCGTCCGTCATCCAGTACCTGCAAAAGCACATTGAACACATCCGGATGGGCCTTTTCAATCTCATCAAACAGTACCACGGAGTAAGGCTTTCTTCTGACTGCTTCGGTCAATTGTCCGCCTTCTTCATAGCCCACATATCCGGGAGGTGCTCCGATCAGGCGGGATACCGAGTACTTCTCCATATATTCACTCATATCGATGCGCACCATATTATTTTCATCGTCAAAAAGGGCTGCCGCCAGAGATTTGGCGAGCTCCGTTTTTCCTACACCGGTAGGCCCCAGAAAGAGGAAGGAGCCAATGGGCTTGCTGGGATCTTTAATGCCTGCCTTGGAGCGGATGATGGCGTCTGTCACTTTGGACACGCCTTCTTCCTGCCCGATCACACGGCGATGCAACTCCTGATCCAGATGCAAGGTCTTGCTGCGCTCACTCTCCGTCAGCTTTGTCACCGGAATACCGGTCCATCTGGAAACGATCCGGGAAATCTCCTCCTCCGATACACTCTCATGCACCAGAGACATATCCGCGGCCTTCATCTTCTCTTCCTCTGCCTCCAGCTGTTTTTTCAGTGCCGGAAGCTTGCCGTAGGAAAGCTCCGCAGCCTTCTCCAGGTTGCCTTCCCTTTGGGCGATCTGAATCTGACTGCCCAGTTCCTCTATCTCCTCCCGCAGCTTGGACAATCTGTCCACAGATGCTTTTTCATTATCCCACTGGGCCTTGCGGTTATTAAATGCATCCTTCAGCTCCGCCAGGTCTCTCTGCAGATTGGCAAGACGCTCCCGACTGATCCGGTCATCCTCCTTCTTCAGGGCTGCCTCTTCGATCTCCAACTGCATGATACGGCGCTGCATTTCATCCAGCTCTGTGGGCAGAGAATCCAGCTCCGTCTTGATTAAAGCACAGGCCTCATCCACCAGATCAATGGCCTTATCCGGCAAAAAACGATCCGAAATATAACGATGGGACAAGGTAGCTGCGCTGACCAGGGCATTGTCCATGATCTTCACACCGTGATACACTTCGTAACGCTCCTTCAGACCTCGCAGGATAGATATGGTATCCTCCACCGTAGGTTCCTCCACCATAACCGGTTGGAATCTCCGTTCCAGGGCAGCATCCTTCTCAATATACTGGCGATACTCATCCAAGGTGGTGGCACCGATACAGTGCAGCTCCCCACGGGCCAGCATAGGCTTAAGCATATTCCCTGCATCCAAAGCACCGTCTGTCTTGCCAGCCCCTACGATGGTATGCAGCTCATCGATGAACAAAATGATCTGTCCCTGGCTCTTTTTCACCTCTTCCAGCACTGCCTTCAGACGCTCCTCAAACTCACCCCGATACTTGGCCCCTGCTACCAGGGCTCCCATATCCAGCGCGAAAATCTTCTTATCCTGCAATCCCTGGGGCACATCTCCCCGAACGATACGCTGGGCCAGTCCTTCCACTACCGCTGTCTTGCCTACACCGGGCTCTCCGATGAGCACCGGGTTATTCTTGGTCTTACGGGAGAGGATGCGGATAATATTTCTGATCTCACTGTCCCTGCCGATGACCGGGTCCAGCTTCTGACTTCTGGCCTTTTCCACCAGATCCTGCCCGTATTTCTCTAATGTATCGTAAGTGGCCTCCGGATTGTCGCTGGTCACCCGCTGGTTGCCTCTGACTGTAGAAAGAGCCTGTAAAAAACGCTCCCTGGTAATACCATACTCCTTCCACAACTCTTTGATGGTTCTGCTGGGATGCTCAATCATGGACAAAAACAGATGCTCCACCGACACATACTCATCCCCCATACGCTTGGCCTCGTCCTCTGCGCTGATCAGAACCTTATTCAGATCCTGACCTACATAAATCTGGCCTCCCTGGACCTTCACTCTTTTGGACAAGGCTTCCCGGGCCCGATCCAAAAAGTGCTCCTTGTTGATCTCCATTTTCTCAATCAGCTTTAATATCAGACTGTCCTCTATGGTTAAAAGGCTGCAGAGCAAATGCTCCTGCTCGATCTCCTGATTGCCATATTCATAGGCCAGCTTCTGACACCCTTCCACGGCTTCCATGGATTTCTGTGTGAATTTTGAAATATTCATATTGCATGCCTCCTTATTTGTTCTATAGATACTATAACACATAAAACATATAAATCAATAAGAAAATAGGAAAAAATTTGAAAAAAAATTATAAACTTATCATATACTGAAACAACAGCATGCCCGAAGCGAGTTCTCTATGCCTGCATTTCTCTCTCATGCCATCGACTGGCTAAACCGTCTGCTCTGGAATGGTCCTCTCCTTATTTTATTATGTGCAACCCATCTGCTTTTTACCATCCGTCTGGGATTTCCCCAAAAGAACACCTTTCGTGCCATCAAACTTTCTGTCGCACCGGAGGCTGCCGAAAAAAACAGCAAAAATTTAAGTGGATTTGCAACTCTGGCCACTACCCTTGCGGCCACCTTAGGTACCGGCAACATTGTGGGCGTATCCACAGCCATTGCCGCCGGCGGCCCGGGAGCCCTGTTCTGGTGCTGGATCACCGGCATCCTGGGTATGGCCACTGCCTATGCGGAGTGTTTTTTAAGTGTGCATTTTCGACACAGGCGCTCTGACGGCAGTTATACTGGAGGCCCTATGTATGTACTGGAAAAAGGCCTGGGAAGTCCCAAACTGGGGAAGCTTTACGCCTGCTGCACCCTGCTGGCTGCCTTCGGTGTGGGCTGCACTACCCAGTCCAGCGCTATCGCCGACGCTCTTACCACCCTCTGGAAAATCCCGCCTCAATTGACCGGTGCTCTCATCGCTTTGATCGCTGGTGCGGTGATCCTGGGCGGCATCCATTCTATCAGTCGTTTTTGCACCAGGATCGTGCCGCTTATGGGTGGATTATACATAGCTGCCTGCTTACTGTTGCTGTTTCAGAACGCTGCTTTCCTGCCTAAGTCCATCGGCGTGATCCTGCAAACCGCCTTTGCTCCCCGGGCAGTCTCGGGAGGCCTGCTGGGAGGTTCTTTTCTGATGGCCGCCAGATACGGTATCGCCAGAGGCTTGTTTACCAATGAAGCCGGCATAGGTACTGCTGCCATTGCTGCCGGCAGCACCCGGAATGCCTCCCCCACCAGGCAAGGCCTAATCTCCATGACCGCAGTATTTTGGGACACCGTGGTCATGTGCGCTTTGACCGGGCTTGTTATTGTGTCCAACCTGCTGCGTTTTCCCGGCTCTGCCCGAGGCTTCTCCGAAGCCGGGCTTACCGGTGCTGCCTTTTTGTCCTTTCCCTTTGGCGGAAACACCTTTTTAACACTGCTCCTGATCGCCTTCGCCATTACCACCCTGATCGGCTGGTGCTATCTGGGAGAAAAAGGAGCGGAATACCTGTTTTATACCAAAGGCACCTGCTTCTATCACGTAATATATATTATTATGATCTATATAGGCGCCATCCTTCCAATGGAATATGTGTGGGGCATCACTGACCTGATCAATGGTTTCATGGTGCTGCCCAATATACTCACCCTGTGGTGCCTGAAAAGCATGATTGAACCTCCTTTCAGACATAAAAATACATCCCCCAAAAAGCGTTGACTCCTCCCATACAGTCGTTCCTGTATCCTACAAAAAAAGCACGAAATCTTACAATATTTTTCTTGACAAAACTGCCCCTTTCCTGTTACACTTGCGTTGTATCTCACAAAGTCATTGATCTCACATATTTTTGTAAGTCTTTGCTCTGACGTGGATTTACAAAAATATGTGATTTTTTTGCCGGAGTCTTCAGATACAAAAACAAATTTTTCAGGAGGTACTCGTTCATGAATAACGGTACAGTAAAGTGGTTTAATGCTCAGAAAGGTTATGGTTTCATCACCAACGAAGCTACAGGCGAAGAAGTTTTCGTACATTTCTCCGCAATCAACGCTCAGGGCTTTAAGTCTCTGGAAGAAGGCCAGAAGGTTACCTTCGACACAGAAACCGACCCTCAGAACGGTAAGGTTCGTGCTGTCAACGTAACAGTTGCTTAATCAACCAAATTTGAGTAACCCAAAGTGTCGCCTACGGGCGACACTTTTTTACGCTATAGGAACTTGCCATGGCCGGTAAGGGAAACAAAGCGGAAAACCCCTGCTATTGGTGTCAACGAAACGGAAAATATCCATTGTAAACAGATACAAAATGATGATATCAAAGATATAGGCAACAAAATAAATTATCAAAGGGGAAAAGCAAATGAAAAAGATACGATTGGGTGTTGTTGGCCTTGGTCACAGAGGTCGTGAAATGTTTAAGTTGGCATCTATATTTGATTGCGTGGAGGCAGCTGCAGCCTGTGACATCCTGCCCCGCAACTGGTATGAGAAACAGTGGCTTTCTGATGCATCTCTGGCAGAGCTTTTGCCGAACACGGTATTTTATGAGGATTATGACAAAATGCTAAAGGAGGCCGGGCTGGACGCCGTGTTGGTGGAGACCGGTGCGGATATTCACGCGGAGTTTTGCTGCAAGGCCTTGGCCAAAAATATCAACGTGCTGTCCGATATTCCCATGGTGGCCAATCTGAAAGAAGCGGAAATGCTCTGGAAGGCAGAGCAGGCATCCACTGCTATTCTTTCTACAGGCGCCAATGCCAATGAACAGAAGTTTGCGGTCCTGCTGCAGGATTTCTGGAAAAAGGGACTTCTGGGCAATCCTTATTATATGGAGGCAGAGTACATTCACTGGAGCATGCCGGGCAGTAAGGAAAGCGTCCATCTGAATGAAAACGGCGACTGGAGAAAGCTTTTGATCCCCATCCGCTACTGCACCCACTCCTTAGGCCCCCTGCTTACTATTTTGAAGGAGGAGTTGCGCAAAGTCAGCTGTTTTGGTACCGGTATGCATGCAGATGATTATGTTACAGGAATCAAGAAGGACGACATGATGTGCACCCAGTTCCAGACGGATTCCGGTGTGGTTATCCGTCTGCTGAGAAACGGCCGCTGCCGGGCAGATATTGGCTGGCACAGTTACCGGGTGTTTGGTACCGAAGGATATATGGAGAAAATTGATACCAGAGCAAAACATGGGCCTGTGATCCGTTACAATTCCATGAAGGAACTGGATACCTCCCTGAAGGAGATCGGCGGAGAATATATGCCTCCGGCCTATGCCAACAATCCGGCTGCAAAAGGACACGGAGGAGTGGACTATGCACTTCTGGATCACTTCTTCCAGGCCATTTTAAAGGGAGAACCGGCACCCATTTCCTTGAAAGAAGGTCTGGCTATGACCTTGCCGGGCATCTACGCGGAGGAATCTGCAAAGCGCGGAGGCGAAGTACTGCGCATGCGCTATCCCTGGGATGAGGATTGGACCACAGAAATCTAAAACGTGAATGCAGGGAGCAAAATCGAGATGAAAAAAAAGGTACTGGCATATATTGAAGAAAATCAGCAGGAGATACTGCACCAGCTGGCAAAGCTGGTGCAGATCGACACCCAGAATTTCCGCACCCACGGGAATGAGAATAAGGGCCAGGACTATCTGGAGGGTATCTGTAGGGAGTTGGGACTTTCCGTTGACCGGTTTACACCGGCCAGTGTACCTGGTCTCACAGACTCGCCGGATTACTGGGCCGGCAGGGGAGCTGATCAGCGGGAGAATCTGGTGGCTGTATTTCCCGGGCAGCAGGATGAGAACGGCATCATGCTGGCAGCCCACATGGACACGGAAACGGTTGGCGCTCTGGCAGAGTGGTCAGTAGATCCCTTTTCCGGCCTGATCAGAGATGGCAAGCTTTACGGCAGAGGATCAGGGGATGATAAATTCGGCATTATCATGGCCTGGGCAGTTATCAAGGCCTTGCAGGCATGCGGTTTTACCCCTGACAAAAATATTCTTTTGGGCTCCTACTGTGATGAAGAAGGGGGCGGAGGAAACGGTGCCCTGGGGCTCTGTATGAAATATCCTTGTGAGACCTATGTGAATCTAGATGGTGCCGAGTTTGAAAGTGTTGCCAGCGGCGGCGGTTGTTACGCCATTGACATCTGGTCTACCAAAAAAGATTTGAGTGTGGCCTCTGTATTTGATATCTATGATGGTGTTTGCACACTGGTGGAGGAGCTTAAAGAACTGGACTGCCGGCCCGGCACTTCTGTGCGCCTCTCCGGCTTTAGCGGCGGCGAAGGCGGAGAAAAGGTGGGAAAGGTGAAATTTGCCCTATATACTGATATGACCAAAGAAGAGGCAGCAATGGAGCTGTCTCTGATCCGGGAGCGTGTTTTGCCAAAACTGAACGAGTGGCAATTGGGCTGTAGTGAATTTTTGTTAAGGACCAGGTTCTTTCATTATGGAAAAACCCGAACAGACAGCCGGGAGGCTGAGATTATGCGGGATATTCTGCAGGAGGCAGAAGGGAAACAGCCTACCGGGGCCAGCACCGGCCTTACTGATCTTAGCATTTTCCTGCACTGGGGAAGTGACAACAGCTTTAATTTGGGTATGGAGACCGGTTCTGCACAGGGCGGTGGCCCCCATCAGGTGAACGAGCATATTGTTTGTGAAAATCTGATAAAACGTATCAAGCAGCTGGCACTATTTGTGATGAGGACAAGCAAGGTATGAGGGAAAGAAGTCAATCGGAAGTGAAAGAAATCATCCGCAAGTGGTATAAAGTACTGAAGATTCCGGAACAGTATGGCGGGGATTTTCAGGCCTATCTGGAGAATACAACCATCCTGCCCCATATTACCCCGGAAGAATATGAGGAAGCAGGAGGGGAAGAAAATATCCTCTACTGCCTGTATTTTTGTGAAAGGTTGCAGGAACGCTACCTGGAAAAAGGGATCGACTTGAAGATTCTCTACGATACTCTGCAGGAATTATTTCTCTGGACCAGATCCTGCAGCCGGCGGAAGGGAAAACTGTGGCTGGAAAATCTCTGGTGGGTAAAGCTACATCTGACCATGAAACTGTTTCGGCTGGGCAGACTGAACTTCTGTATGGGACTGGAGCACAACCATCTGCCTCAGTGGGAGCTGCCCATGGGAACACCCATTATGGAAGTCCATATTCCCAGGGCAGATTCTTTGACCCGGGAGGATTGCAAAAAGTCTTTTGCACAGGCCAGAACGTTTTTTGCCACTTATTTTCCGGAGTTTCAATATCGATATTTTACCTGCCACTCCTGGCTGTTGGACAGTAAACTGAAAGAATTACTGCCTCAGGATAGTAACATTATAAAATTTCAGGAGATGTTCCGGTTGGTATCGGAGACAGAGTCCCAGGAAACCCTACACTATGTATTTGGGGCAGGGACCACCAGAGAGAATCTGTCAGAAAAAGAATGTAGTACCAGTTTGGCATCCAAAGTAAAGGAAAGGGTGCTGAACGGGGAAACTTTTCATGAGAGTTATGGAATACTGAAATAACCAAAACTTAGGAGGAACTATCATGACTTTGATAGATTTGTTTTTTATAGCCATCGGACTTTCCATGGATGCTTTTGCGGTAGCGATCTGCAAAGGCCTTGCCCTTTGTAAGATAAATCTTAAAAAAGCTGCCATCGTAGGCCTTTGGTTTGGCGGCTTTCAGGCTCTCATGCCTGCCATCGGCTATCTGATCGGTTACCGTTTCCGGGAAAATATCACCTTCCTGGATCACTGGATTGCCTTCATCCTCCTCGGTATCATCGGTATTAGCATGATAAAAGAAGCCATGTCCAAGGAAGACCAGGAACCGGATGCCTCACTAAAATTTAAAGCTATGATCGTGCTGGCCATTGCCACCAGCATCGACGCTCTGGCCGTAGGTGTGAGCTTTGCCTTCATGCCTGACGTACCTATCCTTCCCGCAGTTGCTTTCATCGGTGTCATCACCTTTATCCTATCTGCCCTGGGCGTGCGACTGGGCAGCATCTTTGGCTGTAAGTACAAGGCCAAGGCAGAACTTTGCGGTGGCATCATCCTGATTCTTATGGGAACCAAAATCCTGCTGGAGCATCTGGGAATATTAGGTTGAAAATGGAGCCGGCAAATGTGGCCATTGATTTGGGCCGGGCGGTTTCCCGGTAGCAAAAAACAGGTCTCATTCGGACACGCTTGCGCTCCGTGAAAGAACGTAATGGTCGCTAGACTCGAGGCGAATCGTTATACGCCTCGCCTGACCTCGTCAAGCGCCAACGTCTTTCAAGGGTCCATCATGGAGACCTGTTTTTTGCTACCGGGAAACCGCCCGGCCCAAATCAATGGCCACATTTGTCTGTAATATTTCACCCCACTTTATACCCGGTTCCCCAGACCACTTTCAAATACTCCGGCTCCTTCGGGTTCTTTTCTATTTTTTCACGAATATGTCGTATATGTACTGCTACCGTGTTGTCCGCTCCCATAGCATCCATATGCCAGATAGATTCGTAAATCTGTCCGTTGGACAGCACCCTGCCTTTCTCTTGCATAAGTAACCTTAATATCTTATATTCTATGGGAGTCAGACGTACTTCCCTGCCCTCTACCGTCACCTTTCTTTGTACATCATTCACAACCAGGCCCTTTACTGTATAGATATTCCCGGTATTGTTACAATACGTGCTCAACTGTGTATATCTACGAATCTGGCACTTGATCCTGGCCAAAAGTTCCAAGGGATTGCAGGGATGTACCACATAATCATCTGCTCCTGCATCCAGTGCTGCTATCTTGCTCCATTCATCTGCCTTTCCGGAAAGAACAATGATCGGCATATTGCTAAGAGAACGAATATATCGTATAAAATCTAACTCATTGTCAGTAAGAAGCAGTTTTATTGCCGATGTCTCTCGAAGTTCGATCTCTTCCAGTTCCGACACAACCAGCATATCATATCCTTCCCCTCGAAACAGTGGCTGCATCAGTTTCATGACTTCTGTAGGATTGTTGTACATCAATATATTTTTGTTCATAGCCTGCTGCCTCCTGTCAAAATAGCCTTTTATCAGATACGATTCCAATCCTCTTTATTTATGGAGAGATATAGAGACATAAAAAAACAACCGCTTCCCGGTCAAAGGAATAGATTGTTTTGATAGGCACGTAACATTACCATATAAACGGTATCAAGCGATATTTTACTTTGTTTTTATACTCACGATAACCCGCCAATTCTTCATCACCAGCAAAAATATTATATATCCGATCAAAATCCCTGTCATATTCAGGATAATGTCATCCACATCAAAAGCACCAAAGGAACTGACCAGCTGAAAAACTTCTATGCCAAGCACTGCAACCGCTCCCAGACCTACGCATACAAATAAATTTCCAGCCCACCTGCATATCCTGGGTAACAGATAGCCCATGGGAAGAAACGCTATCACATTCCCCACCAGATTTTCAAAACTTCCAAGTCCTCTGTTCCAGTAACGCACGTACATATCTATCGTGCGAAAGGGCTGAAGGTTGGCATGCTCTATTCCTTGTTTTATTACCTCCGGGGACCATGAATTTATGATCCACTTCATCTCCAAAAGGGACATCTTAAAAACGATCACCTTCAGCAGCAGTATCAGATACACTGCAAAGAGAATCCATAGCTGCCCCTTCGACAACCGTCTATTCTTCATACTATCCTCAATATCTCACTTCCACCAGCGTTAAGCCTTTTGCGGGAACCAACTCACCGGCTGCCGCCCTGCTGCCACTGTTTAATATCTCTATAATTTCTTCAGGCTTTCGCCGGCCAAGTCCTACTTCCAGCAATGTTCCGGTCAGGATTCTGACCATATGATACAAAAATCCATCCCCGGAAAAGGTCAGCAGGATCATATCGTTCTGCCTCTCTATGGAGATCTCCTCCACCGTTCTGACCGTGGACTTTTTACCCTTTTTCGCTGAAGTAAAAGCGGCAAAATCATGTTTTCCCACCAAAAAACCTGCCCCTTGGCGCATGGCTTCCACATCCAGCTTCTCCACAACAGTGTGGGCATACCTGCGCTGGAACACCTGAGGTACGGGACTGTTGATGATCCGGTAACAATAAGTCTTCCCCCGGGCATTTAACCTGCTGTGAAAACGCTCCGAAACCTCCTTTACCGAGAGCACTCCGATATCCTCCGGCAAATATTGGTTCATGTACTCCATAATTTCCTGAGGAGTCTTTTCTGTACACATGTGAGCATTGGCTACCTGACCCAAAGCATGTACCCCTGCATCCGTCCTGCCGCTGCCCTGTACCTCCACCTTATGGCCGCACATCCTGCTAAGCAACATTTCCAGTTTCCCCTGAATGGTGTTCTCTGAGGATTCCTGACGCTGCCACCCCTGGTATCTGGTACCTTCATACTGTAAAAGGAATCTATAATTTTTCATTTTCCTCTTTCCGTTTCTGGGCTTCCTGTTCACATTCCTGTTTATAAAGGTGAACTTCCTCCATATCCTGCTCCCTGATCCTGCGGAAACGATTCAATCCCGCCGATAAGATCTGAAAGCTCTTTTTGATGGTATCAAATGCACCCTCCTGATACATGGTTACTACAATAATGCCGATGGGCACGGCCAGTATCATGCCGAACACACCACCTATCTTGTATCCTATGTACAAAAGCACCAACGTAGGAAGGGGCGGCATACCCATGGAATCTCCCATAATTTTGGGCTGAATGATCTGACGCACCAACTGCCCCACGCCCCAGATGATCAAAAGCCCAATGGTCATCTTATAATCTGCACTCAAGAATTTGATGATTGCCCAAGGCACCATCACCGTGCCTGTTCCAAAAAAAGGAAAGAAATCCAAAAAGGCAATACCCAGTGCCACCAACAGCACGTAATCCACCTGCAGGATCAAAAGGCCAATCACCAAAAGCAGATAGATCCATATCTCAATCTTAAGCTGTGCCTTAAAATATCCACCCACTGCCTTCAATATGCTGCGCTTAACCAAGCTTAAACGAAACTGCACGGATTCCGGCACCAGCTTCCGGATGCCCTTACTCCAGATACCTCTCTCCGCCACAAAGAAGTAGGAGGAAAGCAGACACATAATGATACCGATAATGATGGTTGGCAACTGCAGGGCAAAATTCCCCACCGCCTCCAAGGTAGGACTGCTAAGGCGCTCCAACAAATCCACCACGATATCATAGGCACTGGCACCAATGTTGGCCAGAGTGTCTTGTACATTCTTCGGTAATTTCTCATAGATCCCAGACATATTTTGGGAAATGTCATTAAAGTCTTTCTGTAAAGATCCCCACATTTCCGGCAGGTCTCCTACAAAGCCAACGATCTCTTCCACCAGCTTGGCACCGATCAAATAAAGACACAGCACCACCACACCAATGACAACGATCACCACAAAAGCACTGCCCGCTTTTCTCTTGATCTTCAACTTTTCCTCAAAGAACCTAACCGGCGGCCAGGCAATGCAGGCAATGATCCATCCAATGATAAAAGGTGTAAAATAGGGGATCAGCCGCGGTACCAGAAAAATGATCAACAGTACCACGATCAAAGTGACTAAAATATTCAATATGGCCTTCACATATTTCTTGGTGGATTCTCTCATATTCTCACCCCTCTTCTTGCCCTAAGGCGTTACCGTCCTCCAAAAAGGTATCCAGTATCCGGTATATTTCTTCTCTCCCCTGCTTTGTCTCAGAGGAAAAAGGTATCACAACAGTATCTTTCTTCGCTTTCAAGGTTTCCTTTATCAACTTTATCTGTTTCTGTACCTGACTTCGATTGATTTTGTCCAGCTTGGTTGCAATGATAATGGGATCATATCCCTGCTGCAGGATCCAGTCATACATGATCCTGTCATTCCCGGAGGGCTCGTGACGGATATCGATCAACAAAAATACCGCCCGAAGCTGTTTGGCTTTGTGCAGATAATTCTCGATCATCTTCCCCCACTTTGCCTTGGTCTCCTCGCTGGTCTTTGCATATCCGTACCCGGGCAAATCCACAAAATAGATCTCATCATTCACATGATAAAAGTTTATGGTCTGGGTCTTACCCGGCTGTGCACTGGTGCGGGCCAATGCCTTACGATTCATCAGCGCATTGATCAGGGAAGACTTACCCACATTGCTCTTGCCTGCAAAAGCCACCTCCGGATGCTGATTCTCCGGCAGTCTGCTGGTAATCCCGCAGACCGTCTCCAGACACACATTTTTGATAACCATTGCACCCTACTCCTTTCTCAGAGCATGCTCCAATACTTCTGTCATAGTCTCCACAAACAGGATCTCCAGACCGGACTTGATCTCCCGGGAGATTTCTTCCACGTCTTTACGATTTTCTGCAGGCACGAGCACCGTGCTGATACCCGCCTTCTTGGCAGCAAGGATCTTCTCCTTTAAGCCACCGATGGGAAGCACTCTGCCACGCAGGGTGATCTCTCCGGTCATGGCTACCCTGGCATAGACCGGTATCCCGGTGATGGCAGAAAGGATTGCCGTGGCCATGGTAATACCTGCGGAAGGTCCGTCCTTGGGCACTGCCCCCTCCGGAATGTGGATGTGAAAATCATTTTTCTTAAAGACACTTTCTGCAATATTGTACTGCTTGCTAATGGAGCGCACATAGCTGATACCGGTAAGTGCAGACTCCTTCATCACATCCCCCATCTGACCCGTCAGTTCGATCTCTCCTTTGCCGGGCATCATATTCACTTCAATCTGAAGCGTATCGCCGCCCACACTGGTCCAAGCCAACCCTCTGACAATACCGATCTCATCCGTATCGTTGATCTTGTCGGGCATGTATTTCACCTTGCCCAGGTATTTTTCCAGATTCTTCTGGTTAATCCTTACCTTATTGACTTTTCTGGTCAACATCTCTTTTGCAGCTTTTCTGCAGATTTCACCAATCTTACGCTCCAATTCTCTGACGCCTGACTCCCTGGTATAACCATCGATCATGATCCGAAGGGCACTGTCATTGATACTAAGCTTACCGCCGTCCATGCCGTTCTTTTTATATTGTTTCTGAAGCAAATGCTCTTTGGCAATATGAAACTTTTCATTGGCCGTATAGCTGTTCACTTCAATCAGTTCCATACGATCCAAAAGGGGCTTGGGGATGGTGGTGGTAGTATTGGCGGTTGCGATAAACAACACTTCTGACAAATCCAAGGGAATCTCCACATAGTGATCCCGGAACTTGCAGTTCTGTTCACTGTCCAGCACCTCCAAAAGAGCCGCCGAGGTATCGCCCTTGTAATCACTGCTCACCTTATCTATCTCATCCAAAAGCATGAGGGGATTTTTCACTCCGGCTTGTCTAAGCCCCCCGGCAATCCGCCCGGGCATAGCCCCCACATAGGTTCTACGATGTCCTCTGATCTCGGCCTCATCCCTGACGCCTCCCAAGCTGATGCGCACATACTTTTTCCCAAGCGCCTCCGCCACACTCCTTGCAATGGAAGTCTTGCCGGTTCCGGGTGGTCCAACCAGACAAAGGATCGGACTATCCCCGCCCTTGGTCAGGCTGCGCACTGCCAAAAATTCCAGTATTCGTTCCTTTACCTGCTCCAATCCATAATGCTGCTCCTCCAGGATCTGCTGTGCACGGGCAAGATTGGTATTATCCTTAGACACCTTATCCCAGGGCAGTTCCAACAGCGTTTCAATATACATCCGCTCTACTGCACTTTCAGAACTGCTGGGCATGAGGTTTTTAAATCTGCCAATCTCCTTTCGCAGCTTCTCCTTAACTTCCTTGCCGGCCTTCAGCTTCTCCACCGCTTCCTCAAACTGCTCCGCATCGGATAAGCCGCTGTTTTCACCCAGTTCCTCCCGTATGAAGGCCATCTGTTCCCGCAGCATATACTCTCTTTGATTTTTATTGATCCGGGTTTTTACCTTCTCGCTCAGTTCTTCTTTGACCTTGGCTATCTCTACTTCATTATATAAAATTCCGGCCAAAATATCATACCTCTCCTGCAAGGTCTCCGCCTCCAGGATCTGCTGTTTGGTATCAATAGCCAGAGGCATGCTGACTGTGATCTGGTCGATCAGATATTCCAAACCCTGCACACGCTGAAGTCTCCCTGCTAAGGCCTTGCCATGCTTGGGGTTCAGCTGCACATACTCCGTAAAGATATCCTTCAGTTCTCTGATCATAGCCTCTCTTTCGGTTTCTGTCACTTCTTCCTCACACTTTGGCAGTTCTGCCACATGAGCAAAGAGATAATCCGAAGGCTGCTCATCCAGAGAAAGCAGTTTGCCTCTGCATTTCCCCACGGCTACAATCTTTAAAACACCCCCGGGCATCTTACTGACCTGTTTCACTACAGTAATGGTGCCCACTTTATACAAATCGTCCAGGCCGGGATCTTCCACCTTGAAATCTTTCTGCGTTACCGCAAAAAGGTGCTGGTCTCCCTGCATGGCCGCCTCCACGGCTAATATGGATTTCTGACAACTTAGGTCAAACTGTATGATCATGTCCGGCATGATCGTCAATCCCTTAAGCGCTACTGCCGGCATTGCCATAATCGTCTGCTGTATATTTTCCATCCTGTTCCCCTCTGTCCTCATGGTTTCTTTTCTGCAACAAAACACCGCTCTTATCTCTGGATAAGGGCGGCGTTTCTACATTTATTTCACTTTTCCAAGCGCCGCATCACGATGCACTATAAAAGGCTCACTTTCACCCTTCACAGCTTCTCTGGTGATAATGACTTCCCCAATGGTCTCGTCCGAAGGAATTTCATACATCACATCCATCATCACATTTTCCATAATAGAACGAAGACCTCTGGCGCCGGTCTTTCTCTCCAAAGCCTGTTCCGCTATGGCTTCCACCGCATCCGGATGCACGGTCAGTTTCACATGATCCATCTCAAACAGTCTCTGATACTGTTTCACAAGAGCACTCTTTGGCTCCTGAAGGATGCGTACCAAGGCGGCTTTATCCAGTCCCTCCAAAGATACATTGATAGGCACACGGCCCACAAACTCCGGAATAAGGCCAAACTTTACCAAGTCCTGAGGCGTTACCTCACCCAGGATCTCACCAATCTCCTTGGTGGATTTATCCACAATTTCCGCATTAAAACCAATGGCCTTCTTATCCAGTCTGGTCTCAATGATCTTCTCCAAACCATCAAATGCACCACCGCAGATAAAGAGGATATTGGAGGTATCTACCTGGATCAGCTCCTGATGAGGATGCTTTCTTCCCCCCTGGGGCGGCACACTGGCAACCGTTCCCTCCACAATCTTTAAAAGCGCCTGCTGTACACCCTCTCCGGATACGTCACGGGTGATAGACACATTTTCGCTTTTCTTGGTAATCTTATCAATCTCATCGATATAGATGATGCCGTATTGAGCTCGCTCCACATCATAGTCCGCCGCCTGCACCAGCTTCAGCAGGATGTTCTCCACATCCTCGCCCACATAACCGGCCTCCGTCAGCGTGGTGGCATCTGCAATGGCAAAAGGCACATTGATGATCTTTGCCAGGGTCTGAGCCAGATAAGTCTTTCCGCATCCTGTGGGACCGATCATCAGAATATTACTCTTTTGCAGCTCCACATCCCCCGGCTTCTTTTCAGCCGTAACCCTCTTATAATGATTGTATACCGCTACGGCCAATACCTTCTTGGCAGCCTCCTGCCCGATCACATAGTCATCCAAAAACCGCTTGATTTCCACCGGTTTTAAGAGATTGATCTCCGGCTTTTCAGGCCCGGTCTCTCCATCCAGTTCAAATTCTTCTTCCAGAATATCTCCGCAAATCTCAATACACTCATCACAAATGTATACCCCTGCAGGACCTGCGATCAACTTTCTGACCTGATCCTGGGTTTTGTTGCAGAAAGAACATCTCACATCATTTCCGGAATTTTTACCTGCCATTTTATAATGTTCCTTTCCAGCTTTCCCTCTTATTTTTCCTTGGATGTAGGACGGGATGTCACTACCTTATCGATCAATCCGTATTCCAGCGCTTCCTGCGCACTCTTCCAATTGTCACGCTCCGTATCTGCAGCGATCACCTCGTAGTCCTTGCCGGTATTTTCTGCCAACATCCTGTTCAGCTTCTCCCTGGTGTGCAGGATATGCTTGGCTGCGATCTCGATCTCGGTAGCCTGCCCCTGTGCACCGCCGAGGGGCTGATGGATCATGATCTCCGCATTGGGAAGGGCCATGCGCTTGCCCTTGGCACCGCCGGCCAGAAGAAAGGCTCCCATGCTGGCTGCCATACCGATGCAAATGGTGGACACGTCACATTTGATAAACTGCATGGTATCGTAGATCGCCATGCCTGCGGTCACAGAACCGCCCGGGCTGTTGATATAGAGATTGATATCCTTCTCCGGATCCTCAGCCTCCAGATATAAAAGCTGTGCAACCACCAGGCTGGCGGTCACCTCATTTACCTCTTCTCCCAGAAAAATAATTCTATCTTTTAACAATCTGGAATAAATATCATAACTTCTTTCTCCTCTGCTGGTCTGCTCGAGGACATAAGGCACTAAACTCATTACAATCCCTCCATCTTACCTATTTCTGCCATCTACTAACATCATATCGTACTGTCAGTTCTTTTGCAATCTTAAAACAGAGGATTTCATAAAATCTTAATCCTCTGTTTTAGTGTTCCTTATTCTTTATCTTTTGCTTTGGCAGTCTTTTTCGCTGCTTCCTTGGCGTTTGCTACTACAAACTCCACTGCCTTGGTCACTGCCAGATCCTGCATGATCTGCTTCTTGCCGTTCTCGCCCAGAGTCTCTCTCACCTTATCTTCTTCCATCTGGTACATCTCGGCCATCTTCTTCACTTCTGCATCGAAGTCTTCCTCGGTAGCTTCAATATTCTCAGCCTTTACAACCGCTTCCAGAACCAATCTGGACTGAATACGGGACAGAGCCTGAGGTTTTACCTGATCCATCATCTTCGCTGCATCAAGACCGGTAAACTGGAAGTACTGATCCAGAGACATACCCTGCATCTGCAGTCTCTGTGCAAAATCATCTATCATCTGTCTCTGCTGTGTCTCAACCATCGCATCCGGAATGTCCATCTGGGCATCAGCGATGATGGCTTCGATCACTGCATCTTCCTTCACTCTCTTAGCCTGCTCTTCCTTCTGCTGAGCCAGACCTTTCTTCACATCCTCTCTGTACTCAGCCAGAGTATCGAAAGCGGAAACCTCACTTGCAAACTCATCATCCAGCTCAGGCAGTTCCTTTGCCTTGATCTCCTTCACCAGGCACTTAAACACGGCTTCCTTGCCGGCCAGATCTGCTGCATGATACTCCTCAGGGAAGGTAACCTTCACCTCGGTCTCCTTGCCGATCTCTGCACCTACCAGCTGCTCTTCAAAGCCGGGGATAAAGGAACCGGAACCGATGGTCAAAGGATAATCTGTACCCTTGCCGCCCTCGAAGGCAACCTCATCCACAAAGCCTTCATAATCCAATGTCACAATATCGCCATCCAGAACAGCTCTGTCTTCCACAGTAATGGTTCTTGCACTGTTCTCCCGCTCCTTCTGGATCTGAGCGTCTACTTCCTCGTCTGTCACTTCTACGTCCTGCTTATCAACCTTCACACCCTTGTACTTGCCAAGTGTCACTTCCGGTTTCAATGCAACCTCTGCGGTAAAGATGAAAGGCTTACCTGCCTCGATCTGTGTCACGTCAATCTTAGGGCTGGAAACGATCTCCTCCTCACACTCTGCCAGGGCTTTCTCATAAGCGGTGGGGATCAGTTCATTGGCTGCATCTTCATAAAAGATTGCGGCGCCGTACATCTTCTCGATCATCTTGCGTGGAACTTTGCCCTTGCGGAATCCGGGAACGTTGATTTTATTTTTATTTTTCTGGTAAGCTTTCTCGATCGCTTGCTCCA
Source organism: Lachnospiraceae bacterium (assembly GCA_015056865.1). Classification (GTDB taxonomy): domain Bacteria; phylum Bacillota; class Clostridia; order Lachnospirales; family Lachnospiraceae; genus Acetatifactor. The sequence continues at coordinate 61,714 of SVFM01000012.1, forward strand.
ATTCCTCGGCAGAAACCTCGATTGTCAGTTTCGCCATATTTTTTTCCAGTTTTTCAATCTGCAGACTCATTTTTTGTACTTCCTCCTTTGACAACCTCTCGTGTCATATCTTCCTCATTACTTATTATCTATCCAAATTGCGGACAGGTCACAGTCATTTTACGATTATAACACAGTTTTTTTCGTTTGTCTACATTAGAAAAACTTACCATAATATTTTCTTTTTCATGGCTTATACTAAGAACAAGATAAGTGATAACAAACGCACTTGCAGCGAAGTATTTCGAGATAAGTGGTTTGATATCCGCTTATCTTGAAAATAGAGAAAGAACATGTAAAAAGAAAAGATACGGAGGTGAATATCAATGGCAAGCAGATCTAACAGAGTTGAAGTACCCGAAGCAAAAGCAGCAATGGATCGTTTCAAAACTGAGGTTGCATCTGAACTGGGTGTAAACCTGAAAGAGGGTTACAACGGTGACCTGACTTCCAAAGAAGCTGGATCTATCGGCGGCGAAATGGTACGCAGAATGATCAAGAAGCAGGAAGAATCCATGAAATAAAATGAGTTCCAAAAAGACTGCCGCGCATGTGACCTGGCTCCATGCGCGGCAGTACTGTTATGCATAAATGATCGTGGCAGCCAACTCCTTTGCCTTGTCCCCCCCGCAAAAATATTCCACAATGGCCAAGCCAAAATCAACGGCACAACCCATTCCCCGGGAGGTGATCACGTGATCAGACACTTCCACAATTCTATCACTGACCCGTGCCCCCTCCAAATGGCTTTCAAACCCCGGATAAGCACAGGCGTCTCGCCCCTTTAAATATCCTCTGTGCCCCAAAATACTGGGGGCTGCACAAATCGCGGCAATTCCCTTCCCTTCCTGATAAAAACGATCTGTCTGCTCCATCAGTCCCTGATGGGCTTCCAGATTCTTCGTCCCCGGCATCCCTCCCGGCAGAACGATCATATCCAGCGCCTCAAAATCCACTTCCTCAAACAATTGATCCATGGCAACGCCAATACCGTGAGATCCCACCACCTGAAATTCTCCGGTCACAGACACCATATCCGTCTGGATCCCTGCCCTGCGGCACAGATCCACCACGGTCAGCGCCTCTATCTCTTCATATCCTGTAGCAAAAAAAACGGCAATCCTATTCATACTTTCCCTCCACTTACAAAGTCTTTTTATTAGTATACCTTGTTTCTTTTGAAAAATAAAGTATAATGGATAGTATCTCTGAACATTCATCACAATTGGAGGAACCACCATGGAAATAGAACGCAAATTTACCATCAAATATCTGCCGGAAGATCTGGAATCCTATCCCTTTCACCAAATTGAGCAGGCCTATTTAAATACGGCCCCTGTTGTCAGGATCCGTAAGGAAGACGAAAACTATTATCTGACCTACAAGGGCAAAGGTCTGCTGGCACGGGAAGAATATAATCTGCCTTTGAACAAAGAATCTTATTATCATTTGCGGGAAAAAGCAGATGGGATCATCATATCCAAAAGACGCTACCTTATCCCTTTAAAAAATCCCCGATTCATCCATACTGCCCCGGATGTGCCCCAGAACTATGCTCTGACCATCGAACTTGATATATTTGAAGGCCCTCTGGCTCCTCTTATTCTGGCAGAAGTGGAATTTGGCAGCAAAACGGCAGCAGAAAATTTTCTGCCGCCGGACTGGTTTGACCAGGATGTTACTTATGATCGGGCTTATCATAATGCGACTCTAAGCCGCATGGAAATTTAAGTTCGCTGGGGTTGAACTTAAAGGAAAAACTTCTCAAAACAACTAGCCTAACTCTCTGCGCTGAGGGATCCGAATCATCACCCTGGTTCCCTCTCCCTCCTTGCTGTGGAATGTGATACCATAGGCATCCCCATAATAAGTCTCAATACGTTGCTGTACATTGTAGACGCCATAGCCCCCGCCGATGCTTCCCACGGCGGGTTCTTTCAACACATTTTCCACCTGCTCCGGCGTCATGCCGCTTCCATTATCCCGAATCTCAAAAACAATATCCCCTCTCACCGGCCTTGCACTGATCCAGATCATGCCGCCCTTTTCGTTTCCTCTCACACCGTGGTCCATGGCATTCTCTACAATAGGCTGCAGCAGATGCTTGATGATGGTACATCCTTTTATCTCCTCAGAAATATCAAACTCATATTTTACATTCTCCAATCGATAAGCAAAGATCTCCAAGTCCAGGTACTCCCGGATCATGGCGATCTCTTCCTCTATGCGGATCAGCAAATGACCTCTGCTGAGTACGATACGATAGTAGTGTATCAGGGAATCTATGGATTTACGAATGGCCTGATCCTTGATCTGATAACGGATACTGGCCAACGTATTATACAAAAAGTGCGGATTAAAACGCATCTGCAAAAGTTCCAACTCCAGACGGTTCATCTCTGCTTTATGCTGCTCCAACTTGGCACTGTATTCCCGAGTGTTTTGTATCAACTGGCTGATCCTGGACTCAATTCCCAGAAAATCACTGTCCCCCACCACACTGGCAGAAGGCTCTGTCAAAAAAGTATCCAACTCGTTATTCATCTTTTCAATGGAACGGGTCACACGGGCTGTGAGCAAGGTTGCCACTCCATAACTGGTGGCCAGGATCGCCAACACAAACAGCACAATGATCATCAAAAATTGTACCATATTCCCACGGATAACTCCATTCACATAGTTTTCCGGAAAAAGGCAGGTTACCCGGCTGCCCGGCAGGCCATCCACCGTGATCTCACCGGGGTAAAAACCGGAACATTCGCCGGTTGTATGATATGTTTCAAGCAGTTCCTGAGCATCCGGCAGATCCTGAGACATTAAAATGGTCTGTTTTGTTTCTCCTGCCTGCAGGAAAATACCATATATACTTCCGGCAGGAAACTTTACGTCCTTTATATCCAGCATCTGATCTATGGGCATACTTATCTCCAGAAGGCAATCGGAATTCTTCATATTCCCTATCTTCAGGTACACGCAGATCCTCTCCTCCATGGTCGCTTTCGCGTAACCGTCCTGTGCCCTTTCCACCTCTCTGGCAACGATCAAAATCTCTCCTGCATGCAACCTCTGGATCCTTTCATACAGTGCATCCCCGGGCGCAAATTCATCCGTAAGACTGCCCATCGTATAACTGTATCCGCCGTAATCCCTGTCGCTTAAGTAGGGATACCATCTGACCACCAATGCATCATTTCCCGCTGTGATGGTGGAAGCTATCTCCTTCAACTCATTGATATACTGCAACCCTTGTGTCAGAGTCATACTGCTGATATTGTTAAGTGCAGACTGTACACTGGAATTACTGCTCACATAGGCAACCTTCAGTTCCATCTCCTGCACAAACCGGTCAAACTGCACTGTCTCCACTTCTAAAGCCTGTGTATATTCACTGATGGCGTCCTTTTCCCATTTGTCCTTCTCTCCGGAAAGATAGACAGCGCCAAAAAGCCCAAAAGGTATCAGGGCAAATATCATCATGACCAACGAAACTCTCCAACGATATGGCAGACGCCGAAATTTACGATGCATCGTATTTTCCCTCCTGATCATTTGCTACTTCTTATTATCCCATTTTCCCAGACCTCAGTCAATGCACTTTTTCCGAAACCTTCCCTCTGATACCTTCCGCCGCTCAGATATTCTCCCGGTGTAAGACCTGTATGTTTTTTAAACAGCCTGTACCCATAGGATACATCTGTAACAGCAACATTTTCACAGGCTGTTTTAAAAGGCAAACCCTTATTTTCCATGAGCTCCGCAATGATACGCACCTTTTCCCGACTCATATACTGATGCAGAGTGATCCCGTTTGTTTCTTTAAATACTGCATTCAAGTAATTGGGAGTTTTATCCATTTCAGCTGCCAATTCAGCCAAAGAAACCTCCCTGTCCATATGGCTGGCAATATACTTCTTTACTCTGTAACTCAGGATCGATCCGGACTGCTGTGCGCCGGACAAATTGCTCCGACCCAGTCGATTGATCTTTTCCAACACTCCCATGGCACATAAGGATGCTCCCATTTGATTGGTCTTTCGGGAGATCCCCATCTGAGAAACAATGGCGTAAAGGTCTTTCTTAATCACCTCGTTATCACTGCAGGGCGGTATCACAAAGGGAACCACGATCCCCGGAAACTCCTCCGGCACCGGACACCCTTCCTCCAACAAATCGAAGGTATACTCCATAGACAATTGCACCGTACAATGGGCCCCTGAGGAAAGGATCCTGATGGGCAGATGCCGAAACAGGATAAATATGCTTCCCTGCTCTGCCACAAAACACTGTCCGTAAAGTTCTCCGGTGATCCTTCCACTCTTCACATATACCACTTCAAAACTTTTTTCCTTCTTTCCATAAATACTGCTGTGGTTTTCTGCATAGAAGTGATGGGCAAATCCAATCTGGGGCAACGAAGAAAACTCCAATAAAGCATTCACTTTGATGCGCACCTCCTTTTAGATAATACTATTATAAAATAGTTGTTTTGTCCATATGGAATTGTTTTCACAATTGATTCTTGTCCTGTGCATCCATATAATGAGCTTACAAGCTGCAGCGAAAACAAAAAAAGGAGACATTTTATGAGCAAGAAAACCTATTTTTACATTGATGACGTGATCTGGGTCATGCGGGATCTGACCAGGCAGCGTCCTGCCTCCATGTTTGACAATCCTTTTTTAAAGGTATTGAAGGAAGCCCACGACAAGTACGGTATGAAGGTGCAGCTGAATCTGTTCTACCGCACAGATTTCTACTATGGCAACGATGAGTTTACCCTGGCAGATATGACCGATGCCTACAAGGCTGAGTGGGAAGCTTCCTCCGACTGGCTGCATCTGGGCTTTCACTCCAAGCAGGAGTTCCCGGACTATCCCTTCATCAATGCAACCTACGAAGACGTAAAGGCTATCTTTGAAGATATCAAACGCGAGGTGGATCGTTTTGCCGGCGACCAAAGCTTTGGCCGTTCTCTGGTACCTCACTGGCTTCCTATCAGCAAAGAAGGCGTCCGGGCCTTGAAAGACTGTGGTATTAAGATCATTTCCATGTCCAGCGGTGACCGCAGAGAATATAACGGTGATCCCTTCTCCCTTCCCTACGGTCATGCAGGCAGACTATTACAGAACAGGCAGCCGGAGACCATGATCTACAACAGAGGCACCAAGGACGTAGCCATCGACAATTCTCTGTGCGGCTACAACCATTTTCCTGTTGAAATTGTAAAGGATAACAAATACACACAGAAATTCATCTATGATTCCGAAATGGACATCTGCTTCAAACAGCTGGGCGGCGGCCCCTGCTTGAATCTGGAGACATTAGATGAGCTGGAAAAGGATTTTGCTCCTCTTTTGGACAGCGAATATCTGGGCTACGGCACCCATGAGCAGTATTTCTATGAAGACTACTATGCTTACCAGCCGGATTACCCTGCCAAGATCTTAAAAGCGGCTGAAATTCTTTCCAAGGCAGGCTATACCTACTTTTGGACAGAAGAATTGGTGAAATAAAGGCGCAATCGCTATGGCTAAAAAAACTTACTTTTACATTGACGATGTGATCTGGGTGTTTCGGGACCTGACCAGACAGCGCCCTGCCTGCCTGTTTGATCAGTGTCTGCTGAAACCTCTGAAAGAGGCTCACGACAAGTACGGCCTGAAAGTGGTGCTGAATGCCTTTTATCAGACAGACAACTACTATGGCAACGACGAATTTTCTCTGGCAGATATGACCGATGCTTATAAGGATCAGTGGGAAGAGGCCTCTGACTGGCTCAGGATTGGGCTCCACGCCAGGCAGGAGTTCCCGGACTACCCTTATGTGAACGCTTCCTATGAACAGGTAAAGCAGGACTTTGAAAATATGAAGCGTGAGGTACAGCGTTTTGCAGGCGACAAAACCTTCTCCTGCTCTGTGTACAATCCACACTGGAATCCGGTCAGCAAAGCCGGCGTTCAAGCGCTGTATGACTGCGGTGTACGACTTATGTCTGCTACATTGGGGCCGCGCCATCCATACACAGGAGATCCTTCCACACTGCCCTACGGCCACGCCGCCAGACTGCTTTTAAACCGTCAGCCGGAGACCATGCTCTACCGCAGGGGCACTCTGAACAAGGCTATTGACAGTTCTATCTGCGGCTACAATCATTTGACCGGAGATGTGGAAGATCTGGTCAAAAACACTCTGGCCTATGTTACCGACGAGGATACCGGCATGCACTACAAAAGGCTATGTGGCGGGCCCACTCTAAACCTGAGCAGTACGGAAGGTCTGGAGGAAGAATTCAGCAAATATCTGGGCAATGAATACATCGGCTACGCCTCCCATGAGCAGTACTCCTTCCCGGATTATTTTGCCTACCAGCCGGAGCATAATGAAAAAATTCTGGAAGCCGCCCGGATCTTATCTCAGGCAGGTTATACCTACTTTTTTGTAGATGAATTGGTATAAAAACAACGGCAGTTGTACCAGGATATTCTCCCGCCACAACTGCCGTTGTTTTTTATATGGATGATAGATAAAAGCAAGTTATTCTGCAGTTAATGCATTGGCCTTACGATAATCTGCCAGCGCGTACTCCAACTCATAGTCCAGCTGGCGCAGTTTCCAACGCAAACCATATTCATCTGTGGTATACTCCATACTGGGCTCCCAGCCAAGGCGGGAATCCACCTGTACGATGGGAATGGTGGCAAGCACATTCTCACGCTCTGCCAGCAAAAGTTCTTCCATCTGATTCAACAACTCTGCCGCTGCCGCCTGATTACCGGCGATGCTCAGCTGCTGTTTCAGGATAAAGTGTTGCTTTACATGGATACCTGTGCGGATAGTGTGCTGCATAAACTTAGCCAGGTTGCACATGCGCAGCAAGGCGTCGTTAGGAGCTTTGCTGGACTCCAACAGCGCGATACCCTCCAGCATCAGCCGTTCCATGGTCTGCAGGGCCGGTATTTCGTCCATGATACGCACACCTGACAAAGAATTTCTGCCGCCGAAATCCTGCCTGTAGGCACCAAAGTAAATGTCATTGCCAAACATGGCGTGGGCACGATCGGGCAATTTGCCATGCTGAGGCAGTTCCTGATAGTTGCCGGACCACAGGGGGTAAGAGGGTCCGATACGGAAAGCACCATACTGTTCCTCATTGCTGGGCGGATAGTAAGTAATGGCCTCACTGAATTTCTCCATGGCCTGCTCTGCCAGCACTGCATCCTCCTCACCAAAGTCACGCACAAGCAGATCCCGCAGGGACTCGATCAAGGGCTTCACCGGGGTAAAGAAAGCACATTTCTCCAATTCGCAGATAATGGAGGGATGGAAGCCGTAGTGATGGTTTTCCAACAGTCCTGTCAGTCCCCACTCACGCTGCGCCTGCTGCACTTTCTCATAACGCTTGATCCACTGCTGACCCATGGGCTCATAGGGAACCACACCAAAGTCCCAGGTGCGTCCTGCAGTCATGGAAATAGAGTACAGTTTAATGCCCCGCTTCTTAGCTGCAATTGCCTCGCTGGCAAAATATTCGCCGGGTCCTACAAAACTTAAGGAATAATCCGCCACGTTCTGCACGGAATTACCCAGCTTGAATTGGTGGAACATATCCCAGGTGGCAAGCAGGCTGATGCCCTTTGGCAGCCTCTCGATCAGCTTCACCCGGTCTTCCTCCGGTGCAAAGCCCCAGTTGTAGGTACAGAAGATCAGATCAACGTCCGGATTGTACTTGGTCACTACCTTCTGGATCAGAGCCACCCACTCCGGATAGTCACAACAGGGCCACCAGCCGGGACTGGTCTTGCCGGTAGGAATATTGTCTACAAAATTCTCCCACCAGGGGGTTTTACCCACCCGGGGATCCCTACTCTTAAACTGGTTGGCCTCGCCCACCAGTGCAATTCCCTTCAGTTTTGGACAAACCTCGAAGAGCTTGCCGTATAACTCCTCATAAAATTCTTCCGCATCCGGCTCATCCGGATGCTTGCTGTGGGCAGCCGTCAGCTCAATATATACATCAATACCGTACTTGGCAGCCCGCTCACTGAGCAGCCGCAAATCAATATACTCACCACGCTTGGTGGTGTAGGGGTCTTTGATCCAGACAGAGATGGAATCCATGCCCATGTGAGCGATCAATGCCAGAGCCTCGTCCGTATAAGCAAACATACCAAGGGGAGACTGAGTATTGCGGTAGGTAAACAGAGATTTTCTCTGAATGACTCCTTTGGTCAAAAACGGCGCCTTGCGCAGATTCATCAGGTCTTCCAGGTAATACAGGGCCTGGGCCACACCTCGCTCGTCGTAGCCTTCGATGGTAATACCATCCTTCTTCACGGTGATCCGATAGCCCATGTAGGCGTTAAAATCACCCAGATTTTTACTCAGGGAAATCTCTATAGCCGGCTCACCCGGCTTTTGCTTTTCAGTGATAAAGCCGGAAATACCCATGGAGGTAAACAGATAATCCGTAAAATCTCTGGCAGCAGTCAGAATCACGTCACTGTTGTCCAGAAGCACGATCCGCACTTCCTCCGGGAAGGCAAACTCGTCTTCCCGGGGAGTAAGAGATTTGTCACGTCGGTCTTTTTTATGAACTTCCAGTAATTCTGTTTTAAAATCATAGGGTTTCTGAATCTTCAACATATCTATTCCCCTTATTAGAACTGATAGTCAACAGTTACCTTTTCTCCTGTATTTGCAGACTGTACAATAGCACTGCAAACTGCTACGGTAGATGCACCCTGTACGCCATCGGTTTTAACGGGCTCATCCTTCAAAACTGCGTCACACAGATCCTTGATCTCGGATGCTACGTTGTGGTTGTTTACATTTACAGGAATCTTCAGCTGGTACAGCTGTACCGGCTGACCGCGATACATCTTATCGCCGTTGATGTCATTCTTGTACAGAGTCAGGTGAGTGGAGGTGTTGTCCATGATGATGGTACCGGCTGTTCCGTAGAGCACGGTACGCATGGTGTAATCTCTCTTACAACCGATGGAGGTCAGCACCTTACCGATCACGTTATTAGGGAACTTCATGATAGCTACAGTACAGTCATCAACGGGCCAATCGGTCAGGGACTTGCGGTTAGAATAAGCAAACACCTCTGAGGGGTTGCCGGCGATCCAACGCAGCAGATCTACTGCATGGCAGCCGCCGCCGGTTACGGGCTGACGCAGCTCCACCGGATCCATTCTCCAGCCGCCGATACCGGCCAGATCGGAATAATCATGTGCATACTCAGACTCAACAAAGAACAAATCCCCGATTTCACCGTCATCAATCAGCTTCTTGGCCTCGATAAATGCAGGTGTATAGCGGCCAACCTGACCTACCATCAGCTTCATACCGGTCTCCTTCTGAGCCTTTACCATCTCCTTGCAGTCATCCAGACGCATAGCCATGGGTTTCTCGCACAGTACGTGCTTACCTGCACGCAGGGCGTCCACTGTGATCAGCTTATGCACGGGATCGGGCGTTGCCACGGTTACGATGTCAATATCCTCTCTCTTAAGCAATTCTCTGTGATCGGTGTAGCAATCCTCGGCAGACATGTTAAACTCCTCTGCACGCTGCTTTAAGATCTTTTCATCTGTGTCGCAGATAGCTACCAGCTTTGCACACTCCAGAGACTGAATACCTGTCATATGGCGCACGCCGAAAGAATTCACGCCTACGACAGCAATGTTTAAAATTTTCTTTTCCATGTTTTTGCTCCTTTTTATTTCATATTTCTACCGCGCGAAAATACAGCACAGTTGCATTACATTAATTGATCCGCCAGCCTTAAAATCTCCTCTACCATCTGCTCTCCCGTTCCGGGCAGATAGGGGCTGGACTGACGCTGAGACTCAAATACAGTGGGAACATAGAGCTCCTTCAACGGAAAATATCCGCAACCACCGCCGGACAACTCAATCACCAGATTCTTACAGACCGGAGACTTCTCCTTGATCTTTATGCCAAACTGCACAAAGGGCTCGCCGGGCAAAAGGTATAAAAGACAATCTCCCACCTTCATAACCTGTATCCAAACCTTCGTCTCCGAGGTCATCCTGTCATACATCAGCAGCAAATCTTTCGAGCGGACCAGTGCCACCTGTTCCGGGTCACTGCCACCGATAGCCAAGGTTGCCCCAGGGATTTCCTTTACCGTTGCCACAATGTGTCTGGCCTCCTCCAATTCCCGGGGATCAAAAGGACGTGTGGGGAAGATCAGCTGTTTTTTCACACAGGCAACCTGCTTATCCTGCAGCTTTCGGGCATTGGCCATTGCCTGCACAGCTGTCTGCGCCAGAGCCTTACCCATCTTGATATAGTGGTCCGAAGGTGGATAATCCTTGGTGGCATCCACGTGATTTAAATTTCCACAGGTGCCGTTTACAAACATGCTGACAAAATCCTGCCCATAAAGCTTCTTTAGTTCATAGGAAATAATGGATGGAAAATCGCCACTGTATGCATTCCCCTTTACAATATCCAGATGGCAGGCATAATTGATCATTGCTCCCAGAGGTTTCCCTTCTGCATTCTTTGCCACCAGAACCGCCACCTGATGATCCGCCTGGCCATCACGGCACAGAATATCCGGATCATGATTATCAGGTGCGGTCTGCATGCGACCATCTTTCATCCGATAAGTTCGCTGGAAGGACCACTCCCCGGCAATCTCCGTTCCATACTCTACCACACAGTCTGTCATTCTTTTATATGCTAAGATCACACAATCAGCAGCCAGGCGTTTCAGCATTGAGATATATTCCTCATCCGGATAGAGATTGGTATGATCAACTGCATAAGGAATTCCGGTGTGGGTATGGGTACAACAAATGTTTACATTGGATGCAGGAATACCTGTGTATTCCTGCACACGCATACAGATCGCATCATGAATCTCAGCCGACAAGAGCAAAGCATCCATTACCACCAGCCCCACTGTACTTTCTCCATCACTGAACACCACCGCCTTGGCATATAGCCGATCTTTTACGTCATCCGCAAATCTAGCGTTGAAATAGCCGGGTATAATACAGCCCAACGGAGGTGTTATATCCTTTTCATAAAGACCAACTTTCAACATTATACACCGTCTTTTATCTTTCAAGGCCTTTAAGAGTTCGTATCCATGCCAGTTCTGCCGCCAATTTTGCTGCAGTCTCAGCAATCAATTCCCCTGCACCGGGCTGCAGTACAAAGGTGGTTCTTCTGGACTCATATACGGTATCATACATCAGATCCTTCAAAGGGATATATCCGCTGTAGCCGTGGGAAAGCTCTGCAACAATATTTTTATCGCTGGGAGAATGCTCCTTAACATAAAGGCCAAACTGCACATACATTTCACCGGGCACTGCATAGAGATAACAATCGCCCACTCTGGCCGCCTGCACACCTACCATACGATACTCCTGTCTGGCATCGTAGGCTCTCAGCAGCTGCTGTGCCACCATCAGATCCTCCTGCTCCTGATTGCCGGTTCCCAGAGCCAGAGTCAGGCCTTCGATAGGCTTAATGGTAGCCACGATATGCTTGGCATTGTTGATCTTCTCCATATCCCAGTCGCGCTCAGGCATTTTCAGGTATACCTTATTGGAAGCAACCGTGTCGCCCTGCACCTCCTGGGCCTGGCTGATGGCCTTGATAGCCTCTGCTGCCACAATCTTACCCATCTTGATATAATGAGAAGAAGGGGGATACTCGGTAGCACCCATAACATCCACGTGATTAATGTTACCGCAGGTACCATTTACAAACAGACTGACAAAGTCTCTGCCATATGCATCCTTCATGCCATAGGAAACAACTGAAGGCCAGTCACCGCTGTACTTGGTTCCCTTGATCACGTCAGGATGGCAGGCAAAGTTTACGATGGCGCCCATAGGCTTGCCCTGCATATCCTCTGCATACAAAACAGTCAACTCGGGATCAATGGGGCCATGAGGGCCCAGCACCTCAGGATCGCCAATTTCTGGAGCGGTCTGAATCCTGCCGTCTGCCATATTATAAACACGGTTAAAGGAAATGGAATCCACATAACCCTTACCGAATTTTACTTTTGCCTCCTGCATAGACTGCACTGCCAAAGTGATGCAGTCTGCACCGATTCTGATAAAGTACTCATCAAAAGCATCGTCTCCCTGAACGGGTGCCCCCGGAAGGCCCTTGCGGGGAATACCGGTATGCGTATGGGTTGCACTGAGAGACATATGATCGGAGCTGATGCCGGTGTACTCAGAGGCCCTCTTCAGGATCTCATCATGAACACCCAAATCCATACCGCAGGCATCTGCCGCTGCCATCACAACGGTTTCCTTACCGTCTGAAATCGCCACAGCCTTGATATAAAGCTTATCCACTACGCCGTCAGACACTCTTTTGGAGTAATAACCCGGAATATCACAGCCCAGAGGCGGTGTGATCTCCTTTTCATAAAAGCCTACTTTTAACATGATTTTGTCTCCTTTTCTTTAAAATTTATTTGATACCTAACATCATAGGTATATAATCTTCCAAGGAATACTCCACGAACTGTCTGCCCATCTCCACGGACATCTGGGCTGCATCCTGGGCGAACCAGTCATCGGTCTCTGCCAGACGTTCCAGCTTGATGGTGCCAGGGAAAAGATACTCCAGCAAGGAACATTCCTTCCTTCCGGCATGATCACCGCCCAGCTTTTCCTTAGCGGTGTCAGAGCCATTCAGTACTCTGATCCAGTTCCAGGGATTATCCATAGCGGACATATTCTCATAGAAGTCCTTATTCTCATTGTTTCCCCACCAGCCTTCGCCCATGGTTTCGTCCAAGTATTCAAAGATCAGCTTGCGGGCTGCCTTCATACAAGCCAAAGCCATAGGATTATAATCCTCGGTCTGATGTGAGATGATCAGATAAATATTACGGTTAAATCCCGCACGAAACAGAGATTTGAGGATACAATACACATAGCCCTCAAAGGTATCGCAGTCCACATGAATGGTATTTTTTTCCGGGCCCGCCACGGCATAGCTGGCAACGCCATACCAAATAGTAGGAAACACCACAGCATCAATTTTCTCTGCAATCTTTTCCGCCAGCCCCAAAGACACCAGTGCATCACAACCATAAGGACAGTGGGTGCTGTGATACTCCATAGTACCTACCGGAATCAGGATGGGCCACTTCTCCCTTTTGGCAACCTCTGCCTCTTTGGGGTAACAAAATTCCATATGAAAACTCATACAAAATACACCTCCTAAATATGCATTCTTATATTATTTAGTATACAGTTGTCACCAAATTTTTAAATGGAGATTTGCAACAGGAACTTGTATAAAACTAACATTTCATGCTACAATAAGGAAAATAAAGACAAAAGGAGACTTTTCATGCTATCTCTTTTAGATACCTATTGTTCTAACTTAAATATCAACAGCTATACGGGCGGTTTCTTTTCTCCCAGACCGGAAGAGCCTTGGCAATTGCCGGTACCAAAGCGATTTGGACAGCATAAATTTTACTATGTTACGAATGGTCAGTGCGTCATCAACATCGAAGAAACTGAGTATTTGGCAGGCCCCGGAGACTGGTTCTTGATCCCTGCGGGAACAATTCACTCTTATTACAAGGTGGACGGCACCCCCTTCCAAAAATACTGGATGCATTTCGAGATCTTCCCCGGCAATGATCTCTTTAAACAACTGAATCTGCCTTACCATATACACATAGGTGATCACACAAAGGTACGCCAGCTTTTTGAAGCTTATACCCAGGCCACCAGAAGTCCCCACCTAACTTCTTACTTCATAATCAAGGCCGCCTGCTTTGAATTGTTGGCAGAATATATCAACATTGCCAAGCCCGAAGAAGTTCTGGTAGAGAATCGCAGCAACCAAAAGCTAAATGATGTGATGGTTTATATCAATGATAACCTGGATAAAAACCTGTCTGTGGAAGAACTTGCAGCCTTGGTGTACATGCATCCCAATCATTTTATACGCTTTTTTAAGGAAAAAACCGGTTACACTCCGGCACGCTTTATTAATATGAAGAAAATGGAAAAAGCAAAACATCTTCTTGAAAATACAGAATTGTCCATTATGGAGATCATGGTGCAGATGGGCATCGAAGATGCCAGCCATTTTTCCAAGGCCTTTAAAACCCATTATTCCATGTCTCCCAGAAAATACAGAGAATTTTTCAGAGCAAATTTAAAATATGGAGGACCTGTCATGTAAGGCTATGACCGCAGCTATTTACCAGTGGAGTTCCAGATACTCTTCTGCCTCCGCCTGACATAGGGAAAACTTTTCCATCAGCATGTCCCTGGCAGTTTCCCAGGAGGCCCCGAGACTTTTGCACGCCTCGATGAGAGCTTTGATGCCTTCCTTAAGGCCCTCCCTGAGGCCTTCCCTGAGGCCCTCACTATGCCCTTCCTCCCGTATCAGTACCTTCTCTTCCCACGTCTGCATATATTTTACCCCTATCTTTTCTGATTGTTTGATACTGGTCACTCTCTCGTGAATACGCTTCAACTTTTGGCTGTTAGATTGCTCCGCCACGGCATCTGTGGATGCTGTGATGTACTCCATCAAGTCCAAAAACTCCTGCGTGAAATCCTCCCGATTAACGCCCCTGGTGTTGATAAAAACACGAAGTGCCCCATCCTGCAGCTTCAAGTCCGGGCATTCTCGGCAGACACCCTCAAAGGTGTAGCGATACAAGCCCCTGCCAAAGATATCAAAGGGTGCAATCAGGATAAAGCATGCGCCCCTGTTCATCCATCCCCACCACATCCAAACGGATCGCTCGCAGCTGCGGGGAAATCCCCAGTTCCTTCTCCGTCTCTGCGCCGGACAATAAATGGACTTCATTTTCCAGCAAAATTCCCACCAAGGCCTGATATGCCTCCGGATCCTCCATCGTCTGGTCAAAAAGAAATTTGTCCACCAGGTTCAGCTCATCCAGCCTGGTCAGCCCTCGAATTTCATTGTTTTGCGTCATAGTTGCCTCCTTATACGCAGGAAAACATGACACGCAAACCTCTCTGCTCTCCTGCTCTTTGATATTGAAAATTGAAAAGCAGGATTTCAAGAAATGTAGACAGAATGTCGTAAGACAGACCCTACCGAAGAATCGGTATTGTCCGAAGAAATCTTTTGCTTTGCATTGATTATACCATAATTACAACCACAAATCAACGTTTTTTTATATTTAACCCACGCAAAAAGGCGGAGTACAATGTACTCCGCCCAAATCTTTTTCAAGATTTCATCTGCCATGCTGTAATTCGCAAAACTATTATTTGTTAATAACGCCTGCTGCAACCAATTTCTCTCTGTTGGTCTCAACGAACAGGTCGTTGAACTCCTTAACAGTTTCCACGGTCAGATCGTTCTCGTCGCAGTAGGTCAACAGAGCCTTGTACTGCTTCTCGAAATCAGCGTCGCTCTCAGCTGCCATAACAGCCTTAACCTGGTTCTCGAAACCGGTTCTTGCTGCCCAGAAGGTGTTGATACCATCAACCTTAGGACCAAGAGAACCGTAAACCTGACAACCGATTGTTACATAGTCAGCAACATCCATCAGATGCTTGCCAGCCAGAACACCAGGGTTGAACTTCGCATATGCGGTACCCAGGTTGTCACGTCTGGGCATATGAGGTACCAGAGTGCTGTGAGGAGACTGCAGCTGCATAGCAGCGGTTCCAGGGAACTGGAAGAAGCCCTTCTCATCCTTAGGATTGGAAACAAGACCCAGCTTCTGGATCAGGTCGCTCTCGCCTTCGTACTCACCGGTACCAAGCAGACGACCCTGTACTTCCTTATCGCTGTACCAAGGAATACCATTCTCATCCTCTGCAAGCAGGCTGTTCTCGCCAGCGCCGTACCAGAATACTCTGGAACCAACAGCGGAGTTCAGGTAGTTCATAGCGTGCATCAGCTGATCCAGCTCTTCCTCAGACAGAGCATCCTTGAACACACCATAGTACATGGTATGAGTCTGAGCTGCGAAACCGCCGTACTTGCCTTCGAACTCGTAGTTGATCCATACGGGACGATAGTTGGTCTTCTCGTTGTAGTGAGGTATGAAGCTAGCACCATAGTATACAGCGTAACGATCAGCCAAAGCCTTCTCTTTGAAGATAGCTGCGTTGTCAAGCATGGAATCCTGAGAGATGATGTCATCCTGAACCAGTTTGTTCACCCACTTCATGAAGCCAACATAGTACTCGTTGTCAACTGCTCTTTCCAGAACCTTGTCCTCGGTACCAGCATTGTGGTTACCGGTTACAAAGTAGTCAGCGCTGCCGTGAATACCGTCAACCAGTCCGGGCAGGGTAGCCAGCCACCACCAGTTGTCAGTCTCGGTATGAGGACCATGAGTAACTTCCATGGGCTTGCCGTTAGCATCCTTCAGGCCCTTGGTTTCGATCAGCTCCTGGATGTCATACAGGAAATCTGCAAAATCATCACGGTTCTTCAGAGGGATGTCAAAGATCTGCTCTTCGGTAAAGTCACCACCGTTTACCCAGTACTCCTGGATCTCAGTGGGAGACATAGCATCGGGATACAGCTCTTTCAGAACATCATAGTTTACCATGATAGCCAGGTCGGTGTGGTTGTTAGCAGTATCCTTAGCCTGGATGTTCTTGGCATAAGATTCAGCATCCCACAACTCGCCGGGATCATAACCGGTAGCCATGTACATGGTAGGTACGGCGTTGCTGTTGAAGTAAGGAAGTGCAAAGTACTTGCCATCCTCATCCTTTACAGAATTCCAGTAATAGGTAGCGCCCTCCTCCAGGGGAACGAACTTGGTCATCTGATCCAGAGTGCCATCAGTCAGGTACTCGGTCATATCTGCAAGATAACCGTTCTCCCACAGGTCGGTCAGATGCTTCTCAATGTTGTAACCCCAGATGATGGTGGGGAAATCTTTGGAAGCAAGGAGCTTAGGCAGCTCAACGTCGATGGTGTTACCATTGTTGTTGTAAGAATCCTGATAATCGAATTTTACACCGGTAACACGCTCAAACTCGCTAAAGGTAATGTTGTCATCATAGATAGTACCGATGATGGCACTTACACCACCTGCAGCCCAGAAGTTAACTTCCAGGGTATCGCCTTCCCAAGTAGGCAGTTCGGATGAATCGGACACTTCGTCAAGCATTTCCCAATACATCTTCGCAGGTTCTTCGGAGCTGGGCTGCTCGGAAGAGGGAGTGGAAGAGGGAGTCTTGGACTCTTCAGTGTCGCCTCCGCATGCGGTAAAGCACATAACTGTTGCCAGTGCCAGTGCGATCACGCGTGCGAACATTTTCGTGTTCTTTCTCATTTTCTTTCCTCCTTAAAAATTTTATATAATAAAGGGCAGCCAAGCAGCATGTCTAAGCTGCCCTCCATTACCTTGGTTTGATCAAAAAATCAGTCCTTCACGGCGCCAAGTGTAACGCCATGGATGAAGTACTTCTGCAGGAACGGATAGGTAGCAATGATGGGGATGGTGGTCACGATGATCTGCGCACAACGCACAGCCTCGGTGGTGATATTCATCTCCTGGAACTGGGAGATGTCCTGACCACTTCGCAGAGCATCCTGGATCATCTGCTGAATTCTCTCGGTCTCCTTCAGTACCTGCTGCAGCAGATAGGACAGAGGGAACAGATGATCATACTTTCTGGTAAAGAAGTACATGGTGGTGGTCCAGTCATTCCAGTCACCTACTGCCACCCACAGGGCGATAGTAGCCATAATGGGCTTACACAGAGGCATGACAATACGGAACAGAATTTTGATCTCCGAAGCACCATCGATCTTGGCCGCTTCCTTCAATCCAAGAGGCAGGGAGTTCATGTAGGTACGGATAATGATCATATTGTACATACTGAACATGCCGGGGATAACGTAACAAAGGAAGTTATTTAACAAACCGATGTTACTGTACAAAATATACTGAGGGATCAGACCGCCGCCAAAATAACCGGGAATCATCAGGTAAAGCAGGATCCCGCTACGGCCCACCAGCTCCTTATAGGTAAATACATAAGCACACATAAACTGTACAATAATGGTAAGCACCACACTGCAGACTACACGTGCCACGGAAATAAAGAATGCCTGACCGAAGCCTTCCGCCGTAATAACAGTAGCAAAGTTATCCCAGGTAAAAACTCTGGGCCAAAACAGGATGCCGCCTCTGGCAGAATCCGCACCGTCGTTCAGCGCCTTGGCCAAAACGTTCAGATAAGGGAACAGCATCAGCACGATGATGATCCACATGAAAAATACATTAAATCCATCAAAACATCTTCTTGAAATTGATCTACGTCGTCTCATACTCTATCCACTCCTTTACCAAATACCGGTGCCTGATACCTTCTTGGACAGCCAGTTGGTTCCCAGTACCAGGAGCAGAGCCACAAGGCCTTGTACAAAGCCGATGGCGGTTGACATGTGATAGTTGCCGGCCTGAATACCGGTCTCGTATACAACGGTAGAGATAACGTCAAAGTTTATGTAAGGATTCTTCAAGCCGTATACTAGCTCAAAGTTACTGCTGAACAAAGATCCCATCTGGAAAATCAGCAGGATCATACAGGTAGGCAGCATGTGAGGGATGGTAATGTGACGCAGCTTCTGCATATAGTTGGCACCGTCCACCTCAGCAGCCTCGTACAGCTCCGGATTGATGGAGGTCAGGTTAGCCAGATGGATAATGGTAGACCAGCCCAGGCCCTTCCACAGGGGGATCAGGATAACAAACCACTGGAACACCGTCTGGCTGGCCAAAAACCTGAAAGGCTCTTTGGCTCCGAACCAGCTCATTACATTATTGATAATACCCTCTGTACTGAAGATCATGTATACCAGACCTACAACTGAGATCCAGGACAGGAAATGGGGCAGGTAACTGATGGTCTGCACCACTCTCTTAAATGCTTTGTTGCGCAGTTCGTGCAGCATCAAGGCCAGAATGATAGGTGCAGGGAAACCGGTGATGATACACATCACACTGGTGTAAAATGTATTCCAGATCGCACCGGTAAACTTGGACTGTCTGAAGATGGCCGCAATGTTGTCAAAGCCTACCCATTCACTTCCCCAAAGGCCCTTGTAAATGGAGTAATCCTGGAACGCCATCAGAACACCGGGCATACAGCAATAACTGAAAACAAAAACAGATACTAATGTAGGCAACAGCAGTAAATACAGGTAGCGCTGTTTGAATGCCAGCTTCAGGCTCTGCTTAAATGTACGCTTACCGCTGATTGTCCTTATCATTGTTTCTTTCGACATGATAATTTAAACACTCCTTCCTCTTGATTATCGACCGATATTACAACTTTAACAAAAATTTTATATTTTTTCGATATTCATTTTAACTTTATTGGTTAAAAATCTTACTTTTTCATCGTTCCATAATTGTTTTTTGTTCCTTTTGCAT
Organism: Lachnospiraceae bacterium; assembly: GCA_015056865.1. Lineage (GTDB taxonomy): Bacteria > Bacillota > Clostridia > Lachnospirales > Lachnospiraceae > Acetatifactor. The sequence continues at coordinate 81,179 of SVFM01000012.1, forward strand.
ATATTATCTAAAATATAGATATGCTATTTATCAAATAAGATGATTCTTTATTCAAAGAGGGATAGAAATGTTTACACTAATGATAGCAGATGACAATCCTTATATTCTGAACGAATTGGCAACTATCACAGACTGGGAGGACTTTGATCTGGATCTGACCGGCACCTACGGCAATGGCAGATTGCTGCTGCAGGCCGCCGAGCAAAACATGCCCGATGTGGTCCTGACCGATATTTCCATGCCCAGCATGGATGGCATCAGCTTAGCCCGTGCACTTAAGGCCAAATCACCCAATGTGAAAATCATATTTATCTCCAGCTATGCAGACTTTGAGTATGCCCAGACCGCCCTGCAGCTACAGATTTCCGGATATATTCTAAAGCCCTTCGATCCGGAGCAGCTGATGTCCACCATGAATAAGGTGCTGCAGGAGCTTCGTGCGGAAAGCCTGCGCCGTTTCGAGCAGAGTCGCTCTCTCCATCAGGCGGAAACCTACCGCAGTCTGGCTCTGGAAAATTATATGAGAGAACTGCTGTACCATCCCAAGGAGGATGTTCTGGTCCGCTCTCAGTTGGAAGAATTACAATTGACTAATTTGGACAATTGCCTGCTCAGAGTTGCCTTCATCATTTTTGACCAGGACATCGAGGACTCCTACAGTGACATCATCAATGGGATCCGCTCTGTTTTGCACAATCGCCCTGAGCCGGAACCTCACTTTATATTAATGCCTATCGACACACTGCACTGTGTCCTTCTGCTGATCTACCATGAGCCGGAGCCGGACATTACTGATCTGCTGGCGCAGCTGAATGTAGATATCGAAGTCTTTACAGGTCTTCGCACAGCCATCGGTTACAGCGCCGCTTCCTCACAGCTTTCCCTGTTGCCAAGGCTCTATACCCAGTCTCGGGAAGCTGCCACCCAAAGCGCCGCTCAGCTCTGCGTGGTAGGCTACGAGGAGATCAATCTGGATCAGAGTCTGGATCCCGAAGAAATCCCCAGGGAAACCGGCAAAAACTATGTGGGAAAAATGTTGGATTATATCCATACCAACTACATGAATCCCATCACCACCAACGACGTGGCTGCCGCCGCGTTCCTTTCTCCCAGTTATGCCAATCACAAATTCAGCTTAAAATGCGGATGCAGTATTTTTGATTACATTACCTCCTACCGTATTGATCAGGCCAAACGGATGCTGACAGAGACCGACGAGAAGATCACTCTGATCGCCGAGCGTGTAGGCTACAGTGGCAAGACCAGTTTCTACCTGGCCTTCAAAAGAATCGCCGGCATGTCCCCCACCGAATACCGGCAGATAAAAGCTCAGGCACAGGATCAATAGATCCTTTGACGTTTAACACTCCGGACAGCTTCTTTATTAAGAAGTGTCCGGAGTTTATTTTACACTTTTAAGCTCTGCGACACAATGGACAAATTTTGGCAGAAAAAAGCTTGCACATACTTTCACTTTGTGTTACATTTTTCCTACCGGCGCACGCCGTTTTCACGGTCACATTCTTTGACCGGGCTTTCACTAATTCACCCTCTGTTCGAGGAAAAATCACTTACTAACAAAATACAGGAGGATTACTATGACCACAGTACTACGACAACATTTTCCCATGAT
>SVFM01000013.1 GCA_015056865.1 Lachnospiraceae bacterium
CACCCGTCCGCCACTAAGTTAAAAATCACTAGGTTTCATCTTAACTCCGTTCGACTTGCATGTGTTAAGCACGCCGCCAGCGTTCATCCTGAGCCAGGATCGAACTCTCATTTAAAGTGTTCTCCCGGTCAATATGCTCTCTGGCATTTGTCCGTTGATTTACCTGCATCAATTGCTTGATACTTTGGTTTGTTTTGTTCTGAATCATTCTAAAAGAATTTCATTCTTAAGAATTTTCAGGGTTGCATTGCTGTTTATTTGTCAAGGTACTCTGCTGACCTCTCGGCCGCAACTCGTTCATCATATCACGTTGCTTGACCTTTGTCAACAGGTTTTTTAAATATTTTTTCACCGCTCTTGTTCTTTTGCGCGGTGGAATTTCATAATATCATTAGTTTATCCAATTGTCAACCACTTTCTTATGCATTATAAAATTATTTTTCTTATAACCGCTTCCTACAAAGCAACCGCTTTAAACCCTTCCTTTGTTAAAATGTATTTTTCCTTAAATCCACAGTGTCTCAGAAGATTTTCCGCATCTTCCAATCCGCAATCAAGCAATCTGCCATCATGGCAATCAGACGTAACGATCGCTCCGAATCCCTGTCTTTTAAATTCTTTCAACAAAGTGATGGATGGGTAAGGTGTTTTTCGATATCCCCTCGCTATGGCACCTGTATTTACTTCAAAGAAAGGGATTTTTCCTTTCAGGGCCTGCATGGCCTCCAGAGCCCAACCCAAATATTCTTTGGACTGTTCATCAAAAAAAGCAATTGTATCCAGATTTTTTGTGATCAGATCAAAGTGCCCAATAATATCAAAATCTCCGTACCGTGGCAGCATGGCTACCTCTTCATAATATTTTTTAGCAAATTTCATGCCATCACCGCCAAATTGCTCACAAATCAGTTCTTGGACTCCTTTTGCCATACGGTCAAACCCAAAATAGGCATCACCTATCTTCATATAATGTACCGAACCTATGAGATAATCGTACCCGGACAGTTCCACGCCGGAATACATATCAACCTCCAATCCTAAATAAATGGATAATTGGTCCTCATATTGCTTTTTCAGAAGATTGATTTCTTTCTTATACTCCTGGGTACTTTCCGGTGTTACTTTCGAGTATGGTGAGTAGGACATATAAGAGTGGCCTGAAAACCCCAGTGAATCAAACCCTTTTTCTATGGCATACTTTACCATAGTTTCAGGACTATCCTTTCCGTCACAATAACTCGTATGCGTATGTAAATTCTGTAGCATCTTTCTCTTCATCTCATCCGTTTCCTTTTTCGTGAAGCGAAACTCTCCCCCTGTGAAGTTCATTCTGTAGATAATAAAAACCGGCAAGATTCCTTCGAACCTTGCCGATCATGAACGGAGAAAGAGGGATTTGAACCCTCGCGCCGGTTGCCCGACCTACACCCTTAGCAGGGGCGCCTCTTCGGCCTCTTGAGTATTTCTCCATAATCCGAACAACACCTCTGTCAATATGCTGTTTTCACGCCTCTTTCGTGACGCAAAAGTTATTATACATAGGAAACCCGCGTTTGTCAATCCCTTTTTCTGATTTCCCTATATAAACTATGAATACAAAATTTTTCTAGTCAATTTGAAAAACCTGTGCTAATATTGGTATGTTAAAGCAATCATAAAGTGAAGGCCTCGGGGTCAGGGCTATGCCGCTGCACGGGATACGCTCTCGCTCCGTGAAAAATCGCAGCGGTACTATAATTTTTTCTGCGCCAAATGGCTTGAAAAAACCAAGTGCCGGCGTTTTTCAAGGATCCCGTGCAGCGGCATAGCCCTGACCCCGGAGCCTTTACTTCAAACTTGCTTATTATATAGTAAATAAAGGAGGCTCTCTATGAGTATACGTATCGGTATCATGGGCTACGGCAATTTAGGCCGCGGCATAGAATGTGCAGTAAAACAAAACAACGATTTAGAGCTGGTGGCAGTTTTTACCCGTCGTCCCCCCGAGACGGTTTCTGTCCTGACACAAGGTGTAAAAGTATATCATGTCGACGAGGTAATGCAGCACAAGGATGAAATAGATGTTATGATCCTCTGCGGCGGAAGTGCAACCGATTTGCCGGCACAGACACCGGAATATGCACGGCATTTCCATGTGGTAGACAGCTTTGATACCCACGCACGCATCCCCGAACATTTTGCCGCTGTTGACAGCAGTGCTTCGCAGAGCGGCCACGTGGCTGTTATTTCCTGTGGCTGGGATCCGGGCATGTTTTCACTGAATCGCCTTTATGCCGGCACCATCCTTCCCGACGGCAAGGATTATACCTTCTGGGGTAAGGGCGTGAGCCAGGGACATTCCGATGCCATCCGTCGTGTAGAGGGCGTTGTGGATGGCAAACAGTACACCATTCCTATTGACGAAGCTTTGGAAGCGGTGCGCAGCGGCAAAAATCCCGAACTCACCACCCGGCAAAAACATTTGCGTGAGTGTTTTGTTGTTCCGGCAGAAGGTGCGGATCTGGCCAAGATTGAGCAGGACATCAAAACTATGCCAAACTACTTCGCGGACTACGACACTATCGTGCATTTTATTACGAAAGAGGAACTGGTACGTGACCACAGCGGTATTCCCCATGGCGGATTTGTAATTCGCTCCGGCAAAACCGGCTGGGAGGGCGAAAACTCTCATATTATCGAATACAGCCTGAAACTGGATTCCAATCCGGAGTTTACCGCCAGTGTAATCGTTGCCTACGCCCGAGCCGCTTATCGTCTGGGTCAGGAAGGGACTAAGGGTTGCAAAACCGTCTTCGATATTGCACCGGCATATTTAAGTCCTCTTTCCGGTGATGAACTACGGGCCCATTTGTTATAAGATCAAAAATGCTGCCGCACCATGCGACAGCATTTTATTCTAACATAAACAAGAAGAAATTGTCCCCCTCCAATTCATTCTTCAATTTAGTATAATATTTTAAGAAAATTATAGGAGAATGTGAATCCTTATGAATATCGAAGAGATACTTGCAGAATATGATTCCATGTTCGGTACCAAAAGCCTAAATGAGATCGAAGCTTATCTTTTGCAAAAAATTGAACTTGCAAAGGCCCGGTCCCGGATAGATATTGTGATTACTCTGCTGAATGAAATCATCGGCTTTTACAGAGACACAACACAAAAAGAAAAATCCCTTTCTCACTGTGCTGAGTTAAAGGATATCATGATCTCTCTACAAATGGAAGAAACTATAGAATATGCCACTTCCATGCTTAATATTGCCAATGCATACAGAGCCTTCGGAAAGTTCCAAGAGGGTCTGGACGCTTTTTCCTGCGTGAAAGCGATTTATGAGAAACAATTATCCCAAAATGATTTTCGCTTTGCAAGCCTGTACAACAATTGGAGTCTTTTGTATCAGGAGATGCAGGACTTCGAGCATGCCAGAGAAATGTTGCTGCAAGCTCTTTCCATTGTAGACTCCTACGAAGATGCCCTGATCCCCCAGGCCACCACCAGGAGCAACCTGGCCGCTACTCTATTGCAGCTGGGCACCCGGGAAGCCTACGAGGAAGCCATACAATACTTGCAGGAAGCTCTTTTGATCCATGAAAAGGACGGCGGTGGAGACTTCCACTACGGCGCCGCTCTGGTGACCATGGGAGATGCCTACTGTTACAAAGAAGATTTTGGCAAAGCGTCAGAATATTATGCGGCCGGCCTTCGAGAAATAGAAAAGCACGTAGGAAAGACCGACAACTACGCAAGGGTTTTGGGAAAATATCATTACGCAAAACAAAAATCCGGCTCCAACCTGGCACGCAGCAAGGAATTTTATGAAAAATACGGCAAAGAAATGATCTCATCCCTATTTCCGGAGTATCAGAGCCGTATTGCCACCGGTATGGTAGGGGAAGGTTCCGATTGCTTTGGGTTTGATGATCCCATATCCACAGATCACGATTACGAAATCGGCTTTTGCCTTTGGCTCACCCAGGAGGATTACCAGCAGATCGGAGAACAGCTTCAGGCGGCTTACGATACATTGACAGCTGATTTTATACAACCCAGTTCCAACAATCCTTTTATTGCCCGGCGTCGTGGTGTCTTTTCCATCAATGATTTTTACAACCAGCTGCTGGGCACCGCTCAAAATTACGAAGGAAACTTTACTCTTGATTACGAGACTCTGACCGAATCCGCTCTGGCCACCGCCACAAACGGCTTAGTCTTTCAGGATGATCTGGGCATCTTTTCTGCTGTCAGAAAAAAACTGCTGGAACATTATCCCAAGGACGTGTTCCGAAAACGGCTGGCTGCTTGCCTGCATGATTTTTCTCAATATGCCCAGAGCAACTACGCCCGGATGATGGCACGTAAAGATTATCTGACTGCCGGTCTTTGCATCGGAAAGGGCATAGAGGCTTCTATGGATTTGATGTATTTACTGGCCAGAAAATATGCACCTTATTATAAATGGAAAAGAAAAGGTCTGGAAGGCAATTCTCTTGCAGACCTTGTGCTCCCCCTGCTGCAACAGATCGGAGATCTGCCCTGCCAGAAAACGGCTTGGGAGGATGTGCATTACAGCTCCTCTTCCATCAACCGTCAGGACCGGGTGGTACAGTTATTCGAAGAGGTTGCTGGACTGCTTCTGGCCGAACTGAAACGTCAGAAACTTGTCCACGGGGAGGATGTTTTTTTGGAACGCTACGTGAACCAGATTTTGGAGGATGAAAGCTTGAACCTTGTGGATAAAATAATCCGGTTGGAATGGAAACAATTTGATAAAGTAAAAAACGAAGGGGGCCGGGCAGACTGCCAGGATGATTTTGGCACCTTTTCCATTATGAGAAAGAGCCAGTATCTAACCTGGCCCGAAGAACTTTTGGCTAGCTTTTATCAGGACCTGTTGACCGCGGAAAGCAAGGGCTGGAACTTGATCACAGAGAAATATGCCCGCATGATGCAATCCACCTGTCCCGAAAAATACGCCCGGTTGGAGCCTGATCTGCCGCCTATCAGTAAAGAAAGACTGGTTATTCAGGAGGAAATTATAGGCATTCAAATTCAATGGATGGAGGACTTCGCCAAAGCGTATCCCAAAATAGCCGGTAACGCCAGAAGCATCCGTACCCGGGAAGACTCCGCGTACAATACCTCCTATGAAACCTACCTGCGGGGTGAACTTGGCACTTACTCGGAGGAAACCCTTATCCTGTACGGCAGATTTATCGTAGGATTACTGCAAGAAGGCCGCAATCTGGCTTACTTGATCATGGACAACACAGCCCGGCTGTACGGGTATGAATCTGTTTCAGATGCGGAGGAAAGCTTATGAATGCGAATTCCATGTGTATCTCCTGTTTTATAGAAAAACAAGAGAAAAAAATCCGGCCTTTTCCTGACGAGGCCCAAAAATCTCAATATATGCACCTGGTGCTAGAGTTACTATATCAATACGGCCAAACCGAATCCGCCCCTCAGATTGCGGAGAGAATCGATAGATTATATCAAAACTTTTGGGGGCAGGCAGAAGACTACACTCTGATCAAGCGGCGATACAACCAGCTATTGCTGAATATAGAAAATAATATTCGAAATAGGATAGAACAGTCCGAAGATGTGATCAAAGAATGCATTAAATACGTGTGCGCTGCCAACTACATTGATTTTGGCGCTGTGGACAATGTGAATGAAAGCACCTTTGAACTGTTGTTGGAAAAAGCCGCCGGCGAAAACATCTCCCCGGAAGAATACCGTGCCTTCCGAAGCGATCTGGAAGAAGCCCGCACATTGGTCTATCTTACCGATAATTGCGGTGAGATCGTCCTGGACAAACTTTTCATACAATTCCTGAAAGAGATGTATCCCAATCTCCGGATCACAGCCATTGTCCGGGGAGAAAATACTATAAATGACGCCACTTTGGAGGACGCCAGAGAAGTTGGCTTGACAGATATTGTTCCCTGTATAGGTAACGGCACCGCCATTCCCGGCACAGTGATCAGCAAAATCAGTCCCCAGGCAAGGGAGGCTCTCTTAACAGCCGATATGATCCTTTCCAAGGGACAGGGCAATTTTGAAAGCTTGTTCGGCGAGGGCCTGAATCCCTATTATCTATTCTTGTGCAAATGCGAGTTGTTCGTTCACAGATTTGGCCTAAAGCTGTATTCCTCTGTATTCGGAAGAGAGGAACGTATTTGTCTGACTCAGGCTCACCATATCACAGATTTAAAATAATCAAAAAATCCCCTTGCGTAAGGTATTGCTTGTGACGCTGCGTCATGTTGTAGAATGGGCACCATAAGGAGGTGAAAGCTATGTCAAAATACACAACGGGAGAAATTGCCAAGCTTTGCAACGTGTCCGTCAGAACAGTACAATATTATGATTCCAGAAATATTCTCGTCCCCAGCGAACTATCAGAAGGCGGCCGGCGACTGTATTCGGAGGACGATTTGAAGCGTATGCAAATTATCTGCTTTCTGCGTGAAGCGGGAGTACCCATCAACAGCATTGGCAAGTTGTTTGCCGAGGAACATCCGGAAAAGATCATTTCCATTCTGCTGGATCAGCAGGAGCAGACACTTCGGGAAGAAATAGCCGAGGGGCAGAAGAAACTCAGTATCATAGAGGCGATCAAACGGGAACTGAAGGAGCTTGAAAATTTTTCCGTTGAATCTATCGGTGATATAGCGTATGTAATGAAAAACAAAAATGAATTAAAGAAAATGCGTTGGCTCATGGTGCTTACGGGTATTCCCGTGACCGCACTGCAATGGGTATCCATTGTTTTATGGATCACAAACGGCCTTTGGTGGCTCTTTGCCGTTTGGGCGTGCATTGCGATTCCGTGGGGAATTCTCATATCAATCTATTACTTTAAGCACGTTGCCTATATCTGCCCCGAATGTCACGAGGTTTTTAGACCACGTTTCAAGGAAACGTTTTGGGCGTACCACACGCCAAAAATGCGCCGTCTGACTTGTCCCAAGTGTGGCCATAAGGGATTGTGCGTTGAAGTGTATGCAGGCAAGGAGGACAAAAACAATGGATAAGATTATGGAATTTCTTCCCTTTGTGATTCCGCTTGTCATTGCGGAATTTATTCTGCTGGGTTATACCTTGTACCACATTCTGACCCACAGCACTTATAAGCGCGGAAACCGTACTTTGTGGCTGATTATCACAATCGTGCTGATGAACTTTGTGGGGCCCATCCTTTACTTCCTGCTCGGCAGGGAGGATGTGTAATGGATATGCTGCACATCACCGATTTGCACAAGCGCTTTGGCGACAAGAAGGTTTTGTGTGGGTTAAATCTTTTCGTGCCGGAGCATAGCATATTCGGATTTATCGGCAAAAACGGCTCAGGCAAAACAACGACGATGAAAACAATACTTGGCCTTTTGAAAGCGGATTCAGGCCAGATTGTTATCAATAACGAAAAGGTGGTCTACGGACAGACCTCTACTAACCGCTATATCGGCTATCTTCCTGATGTGCCGGAGTTTTATTCATTTATGACTGCACCGGAATATCTGCGCTTCTGTGGTGAGATCACCGGAATGAAGAAAGCAGAACGTGCAAATCGTTGTAAGGAACTTTTGGAACTGGTGGGACTTGGTGATGAGCGCCACCGTATCAAAGGTTTTTCAAGAGGTATGAAGCAGAGATTAGGGATTGCGCAGGCTCTCATGAACAGACCCAAACTGCTCATCTGTGACGAACCCACTTCTGCCTTGGATCCTGTAGGACGGAAAGAAATATTGGATATTCTCTTATCTGTAAGAGAACAGACCACAGTTTTATTATCCACTCATATCCTTTCAGATGTAGAGCGCATATGCACTGACGTAGCTTTTCTTGATAACGGCGTAGTAGGTATGCAAGGAAAACTTTCCGACATAAAAGCCAAATATCAAGGCGAAGAATATCAGGTAGAAACGAAAAACGCTGCAGACAGGCTCATTCTTCAACAGGCTTTTCCCAAAATGATGCAAATCAGCAGAAATCAACTTGCATTTTACGAAAGTGATCACGCCTTATTTGATATACTGCACTTTATAACAGACAGGCGTATCGCCCTTTTGAAATTGGAACGAGTAGAGCCGACTTTGGAGTCTTTGTTTATGGAGGTGACCTGGAAATGAAATCCTTGCTTGCCTTTACCAAAAAAGAAACGATAGAGCAGCTTCGCTCAGGTAGATTAATGATTATCGGGATACTGTTTGTCTTGCTGGGCATTATGAACCCCGCTGTTGCAAAACTAACGCCTTGGCTTCTTGCGGTCCTGGCCGACTCGCTGGCAGAAAGCGGTATGACCGTAACCCACGCAACTGTAAGCGCAATGGATTCCTGGGTACAGTTCTATAAAAATATACCGCTTGGGCTGATTGCCTTCATTTTGCTCCAAAGCAGTATCTTCACCAAGGAATATGGTTCGGGCACGTTGGTGCTGTCGTTAACCAAAGGACTTGAACGCTATAAGGTAATTGTTTCCAAAACCACTTTGCTTACGGTTCTCTGGACTGTTTGCTATTGGGTATGTTTTGGAATCACATACGCCTACAACACATATTTCTGGGATAATTCGATAGCGCAAAACTTGGTCTTTTCCACAGTATGCTGGTGGCTGTTCGGTGTGTGGGTGATCGCGTTGATGATCTTGTTTTCAACTGTTTCCACATCCAACACAGGTGTACTTGCCGGAACGGGCGTGGTAGTCTTTGCATCTTACCTGCTCGGCATTTTCCCGAAATTAAGGGAGTATTTGCCCACATTATTGGCCGACGGAAATTCCCTTATTTATGGTACATCGGAAGCAAAAACATACGTTACAGCTATTATAATTACGGCGGTTGAAAGTATAATATGCTTTGCCATAAGCATACCTGTGTTCAACAAAAAGCAACTGTAGGGTTCATTGCGAACAAAAAAAGCGGGTGATGGGAATCGAACCCACATATCCAGCTTGGAAGGCTGGTGTTCTACCACTGAACTACACCCGCATAAAACATAATATTAAATTTTCCTGCCAATGCCCAGAGCCGGAATCGAACCAGCGACACGAGGATTTTCAGTCCTCTGCTCTACCATCTGAGCTATCTGGGCGCATAAACTTGAAGCACAAGCAATGTGCAGACAATCGTATAGGTGCGCTGAAAGCTTGCTTTCATAAGCGCTTATATGATTGGATGCAAGAGTTGACTTGTATTTACAAGTCAACGGTCATCCCAAAATCTCAGATTTTGGGATGGGCATTGTGCAGGCATGATGCACATCTGCAACTTTTGTTATTTTAACCCCATCTTCCCCCAATTGTCAAGCTTATTTATTCATACCCATAAATATCATAATACTGAAGAAGTAACTTTACTACCCTGCTATAGCTGATCATTCCATCAGACACTCCATTTAATTTCAATGTAGCATCTGTGAAGCTGTCTGACACCGCATCCACTATCTCTGTATCCAATATCGCCTTGTCCTCTATGCGCTCCCACTCTTCCTCGGTCAGGAAGATGTTGTCCTCACGCACCTGGGGCAAAATATGTACCTGCTGCCAGTACCGATCCGGATTGCACCCCACTGCATCATAGAAATCATTATCGATATAATTCAGCACGCTCAAGTAGCCGGCATACTGAAACATCGGATCATCCGATCCCACACAAGCCAGATATGCGATGAAATTCGCCTCATCCTCATAGATATAGCCCCGCAGGTGAGCCAATTCGTGGCAGAAGGTGGCCGGCATATTCATGATGTACATCACATTATTATAATTGGCCTCCATAGAAAAGGGAAAGTAATACCCTGTCATATGTTGCTGGCTCATAAAGTCCGAACTCAAAAGCGGTTTGGGCGAGGGATAAAAACCACTCAAATTGCCATAATCCTCCCCCAGACTGCGCATGGCCTCCTTGGCCGTCTCAGCCATGTCCCCCTGATAAACAATGGTTCCGTCCTCCGCTCTGGTCATCTCCAGAGACAGTGCATTGCACTCTTTTACCACAAAATTGCGCAACCGAATCAAATCATCCAAGGTGTATTCCTTCCCAGGTTCATACCCCTCCAGATTACTAAAATATTTTTCCGAAAAGGTGGACGCATGGTACAGAATAAAACAATTCAAGGTCATGACCACGCAAACGCCCAGAAAGATCCATGCAAACCCTGCATAATATCTCTTACAGAAAGAAGCAATCCGTTTCCACACAGGCCTGTGGATCAACAACGCCACGATCCAAAGCACACCAAGCACTACTGTCCCTGCCAACAGCAAAATGCCTAAAACGATCATGATCTCCCCCACAGAAAAAGGCAACAAACCTGTCAACCTGCCGTAGGTGTTAACCCATAGTGGAAATATATGGGAAATGTACCAGTCGCAAAAGGTCCTGCTGTTCCAAGCCAGAACATTGAGCAGGACCACAAATATCATTATGCTTATGTATATCAACCATCTCTTTTTTCTCATGTATTTTCCGCCTAAAATATGAAAAGCCCTTTTTTCTAATTCTCTGCTATCATTTCTGACATAAGCTCTTTGGCTCTTTCCAGCTGATTGTCGTATTGTTCCTCACTATAATACCGCTCCCCGTCAAAAATACACTCCTCGTCCGGCTCAATGCCGGTTCCATGGATACTAATACCCTTTGGCGTGTAATAAGTGCTGATGGTAAGCTTTACCGCGGATCCATCACTGAGGGAAATGGCCTGCTGCACCACTCCCTTGCCATAGGTAGTGGTTCCCAACAAAGTACCCATTTCATAATCTTTGATCGCTCCCGCCAGAATCTCAGAAGCACTGGCAGAGTTTCCGTTAATCAGGACTACAAGCGGTACATCCAGTTTCTTTTTGCCATCGCTGCTATACTCCAGCCGCTTGCCATTTTTATCCTCTGTGTATACAATCAGGCCTTTGGGCAGAATTTGCTTTCCAATCTCCACCACAGCATTTAAACTTCCGCCCGGATTGCTGCGCAGATCTAGGATCAGTCCCTTCATACCATCTTCCCTGGCAGATGTCAGAGCGGCTGCAAACTGATCCACAGTCACTTCGCTGAATTCCGTGATCTGAATATAAGCAATACCTCCGTCATGCATCTCGTAATTTACGGTAGGAGCCTCCACCAAGCGTCGCTCCACTTCTACATCCAGATATTCCCCGCTCCGAAGCAGGGTGATGGTTACCTTTGAGCCTTCCGGTCCTTTGATCTCAGACACCACTTCATCCAGTGTTTTACCGTAGGTTTCGTTCCCATCTATGGCGTAGATATAGTCATTCTCCCGGATGTCCACTTCCTCTGCAGGGGCTCCTTCTATGGTACCGCTGATCTTGGCCAGCCCCACTGTTGTGTCCATGCTTACATAGGCACCGATACCATAATAGATGCCTTGAATATCACTAATCAGGGCAGACAGCTCTTCTACGGTATAATACTCTGAATAGATATCGCCCAAAGATGCCACCATGCCCTCTAAGGCACCTTCCATCATGGCCTGCTTATCCACATCCTCCCGGTAAAAATACCGGTCAATAATTTCTTCAACCACACCCATCTTTTGCAACAACTGATCCGTTGCTGCTGACTGGTTTTTTTCTTCTCCACCAGCCTGCTGATTTCCCCGCATAGCACCGGCAAGATTCACAAATTGAACCGCTACATATATACCACCCATCAGGAAAAGTGCAACCAACACACCCGTCAGAAGACCCAGTCCAAAATGCTTTCCCCCAGAGGATCTTCCCGGTCCATGGCTATAGTTATTATCATAATGAGAACGATCCAAATTTTCTTTCAACGATTTCTTCCTTTCCAATCTGTCTGATCAATATGAAATGTAATCCTTAGGACTTACGTACTCTCCGTTTAGTCTGACTCCAAAATGCAAATGGGGCCCGGTACTTCTTCCGGTAGAACCTACCGCAGCAATGGTGTCTCCTCTGGCCACAATATCCCCGGTGGAGACATAGAGCTTTGAGGCATGCATGTATATGGTATATAGACCCGCACCGTGGTTAATCATCACATAGTTTCCCATGGTTGCACCATAGGCCGCTGCTACCACAACACCATCATAAGCCGCATAAATAGCCGTGCCGCTGGGGGATGCCAGATCTACACCGTTGTGAAACTTATCCACACCCAGAGTGGGATGAAGACGCCATCCGAATTGAGAGGATACCCTGGTATACTTGGCCACAGGAAATTTAAATGCTCCTCCGTCATATTCCAGCACCAGGCCATTATCCTTTAGGATCTGCTTCCGCTCTTCCTCCACTGCAGCTTCCAGTGCTTCAATCAATTCGTCCTGTTCTCTTATTTCTTCCTCATACTCCCGAATGGCTTTTTCTTTATTGTTGATATCCGTTTCATAGGCTGTGATCTGCTTGGACTTTTCATCGATCAGTTCCTCAAGAGCACCCTTCTCTGACTCCACTCCGGATTTGGCCTCATCCAGAACTACCTTTTCCGCATCCAACTGCATTTTGCAGTATTCAATCAGTTCTCTGTTCAGGATATACTCTTCCAGCTTCGTATTGTTATATCTGGACAGCTGTTCTGCATAGTCTATCCGATTCAAAAGATCCGCTATGCTGCCGCCATTTAAAATCAGGTCTAAATAATAGTATTCCCCTTGTTCATACATCATCTGTATGCAGGCTTTCATGGATTCATACTGGTTTTCTTCCGTAACCAGAGCTGCCGCCAACTCTGCCTCTGTCTTGACAATGTCTGCCTCTTTTTCTTTGATCAAGAGTTCCAGCTCTGCGATCTTGCCCTGGATCACTTCCAGGTTTTGATCCAGCTGAGCCAAATATTTTTTTAGATTTTTTCTCTGACTCTCCAGCTCCTTCTTGACAGCCTTGATATCCGTCATCAGATCTTCCAGTTTCTCCCGTTGATCCTCTGCCTGAGAAATCTGATTCTGCTTATCCTTGATGCTGTCTGAGGTAATGGAAGACATGGTAGTGGCGTTGCCGGAGCCTGCCATCAGGCTTGCTGTCAGCAGACCTGCCAGGACTGCAACTGTCAACTTTCTTTTTTGCATATAACCTTCTCCAATATTATACCCTTAAATGCTTCCGCACAGTAACGAAACTTCCTAAAAATCCGATACCTACTCCCACACACAGACATACCGGAGTCAGGAAAGAAAAGACCGTATCCACCGGCAGGAAGTTCAAAAGAGACGTGAGCGTAGGAAACTCTTCCAAAGCATAGTTGATCACCTTATTATATAGAGCGTAAATGATCCCCAGGGGGATACCCGCCCCGACTAAACCGATCAACATGCCCTCAATCACGAAAGGAGCCCGCACAAAGAAATCCGTGGCACCTATATATTTCATAATGTTGATCTCCTCCTGGCGCACGGAGATACCGATGGTAACCGTATTGCTAATCAGGAAAACCGATACTGCCAAAAGAATGACAACAATACCCACAGATACATAGGCAATCAACAGATTGGCCCCTGAAAGAGTATTGGCAGCTACTTCGGAGCGGTTGATCCTACGAATCTCCGGTATGGACTCCAGATACTCCACCAACTGGCCTTGCTTTGCTACGTCAGTCAAATAGATCTCATAGTTAGAGGAGTTTGCCAACGGGTTATCCGGAAATCCCTGAGCATACTCTCCAAAGTTCATCTGTTCACTAAATTCCTTCCAGGCATCCTCTGCAGAGTTGTAGATTACCTTTGAGACTTCTTCTGTTCTGGCCTCAATCAGCTTACCGATCTGACCAATCCGCTCCTCGGTAGTCCCTTCTTTAAAAAACACCGTGACAGAAACACCTTCCTGAGCTGTTTTTACCATGTGCTGGAAATTGCTCACAATGGCATAAAAAAGTCCAAACAAGAACAGACATGCAGCAATGGTTGCTATGGATGCCAGTGAAAACCATTTATTTCTGAAAATATTTCTGACTCCCTGTCTGAGAGTATAAAACAAGCTCCTAATCTTCATCGGTATACTCTCCTTCCTCCTCATCACTGATGATCACGCCTTTTCGCATGGCTATCACACGCTTGTGCATGGCATTTACGATCTCTCTGTTGTGCGTTACCACCACCACGGTTGTTCCTGCTTCATTGATCTCTTCCAACAGCTGCATGATCTCCCAGGAATTTTTGGGATCCAGATTGCCGGTAGGCTCGTCCGCAAGCAAAATAGCGGGCTTGTTGATCAGCGCTCTGGCCAGTGCCACTCTCTGCTGTTCTCCGCCGGAAAGCTGCTTTGTTTTTGCCTTATACTTGCCGGCTAATCCTACGGTTTTCAGAATGTTGGGCACATTCTTGCGGATCTCTCTGGGCCGCACTTCCACAATTCGCTGGGCAAATGCCACATTGTCATACACATTTCTATCATTGAGCAACCGGAAATCCTGAAATACAACACCCAGGTTTCGGCGGTATTTCGGAATTTTGCCATGTCGCAGTTTGGCCAGATTTTGCCCCATTACGTATACCGCACCCTGGGTAGCCGTCAACTCTCTGAGCAGCAGTTTGATCAGGGTAGATTTACCGGAACCGCTGTCTCCCACAATAAATACAAACTCGCCTTGCTTAATATGTAATGTTACACCATTAAGGGCGGGTGCTCCCGTGGAATAAGATTTACTCACCTTATCCAGATAGATCAATCCCTGCTCCTCGATCATCTTCTCTCTTTTTTTCTTTTTTTCAGCTCTGCTCATCATTTGAACGACTCCTGTCTTTTAGTATTCCATTGTTTCCATGTACTTCATATACTTAACCACCATCAGTGCAATCTTAAAGGTAATCGCATCCTCAAAGACCCTCAGATCCAGACCTGTACTCTTTTGCAGCTTGTCCAGGCGATACACCAGGGTATTGCGGTGGATGAACAGCTGTCTGGAAGTCTCTGAAACATTCAGACTGTTTTCGAAAAATTTATAGATCGTGGTCAAAGTCTCTTCATCAAATTCATCCGGTCCATTGCCGTCGAATATTTCCTTGATAAACATCTTACACAGCGGAATCGGCAACTGGTAGATCAGTCTTCCGATTCCCAGCTCGCTGTACGCTATGATCTCCCGATCCCCGAAAAAAATCTTGCCCACATCCAAAGCCATTCTGGCTTCTTTATAGGAACGACTGACCTCCTTGATTTCATGGACAATTGTACCGTATGCCACACGAATTTTTTGCAGGCCTTCCTTCTCCAGGTGTTCCGCCAGTGCCCTGGCCGCCCTTTCGATATCCTTCCCTGTCTCCGAAGCCGTAAGTTCCCTGACTACGATCACATTGTTTTCATCCACAGCTGTAACGAATTCCCTGCTGCTGTTACCAATATATGTCCGGGTCATCTCCAGAGCATTGTCTTCCTTGCCCTTTTCCGACTCCAGGATCATGACCACACGGGACACATCCGGCTGAATACGCAGTTTCTTGGCCCTGCCGTAGATGTCCACCAAAAGCAGATTGTCCAACAACAGATTCTTAATAAAATTGTCCTTGTCAAACCGCTCCTTGTAGGCAACCAACAGACTCTGTATCTGAAAGGCCACCATCTTCCCCACCATATGTAAATCCTCGCCGCTGCCACCAGCCACTAAGATGTACTCCAACCGCTGTTCATCAAATATCTTAAAATACTGGTATCCATGGATCTCCTGGGAATCCGCCGGGGATGCCGCAAACTCTGCCGCCGATCCCGCGCACTCTGTCATATCCATGGTAGAAACCACCTCTTTGCCGTCTGCATCCATCACGCACAATTCTACCCTCGCAATGGCTTTCATTCCGTCAATTGTATTCTGCAATATTTGATTCGAAATCATCTATCTGTCTCCTTTTGGCAAATTTTACAATATAGAAAACCTGCTTTTCTTTATCCCTCATAGAACTAGTTTACATTTTAATATAAATCTACAAAAAAATCCATAGGAATATGTCAAAAAATTATGCAATTTTGCAAAAAAAGACGCCTGTTTGACACAGACGTTTTTTGTGTTTTTTAACAATAAAAAGATTACACTTTGCGGATAACCTTTTCTTCTATTTGAATTTTCCCATTTTTCAACAAATTCCCCAGAGCACGTTTAAACTCATTCTTGCTCATCTGGGTTTCCCGCCGGATCACCTCCGGAGATGCCTTCTCCGTAAAAGGCAGTACCCCATCATAACTATCGAT
Organism: Lachnospiraceae bacterium; assembly: GCA_015056865.1. Taxonomy (GTDB): domain Bacteria; phylum Bacillota; class Clostridia; order Lachnospirales; family Lachnospiraceae; genus Acetatifactor. The sequence goes on from SVFM01000013.1 coordinate 16,155, forward strand.
CAACTGCAACAATTTCTCTGCATCTGCCCCGATCTGCAGATAACTCTTCTCCCGGATACTTAAGGTCAGCTTACCATCCTCCCGCACATTGGTCACTCTGGCACTGATCCTATCTCCGGCCTTCACCGGGCCGTACAATTCCTTTTGGGGAATGAGTGCACTGTACCTGTCATCCACCACTACAAAGGCACCAAAATTATGGCTGATCTCATAGATCTGGCCTTCCACTCTATCTTCCTTCTGATAGGGACTATCCGTGTTTAGAAAATGATAAATTTTCATGGTAGCGCACAGCCGCCCACTCTTGTCTATATACAAAGCCACCAGAGGCTCCTCCCCTACCGTTACGCTCCATGTCTGCTGCTTAAAAGGAAGAAACAGATCCTTCTCCAGTCCCCAGTCCAAAAAAGCACCTATTTTACTCACCTGCACCACACGCAATCTGGAAATTTGACCCATAACCAGTTTGGGGTGTGCCGTAGTCGCGATCATACGATCCTGGGAGTCACGATATAAAAACACATCCACACAGGTACCTATTCCGGCCCCTTCCGGAACCTGCTTGGCAGGAAGAAGCACCCGTTCATTCTCATCCGCTCCCTCTCCGGCCAAATAAACTCCAAATTCTACTTTTTTGACAATCTTCAGTTCTTGTCTTTCCCCTAATCTCAGCATAGTTTCCTCTCCACCGTTATCCAACAAATTCAACATTCGCATAGGTATTTCCCTGTTCATCCCGCAAAGCCACCATACATTTTCCCGATTCATAGGCTGCCAAAGGATATAGCCTATCCTGTAGCACTGCCTGCTTCTTATATTCTGCCCTGAGTTGTATGACCTCAAACCCTTCCGGCAGATACTCCGCAGCAATGCGCACATATTGTCCATTGTTCACATGATGATTGGTATCCAAATGGTGCCTGCGCACTTCTATGGGTTCCATGGGCAACATATGCTCCGGCATCACGATCTTCCGGGACGCATAGTCCATATCCAGACGTTCTTCCAACGAATACTTTTTCCGCATCATCTCCGGAGGCCGTACCGGGTGCATGGTCCGGGTATCCAACAGTGTCCACAAGGAATTGGCTCTGGCTAAAAACTGTCCGCTCTGATCCTTCATAAAAAAATTTCTGTATCCAAAACAGGTTTTAAAATCATAGGGGAAAGTCCCCACATTCACCCGTTCTCCCAACTTAGGATATCTGTCCACCACAATCTGCCAGGAGGTGAGTACCCACACCAGGTGCATCTGCTTTAAATATTCTATTCCCAACCCCAGATCCTCGGACTGAAAAGTAGAACAATCCTGGAAATAATTCAAAAGCGCCTCCAGAAAAAGTTTTCCCTCACTGTCCGTCTCGCTGTATCTGATCCTGCTGTCAAAGCTGTACATTCTTTCCTCCTGATATACACCTTTATCTTTTTCCGTATCTGACTGCACGATAGGTCTGTAGCAATTTGTAATAAACGATAAATAGCAACGTACTCTTCATATGCATACCGATCAGCTTCTTATTTTCCCGGTCCATATATTTCTCATAATAGATGTTATCGGAAAAATCCGGCACATATTCTTTCAGGAAACGTTTCATCTGTACCAGATACCCATAGCTCACCCTTTTTACCGACTGCATATAAGAAAACACGGTATTTCTATAACCCAACTCAAAAACCTTATAATCTATCTCTCCCTTGTATTTCTCATAAAAACCCCTGCTTTTGCATTCCTCAAGATAGATTTGGGCCGCTTTCACGCGGTCATTCAACCGGCTCATATTTACAGTGTGGACTGTTGATGCCTGATGCTGGTAATAAAAATACAGACATTCCTCCACCCGTTCAAAGCGCCCCGCATACAACAGCGGCAATACGCCGATGGCATTATCCTCGTAAAACATTTTTTCAGGAAAGCGGATATGATTGTCTTCAAAAAGGGCTCTTTTATAAATTTTGATCACCATACTGCCGGGATCAAGGATCAATTTACGATATTTATCATCATCCAATATCCCCGTCTGCTCCGGCCAATTATTGACCTCTATATTGCCTTCTTCCTTACCCAGCTTTTCCGTGAGCAGATAATCACAACCCACTACATCCGCACCTGTGCTGTCAGCCTTTGCAAGCAGCTTGGAAAACATTTCAGAAGAAATCCAATCGTCACTGTCAACAAATCCGATCCATTCTCCCTGTGCCGCATCCATTCCCACATTCTTGGCTCCACCCTGCCTCTGGTTTTCAGGAGAAGCGATCACCCGCATTTTATTCGGGTATCTGCGCTCATATTCCCGCAAAATCTCCAAAGACTCATCCGTGGATTTATCATCCACCGCAATGATTTCGTAATCCTCCAGTTTCTGAAAAAGCAACGAATCCAGACAATAATTTAATTTACCACCGGCCGCCATATTATAAACCGGTACAATAATACTTAATCTCATCCTTTACCCTCAATCACACCATGATACTTGTCCTAATTGTATGCTTTTTACCTGTGAAAGTCAACAAGCCCTACCACCTACTTCATGATGGACGCCTTATACTCACTGGGCGTCATATTGGTGCAGCTCTTGAAGCACTTAGAGAAGTACTGCGGGTTGTCGAAGTGCAGAAGTTCCGAGATCTGGGTCATATTATACTTCTCCTCCCGGATCAACTTTCGCGCCTCCTTGATCTTCAGCTCATTGTAATATTTGATAATACCGCTCTTTCTGTAAAGAGAAAACAGGTGTTTTACCGTACTTTGGCTTTTTCCCAGGTGCTGTGCCACATCCTGAATGGTCACCTTACCATAGACATTCGCCTTCAGGTAATCCAGGATCTCCTTTACGTGATAGGGCAGGTCTACACCGTCTATGACGTAGCTTTGCCGCATCTTTTGAGCAACCACATCCGTGCTGCGCTGAAGCTTGATCAGAAAGATCTCCAGCAGGTTCCCTGTCATTTGACTGCTGCCAAAAGGAGCAGGTGAGATCTTTTCCAATTTTTGCAGCAGAGGATTGTGTTCATCCACCATCCGAAAACAGGAGAGACCTTCCGCAAATATCATGGACAGCAGCGACTTTTCCTCCGCGCTCAGGTGAAACACTTTTCCCTCAAAATATTTCATGGCCCTGCTGCGACATTCAAAAGTGATAATGCTGACATTGGATGCCACACTCCGATTGCCCGAGTGATTGTGGTACTCGTTGGGCTTATGGAAGATCATCTCGCCGCTCCTTAAGAGCCACCTGTTCTCGTCCGTAATGCAGACCATTTCCCCCTTATCCACATACATCATCTCCCAGAAATCATGGCTTTCCCCTTCATAATAAAAATTCTTGGAAAACTCCATATAAAAGATTGTGATAATCTTTTCCACGCGAATGACCCGCTCAAATCCAATACGTGTAAAATTATCCTGCATATTTATTCTCCACTGTCTGATTTTACAAAAATAATAACCGATTTTATACTCCAATGCAATATATTTGTTGATATAATAAAGAAAATAACATCGAAACCAAGGAGGTCTGACTATGTATACTGTATTAGTAATATCCTGTCATCCGGATGACGTGGAGATTGCCTGCGCCGGCACTCTTTTAAAATGTAAAGAGCGTGGCGACAGAGTGGTTGTATGTCATTTGTGCAGCGGCAATCTGGGCCATGAGATCATTCAGCCGGACGAACTGGCCGCTATGCGCGCCAAAGAGGCTATAAACGCCGGTGCCCTGGGCGGTATCGAGGTAATGTGGGGCGGCTTTGACGACCTGGAAATCTACGAAAACAACAAGAAATCCAAGGACAAGGTTGTGAATGTGATTCGCAAGGTAAATCCCGATTTCATCATTACCCATGACCCTAACGACTATATGCCGGATCACAACGCCGTATCCAAGCTGGTTTTTGACGCAAGCTTTGCTGCCACCGTTCCTCACTATATCGCCGAGGAATCTGCTCCTGCCAGACTGGTTCCCATCTATTACATGGATACCCTGTGCGGTGTAAACTTTAACCCCACTGAATTTGTTGATGTAACTCCTTATATCGACAAGAAGTTAGAAATGCTGGAATGCCACGCTTCCCAGATTGTATGGATGCGGGACCACGACGGCATTGACTTCCCCGACATGGTAAGAACCTGCTGCCGTTACAGAGGCTTCCAGTGCGGCGCTGACTACGCAGAGGGCTTCAAGCAGTGCCAGGTATATCTGAAGGGAACCACCAAGAGATTATTGCCTTAAATTACGGAGGTGCAAAATGGTATTAGGCTGCTTCTACTCTCATATTACTGCTGCCGTGCAGGAAAAAGGAATTTTCCTGGAACAGGCCATGGACATTGTCAGAGAGCACGGCATTACCGCTGTAGATATCAACTCTGCTGACCTGCAGCCATCTCCCGAGGCGTTTAAGACGCTGCTGGACAAACACGGCCTGCACGTCGCTTCCACACATGCTTACTTTCCCTGCGGCGTAGCCACCCAGGAAGAATATGATGCCTCTCTGGCCCGAATGAAAAAGGATATGCACAAGGCTGCCAAGGCAGGCAGCACCTTCTTCATGCCGGTTCCTCAAAAGGCACCCAGCTATCGTCAGGAGGAGGACGCTGCCTGGCGTGCAGGCATCCGCAAGCTGTTTTCAGAGGTGATCAGCTACGGCAAAGAGGCGGGCCTTCAGGTCGTCATTGAGAATTTCTCCCTGGCAGAGTATCCTTACACCACCTTTGATGACATGGCGTACCTGTTCACACACAATCCGGAGCTCAGATACGCTTACGACATGGGCAATTATCCCCTGGCAGGCTTTGACGAGCTGGAAGGCATGCGTCGCTTCATGGACAAAATATCCTACGTTCATCTGAAGGACATCAAGGTCATTGAGAATCCCGAGCATCCGGAACATCTGCTCCTGCGCCTGGGCAAGTACTTTGACAGTCTGGAACTGGGCGGCGGATATCTGAAGGTAAAAGAAGGTATTGAAGAGCTTCAGAAAAATAATTATCAGGGCACCCTCATCATTGAGATCAACTGCGGTCCCAATGTGTTCGACAGAACCTTGGCATCCGCCCGTTACGTAAACTCTATTTTAAACCCATAGGAGGTACATATTATGAATTTTAATTCTACCGTAAAAGGTTCCGCCCTGGAGGGCTTCTATCCCGCAGGATGGGATTTTGACAAGATCGATGCCTGCATCGATGCACCTGAAAAGATCACTGAGCGTCAGGCATTTTGGCACAAGGACTTCCAGCCTATCCAGTGTGGTGATCTGAATGAATTTGAAGTATACATGGGCCATGAGATCGCCATGCAGATCAAACTGGCTAAGGAAAAAGGCGAAAAGGTTGCCTTCATCCTGCCCGTAGGCCCCATGGGCATGTATAAGTGGGTTGTATACTTTATCAAAGCATGGAACATCAGCTGTGAGCACGTATACACCTTTAACATGGACGAGTGGGCAGACTCTGAGGGTAACACTCTGGCATCCGACAACCCGGGCGCTTTCCAGTACGCTATGGAGCAGGCACTCTTCAATCCTCTGGGCGAGCTGACCATTCCCAAGGATCAGCGCAACTTTGCCACCAAAGCAAACCTGCCTACTTATCCCGAGAAGATCGCTGCTCTGAAGGCGGCCGGCGCTAAGCTGGTACTGGTATACGGTATCGGCAGAATGTGCCACATCGCATTCTGGGAGCCCACCTTCGCAGAGGATTATGCAACTGCTGAAGAATGGGAGAAGCAGCCTTACCGCATTGCGGCCAAGATCCATCCTCTGACCGTTGAGCAGAACGCTCTGACCAGCTTTAAGTCCCGCACCACTCTGGTTCCCTGCCGTGCCAACACCATCGGCCCCGGCCTGTTCCTGCAGGCAGATTATGCTATCGGCGGCGCTGACGGTACACTGGGCAGAGGCATGCAGTGGCAGGGTATGTCCCTGTGGATGACCCTTCGCCACGGTACCACTCCCTGGATCACTTCTTCCTATATTCCGACTCTTGCAGGCAGACTGTTCTTCCTGAAAGATCTGGCTGGCCCCCTGGAGGCAGAATGTAACTAAACACTTGCATTTCCGGGCCCGACAATTCGGGCCCGAATTTTATTGACATTCTTTACGATATCAAGTAATATTTTATTGGTGGAGTATCTTGCGTACCGTCCACCGGCAAAGGAGGATTACCTTGCAAAAGAAAGTAATTGCAGCCGGACACATTTGTCTGGACGTCACTCCCATCTTTTCTCAGGGAAAGGTGGATCAATTGGGAGACATCCTGCAGCCAGGTAAACTGATACATATGAATCCTGCAGATGTCCACACCGGCGGAAGTGTTGCCAACACCGGACTTGCCATGAAAGTGCTGGGCGCCGATGTATCCCTGATGGGGAAGATTGGTGATGATGCCTTCGGCAACATGGTGCTGAATGTGTTGAAGGAGTACGATGCCGAGAAAGGAATGCTTGTGGTCGAGGGTGACGCCACCTCTTATTCGGTGGTGCTGGCTGTTCCCGGAATTGACCGCATCTTTCTGCACTGTCCCGGTGCCAACGATACCTTCACAGCTGCAGACATCCCACAGGATCAAGTGGCACAGGCCGCTCTGTTCCATTTCGGATATCCGCCTCTGATGAAACAGATGTACCAAAATAATGGCGCAGAGCTTGTGAAAATTTTAAAAATGGCCAAGGACGCAGGAGCAGCCACCTCCCTTGATATGGCAGCGGTAGATCCCTCTTCCGAAGCAGGACAGGCTGACTGGGCAGAAATTTTGGCACAGGCAATTCCCCATATCGATTTCTTTGTTCCCAGTGTGGAAGAATTGTGTTTTATGCTGGACAAAGAGCGTTTTGCAGATTGGCAGGAGCGTGCAAAGGGCAGGGACATCACCGAGATCCTGGACATGGAACAGGATGTGAAGCCTTTGGCCGATCGCTGTATGGAACTGGGTGCCAAGGTTCTTTTGATCAAATGCGGTGCCCCCGGTATCTACTACCGCACAGCTGACAAATCCCATTTGCAGACAGTAGGCGCCAAGGCAGAGTTAAATGCGGACGCATGGGCAGATAAAGAAGGCTTTGAAAGAAGCTACGTACCCGAGCGCATTCTCTCCGGAACCGGTGCCGGCGATACCAGTATCGCAGCTTTTCTGACGGCTATGCTGGAAGGCTACAGCCCGGAAAAATGTATGCAGCTTGCCACCGCCACAGGTGCTTCCTGTGTTGCGGCTTACGATGCACTCAGCGGTCTGAAATCCTTTGAGGAACTGAACGCGAAAATAGAGGCCGGTTGGCCAAAAAATAAGTAAAGGAGCAAATGACAATGTTAGTAAATCTGAACGAAGTCCTTCTTCCCGCAAAAAAAGGCAAATACGCAGTTGGTCTTTTCAACGCAGTAAATCTGGAGCTGGCACGTGGTATCATCAATGCCGCTGAATGCGCACAGTCTCCTGTTATCATGGGAACTGCTGAGGTTCTGCTGCCCTACGGCCCCCTGGAGGAGGTATCCTACTACCTGATCCCCATGGCTAAAAAGGCAAACGTTCCCGTTGTTGTACATTTCGATCACGGTCTGACCAAGGATGCCTGCATCAAGGCTCTGGAGCTTGGTTTCTCCTCCATCATGTACGACTGTTCCACAGATTCCTACGAGGAAAACATCAGAAAAGTAAAAGAAATGGCTGAGATCGCACACTCCTACGGTGCAACCATCGAAGGTGAGCTGGGCCATGTAGGTGACAACGAAGGCTCTGCAGAGGGCAGCTCTCATCTGGCCGATCCTTCCAAGTTCTTTACCGATCCCAAGCAGGCAAAAGACTATGTACAGAAAACCGGTGTAGATGCACTGGCTATTGCTGTTGGCAACGCTCACGGTGCATACAAGCTGCCTCCCAAGCTGGATTTCGAAAGAATCAGAACCATTGCCAAGACCATCGATGTTCCCCTGGTACTGCACGGCGGTTCCGGTCTGACAGACAACGATTTCAGACGTGGTATTCAGGAAGGTATCAGCAAAGTAAATATCTTTACCGATATCAACGTGGCTGCTGTGGAAGCTGAATTTAGAAAGTTCTCCGATATGAACAAGGGTATCATTGACCTGATCCCTGCTGCTGTGGAGGCTGTTAAGCAGGAGACCATGAAGAAGATGAAACTCTTCTCCAGCGATGGCAAAGCTCCCTACAAGGCTTCTTCCATGAACGGTATTGATCTGGAGAAACTGATCAAGCTGGTTGTTGCAGAGTTGAACAAGAACAACTAATCCATATCCATTATGAATTTAGATCATCAACGCGAACTGACACCGGTTTTGTATGGATCTTCTCCGGTGAAATTATGGCAATTCAGGCCCCAGGCCCATTCTCGGGCCATCGGAACTCACTGGCACGAGCGCTTTGAAATTCTAGTAATCGATGAGGGGATCCTGGATGTTCAGTTGAATGGAAAATCATATAAAGCTTATCCGGGAGACACAGTGATTATCAATCCCTGTGTCTCTCATGATGCCTATACAACTGACACTTCCGTCAGTTATCGTGTGATCATGTTTGAACTGTTGGACAGTTTTGGACAGAGCGAAATTACTCGGCGTGTACTGGAACCTTTTCTGAAACAGTCAGCTGCTTTTCAGCCCCTGATCAAAGACCCGGCCCTGGTACAACTGGCCGATGCCATATTTGAAACCAGCAAAAAAAAGCCCGACGGCTATGCCCTGTCTCTCATGGGACAGATCTACAGCCTGCTTGGCATTTTGTGTGATAAATATGTAGATACCGAATTTGTCAAACCACCTGCCGAAGGGCAATTTCAAGACATTTTGGATTATATCGACCAGAATTACTGTGAAAACATATCTTCCGCTTCCATCAGTCAGCGATTCGGATACAGCGAGGCGTATTTCAGCCGCCGTTTCAAGGCTGTTACCGGCCTAAGGCCCATGGAATATATCAAAATACTGCGCTTGGAAAGAGCCCGTCAATTGCTCAAGGATTCCAGGAGCACCATTTCTTCCGCTGCTTTTTCCTGCGGATTTACCAGTGTGAATTATTTTCTGCGCTGCTTTAAGGCCCGCTACGGATTTACAGTGGGTGAATATCAAAAAAACACAGTGAAGGCGGCTCCTGACTGAAGCCGCCTTTTCCTTCTTACAGATCTACTCTTCTTCCGCCGTTCTCTGCGCTCTCCATCAGCTTGCTTATCAAGCGAACGCTGCCTGCTGCATCCTCCGGTTTGTTCTTTTCATTTTCAATCTCGCCCAGAATGGTACGTGCAAGATATAAAGATTCCTCCGCCATAAAATCAACGCCCTCACACTCTAAATCATATGGTTCACCTTGGCTGGGATATACTTTCACATCAGCACCCTGCAGAACAACAGTTGCCTGCTCAAAATTCAGCTGACAGCCGGAACGGAATCCAAAGGTACCCCCTGCACCCCAGTCACCGATGGCAGTAAATATTTTGTCATCATAGATGAATGTACTGTGAATAGTGGTGCACTTCATCTTACTGTCATCCGTTACCGCACACACGGCCTTGGGCTCTCCAAACATAAAACGGATCATATCCACATCATGAATGTGCATATCCAGTGCCACACCACCGGAGCGGTCATAATCTCTAAACCAGTTCTGGAATCCCCAACGAGGCATCGCACTGATACGCTCAAAATGTCCTGTAAGCACTTTGCCGTAGGTTCCCTCGTCGATCAGCTTCTTCACTGCCAGATAAGCAGATGAAAAACGCAGGCACATGCCGATCATCAATTTCTTGCCGCTCTCTTTTGCTGCTGCCAGCATTTCTTCACACTGCTGCTCATTCAGACCCATGGGCTTCTCACTCTGCACATTGTAACCCATCTTCAGAAGTTTCACCGCATACTCACAGTGCAGATAAGTGGGCAGACAGATGTCGATCACATCCAGATCTTCCTTTTCCAACATCTCATCCAAATCTGTGTAGGTGTGATACTCCTTGGAACCAGCCTCCTCGCCGCCCAGGTTGATCTCCACCAGTTTGGTAAACTGCTCCGGATCAATATCGCAGAGTGCAACCAGTTCTACCGGCGCCCCTCTGCGGGCCAAATTTTCATAGCCACCCTTATGGGATCTTGCAATGCCGCCGTAACCTAAAATACCAACCTTGATCATAACCATTCTCCTTTCAATGTTCCTTCAGGGGTTTTTGTAATTTTAGAAGCTTCGACCGGGAGAGGTGAAAGGACGGCTTAGGCACGCTCCCGGTCGCGGCCCCTTAAATCGCATAACGCCTGAAGGGTCCTTACAAATTATTTATGCTCCGTAAATTTCTCCAATTGTGTCTTCCAGATATTTCTTTGCATAGCGGATATCCAGTATCTGCTGTTCTCCGTCAATCTCACGCTCAATGGTCACATGGGAATCATAGCCCAGCTCATGCAGTTTTTTGAACAGTGCATAGAAGTCCACCTTGCCGTCACCCAGACGCACCTCGCAGCCCAAATCGTGACCGTTTGTGGGATACTTGCCGTCCTTGGCATGCAGGTTGCGTACATATTTACCGAACACATCCAGCGCATCCACAGGATTGGCTTTGCCGTACAGGATCAGATTTGCAGTGTCCAGATTTACCCCCAGATTCTGTGTCCCTACGGTCTCAAAACAACGCAGCATGGCAACCGGTGTTTCCTGACCGGTTTCAAACAAAAGGTACTGTCCGTTTGCCTCCAAATGCTTTGCCACCTGACGGATCGCATCACAGAAAGGCACAAACACCGGATCGTTAGGATTTTCCGGGATAAAGCCCATATGGGTGACTACGTCAGTCACGCCCAGTTTCTTGGCAAAATCAGCACCGTCTATCAGGTTCTTCACACGCATCTGACGATACTCCGCCGGCACCAGACCCAAAGTCGTGGGACCCTCATAAAAATTCCACACTGCGGGGCCTTCCCAGCCGCACCAGAAAGCAGAGATCTCCACCTCATATTTCGCAAAAAGCTCCCGAAGGATCACCGCATTTTCATCGGTCCACAGATCGGGTCTCCAGGCAAGCAACTGGCAGCTGCTGAAATTCTCTGCTCTCAGAGATTGGAGTTTTTCCTCCATTGCTTCCATTCCGTTAAAATTTACACAAAGTCCAACTTTCATACCGCACCTCCATTAGGTTCTTATGTAGCCTCATCTTATCACAAAACATGCAGGCTTTTATTCATATTTTTGACCTGTTTTAGCACAGTTTTGACCTCGGGTTATCTGCGCAGGATGCTGAAAGCAAAGTACACATGATCATCCATCATACGATAACGCTCCCTCAGCTCCGGACCGCAGCTGTTAGAACCAAGACCGCTTACCTTGTAATCGATGCGAAGATTGGTATACTCATCCTTCTCCAGCTCATATCCGTGATTCTTCCTCGTCAGTTCTTCCGCCGTATACCGTGACACATTGCATTCAAAGCCTTGGGGTGAAACGAAGGTGAGTCCGCCGATCTGCAGCATCTTAGTGTTATAGTGATTGCCGTGCTCCTGAGGCATCATGTAAGGAACATATTGTTCATCTGCATTACTCTCATACAGACCCATGCGAGCGCCGTGATGCATATCAATGTAAGCCTCCCCCGGACCGTATCCGAAATAGGAAAACTCCTGCTCCTTGACCTTGCATTCAAAACCCAGCCTTGGCAGGAAATAATGTCGGTTATCAAATGCGCCATCCAACTGAATATCGATCCGGCCGTCAGCCAAGAAGGTATAAGCCACCTCATACTCCAAAAACTTCTCTCTGGCTACCGCACAAAGGCTGCCTTTGATCCGGATACAATTCCCTTCCACCCGTGCCTCATATACTTTACTGTGGACCTGATGATACTTCTCCTCATACCAGCGCCCCTTATTTGCAATATCATTGTCCGTGGGCGCCTTCCACACCGTTAGTTTCAGAGGACTTTTCAGGGTCTCGTCCAACTTTTCCAGCCAACCGTAGTGCAGATTAAACAGATACACAAAGCCCTTTCCAGTAATCCTGGCATATTCGCCCTCCACTGTCACTGCGGCCGCACCTGTGCCTGCCTCCAGAGGACTTGCATCCTGAAGCCGATGCTGGGTAAAGGCAACCTCGTGTCCATTCCTGTCCTTCATATATATGTTCAAATATGCGCCATAACTGCAATCCGCATTCGGCAGTGTCAGGTTGATTTGGCTTTTTTCGTGAGGCTTCGTATCTAAAACAAAGTCACCTTCCTTGATCACTTTGCCATCCACCGTCACATTCCATTGAAAATCATACTCTTCAAAAGAAGTAAAGTCATTTCGGTTGTGCAGGGTCAAAACTCCTTCCTTCCAATCCGTCCGCAAAGGTTGATAACAATATTTTGCCTCCAGGGACCCTGCCTTAAAGCTTCTGTCATGAAACACCAAACCGTCACAGCAAAAATTCCCATCGTGGGTTTCTTCCCCAAAATCGCCGCCATATCCCAAACGCCCTTCTCCGTCCAGGGCCACATGATCCGCCCACTCCCAGATACAGCCTCCGATCATATTGGGGTAGCGCTCAAAGGTCTCCCAGTAATCCATCAGATCCCCCGGGCCATTGCCCATGGCATGGCAGTACTCACACAAAAAGAATGGCCGCTTATCCCCGGTATATTCCAGATACTGCTCCATATACCAGGTGGAGGGATACATCCTACTGACCACATCCACTGCATCAGAATCCTTTTTTCGCTCATTGTGATGAATACCCACACCCTCGCAGGCTCTCTCGTAGTGGATCAGTCTGAACAACCCTGGGATCCGCTTTTGCCTCTCCCGCACAAAATCACTCATGGCCACATGGTTCAGGCCGAAGTTACTTTCATTGCCCAAACTCCACATGATCACGCAGGTATGATTCTTATCCCGCTCCACCAGTCTCCGGGCCCGGTCCACAAAAGCCTCCCGCCAGGCCGGGTCATGACAGGGCCATATAGGCCTCTCATCATAATATCGCTCCGTCCGGATACTGCCGGTAAATCCATGGGTTTCCAAATCTGCCTCATCCACCACATAAAAGCCAAGCTCATCACACAGTTCCAAAAAAACCGGATCCGGCGGATAATGGGAAGTACGGATGGTATTGATATTCAATTCCTTCATCTTCAGCAGATCTGTCTTCATATCTTCATAAGACATCACATAACCGTTCACAGGGTGAGAATCATGGTGATTCACCCCTTTTAACTTCACACTGACCCCATTGATCAGCAACTCACCTTTTTCACTGACACACTGGCTCCTTAAGCCTACCTTCACAGGGATAAATTCTCCTGCCTGCCGGATCACCACCGTATACAAATAAGGTTTCTCCGTATTCCACAAAACCAGCTGGGTCAAATCCGCCGGCTGCCCCTGAGGTGTATAAATATCATAAGGAAGATCGCAGTAGATCCCTTTTTCATCAAATCCCACCTGCACGTCATGCACATGCCCCGCAGGTCTGGTCAACAAATACACATCCCGGAAAATACCGTTACACCGAAAGAAATCCTGATCCTCCAGGTAGCTTCCCACACACCATTTATATACCTTTACCAGAATCTCGTTCTTCCCCTCATGCAGAGAAACCGAAAACTCCGAACTGCTGTGAGACACCGTAGAAAATCCCACATAAGCCCCATTTACAAACAGCTCCAGACAGGAGGCAACCCCTTCAAATACAAGGGTGGTATCCATGGCCGCCTGTTCTTTCGTCACGGTAATAAACCTACGGTATACGCCTACCGGATTGTCATCCGGCACGTAGGGCGGATCCACCGGGTAGGGATAGTTCACATTGGTATAATAGGGCTTCTCATGTCCTGTGCTCTGCCAGCAGGAGGGTACCGTTACCTGATCCCAATCCTTTATCTGCTCCGGACAATCTATATCCCTGCTATCATAATGAAAATCCCAGGTTCCGTTCAAAAGATGATAGTAGGCGGAATGCTCCTTCTTTCCCTCCAGTGCCTTCTGCAGGGTATCGTAAGGAATGTAGTGGGCCCGAGGGGCCAATGTATTGACATGAATCTGTCTCAAATCCTCATATACTCTCATCACAGCGGTTTCCTTTCTTTGCGGCCTTCTGCCATTTCTGGCCTTATTATATTATAGAATCCTGCGAATTGAAATATAAAAACGGTTCACTTCTATTGACTTTTAGACACTGCATTATTAAAATAATTTCGTGATCGTTACACCACAGTGGAACACAGAAAGGCTAAATCCATACTTGTATTTCAACAGGTATTTATTCTATTCTTTTTTATTTTAGTTGGTTTTTCCCTCAGCAAGCTAAATATCTTGAAAGGAACTTCTATATGAAAAAGCAAAACACCCTTCGTACCATGATCCTGGCGGCCATGTTTCTGGCCATTGCTTACATACTTCCCTTCTTTACCGGACAGATCCCGCAAGTTGGTTCCATGCTGTGCCCCATGCACATCCCTGTACTGCTCTGCGGTTTCCTCTGCGGATGGCCCTGGGGACTTGCAGTGGGCTTTACCGCCCCCTTATTCCGTTCCGCTACCCTGAGTATGCCGCCCATGTACCCGGTCGCCATTTCCATGGCCTTTGAACTTGCCACATACGGTGCGGTATCCGGGCTGTTGCACAGAATACTTCCCAGAAAAAGAATCTCTATTTACTGTTCTCTTTTGATCGCAATGATCGCCGGGCGCCTGATATGGGGGCTTGTGCGACTTCTTTGCGCCGGACTTGACGTGACCGAGTTCGGGCTTTCCGCCTTTTGGGCCGGAGCCATTGTCACCGCGCTGCCCGGTATTATTGTTCAGATCGTGCTGATCCCTATTCTTGTCATGGTATTAGAATCAGAATCATGAGGAGACCATTATGGATAAAACTGCCCAAACCAGACATGCCCTGCTGCAGCACTGCAAAGCTTATCCCTTGCTGCAGGTACAGGATGTCTTGAAATTTTTATTTCAAAGTTCCTTTGGCTGTGAGCATCTGCTCACCGACTCTTCCGCTACGACAGAATATATCCGCCGGGAGGCCGCCTGCTGCCGTCCCCACAAGGGACAGCCGGTGGAACCTCTGGACGGCAGCTATTGCCGCGTCCATCTGGATGTGCTAAGAGGCTCCTTACATCCGGAAACCCTTGGCAAGCTGTTTTTTCTTTCAGCCCAGCCTGAAGAAAACAGCAGCGCCTTATTAGAAGAAAAATTGGCTGTCATGCTGACTATGACAAAGGAGGGCGTTTTTCCCTTCACAGAACAAGATGCCATACAGGCGACTGCGAGCTGGCGGGCTGCAGGATTTCCGGCCTGTCACCACTCAGAAGAATTTCGCAAGGCCTATCTTCCTGCTTATCGCGTCCTTCGAAAAGAATATGCTATGTTTTTGCCGCTCTTTTCCCAGATTGACCGTATGTTGCAGATGGGCAGGGTGAATCTGGCCATCGAAGGAGGCAGTGCCAGCGGAAAGACCACCTTGAGCCAACTTCTTCACGAAATTTACGACTGCACCGTGTTTCACATGGATGACTTTTTCCTGCGCCCCTATCAGAGGACCGCGGAACGCCTGGCCCAGCCCGGCGGAAATGTGGACCGGGAGCGGTTTTTGCAGGAAGTACTTCTCCCCTTGCACCAAAAACAGGAAGTGACCTACCACCCTTATGACTGTCACACCCGCTCTCTGCTTTCTCCGATCACCGTCATGCCTACGGAACTGACCGTGATCGAAGGCGCCTACAGCATGCACCCAGATCTGGCAAACTATTACAACCTTTCTGTTTTTCTGGATATTTCGCCCCAGCTGCAAGAGCAACGGATCCAAAAGCGCAATTCCCCAGAGATGGCAAAGCGCTTTTTGGAAGAATGGATTCCCTTGGAGCAACAATATTTCCGGGCTATGCAGATAAAAAATTGCTGCGACCTGATTTTCTGACGCTTTTCTATTGACCTTTTGTTATATAACCATTACAATTAGTAATTGTTTCAAATATATAGAAAGGCTTTGGTACTGTTATCATGATCATATTTTTGCAGGTTTTGAAACTTTTTTCCTTTATCATGGCAGGCTACCTTCTGAGTAAGTTCCGTCTGGTCAGCAGAGATCAGGCTCCCATTCTGTCCAGGCTGTTGGCAAATGTCTTTGTTCCCTGTCTGGCGTTGAAAACCTTCTCCACAAATTTTACTGTAAAGAATCTGTCAGAGCAATATCCCCTGATGCTGTGCGGTCTGGTCGTTGTAAGTTCCGTAGTGCTGGTATCTACGCTTCTGGCCAGGATCCTTACTAAGAATCACTATATGAGACATGTATACAGTTACTCCATGGCTATACCCAATTTTGGATATATCGGTTATCCCCTGGTACAAGGCTTGTTGGGGGATGCCGGTCTGTTTTCCTTTATGTTGTTTGTGCTGGCCGCCAACGCCTACGTGTACTCCATAGGCTTTTGCACCCTGACCAAACAGCCCTTTAACTTAAAGGGGTTTCTCAACGGTATGACCATTCCTCTGCTTCTTGGCATGATCTTTGGCCTTCTGCAGATTCCCGTACCCGCTGTGGCCATGGACATTTTGACCTCTGCCGGCAACTGCATAGGACCCGTGGGTATGATTCTGGCCGGTATCGTGATCTCCGAATACAACCTTGCGGATCTGATCAAAGACAAGACTGCTTATATTGTAACCTTCGTACGCCTGATCGCCATACCGTTATCCGTGGGCTTTACCTTAAAGTTGCTGGGCCTGCATGATCTGGCACTGTACGCCACCCTTTTCTGTACCTTGCCCTGCGGTCTTAACACCATTGTTTATCCCAAATTGGTAAACGAAGACTGTAAGTTTGGTGCCAAGATGGCCTTTTTGACCAATATCCTGTGTTGCATTACCATCCCCATCAATCTACATATTCTGGGAATTCAGTGATCGACGAAACGTGCAACTGCGGGCGCACCTTAGCAAATCGGCTCGGGAAAGCTTTTGCTTCCTCCGAGCCGGTTTTTTATTGTCTAGATTTAATACTCGTAGAATCCTTTTTTTGTTTTCCGCCCCAAAAGTCCTGCATTTACCATTTTTTTCAGCAAAGGACAAGGTCTGTACTTGGGATCTCCCAGATCCTCATACATCTGGGTCATTACCGCCAGCACAGTGTCCAAGCCTGCCATATCTGTCAAAGCCAGAGGTCCCATGGGAAGGTTGGCGCCAAGCTTCATGGATGCATCCACATCCTCAGGCCGGTTGCCCTCCTGTACCAGGAAGATGGCCTCATTCTGCATAGGCACCAGCATTCTGTTTACCAAAAATCCCGAGGTGTCCGGTGCTTTGATGGCGTCCTTGCCGATGATCTGCGCGAATTCAAAAGCGACTTTCTCTGTGGCCTCACTGGTCAGGATGCCGGGAATGATCTCCAGCAGCTTCATTGCCGGGGGCGGAACAAAGAAGTGCGCGCCAATGACCCGGTCCGGATGCTTGGTAGCGCCTGCAATCTTGGTGATGGAGATTGTGGAGGTATTGGTGGCAAGGATGGCATCCTCATTCATAATCTCATCCAACTGTGCGAAAATCTTCAGTTTAATGGGTACATTTTCTGTGGCAGCCTCGATCACAAACTGTGCATCGGCTCCATCTGCATAATGATCGCTGACAGACAAAAGCGCCATAGCCTTGTCTTTTTCTTCCTGGGTCAATCTGCCCTTTTCAATCTTTCTCTGCAAAAAGTGATCGATCTTGGCCTTTCCGTTCTGGGCGACCTCCAGAGTCACATCCGTCAAAAGGGTCTCCAGACCATGCTCAATACATACCTGTGCAATGCCGCTTCCCATGATACCGGCGCCCACTACCATAACTTTCTTAATATTCATATTCATCCACCTTTCTCTATTTTACTTGTTCTACAAATTCCACCAATACACCCAGTCCGTATCTGGGACGCAAGAAATTCACAATGATCCCCCCGGCCCCCTCCACGGCTTTGGTCTCCAGCATTTCCATGCCCTTCTCCGTAAACTCTCTGCGGGCAGCCTCCACATCCTCCACCTCAAACGCAATGTGATGAATGCCGCCTTTTCCGTTATTAAACTGAGTCAATATCCCTTCTGTGGGTATAATCAGTTCTACAGGGCTTTCCTGCTCCGAAAATTTGGTGAACAGGCAGTGGGCATGGTATGCTTCCACATATTCCATGTAATCCTTTTCCAGCCCGAACTGCTCCAGAAAAGTCTCCGCTCTCTCCATGGATGTCATGATGATCCCCACATGATGCAGTCTCATAGGTTTCATAGTGTACCTCCCTTCTCACTGTTTCTGGCAATGATTTCTTTTAATCCGTATACCCCATCCAGATAGATGGCCGAATCTGTATATCGAAGCTCCTTTGCGATCAGAGGCTGAAATTCCATCTGATCCAGAATATCCTTTTGCAGATCCACTCCCTTGGCAATTTCCACCAGCATAGGCCCCTGCTCTGTCAGCTCAAACACTGCACGCTCAGTCACAAAAAGCATCTTCTGACCTCTCTCCACGGCCAGCTTACCGTTGTAAGAGATCTGCTGTACTTCTTTTACCAGCTTCTTGATGGTGCCCTCCTGTTCGATCACAACGCCGTCCTTGGAAAAGCTTGTTTTTAACCCTCCTCCGGTAAAGGTGGAACAGAAGATCACATTCTTAGCCGTGGCGGTAATGTCAATAAACCCGCCTGCTCCCGGCGCTTTGCTTCCCATCCTGGTGGAATTCACGTTGCCGTATTGATCCATCTCCCCCGCACCCATAAAGGTATAATCAATGCCGGTTCCGTTGTACAGTTCAAACTGTCTGTCATGTCCGATAAGGGCCTGCGCATTCATGGAGATACCAAAATCAATTGTCTCTGCCGGTACACCTCCGTACACGCCGGACTCTACAGTGATCATAACACTGTCTCCGACCCCTTCCTCCGCAATGATAGGACCGATCACATCATTGGGAATGCCGGTTCCGATATTGATGATCTGGTCCTGCACCAGCTCCGAAACAGCTCTTCGGCCAATCACCTTGCGGATATTCACCGGTACAGGTTTTGTTGCAACCTCCGGTGCCAGAGCCTGACCCGAATAGGCGGGATCATAATACCAGGAATAGGTCTGCCTGTGATCCTCCTGTAGATTGTCACATACCACCACCGCATCCACCAGCACCCCGGGAACCACCACTTCCTTGGGATTCAAAGAACCTGCCTTGACAATCTTTTTAACCTGACAGATCACCTTGCCGCCCCATCTTTTCGTGGCCATAACCGCCGGTAATACCTCCAGAACCATCCCTTCATGGGCCGTATTGATATTACCATTCTCATCCGCATAGGTCCCCCGGATCACCAGCGTATCAATCTTTACCGGCTTGTACTGCAGATATTCCTCTCCGTCCACCGTAACAATGCCTACTTGGTCATAGCCACAGTCCTTGGTCTTTTGATTCATTTTACCCCCTTCAATACGGGGATCAATATAAGTACCAATACCTACTTTGCTGAGCTTTCCGGGCTCCCGCAAAGCCATGCTGTGAAACATATTGGCCATCTGTCCCTGGGGCAGATTAAAGGCTTCGATTTTATTTTCGGAGATCAGATCCATCATTTTAGATGCCTGCCCCCAGTGACCGCCGATCACACGTTTCACCAACCCCTCATGGGCCAAATGTTGTATGCCGCCGGGCTGCTTCATGGCTGCCTGGCCGCAGGTGTGAAACAGGGTCAGATCTCTGGGATGCCCCTGCTCCAGAAAACGGTTCTCAATCTCCTTTAGCACCGTCTCACTTGCCGATATCAATGTCATACCGATGGTACACAGCGTGGAGCCATCTTGGATCATATCCACTGCTTCCTTCGCAGTTACCACTGCCGGTTTCTTCATAACTTAAATTCTCCTTTCCTCTGCCCATTTTCTCAACTGCAGTTTTCGCACCTTGCCATTCTGGGTTACAGGCAATTCCTCCATCTGTTCCAGAAACACCGGTCGCTTGTAAGTGGCCACCCTGGGGACCAAAAATTCCTCCAACCCAGCCATATCTGCCGTGGCCCCCTCCTGCCAAACAATTGCTGCTGCCGGAACCTCTCCGTACTCCTGACTGCTTACTGCATATACTGCAGCCCTGGCCACACCGGGATACTGCAGGATTACATCCTCCACTTCAATGGGGAAAATCTTCTCCCCTCCCCGATTGATAATGTCCTTCAGCCGATCGATCACATACACATGCCCTTCTTCGTCCATGTATCCTACGTCCCCGCTGTACATGTGGTCATCCGGCAAGGACTGGGATCGCCACCTGCCTCTGGCAATGCAGGGCCCGCAAAATACCAGTTCCCCTATCTGCCCGGGTGGAAGTTCCCCGTGATTCTCATCCACTACCTTCATCTGCACATTAGGGACCGCCATCAGCGCCTCCTTATGTACCGCCGACAAAGTGCCCGATCCCGCAGTTTCCGTCATACCATAGGCCAAGTGCAGCCGGGCATTGGGCGCCAAAACGCAGAACCTGTCAATATTTTCCTTGCTGATGGGTGCGCCGCCACACACAGCTGTCCTAAGGGAAGTCAGATCCTTCTGCTCATAATCACTCTCTATCATCTGCAGAAAAATCGCAGGAACCGAATGAAAATGGGTGGCTCCGTATTTTTTAATTTTCCAAAGCACATCTTCCACCCGGTAAAACTCTGACAAAATGACAGTTGCGCCCATGTAAATAAACAGCGTGGTGACGCAGCTGAGACCCAAAATGTGAAATAAGGGAACAGACAACACCGTGACCGCCGAAAAGTCCAGCCCCTGTACCTCCTGATAGCCATAGGCCGCCTCCAGAATATTGCGGTGGGTAACCATAACTCCCTTGGGTCTGCCTGTGGTGCCGGAGGTGTGCATGATCACCGCAGTGTTCTCAATATTTTGCGCAATTTTTACCTGGGCCGGCAAAACCGGGGACCCCAGAAGTTCCGAACCCCTCCTGCCAAAATCTGTCTCTTCCGTCAGGATTGTTTCAATTCCCAGTCTGGACGCCACACCCTCTACCTTCTCCAGCCATCTGGAATCACTGAGGATCAGCTTTACCTCCATACTACACAGCAGATCCTCTATTTCTGCCTCTTTGAATTTGGTATTGATCATCAGGGCAATACATCCGATCTTCATGGCCGCATAAAAGGCGGTGACTGTCTTGATGCTGTTGACCATCAGAACACCGATCTGTTCCTGTTCTTTCAGACCATATTTGATCTGCAGTACCGCCGCCAGTTCGTCCACGCGGTATAGGAGTTTTTTATAAGTGATTTCTTCCTCATCATCGATGACAGCCACTTTTTCCGGGAATCTTCGGGCCGAATCCGCCAAGGTATCATAAAGATTGCGATAAGGCTTATCGTAACTCTTCATCCAAACATCCCCCAATGCACTTTTTATTTGCACAATTCAAACAGCACCGCCAGACCCTGTCCGCCACCGATGCAAAGGGTGGCAATACCATATCGCTCATTTCTTCTTACCATTTCATTCATCAGCTTAATGGTAATGATACATCCGGTTGCACCAATGGGATGACCCATGGAAATACCACTGCCGTTTACATTTACTTTTTCTACATCCAAATCCAACTCACGGATACATGCCAAAGCCTGGGCTGCAAAGGCTTCGTTAAGCTCAAACAGGCCGATATCCTCTTTCTTCAGACCGGTCTTGGCCAAAAGCTTATTGACTGCCGGGATGGGGCCGATACCCATGTAAGCAGGGTCTACGCCGGCTACTGCCGCATCCACGATCCTTACGATGGGCGCAATCCCTCTTCTCTTGGCCTCTTCCTCTCTCATCAGTACCACTGCCGCGCCGCAGTCATTGATACCGGACGCGTTGCCGGCGGTTACGCTGCCGTCCTTTTTAAAGGCAGGTCTTAGTTTTGCCAGCTTTTCTACGGTTGTACCCTCACGGATATATTCATCCTCCGCAAAGATCTTTGTCTCACTCTTGCCTACTTTTACCTCCACAGGAATAATCTCATCCGCAAATTTACCTTCGCGCCTAGCCTGGGCCGCCCTTGTCTGGCTGAGCACCGCATAAGCATCCTGATCTTCTCTGCTGATCTGGTATCTGGCTGCAACATTCTCTGCAGTAATACCCATATGATCTCTGGTAATAGGATCTGAAAGAGCTGTGATCAGTCCATCCTCCAACTCATTGTGTCCCATACGATAACCAAATCTGGCCTTGCGCAGATAGAATGGAATATTGGACATACTCTCTCCGCCGCCCGCAACTGCAATATTACAGAAACCATTCTGAATTTCTGTAGCTGCCGTATAAATAGCCTGCAGACCGGATGAGCAAAGCCGGTTTACGGTGAGCGCGGATGCCTCATAGGGAATGCCGGCCTTAATGGAAGATACTCTGGCCATAAAAGCATTCTCCGCTGCCTGACCTACACATCCCATCACCACCTCGTCCACTTCTTCCGGCTTTATCCCGGCCCGCTCCACTGCCGCCTTGATTGCCATTCCGCCCAGATCCGTGGCCTCAAACTGACTTAAGGATCCACCAAAACTGCCAATACCTGTTCTTGCACCTGATACGATTACGATACTGTCCATATCTATTCCTCCTTATAAAATAAAAATAATTTGATCATAGTTGTTTCGGGGCCATAGTCGCCTGCCCGGGACCTACCCTTCATGGGAGAACCCGCTCTCGCTCCGTGAAAGACGTAGCGGAATGCTAGGCTCGATGATCTCGCCAAGCACCGACGTCTTTCAAGGGTTTCCCCATGAAGGGTAGGGCCCGGGCAGGCAGCAATGGACTCGAAACAGCTATATTTAAATTATTTTATTCTATATGGAGTACAGTTTTCCATTGGCTGAATAAACATACTTTTATTACTTTTTTGTTATGTGTGCCTGTCTAATGGAGGAATTTCTGATGAATAATTACAGGTGATTTATTAATTAGTGGGGATTGTGAAATTTTTACTTGAAATTTTTTATCATTTTAGATTTGGTAATTTGGTGAATATGGTTAAAAAAACACATCAAAAAAGGGCCCTCAGCCCTTTTTCATGTTATATCTTCTTCACACTTCTGCGGACGATGATTTTAGGCCGATAGACCACGGATGCACCCTCCGTTTTTTCTCCTTCTATCTTAGATAAAAGCAAGCTGACCGCTTTGACAGCCAGTTTTTCCGCCTCAGCTCCTACCACCGTCAGACCGTGGCGCTCCGAAAAAAAGGTGTCGTCATAGCATACAACACTGATATCCTCCGGGATTTTTACACCGCAATCCTTCAAGGCGTCTACAAAACCAACCGCCATCAGATCGTTGCCGCAAAAAACTGCTGTGTAATCCAGTCCTTTTTTGACCAATTGCTCTCCACAGGCATATCCACTATCATAATTCAGTTCTCCCACCAGCACGCTGTTATCTGTCACGCATAGTTTCCCTTCTCGCATGGCATCCTCATAGCCTCGCCTACGCTCTCTGGCTGCCATAGAATAGGACTGTCCCATAATGTGACCTATCTTCTTGTGTCCCATCTCAATCAAATAGGATGTGATCATATATCCGCCCTGATAATTATCACTGGTAACAGAATCAAAATCTGAAAACCGGACACTTCGATTCAAGAAAACCACAGGAATTTCGCTTTCTTTCAGGCCTGCGGCAAGTTCCTCACCGCCCCTGACATTCATAAATATAATGCCTGCGTACCTTTCTCTGATGGCAATGTTTACAAAACTTGCCTCTTCCTCTATAGAATTGCGGCTGAAGGCTATCAAGGTGACATAACCTCTTTGTCCTGCCTCCTCCTGAATCGTCTTGATCAATTTTATGTAATAGCTATTGTCCAGATCGCCCACGATGATCATAATGGTTTTGCTCTTGGCCTGGGCGTTTCGCAGCTCCATCACATTGGTGCGGTAATTGTGCTCTATCAGCAGTTTCTCAATGGCCTCTCTGGTCTCCTTCTTCACATTAGATTTATTAGAAAGTACTCTGGATATGGTGGCGCAGGAGTAACCGCTTAATTCTGATAGCTCCTTAATCGTGATTCCCATGTGGAACACCTCCTTTGCACTTTATTGTAACAAAAATTTTCATGATTGTCATTAGTTTGTGAAATTTTTTGTCATTGAATATAAAGTAGCGCAAGCGCTGTTCTCTCAAAAAAAAAAACTCCCAAGCAATAGCTTGGAAGTTTTTTGAGAACAGCGCTACAAGGATTCGAACCTTGAAATGACGGAGTCAGAGTCCGTTGCCTTACCGTTTGGCGATAGCGCTATGTCTTGACTACTTGATGTATTATACATGAAGTATTACCATTTTGCAAGACCTAAATTCAAAAAATTTGCGCTAACTGCAAAAATTCTTCCATCGCCCGGCTCACATACCTTCCACGCTTCCAATAAAAGTACAAACCGCGCTCACTCAAAGCCTTGGGAAGCTTATAGTAGACCACCCCGGGATTCTCCGGCACCTTCTGCACCAAGGTATCTCCGATCACTGAAATACCCATTCCTGAGCAGGTAACATTATAGGCGGTCATCTGCTGATCCAGCTCCAGAAGAATTTTAGGTGTAAACCCATGGGCCTGGCAGATTTTCATGGCATGTTTTCTGGTGTCATTGTCCGGCTTTAATAAAACAAAAGGCTCTCCCCGAAACGCATCCAGGGGCACCGGTAAAATCTCATCCTGCAGATAATATCCACTGCGGATCCACTCCGGCCGGATCCGATACGCTTCCATCCTACGGTTGATCTCAAAGGCTCTGGGCACTGCCAAGACCAAGCGCTCCGTGCGGAAAAGCTTTTTCTCAAAAGCTTCCTCCCCTGCCAATCCATAATCGATCATAATATCCACATCTCCGGCCAGCAAATGCTCTTGCAGGCGGGCTGTGCGTTCTTCCATCAGCACCAGTTTGACCGAAGGATATTTCCGTGCAAACCGGGCCATCATGGGCGGCAGTATCCATGAGGAAAACAAATTGCTCCCTCCCAGTATAAGATTGCCTGTCTTCAGTTCTCCACAGTCGTTTACATAATCTGAAAATCCACTCTCCACGGATAAAATCTGCTCCACAGATCTGATGTACCTTTCTCCTAACTCTGTAAGTCCCAGCGGCTTGGTACTGCGGTCAAAGATCGGGTAACCTATGCGGGCCTCCACCCGCTTAACATTGGCACTTAATGAAGGCTGGGAAATAAACAGATTCTGTGCCGCCTTGGAAAAACTTCTCTCTTTATACACCTCATACACATATTCCATCCCTTGAAACATAGCGTCCTCCATAACTTGAAAACTATACAAATTATAATAATATATGTATTTGTATATACTATAACTCTTTTCTATAATGAAAGCAACAACAAAAGGAGGATTCTCGCATGAAAGATACAAAGGCAATGAACTACAGAATAGAGAAGGATTCCATCGGTACCAAAGAAGTACCGGCAAAGGCATACTATGGTGTACAAACTTTACGTGCCGCTGAAAATTTCCACATTACAGGACAGACCATGCATCCGGAGATCATCGTGAGCCTGGCCTACATAAAAAAAGCCTGCGCACTGGCAAACCATCAGGTGGGTATTCTGGATGATAAGATCGCTCAAGCGATCATACAGGCTTGTGATGAGATCGTAGCAGGAAAGCTGCATGATCATTTTATCGTAGACCCTATCCAGGGCGGTGCAGGTACCTCCCTGAATATGAACGCCAATGAAGTCATTGCCAACCGCGCCATCGAGATCCTGGGAGGGCAAAAGGGAGACTATTCCATGGTACACCCCAATGACCACGTAAACAACGGTCAGTCCACCAACGATGTGATTCCCACTGCCGGAAAAATGACTGCACTGCGCCTCCTAAAAAATCTAAAGAAAGAATTGCTTCGTCTCCACGAGGCATTCTGCATCAAAGCAGAGGAATTTGACCACATTATCAAAATGGGCCGTACTCAGATGCAGGATGCGGTTCCTATCCGACTAGGTCAGGAGTTTAAAGCCTATTCCGTAGCCATCATGCGGGACATCATCCGAATCGACAAAACCTCTCAGGAACTGCGCTCCCTGAATATGGGCGGAACCGCCATCGGAACCGGTATCAATGCAGACACAGACTATGTAAAGCAGATTGTTCCTACCCTGGCAGAAGTATCCGGTATGGATTTTGTTCAGGCAGATGACCTAATCGATTCCACCCAGAGCCTGGATCCCTTTGTTGCAGTTTCCGGCGCCCTCAAGGCCTGCGCCGTCAGTCTGTCAAAGATTGCCAACGACCTGCGCCTGATGTCCTCCGGCCCCAGAACAGGTTTTGCTGAGATCAACCTACCTCCCAAGCAAAATGGCTCTTCCATCATGCCCGGCAAGGTCAATCCGGTTATTCCGGAGGTGGTAAACCAGGTGGCATTCAAGGTGATCGGCAATGATATGACCATAGCCATGGCAGCAGAAGCCGGGCAGCTGGAATTAAACGCTTTTGAACCTGTAACCTTCTACTGCTTATTCCAGTCCATCGACACCCTGGCCAATGCCATCCAGACTTTCGTAGACAACTGCGTGCTGGGCATCACCGCCAACGAGGAAAACTGCCGTGATCTGCTGGAGAACAGCGTGGGCATCATCACTGCCATTTGCCCCCATGTGGGATATCAGAAGGCCGCTGATATTGCGAAAAAAGCGTTAAAGACCGGTGAATCCGTCCGTAGCCTGATCCTGCAGGAGAAGCTTCTATCCGCAGAGGAACTGGAAGCGATTTTGGATCCTGTGAAAATGACAGAGCCCGGTATTTCAGGCAAATAACTTAAAACAAAAATCGATTATAATACCGGACAGCACGCCAATGCCGTACAGGATGCCAAGGATCTTCAGATTCTCCTTCCTGTCGGCATTTGTTTTAAACAAAACCAAAACCCCGGCACCGGCACCAGCCAGCAAACCGGCCAGCATAGAGCCAAGACTCATCATTCCTTCCACATACAACCGGGTCAGCACCACCGACGCGGCACAGTTGGGGATCAGACCTACCAATCCCGCGATCAGAGGCCCCACTACAGGCATATCTGACAACAAGTCAGCCAGTACCTCCTCCCCACCGGAATGGAGGATCAAATTCAAAGCAAATGTGATGATCACAACAAACAATCCAATTCTTGCAGTATGAACCAGGGCTGAATAGAAAATACTCTTTCCCTGGCCGCAGTTGCAGTGATCATGCTCACACATCTCATGAATGTGATCATGCTCTTCCTGCTTTGCAGGCAATAACAGGTCGATCAGCAATCCTGCCACCATACCGATGACCACCTTGATACCAAGGATTTTCAGGATCAAGTCGGGGGAAACTGCCTCTGAGATCAGGATAGGCAGCATCTCATCCGATGTGGACAAAAAGATGGCAATCAAAGTACCCACAGTAATCACGCGTCCTGCATAAAGATTGGACGCCGCCGTAGAAAATCCGCACTGAGGTACTGCTCCCAGCAAACTGCCCACCACAGGACCGAACTTACCGCTCTTTTTGATAAAGGTATTGGTACGACTTCCGGCCTTATGTTCCAGCCATTCCATGACCAGATACGTCAAAAAAAGAAATGGAACCAACTTCACACTGTCTAATAATGTATGCTCTATAATTTCTATCATCTACAATACCTTTCCCTATTGTGCCAGCTCTGCCGCGATATGGGCACAGTTAAGCACCTTTTCCAGAAGCATCCCCTGGGTATAATAATAATGATTGGCCGCTTCAAATCCGATACTGGGATTGCGCCTCATAATATGATACAGCTCTTTGGCAAGTTCCGTCTCATTGCAGAGCACCTGCTGAATAATTTCCTTGGCCTGGGTACCGCCTTCTGACAGATAACGATCTCTGCAGCGGATAAACCGTATCTGATTATAGGAGGCCTTAAATTGGATATAAGTAGCATGGGCAATATCCTTAAACTCGCACTCCGGCATGTCCGCCAGCCTGTCCAGTCCAAGCTTCCACTTGTCACACAATACCTTAAACTGATTCTCAAAAATATCCTCCGGATACATGGCCTGCCATGCGGCCAGATCATCGTAGGCATAGCAGGTCATGGTAGCTGCCAGCCCCGTGGGCTTTGCAAACAGCAGATTGGATGCACCGCCGTTTTGAGGTCCAACGTATAATGTTTGAATATCAAAAGGAAACTCTTTAAATGCATCGCTGAAAACATCTGCAGCCTCCTGTACCTGTTTGGCATAGTCCCCATAAAGGCTTCTGTAAACTTTGCCCAAGTCCACACTTTCCTCTTCCCCCATGGTTTCAAAGAAAAGTTCGGAAACCACCTTGATGCTGGGAGAGGGATAGCCGCCCAAAGTCCAGCTCAGCATCAGATGCTCCACACCGGCCTCTGCCAGTTCCTGCACATTCTGAACCAACAGGGAATATACCGGCAGATAAGGAATGGTAGAGCACTCCCAGCTGTTGTTGATCTGCATCTTGGCCGCCACCTGGTGTCCCCTGCTTCGAGCGTACATCCACTGTCTTCTGGCCACAGGGCTGATGCCGCAGATGGACACAGAATAGTCATGTACCTTTCCCCGAACACCTCCTACAAAGGTCGGTATCAAGCTCTCCCTATTGGACATGAGAATCACATCCTCCGGCATCAGATCAATACACTTCTCTGTCTCCTGCAGTGTCATAAATCCACCGCCATTCCAGCTCCAGTTCCAGGCAATGACCTTGATCCGTGGATCCACAGCATGGGCACTCTCAGCAATGAGGCGATTCACCTCAGCCAGCACCTCATACTGTTTCCGCCCGGCACATCTGGGACATGTCATCTGAGTCGTCAACGAATAGCAGTTTGTAATATTTTCAGATCTGGTTATGGTAAACAAACCACCCAACCCGGGGGCACCTTGGCAGAGCCTGCGGATTCCCTGTGTCAAATACTCCTGGACCTGCGGTGTGGAGGTACACAGGCAGCCATAACCATCCCTCATGTTACCAAGAATCTCTGGACGTTTGTCAAAGAAGGACAAGGGCATGGCCCGAGGCTCGTTGATATACAAATACACCTTGATGCCATAGCGTTTTGCACGCTTCACAAAAGCCGCCAGATTGGCAAGCCTGCTCTCCCAGCCCTGAGAAAGTCCGGGCACAA
Source organism: Lachnospiraceae bacterium (assembly GCA_015056865.1). Taxonomy (GTDB): domain Bacteria; phylum Bacillota; class Clostridia; order Lachnospirales; family Lachnospiraceae; genus Acetatifactor. Next base: position 45,239 of record SVFM01000013.1, read on the forward strand.
AGGGAAACTCTACTAATTTGTAAAGCACTGCCTGCAACCAAATACCGTTAATACCGGTTTCTGCATAGCTCTCCAACAACTCATCCGGACAATACACACTGCTGTCCACATCAAAAGCATCATTATAAAGACCGCTGAAGGAATAAATGTATCTGGTCTTAAATCTGGCCCGGCGGGCATACTGGCGTTTTTCAAAATACAGGCCACCCTTTTCCCTGGCCAAATCCTTCAAAAATGTCAATCCACGCAAAATGCCGGCGCTGTCCGCCGCCCGGACCTGTATACCATCCTCTGTAATATCAATTTCATGATATTCCTCTTCTCGGGCACCTTCAAGAAGCGCCAACACAATCTTCTTTTGACCGCTGCCGGAAAAAGAGATGCCCCAGGCTTTCTTCACATCACGCAAAAACCTCTGCACTATAAAAGGCACATCCTCATCCCCGGTCAGATCCTGAATCTCCCAAGAATCATCTATGGACACACAGCCCTCACAAATTATCTCCGTAACCCTCTGCAAATACTGAGGAGCCTGCGCCCGGGCATAAAAATCAAACGGCTGCTCTCCCTTATCATCAAAGGAAAAATGCTGCTCCATGGTCTCACGGATCCAACCGGTCTGTTTCTCCTGCTCCGGGGTCAGATCAGTATAAACAACCTCCGGACAGATAGGTTTTTTGCTACCCAGTTTAATATCCAGAAAATCCTCTTCCTTTAAAACCAAGGCCAACCGCTCTTCATCCCAACCCAAAAGCTCCAACAGCTGAGAATAAGGCAACAGTTGCCAGTTCGCCCGGATAATGGATATGTAGCCCCTGCCGAGCCATGCGGACACATCCCCCTGGTCCGGCAGTCCCATCTTCTTGGCCTGATCAATCACCTGCTCCGTGCCTGTCTTTAACACAGCAGCCAAACGATCCGCGGGTACCATATCCCAGTTTCTGAAAATAAACGCCTGCATCCTGGTGGGAAAGTGTTCCAAAGGTGCTCCAAAACCCTCTTCCTTGGGCAATATCAATGTTTTTTCCTCTGCCATGACCTGATCCTCCCTAACATACGAACTTTCTTTGTTTTACAGATTTTATCACAAGAAAAACCTCTTCGCAATATACAAAACAGCAAAAGCTTTTCAGAGAAGTTAAATAGAATTAATCTTGACATTTGCCGCCGTACAGTGTATTATCTTAATGTTGTTAATCATTGTATGGCGGCGTGTGGCTCAGCTTGGTAGAGCGCTACGTTCGGGACGTAGAGGTCGTGGGTTCGAATCCCGTCACGCCGATTTACAACAAATACAGAAAATGCGCCAATCCGCTAAAGTAGCAGGTTTGACGCATTTCTTTGTTTCTATAATTTTATGTTGTTGTATGCAAATACCCCTCTTAAATATGGTAGAAAGGTACATAAGAAGCTTCTTGCAAAGATGAATAAAGGTATGGGCAGAGAATAATACTTTAAATAATAAGCCAATAACATAATAAGGAGGAAATGACGTGAGAACAATTTTGAATTTCAACGCAAAATGGGCTTTTACCAAAATGGCTGACCAAGTGCCTGCAGAAATGCCCACCAAGTGGGACTGGGTAAATCTGCCCCATACTTGGAATGCTATCGATGGACAAGACGGTGGTAACGACTATTACCGTGGTACCTGCTACTATGCAAAAACACTGGACAAGATGGATCTGCCCACAGCAGACAGATACTATCTGGAGATTAACGGCGCAAACTCTTCTGCAGATGTATATGTTAACGGCAAACATCTGGCCCATCATGACGGCGGCTACTCCATCTGGAGGGTAGATATTACCGATGCCCTCCAGCGCGATAACCTGTTTGTCATCGCAGTGGACAACGCCCCTAATGACAAAGTGTACCCTCAGGTTGCAGACTTTACCTTCTACGGCGGCCTGTACCGTAACGTAAATATTATTTGTGTAAATGAGTCCCACTTTGATCTGGAATATTACGGAGGACCCGGCATTGCTGTTACCCCTCAGATTTGCGACAATGATGCCAAGATCATAATCAATACCTACATCACAAACCACAAACCCGGGCAAAAGGTAGCTTATACCATCACTGATGCAGAGGGAAACCTGGTTGCATCTGCAACCGCTGATACAGAAGTAGAACTGGAGATTCAGAATGTACATCTCTGGCACGGCAGAAAAGATCCTTATCTTTACACTGCGAAAGCAGAACTTACCGAAAATGGAACCGTACTGGATACAGTTTGTGCCAGATTTGGCTGCCGTACCTACAAAGTAGATCCCGAAAACGGCTTTATCTTAAACGGTGAAGAATATCCTCTGCGGGGCGTATCCCGCCACCAGGACAGATGGGGTATTGGCAACGCCCTGCTGCCGGAGCATCACAAGGAAGATATTGAGTTAATCTATGAAGTAGGCGCTACCACCATTCGTCTGGCTCACTATCAGCATGATCAGTACTTCTATGATCTGTGCGATGAGTATGGAATGGTAATCTGGGCAGAGATTCCCTACATCTCCCAGCACATGCCTACCGCCAGAGAAAACACCATTTCCCAGATGACCGAACTGATCACTCAGAACTATAACCATACGTCCATCGTTGTGTGGGGCCTTTCCAATGAAATTACAATGAAGGACGATAAAGACCCGGATCTGTTGGAAAACCACAGAATCCTGAACGACCTGTGCCATAAGATGGATCCGACCCGTCCTACTACCATTGCAGCAGTTTCTCCCTGCCCCATCGACAGCCCCTATATCCAGATCCCGGATCTGGTATCCTACAACCACTACTTTGGCTGGTACGGCGGCGACACTACTATGAATGGCCCCTGGTTTGACAACTTCCACAAGCGCTGGCCCAACATTCCCATCGGCTGCTCCGAGTATGGCTGCGAGGCACTGAACTGGCACACCTCCAACCCTGTACAGGGAGATTACACCGAAGAGTATCAGGCCTACTACCATGAGGAATTGATCAAGCAGCTCTTTACCAGAAAATACATGTGGGCAACCCACGTTTGGAACATGTTTGACTTTGGTGCAGACGCACGAAGCGAAGGCGGCGAGAACGGTCAGAACCACAAGGGTCTGGTTACCATGGACCGCAAATACAAGAAGGATTCCTTCTACGCCTACAAGGCATGGCTCTCCGATGATCCCTTTGTACACCTGTGCGGTAAGCGCTACGTTGACCGCGTGGAGGATGTGACCAAGGTTACCGTATACTCCAACCTTCCCGAGGTTGAACTCTTTGCAGGCGGCGTAAGCCAGGGCAAAAAGACTGCGGAAGATCACTTCTTCTACTTTGATGTGCCCAACGCAGGAGAAACCATTCTGGTGGCAGTTGCCGGTGACTGCAAGGATGAGAGCAAAATCCGCAAGGTGGAAGTGTTTAACGAAGATTACCGTCTGAAGGAAAAGAATGCCATCCTGAACTGGTTCGATATTACCGAAATAGAAGGACACTTCTCCCTCAACGACAAAATTGGCGATATCTTTGCCACCGTGCAGGGCAAGATGGTGATGCTGGACCTTATGGGCAAACTGCTTCCCCAGAAGGGCGACAAGGTTATGGGCGGCTTTGAAATGAACGATGCTATGATGCAGATGATGGGCGGCTTTACCGTACTGCGTCTCTCCGGCATGATCGGCACCATGGGCATCAACCTTTCCAAGGAGGACCTGCTGGATCTGAACGCGAGACTCAATAAGATCAAAAAACCTAAGAAGAAATAAATATTTTTAACAGTTCTTGACAGAGGCTGCCGCAAAAACGGTGGCCTCTTTTTCTTCAGGATATTCCGTCAGTTATCATATGTAAAACACCAACTAATATTTGACGAAACAAGTATTGGGCGTTAAAATAATTGTTGTGAGTATTTACGACATAATCACGGAGGATGGAGCAATGTTAGGCGTATGGGCTAATGTAGGCGCAGTGATCGCAGGTTCTCTGATCGGAATTCTGCTGAAAAAGGGAATGCCTGAAAAAATTTCAAGAGCCATGACAACAGCTGTAGCACTGGCAGTTCTTTACATAGGTATCGATGGTATGCTAAGCGGCCAGAATACTCTGGTTCTGGTGCTCTCCATGGTCATCGGTGGGCTGATCGGCAATTTCTTAGATCTGGACCGTCACCTAGAGAATGTAGGCAAAAGGATCGAAAATAAATTTCAAAAAGGCGGCGGCAATGGCTCCCTGGCCGAGGGCTTTGTCAGCGCCACCCTGCTTTTTTGCGTGGGCGCCATGACCATTGTAGGCGCACTTCAATCTGGACTTTCCGGCGATCATGAGATGCAGTTTACCAAAGCCATTTTGGACTTTATTTCCTCCATTGTACTGGCCTCCGCTCTAGGCGTCGGTGTTATACTGGCATCTATCTCTGTGCTGTTACTGCAGGGTTCTATTGTGCTGTTAGCTCAAGTGGCTGCTCCTTTTTTAACGGATTACGTGATAGGCGAGATGACCTGCGTGGGCTCCGTGCTGATCTTTGCTCTGGCTCTTAACATGTTGGGTATCACCAGGATCAAACTGATGAATTTTGTCCCGGCTATCTTTATACCCATTTTACTGTGTAGGTTTATGTAAGTTTAAAGGAAATATAATCATTTTGAAACGGGGCAGGTGATCTGCCCCGTCTTTTATATGGATATCTAACTAACACACAAACCCAAACAGTCTGTTCAACCATTTGATGCTCCATTCCACCCAACGAGCATTATACGGATTGTAGGTACCCACCTCTCTGGTACAGGTAGACATACCATGAGCACCATCAGGAAATACGTGGAGCTCGAAAGGTACTTTGGCTGCAGACAAAGCCGCTGCCATTTTTAGACTGTTTTCCACCGGCACACAATCATCCGAGGCTGTATGCCACAAGAAAGCAGGCGGTGTCTGTGCATCCACGTGCTGATCCAAGCCAAACCATTCATAGTCCGGGCTGCCTTTGTCGGCACCGCTGACTGTCTCAATAGATCCTACATGTGCATATTCATCAGCGGTGATGACCGGGTAGCACAAGACCATAGCATCCGGCCTGATATGCTCGTCTCTGTCAAATGCTTTTAAAAATCTTTCTTCATTAAACAAAGTTCCCATAGAACCTGCCAGATGACCGCCAGCTGAAAATCCGCATACCACCACCTTATCCGGATCCACATTCCACTTTCTGGCATTCTTTCTCACATGCGCCACCGTGGCTGCCAATTGACACAAAGGGCGCAGGTCTCTGGCCTGCTCTCCCAATGCATAATAGAGAATAAACGCATTATAGCCTGCCCCATAGTAGGCTCTGGCCGCCGGCTCCGCCTCTCTGTCCGACAACATGCCATATCCTCCGCCCGGGCAGACAATAACTGTGGGGTGTTTGTAAGGATCCCTGGCATCACTTTCATGGTTGTCATGTATAATTGCTGTAACTCTGCAATCCTCCGTTCCCTCCGGAGCAAAATCAAACACCTTCATTACGTATCCCTTTCCGGCAACTCTTATTGGCTGGTATATTTCTTCCACCGTTCAATGCCGTCTATCAGTTCAATCGCTACCTGATACTGTACCGCCTCATCAGGCTTCAGGAAAGTAAGATTCCCTTCCTCACGCATCTGTGCCCTGCCGTCGGGATGACTGTTGCCGGGCTCCAGACCCATCACATATTCCCTTTCACCCATCATCTTCCACTGGGTAAAGAAGGGCAGATTCTTCGCATCGTAGCGGATCATCAGTCCTGCGTTTACTTCCGGATTGAAAATTCCCGCTTTGCCTTCCCCTGCAAATTTATGATAAAAGCACTGCTCTTCGTAGCATGCTTGAGGCGCAGGAATCTCCTGCCAGTGGTCGATCCCTTTTGCCGCCTCCTCCGTTCTGGGAGCAACATCCACGGAAGGAATGTACAGCTGTGCCTTTTCACTGAGCAGCGGATAGCCCATGTTCATATGATACAGGATCAGTGCAGGCACTGTCTTGTCCCCGCAATTGGTGATCTTATCTGTGATCGTGATCTTATTCTCCTTCAGGCTGCAGCAGATATGGCGGTGCATAGTCAATTTATCGCCGAAAAAAGCCTCCTCGGGAACTACTGCCTTAATATGCAGACTGTCCTCTTCTTCCACCCAGTAAATGTGCTCAGCCGGCTGGTTGCCGATAGAGCCGTGGAGGGGGAACTGCTCTCCCTCATCCTCGCAGGGGTTACCTACTGCCCGCAGTCCGCAGGTGGTCAAAAATCCCGCCGTAAAGGACTTCAGGAACCCCGCATCCTTGTCATCATAATAGGCCGGAGCTACATAGCCGGTGGGTGAGAAATAACCCATATTGATCCCCTTAAAGCTTAGTCTGGAAATGTCTGCGCCGCGATCTGCCGACACCGTAAACTCCAATCCTTTGCCGTTTTTTACTTGGAAAAGGCGCATTCCGTCGCCCTTACCTCCTACCAAGCGGTGCTCCTCCACACCGTAAATCTGACTGTCATGTCCAATATACTTGTTTCTTGCCATACTTCTTACCCCTTCTTTATGATATTTTTATTAAGTTTAAGCATTCTGCTTGCCGTTCAACTCCCCGGTAGCCTTGATCTTCTTAATCCACTTTCCACTCCGCAGCCGGATCACGCACCACACTGCCTTCAGCACTTGATCGATCTTTAGAACAAAATAGATCCAAAAAGCCGGCAAATGCAATACCAGGCCTGCAAGCACGCCCAATGGTATGGAAGCAACCCAGAGAAATATATTATCCGCCAGCATCAGCACCTTGGTGTCTCCGCCGCCCCGCAGTACTCCCTTAGTCATGATACTGTTGGTAGCCTGAAAGACAATGATAATACTGATAGATAACATCAGTTGCCAGGCAATGGCCTGTGTCTCAGGTGTCAGATTATAAGCTTTGATAATCGGTCCGCTGATCAGCAGTACAATTCCTGCAGCCACCAGACCAAACAAAATTCCAAGGCCTAAAAAGGCATAACCCTGCCTGTGAGCCTTTTCCCGGTCCCCCTCACCCAAGGTATAGCCGGTCACGATAGCTCCGGCCTGGGAGGATCCTTGGATCATCACGGAACTAAGCTGCTGAGTCACCGCCGTTACCGCATTGGCAGCCACAAAGCTCTCTCCTAGGCGACCAATGACCATGGCCACAGAATTGTTGCCCAGAGCCAGAATTCCGTCGCTGACCAGCACGGGAATACTGATGCGGATGTATTCTCTCCACAGACTCCCCACCCGGCTAAACAGATCCTTGATCCGATAACCGATCTCTTTGTCTTTCAATATGAGATAACCGCAAATTACCGCAAATTCAAAAATACGAGCGATCAACGTACCCAGAGCCGCGCCGGCGGTCTCCATTCGGGGTGCACCAAATTTACCAAAAATAAATATGTAATTGGCTCCCACATTGATGAAGAAAGCCGCTATGGAGGTATACAGCGGAATTCTAACCTGGCCCACGTTGCGCAGCACAATGGTACTGGTCAGGGACAGTCCAAGCAGAAAATAGGTTGCCACAGACCACTTCAGATATTCTATGCCGTATCCGATGATTGCCTCCTCATCCGTGTAGATCAGCATGATCTGCCTTGGCAGAAATATAGTTGCCACACAAAACAAAGCCGACATGGCCAGACAAAGCCGCAACATGATGGTAATGGTATCTTTCAGAGACCTTATTTCCTTCATTCCATAATAACGGGCCACCAGCACAGATGCTCCCATACCAATACCCATACAAAATATGTGAAAAATATTGATAAACTGGTTTGCCAAGGACACTGCCGAAAGCTGGGTTTCACCCACCACACCAATCATAATGGTATCCATCATATTCACTCCGGTGGTGATCAGCCCCTGCAATGCAATGGGTATGGCAATGCGCGCCACAGACAAATAAAATGATTTATCCTTCACGTACAACTTCTGCATCTCTCTATTGTCTCCTCGGTAGGTCTTCACTTTATTGTCTTATATTTTAACTCTTTTTCAGCGAATCTGCAAGTAAACCATGATACAGACAGATAAATAAGTCGCATAGAACAAGGCTTTTCAACCTCTACTGCGTAGCCTTCTTCCATAATCCAGGTTTCTGAAAAGTCATTTTTGCCTTTTTTCTCCCAATTCCCTTTTGTGTTCCCGGGTATATGTTAGGGTAAGCTAATGTAGATTTATTCATCAGGAGACATAAAATGAGGCCCCATCCTTTCTGGTGGACCCTCACCGATATTCAATTCATTCTGCCAACTCTGTGGGCTTACCCTGCTTCTTGCGATTTACAAGCCACCAAATCCCCCAACCAACGCCACACATAAACAGCATAAAACCAGTAAAAATAGCTAAAAACAGATATCCAAGACCGTCCCAATCATTACTGCTTTTACCCATGCAATAAAAAATAATTGCAGCGATTGAAAGTACGATAACAGGCAACAACCGAATAGCTTTGCTCTTGACCTTGAAACAGAGCAAAAGCTGAACTGGTAAAAGCACAATGATAGAAAAAATCAAAATAAATGTAGCGAGGTTTATGTCACCGATCCAAACATCAAACATACTTGTATCCCTCCTTAATATTATTTGCCTTTACTTATATAGACACTGATAATTTCAAAAAGTTACATTTTAATTATATTTTACATTATTTTTCAGCACATATCAACGCATAAAAAGTGTCCACTACTGGTGAGCACTTCGAAAAGCTACGTTTTGTAGATTTATTCTAGGGATTGTATCTTTATACATACGATTTTATCCGCAACACGGAAAAGAATTGGGACTATTTTTTATATTGACCCTCAACATCTTTTGTGGTAATTTGTTGTCAACAATAAGATTTTTTTAAGTACAAAACTTCTATCAATTGTAAACAATACAGAACTGAATAACGAAGAAAAAGCCGTTCAGCTTCAAGGGTATCTGGTTCAAACAGAAATAATGCCCCACATGCATGCAATTGAAGTTGAAAATGACCGTAGATTTTTACTAAATACGTATTATGACCAACTCAACTATATTGGAAAAAGTAAGGCTATTGAGCAGTTAGAAATGCTTACTAAAATACCTGCATACACCAAAGAATTGTAATTCCAATTTGATTATTGCCCTGAGGAATACCCAAAAAATATTGAACCATGACAATACAATATGCTTAATTGGGCGGCCGATAGAGCGGCTATGTACCCGTTCCGAGTCTTGCGGAAGGGGGAAATGCTTATGAGTACATACGAGGAGTTTATGATAATTCTGACCGTAGGTCTTTTGATTGTTGCTATTTTAAATCTAAAAAATAAGTAAACCGCCCTGCTCTCTGGTAAAGAATAGGCGGTTTACTTAGTAATCCATAATATTCGCCGGGACGGGAAGCCTTAACCTTCCTTATCGGCTGTCTTGTTAAGTATATTATATGTCATATATAAAAATATTTCAACTAATATTTGGTTAAAAAGGGGCCATGCGTCAACGAATAGGAACTATTTTCTTTATATCATTGGCAGAGATAATTGGAAATCACTACTTCTTGATTTGTCATGACAAATTTCATGACAAAAAATGATACAAAATCCACTTTTTTATCACAATTACGAATTGTATTTCAGACATACAAAAAGGCCTAAAAACGTTGATTTTAAGCAGTTTTTAACGTATTTTCGGCCTTTTTCATTGACAGCAGATAACGGGAATCGAACCCGCCTCTCCAGCTTGGGAAGCTAGCATTCTACCGATGAACTATATCTGCGCTACAACTTGTATTTTAACATATTTAAGAAAGATTGCAACCTTTTTTTCCGCTTACAACAGATGTACAGGTAATTCCTCAGTCAAATGACATGCCTGGCTGCCTGTAGCCTCCTGCTCCAAAAGCTTCTCAGCCTGAGGGCTAAGACTTGCGATCACATTCGCAGTCACAGCCGCCTTAGGTGCTGCTGTTTTTGTTGTTGCAGCCTTGGATGTTGTCTTCTTAGCTGATGTTGTCTTTGCTGTGGTAGTTTTTGTACCTGTTGTCTTGGATGCTGCAGGCTTCTTAGCCTGTGCTACAGGTTCTGCTGTAGCGGCCTCTACCACTGCTGTTTCAGCTACGGGTTTTGTCTCTACATTTGCTTTTGTTGCTCTTTTAATACTTCCTGCTCCTACTGACATTTTCTATCAATCTCCTTTGCAAGTTCTATATATTCTCCGGCACTTCTGGCACTCTTTTTGTGTACCTGGATCGGTTTGCTGTCGTCCTGCGCCCACTCAACCTCACTGTCTACACGGATAATGTTTTCAAACACATATACCCCATCTGCACTTCGCAGAGCCTCACAGGTTTGTTTATAATAGTTTTTGCGAGCATCTACCTTTGTAATGGCAATTCCAAGCAATTCCAGATCTTCATTGATCCGGCGTACATCCTCCAGGAACTCAAACATGTTTGCCACACCGAAAAGTCCCCAGGGACTGGCTTCCACCGGCATGATCACGTAGTCGGACGCACAAAGGATATTCATAACCCAACCACCCAATGTAGGCGGTGCATCGATAAGAATGTAGTCATATTCACCGGACTTTTTGATGTTTTTCAGGCATCCCCGAAGAATGAACTCTCTCTGCCACTTAGTGAACAATTCATATTCCATACCGCTCATCAGCACGGAGGATGGAATCAGATCCAGATTCTCATAGGGGGTAGGCACAATATAGGCCTGTAGATCTTCCTGTTTCTTGATGGCGTAATACAGATTTTTTTCACTGGAGGCAAATTCCAAGACTTTGTCCTCCGTAAAAAAGGACAAAGACAGATTCAGCTGCATATCACCATCAATCAAAAGAACTTTCTTTCCCATGGCCGCCAAAGAATATCCTACATTGGCGCAGGAAGTAGTCTTTCCACTGCCGCCCTTATTATTCGCAAAAGCTATGATCTTCGTTTTCTTTTCCATAGAGACAGACGATTCCTTTATTTTTGAAATATTTCATCCATCTATCAGATGGACGCACATCAGTAACCACCATATCCAGATCTATCACTTCACAGATCTGTGCAAAAGCCACTTTGTCAAATTTCGTATAGTCTACAGCCAAGATCTTCTGCTTAGCACTGCGAAGCATGGCCTTTTTTACCTGAGAGAACATTTCATTGGCATCTGTGATGCCCCTTTGCATATCCATTCCTTTACAGGATAGGATCACTTTATCCGCATTGAAAGATTGTACCGTCTCCACTGTCTTGGGACCAACCAAGGCCAAATAATTTTCCCGCAGATTTCCTCCGGTGGAGATAATATCCCAACCCGAAACATCTGAAAGTTCCACCAATACTTCTATGGAATTGGTCACAACCGTCAGTCGCTTCTTTTCCTTTAAAGCTTTGGCAATGGACACTGCCGTGGTACTAGGATCTAAAATGATATGATCCCCATCTGCCACGATATCCCGGATCAATTCCGCTATGACACGCTTTCCCAACATGTTTCTCTTTTTTCGCACGCTAAAGGGAACATCCGTATTATTGCTCTCCACCAGGACTGCACCGCCGTAAATTTTGTCAGCTAGTCCTTCTTTGTCCAGTTTATCCAGATCCCGCCTGATGGTCTCCTCAGACACGCTGAACAATTCACTGAGTTCGCCCACAACGACCCGCTTTTCGTCCTGAAGCTTTTCCAGTATCAGATTTTTTCTTTCCGCCGCTAACATACCCCTGCTCCTTCTCTGAAGCAATCAAAAACATTTATAAAACCGACTTACAAATTTGCTCATCCGGATGAGCGATCACAGAACTATCCAGATACATACCCTTCTCTCCAACAGAAGCTCTGGCCTTGGCAATCGCTGCTTCGCAGGCTGCCACTTCACCTGTGATCAGCATGTAGGATTTTCCACACATACCCTTGGCAATACGCAGCTCAATGAGTTTTACAATAGCGGTCTTTGCTGCTATATCGGCAGCTACAATAATAGATGCTGCATCATAGGTCTCCAAAATGCCCAGTGCATCCACCCCATCAATACAGCTGCTGCCATAGATGGCAGGAAAAATGGATTCATCGGGATTTCCCAGCACAAAGCTGTCAATCAGTTCATCCGGTCTGGTCTGCTCTGCCCGGTCTACAGCCGCTCTCACAGCACTTAAATCTCCGGCGATCAAAGCTATGTACTTACCCGGACATACTGTCTGAGCCTCCAAAAGCTCAACCTGGGCAGTTTTCACCATCTGATCTGCTGCGGTGATTCCCGCTGCAACTGTCTTAAATTCAATCATTCCGATCGCTTTGCTCATGATTTTCCTCTAATCTTCCTAATTTATCCTGCAATAATGATATATTGATCTGTCACTTCTTTTATGGTTCCGCCAATGGACGCATGGATGTTGACTGACAATCCCTGACCCGCCTGTGCAATGGGTGCGCCCTGTGCAACCTGATCTCCGGCCTTCACGCATGCCTTAGCCGGTGCGCCGATATGCTGGGACAATTTGATTTTTACTTCCGCCCCGCCCCGTACTGTGTCATCCAAAGGAGCCGGTGTATTGTACTTGCCAAGCCCCAGTCTGGCCAGCAGTCTCTGTTCAGGTATTTTGCGGTATTCTCTGGCTTTCTTTACCTTACCCGCCTCCACCACAGGAGGTTTTACTCCCGCTTTCCGTAAAGCATTTTTATATTCTGTGATCATCGTTCTGGGGGACAGGCCCTGAGGACAGCTGAACAGTTCGCACAATCCGCAGGAACAACAGAACATGGTGTCCAGATAAGTATCCAGATCCTGGAAATCCTTGTTTGCCACTGCACGCATAAACATATGGGGCTGGATGGGATGTCCCAACAAATTTCTGGGACACAGATCCGTACAGCTCTCACACTGGCAACAGCTGGAAGCCGCTCTGCCCACCGCTACGGAAAAACGATTGGTCTTTTTATAAACCAGGCTGTGATCCTCCGGCAGAACAATGATGGCATTGGTTGTCTTGGTCACCGGCTCGTAATCCTTGCCAAAACTGCCCATCATAGGGCCTCCCAACAAGTAAACCGGCTTATCTGTAGTGATCTTTCCGGCCATGGCTACTACGTCCCGGATCCGTATGCCAATAGGCACACGAACAGTGATCGGATGTTCCACTTCGCCCACCACGGTCACACATTTATCCACTACCGGTTGCTGCTCCCACACGGCACGATACACATTGTAAAGGGTTTCTACGTTAAAAACAGCCACGCCGCACTCTATGGGCAATCCACCCGGACGAACCACCCTTCCGGTGGCCTCGTAGATCAGGATCACTTCATCTCCCATAGGATAAACACCCGGCAATTTATGTATACGCACCAACGGAAACTCTTCCAAATGTTCCTCCAGAGCTTCAATGGTACTTTTATATTCTTCTTTAATTCCTATGATCGCTTCCTTCACCTGCAAGGTCTGGGCGATCAGGTCAAATGCTTTCAATATTTCCCGCGCATGCACCTTCAAAAGCTGTCTGTGAAGCTTTAAAAGGGGCTCGCACTCTGCGCAGTTCATGATGATGGTATCCGCCTTATCGGAGAGTTTACCATAGGTAGGAAACCCTGCTCCACCGGCACCAACAACACCACTGTCCTTAAGAACCTGACTTAAGGTAGTAATATCCATAATCATTACCCCAGCTTCCCGATGTCATCTATAATTCCTACAATAGCCGCGTCAATGGGAGACTCCGGCATACCACAGCCAATGCGGGCCGCACTGCCCTGTGCCACCAGCACATACTCGCCGATACCGGCACCAATGTTGTCAATGGCAACCAACTGCTTTTGCTCACCGTTCATAATGTTGATGGGCTCTATAATCATAAATTTGTTCCCGATCAGATTGTCCTGCTTGCGGGTTGAAACGATACTTCCTGTTACTTTTCCGATAATCATTTCTTCTACTCGTTTCTACAAAATGTCTTTATTTGTAATTATTCAGAGCCCAGTATCTTAAAACGGGCTCTGAACATTTACATCTATTTTACGATAGTTACTTTATCACCCTGTTTGATCTCACTTGCATTTGCCTCATCGGTATCAATATGCATTTCCAGGGTAAAACTCTCATCCACGCGGATCTTCACATTATTGAAGGTAGTTCCGCGCTCATTTTCCACTTTAACGCTCACATAATCGCCATCATTTACGCCACATGCCGCAGCATCTGCGGGTGACATATGGATATGTCTGGCTGCAACGATACAGCCTTCCTGGCAATAAATAGCACCCTTAGGTCCTACAATAGCGATGGGGGCAGAGCCTGCAATGTCACCAGACTCTCTGATGGGCACATTGATACCCAGCTTTCTGGCGTCGGTACTGCTGATCTCTACCTGTGTTTTTTTACGGGCAGGTCCAAGAATTCTTACATTTTCGATGGCACGAAGCTTCAGGCCAACGATGGTGCAACATTCATTGGATGCGAACTGGCCACCCATCAGGTCTTTCTTTTTTGTCAGCTGATATCCCTTACCAAACAAGGCCTCCACGTGCTCCTGAGACAGATGGATATGTCTGTTGCTCACGCCCACGGGAACCTGAAAACCGTTGCCCTTCTGCTGCTGACTTTGCACGCAGGAAAGCACCAATCTGGTTAAGGCTTCCAATTCTTTCTTTTCCACTCTCTTCACCTGCTACCCTTCTTCATACTTTTTCAGTACACGACAGTTTATCCGGAAGCGGTCCTAAGGCCGCCTCCGACCTGTCAATTCTCTTTCCGATTCTTATTTGATAACCGGCAGAATACCTTCCACATCAGTATGAGGGCGAGGAATTACGTGACGAGCTACCAGCTCACCAAGTCTCTCAGCGTTTGCTGCGCCTGCTTCTACTGCAGACTTAACAGCGCCTACATCGCCGCGAACCATAACGGTTACCAGACCGGAACCGATCTTCTCGGTACCTACCAAAGTAACGTTTGCTGCTTTACACATTGTATCAGCTGCCTCGATTGCTGCGGTCAGTCCTCTTGTTTCAACCATTCCCAATGCTTCCTGTGACATAATTTTTTCCTCCTTAAATATGTTTGTTTGTATAATGTTTGTTATTAGTTACAACTATGCTTCTTCCGTTTCCGGATTTTTCTTTTTCTGGATACGTCTCGCGCTGCGGGCTACCATTTTGCGGGTCTCCTCGCAGGGCGCTGCGATCACGCCGGACGCTGCCAGAATATGATGATTCTCTTTCGCAATATTTGCAGCTGCTTCTACCGCCGCTGTTACCGCGGCCACATCGCCTTCCACGATGATGGTTACCAGACGGCCGCCAAGCTTCCTCTCCCAGGTTACCAGGGAGACATCAGCTGCCTTGCACATTGCATCCATGGAATCAAGTGCAGCAACAATACCGGAAACTTCAATCAGTCCGTATGAGCCGCCCATAAATTATTTTTCCTTGGGGAATCCGGGCAGGATCTTCTCTACATCTGTATGAGGACGCGGGATTACGTGCTGAGCAACCAGCTCACCCAGACGGCTTGCTGCTGCCGCACCGGATTCTACAGCTGCCTTAACAGCGCCTACGTCTCCGCGAACCATAACGGTTACCAGTCCGGAACCAATCTTCTCGGTACCAACCAAAGATACCTCTGCAGACTTGGTCATTGCATCTGCAGCTTCGATTGCTGCGGTAAGTCCTCTTGTTTCAACCATTCCCAATGCTTCCTGTGCCATTTTTATTTCCTCTCTTTCTTCACTATGTTTTTAATCAACATCAAATGCACAAATTTTCATCATTTTTAACGTGTCCTGTGTAGGCCTTGGAATCACGTGGCTCTGCACCACTCCCGACATGCTCTCCGCCATCTTGATACCGGCTTCCACTGCAGCGGTTACATCTTCCACACTGCCGCGAAACTTTACGGTTACCAGAAGGGGGACTGTCAAGGTCTCAGCGTTTGCCGGCTTGTTCTTATCGAAAGGCTCCAGCGTTACGTTGGCCGCCTTACAGCCTGCATCTGCCGCCATCAAAGCACTTACGAGCCCATAGACCTCCAAAAGTCCAATCGCTCTCTCATCCATCGGCTATTCCTCTCAATCCGGGAATACAGCAACCTTCAGACCTGTCATGGCAAGGTTCTTCTTGTATGCCTCGTTGATCTGGCTCAGCGGATATCTGTCTGTGATCAGCTCGCTCATAGGAAGACCGATCGCTTTTGCACTCTTCAAGAACTCAAAGGTGGTTGCGTAATCGCGCAGGGTGTATACCCAGCTTCCTACGGTTGTGATCTCCTTGGAGCAGATGTCAAAGTGAGGATTGATGGTTGCATCTCCACCGTTGATGAAGAAGCCCAGCTCACAAAGTCCGCCGCCCTTGCGGATGAATTTATAAATGTTTGCGTGACCTGCAGGTGATCCGGTACACTGGAAAGCAAAGTCTGCCAGATGTCCGTCAAACTTCTTGGCAATGCCTTCTGCCATTGCCTCAGCACCGTTGTAATCCTTAAAGTTTACGGTATCGGAAGCGCCCAGTCTCTTAGCGAACTCCAGACGTCCCTCGTTGCCGTCCACTGCGATGATATTGCCAATACCCATGGTATGTAAGATGGCAATACAGATCAGACCGATAGGTCCGCAGCCCTGTACCACTACGCGGCTGTTGAATCTAAGGATGCCGGTGGTCTTTGCACGCTCTACTGCATGGATCAGTACTGCGCAGGGCTCGATCAGAATACGGGAATCCAGATCCAGGTCACTTACATTGAAGAAAGTGGAACCCTTACGGCTGATCAGGATGTAGTCTGCAAACCAACCGTTCAAATGGATATCATCATCGGGAACCAGGCCGTATACATCTGCGCCATCGCCCACATTCTGCTTGTTCAGATCAAACATAGTAATGTTCGGGTCATCCTTGAAGATCATGCAGGTAACAATCTTATCGCCAACCTTAACGTCCTTGCCTGCGCTGTCCTTCTTCACGTTCTTACCCATTTTTACGATCTCGCCGCTGCCCTCGTGTCCCAGAGCTACGGGGATCAGGCCGAAGGGATCTCTCTTGTACTCATGTGCATCTGTACCACAGATACCACATCCCTCTACCTTAACCAGAATATCGTCATCGCCAACCTCGGGCATAGGATATTCTTTTATTTCAACTTTCTCGATACCTGTCAGCATGGCTACATGAGCTACGCTGGGAATCTCTTTGCTGCAATTGGCACAAGCTGCGGGTGCTGCAGGAGCGGAAGAACCGGAAAGCTGCTCCAGAACCTGCTTCACAATAGCTTCTACCTGAGAACTATTCATTGCCATTTTCTTTTCCTCCTATTTTTTAGCGTATGCAAAGGCTGTCAGACATGGTGCAGCGTCTGCGTTTGGTAAAGGTTGCAGCGCTGGTCAGGCCTTCGCCGGTACGGCTTGCAATGGTAAATGTAGGGAAGCCTTCGCCGCCAAAACCAAGGGCTGCATAGGAAGGTCCGTTCTTTACCAGAATTGCCGTATCCATTGCTCTTGCATACTCTGTGATGCGGTCCACGTTCTTGGAGTGGATGTGGGCGGAGTGGCGATTGCCGTGCTCCAGCCATACAGCCTGCTCTACAGCATCCTTGAAATCTTTGGCTCTTACAACACCTAAGATAGGCATCATCAGCTCCTCAGCAATGAGGGGATGCTCCTTGGGACCTTCGAATATGATACAACGGATATTATCCGGCACTTCCACGCCTACCATGCCCAGCAGAACCTTTGCGCTTCTGCCTACGCACTTGCGGTTCAGGGCGCCCTTCTCAGTGAGAACAGTCTTCACCAGCTTATCCTGCACCTCTTTGGATGCCAGGTAGCAGCCCTGCTCTTCTACCATGTATTTCATGAGCTGGTCGCAGATGGCATCAACCGCTACCACTTCCTTCTCAGCGATACAAGGCAGGTTATTGTCAAAGGTACATCCGTTTACGATATCCTCAGCTGCTTTTCTGATATCTGCAGTTTCATCTACCAGTGCAGGAGGATTGCCTGCGCCTGCGCCGATACCGCGCTTGCCGCTGGAAAGTACTGCGGTTACTACACCGGGGCCGCCGGTTGCAACCAGAAGAGGGATGTCCTTGTGTTTCATCATGATTGCACTGGAATCCAGGGTGGGCTTTTCCACGGTACAAGCAATGTTGTCCGGGCCGCCTGCTTCCAGGGATGCCTCATTGAGCAGGTTCACTGCATAAATGGAGGTCTTAATTGCCTGGGGATGGGGGTTGAATACTACCGTATTACCGCCTGCCAGCATTCCCATGGTGTTGCAGAGTACGGTCTCACTGGGGTTGGTGCAGGGGGTAATGGCACCGATCACACCGAAGGGGCCCATCTCTACCAGAGTAAGTCCTCTGTCACCGGACCATGCGGTAGTGGTAATGTCCTCAGTGCCGGGGGTCTTCTCAGCTACCAGAAGGTGTTTTAAGATCTTGTCACCCACATTGCCCATGCCGGTCTCTTCCACGCCCATGCGTGCCATGGTCTCTGCATTTTCTTTAATTTTGGTACGTATCTTAGAAATGATCTTTTCCCGCTGATCCATGGACAGCAAACGTACCACTTTCTGTGCTTCTTTTGCTTTCTCAATTGCCGTGTTCATATCGGCGTATACGCCGTGCATGGTGGATACGCTCTCCTGAAGCTGCATCCTTGCCATAACTTCTCCGACAATGCTTTTGATCTGACTCTCTGTCATATTCAAGATATCACTTCCTTTAACATATTTTTTCCGTAAGCGCTCAGCTCAATGTCCTGCTCGGCAGAACCGCCGCTTACACCGATCGCACCGATCAGTACATCATTCATATAGAGGGGATCGCCGCCGCCAAAGACCACGATCTTCCCACCGTTGGTAAACTGGATGCCGTAGAGGGAACCGCCCGGTGCTGCCAGTTCTCCCAGTGTGGCTGTAGGCATCTTAAACGCTGCACAGGTAAAAGCCTTGTTTACCGCTACATCGTAACTGCCGATGTAAGCCCCGTCCATACAGTGAACAGCCACCGGATGTCCGGCTGCATCTGCCACGGCCACCACCACTTTAATACCCATGCGCTCTGCCTGAGCCTTCACCTTATCGATCAAGGCTACAGCGGTCTCCAGATTCAAGCTCTTGGTGGTCTGTATCCCGGTGGGCTGCACCTTGGCAGTACCCATGCCGGCCAGAACTCCCCGCACGATCTGTTCCATATCTTTTTCGTTCATATGGCAGCCTCCGCAGGATTTCTTATTTCATCTCGGCAACAATCTTCTTTACGATGTCTGCTACCATCTTCTCATCTACATCACCGCTGTTGCAGCCAAACTGGAACTCATAACCGGGCATATGCTTAGCCACTGCATCTTCGCAAGCACCACAGTTGTGGCAGTTGTCCTTGCCCTTGTTCAGGCACAGATTTGCAGGATGCTTACCGGGCATACCAAACTGACGACGAATCTCGTACAGCTTCTTGATGTTTGCCTTGTCAAACTCCTTAGGACCGCCCAGCATTTTGGACTTGTACAGAAGCTCTGCATAAAACTCCAAGCTCTCCATCTTATGATAAGCTGCCATCAGATCGGTGCTCCATGTCAGTGCGCCGTGATTCTCCAGCAGAACTGCATCAAAGTAAGGAAGGTATTTCTCCAGATTGTCCGGAATCTCCATGGTGGAAGGTGTGCCATACTCAGCAATGGGCACGCAGCCAAGGGAGATAACTGCCTCAGGCATAATAGGCTGGGTCAAAGGAATACCTGCAATTGCAAAAGAGGTTGCAAAGGTAGGATGTGCATGAACCACTGCACCTACGTCAGGACGCTTCTGGTAAACACGCATATGCATCTTGATCTCAGAAGAAGGCTTAAAGCCCTTGTTTGCCTGGATCACATTACCCTTCTCATCAACCTTACAGATGAATTCCGGTGTCATGAAGCCTTTGGACACGCCTGTGGGTGTGCAAAGAAACTCATGATCGTTCAGCTTTACGGAAATGTTACCGTCATTGGCTGCCACCATGTTACGGTTGTAAATTCTTTTGCCGACTTCACAAATTTGTTTTTTGATTTCCATTTCGTTAATCATGGATGGTTCCTCCTTAAATTATTATCATTTTTCATGTTCTTCTTTTAAATAATCCAGTATTTCCGCCACACCTTCTCCTTTGATGGAGTTCACATGAAAGATCTTGCGACAGCCTGCTATCTCCAGCCATCTGTCTGCCAGTGGAACGTTGGCATCGGGCAGGTCTATCTTGGTGACAATACCGATACATTCCCGGTTCGCCTGGGTGGTCACATTGGGCGGAAACAAGGAATAGGGCTCGTTGGCCGCCACCAGGATCCCCACGATATCCGCCTCATAGGTATAAAGCGCAAGGGCTTTACCCAGTCGGCGACTCTGGGCATATTCACCCGGGGTGTCGATCACACTTTCATAGTGATTGATATATTGGGTTTTGTAATAATGGATCTCCTCGCCTCGAAGGGCCTGGGTCAGTGTGGTCTTTCCAGCCTCACTCCTACCCATCAAAATCATCTTTCTCATGTCTTTGTAATCGGGCAGACAGTGTAATCCAGTTGATCGCGAACATACTCCAAAAGCGCCTGCATGCCGGCCTCCACCTCACTGACGGTTCCGGTAAAAATCAAGGAGCCGCTGAAGCGATCTACAAATCCCAAGGTAATACCACTGGACTTCATGGCAATATCTGCCATAATGATGGCTGTCTCAGAAGGGGTTACGGTAGTAATACCGATGGCCGCTCTCTCATAGTCGATCTTAGGATCCAAACCAAGTTTCTGGTAAAGAATCTTGTCAGGGCTTGCAATGATATGGGCCAAAGTCACCTGACAACCGGGCACATATTCCTGGATAATACGCACACGGTCTTCACTGGTCAGTATTTCTGCTAATGATGCGTTTACCATTTTCTTCTTCCTTTCTGCCTCGGCCACTTACAAACAGTGACACGGACAATTTTTGCGAAATCTATGTATATCTTGTCAGGAATCCAACAAAAACCCACAATCCCAAATTCATTATATGACTGCTTTTGTGGTTTGTCAACCACTGTATGTGTTGTTTTTATTGGTTTTCCTGGCCGAAATACCAAATTTATCCGGCCAGATAATCTGCAAATCTGGCACACATATATAAATAATCAGAAAGCCGGTTCATGTAGCACATAGCCTTCTTATCCGTGGGATAATGTCTGGCTGCACGGTGGAATTGTCTTTCCGCTCTTCTGGCCACTGCACGAGCCACGTCCAGCCTGGCTGATAACTCACAGCCCCCGTATAAGACAAAGCCTTTTTCCCGGACAAAGGAGCCTTCTATCCGGTCGATCCACTCTTCCAGCTTTTGGATCTCTGTTTCCTGCAGCTTGTATTCTCTTTTCAGAGAATCTGCGATTCCGGCCATGATCAGCATCAAAGTTCTCTGAATATGACTCAATTCTTCCTGCATCCAACTCTCTGCCGCAACCTTTGCCAGTCCAATTTGGCTATTCAGTTCATCAATGATTCCCAGAAGTTCTATTCTGTCATCTGTCTTTAACACGGTGGAACCGTTGCCCAGGGATGTCTGTCCGAAATCCCCTTTTTTGGTGTAAATATTCATAGACTACCTCTTTATTTAAATGCCATTTTCTTGATGGCTCTGGCACTGTTGGCTCCAATCTTCCTGCATTGGGCATAGGTGGGCATGTGATACTGCTCCACATTTCTGCCCTTTATCACTCCCTGCATCTGCAGGGCCACATCCACCCCGCTGATTCCGATGCCGGAACCCAGCATGGAATCCCTTGCCGCATCATAGGCCAGCGTGTTAAGGTCTGAGTCTTGTCTGGGAAAGATTTCCCAAAAGACACCCTCCTCTTCGATGCCGGCACAGACCTGACGCAGAAAATCCGGATCCGGGTCGTTTGTATAAACAAAGATCGAAGGTCTGTTTACTATCATTTCCATTCTCCTACATAGGACATCACAAGACCCGTGGCTACGGCATTTCTAGGTCCTTCACAGCCCCGGATGTTGCCTCGGCCGCAAACAATACGGTAATTAGCAAATTCCTCCATCAGCATCTCGGGTATCTCAAAATCCTCTGCGGAGCCGCCTACCAGCACCACATTGGAGATGTTTTTCAGGTTTTTATCCGGCGCTACCTTTTTCAGGGCACGGAACGCATTGGTTACAAATACCTTCCGCTTGGCCTCCCGCCTTACCTGTACGATCTTTTCCATGGGAATATTCTCTTCCAGACGGATCAGACCATTCTCAGAAAGCAACACCACCCGCCCATAAAATCTGGGGTCAATGGAAGAATCCACAAAGGTCATCTGTCCATTCTCCATGCGCATGTGGAACAGGCTCTCTACCTTGGCTAAAGGATATTTTTTGATCTGCTCTGCGGTATGGCGATCTGCCAGTCCCAGTTCTGTCTGGATCAGCATGGATACCAGTTCCCCGGCACCCGCCTGATGGGTCAGCCGGATCTGCCCGGCCTCATCCAATGCGGCTGCGTCTGTGGAACCGCCTCCCATATCCAATATAGCCAGCGGCAGCTTGGTTCCCGGGGTGGTCATGGCACCCAGAGAAGCCATCACAGCCTCTACACCGGCCACTACAACTTCCGTTCCAAGCTCCTCCCGAAGCTTCCCGGCAATCTGCTGCATAGGCAGCTGCTGGGTCTTTACCATAGCGGCCACACCTACCGCCTTTTCCATACAAGTTTCTCCCGCCAGGGCTCCGGCAATCTTTACCGGTGCCAAGGTGTCCACTGCTAGAATATCTGTAATGCGTACTTCCTCATGATGGACCTGACTGACACTACTCATGCCTTGCCGGATCCGATGAAACATATTTCCCACATTGGTATTGTCCTGGCCAATAATGTCTCGAATCTCTCCGGCGCCGGAAACGGCTTCCATGATCCGCTCTGCGCCCTCATCCAAATTGATCTTAATAGAATTCTCTGCCTCCAGCGTGATCTCTCCGGCGGGCAGGACATTTTCTTTGATATTGCCATTTGGTGTTTTAATGACCACCGCACTGCGGTTGCCGATCAGGCTCTTTGCAATGGGCGTAACGTTTTTGGTCTCTTCCGCATCGAAATCCAAAAGGGTCGCGATACCGTAGGGATTGGACAGCATCCGGATACTTTGTCCCGGCAAGGCAACCTCAATGGCCGCCAGCTGTCCCTCCGGAACACGATCGATCAATTTTACTTCATCTATAATAGGAATCTTTTTCTCCAGACGATTGTAGACCAGCACAGCCTCATCTGCCTGCAAAATAATACCTTCTATCTTACAACGTCCGCTTATCCGGTTGACTGCTGCCGCCACCTGCTCGTAAGGGTATTTATCCGATACCACCAGAATATACGGTGTGTCCGGCCCGGCCTGCTCCAGCTTTTCAAAACTTAAAAGCTCGCCCACCGCCTGGCCTGCGCCTGCAGGTGTGGAGGGATTGTGGCCTATCATGGAAGAATCCGTGATCACAGTCTCTGTCAGGGTTTCCATGGCAGTGTCGCCGATGACCGGCGCCGCCTCATTCATGCGCACCAGGAAAATATCGTGAAGCCCCCGGCCAATCTTACCCACTGCCTGCTGCAGCGCAGACTTGATACCGTGAATGTTGGCCAAAGTTCCCTTGGTGCCGGTAGTTGCCACAGATGCAGACGCCAGAAAATGTACCCCCGTCTCCGGCGATACATCCCCGATACATACTTCAGTTGTGGAATTACCAATGTCAACACCTGCGATCAGCTTCAAAGCAGAATTCCTCTTTTTTCATATATTTCAGCAGCTTCCAAAACCAGTTTGGCGCAATTCTTTGCACCGTACTTCTCAGAAAGGGTCCGAGCCATACACTCCAGCTCAGCCTTGGTGGAGCGGTTGGGACGAAGCTTATCATACATCTTTAAAATGATGTCATCTGGCACATCCACCAGTTCTGCCGCGCGCTCAAAATTCTTTTCCATGGGCTCATTGCCGCTCTCTCTGGCAACCTGGCCCTGGGCCCGGAGCATTTCCTTGGAAATTTTAATGTCATCCGGTCCTACATGGTTTTTCATTACCTCATCCAAAGTAATGTCATCCAATTTTTTACCGGTCTTGGATATCACTTTATCTTTTTCATATTCGCCTAAGGGATAACGCATTTATTTTTCCTCCCATTCGATGATTCCCAGTTCCGGATCCAACTGCTCTGTCTCTGCAATATGCATGATGGCAGCCTTTACCTGATATTTGGGACGGGTCATAGGGTCATTGGTGCAAGGCACCGGAACCACCTGCTCACCCTTTACATATTTTGCCGCATTCTTACCGATGCTACGATAGGTTTCCAGGGTCATCAGGGGTGCCTGGGGAAACAGCTCCAGATTGGACAAAGGGAACAGGTCCTTCTGATGGATCACTGTGGTTCCCTTGGACTGGATACCGATACCGATACCGGAACCGGACAGCTTTGCTGCCTCCAGGGCCATAAAGCACACGTCTGAGGTATCCAACACCTTTACCACTCTGGGCACCATGCCCTCCTCCTCAATACCGGCCTTCAGATTCCGAAGGACGTCCTCCAAAGGAATTCCTGTAATGGTCTTTTTGATCTCACGCTGGAATGCAGCACCCACACCGATCACAACCTCCTTGGGATCGGTACCCTTCTTCGCCTTGGGATATCCGGCGTAGGATGTCTTCTTTTCATTGATACGCTCCCGCCCTGCCATGGAAGAAACCGCCGCCTCTACCTGAGCCGGACTGGCTTCCTTGGCCTGCATCTGCCGGAGCACTTCCTCTGTAATCTGTCTGATCAACTCTTCACTAAACTGCATATCTATCACCATGCCTTCCATTACCGATTATATATCCTTGGGGTTGATAAGGTGCGGTATCTTCTTGATCTCCTCCCAACGTTCGCCCTCCACCCGATAGCCGGTTCCGGGGCCCATGTAATCATTGGGGGTGTTAAGACCGGACTGGATCCGGAAGTTCCTATCCAGCACTGCTGCCGTCTGCATATAGTCACCGATCACACGCTGTTTCAGCATGCTCAGCACACTCTCTGCCACATCCCGGTAGCCAGATTCTGCCAGAGCTTTTACCACATCAATACCGGTAATGCCGCGTCTGAGCACATCCTCTGCCGCCATCAGGTCTGCGATCACGTCCCGGGGCAGGGTGTCCTTACTGCCATGGGCATAGGTTACTGCCTCAACCTGTTCATCAGAGATGGGGGACAAGCCCAACTGGGCAAACACTGCCTGCACCGCTTTGGCCGCTTTGTTACGTACCCGGATTACTTCCTCCTCGGTCACGGGGCGAAGTCCTCCGTCTACCTGCATATCTCTTTGCAGTACGTTATAATCGTCAAAATCTTCTGCGTCAAAATTGGAACCTGCAAACATGTTATCATAATTGGCCTCTGCTGCGTATCCGGAAAAGATCAGGTCCGTGCCGGGCAAAAACTGCAGCATGGTTCTGGCAGTACGACGCATGTCGGAATTGGAAAAACTCTGGTCATTGGAAGAAGCACATTCCAGTCCCAAAAGTGCAGCCACCAAATTCTCACTCATAACCTCACGTATACCACCGGGCACTGCGCCTGGCACACCGATACAGCTCACAGAACCATTCTGGGTTCCCTGGCTACCAGCTCCCTTTGTGGCGTACAGACAACGGCACTCCAGATACAGCATGGACTTCTTCTCACTGCTGCCCATCAGCACCTCAGAGCCTGCACCGGAGGTAAATCTTACCTTCAATCCTCTGGACGCGTATGCGGAATTCAAAAATGCCTTGGAATACGGAGTATCGTCACCATCTATGAAAACCTTCTCCGTACCATAAACCGAAAGAGTCTCTGCATATGTAGTCAGACCGCGGATACCAAGCTCCAACTCCGTAGCCTCCTCAGCGGAACACTGGGTCAGAACACCGGGACGGCCCACCTGAGAACCGATCAACAGAGCCATGGCACTGAGGGGGGCATATCTTGCCACACCCATGGTGGTCTCTTCCTCATTAAAACCACGCAGTGCACCTTCTGCTGCATCTGCAGCGATCTGCACTGGGTCATCCTTCAGATTGGTAATATGGGCTTGGTTGCCGGGAGCTCTTCTTGCACGCATCTTCTGCATACCCATCATCAGCTCCACCACATTCAAGTGGTTCACCACCTCGGCCATCTTGGCAGGGGTGATACCGGATACCAGTTCTAAAATTTCCTTTCTGGAAACATGGATGTCCACGATCATCCGGGCAATCTCCAAAGAATCCACAGCCATGGACTTGCTGGCACGCTGAATATCGATGGCATAATCTGCAACAAATTGGTCGATAAAATCAAAATCCTCTCTGCGCTTTCCGTCCAGTTCCACAACCACGCCGTTCCTGATTTCTATGGAGGGCTTGGGATCGTAAGGGCTCTTCATCGCCACAAATCCCATCTCAGGCCATTCATTAATATAACCGTCCAGATTCACTGAACGCTGATCCAATACCTCAAATCGCTTTGATCTCTTCATATCTACACTCCTGAAAGTTTGTTCTAAAAAAACAACAAAAAACCACATTCTCAAACCTATTATATGTCTGATTGTGTGGCTTGTCAACAGTGACTCTCGTTGTTTTTGTTGGGTTTTCCCATAAAAGTCCGCCAATGGGGCAAGGCCTTTAACCTTTTATGCTTCTTTTTACATCCTCTACCAGCTCTCCACTGCACTCCGCCAGCGCAATAATATCCTCCTTCGTCATCCCACGCTGTAGCATATTTCGAACCACAGTCCTTGTCTTATCCAGTTTGCCCTGATCTACTCCACGCTCCATTCCACGTTCTATTCCACGTTCTATTCCTTCCTCAAAACCTTCCATCCGGATATCCTCCAGTGCTTTACACATATCCCATTCCTCCTTTTCTTCTTTCTCACTTTGGATCGCTAGCTCTTTTTGACCCAGCAACAGTGCCAACACTTTGTAAGTTTCCCCATCCAGATGACGATATGTAGAATCTTCCTGCATGACCCTGCGCAGTTTCTCTTTATTCTTCCGATAGGGAAGGGCACCAAATACTTGTCTCAGGGAAGTAAGAAACCTGTCACTGTCCTCCCACTCATTTGCACAAATCAGATTCATGCCATAATCCCGAAACCAATGATCCGATTCACAAGCCAACGCTCCAAAGCACATCATATCCCGTAAACTTCGGGGCCCATCCCAGGTCTCCTCCCCATAATATACGCACAGAGTATATACTGGGATCAGCCTATCCTCCTTTTTCAAACCACACAAAAACTCTGCATTTCCCTGTAGCGACTTATTCTTGCGATTGTTGCGGCTCAGTTGCCGGATCTGCTTTTCGTATTCTCTGACATCGTAATTCATGCACCTCCAGGGCATGGTATAATCTATCTGCGTCTGGTTCTCCACAGCCAGCAGCCGCAAAAACGCCTGATCTCTGCACAGCATAAGCAGGTCTCTCTCCTGCACGCCGGCGCTATCCCCGATCAAAGAAATATTTGCCCTGTCGCCTCTTTGTCTCGAATACCTACCATCCAACAGCTCCATGTCATTTGGCCGAATAATTTGCCTGCCCTCAAAACAGCAACCGTTGAACAAATCCGAGAATCTGTCCTTGTCGCTCAAATAGTCGTATAATATTTTGTCTGTTTTTCCCATGAAACGCCTCCTTCTTACAGCAGGAACCGCTCATGGTCATCCGATCCTGCCACATTTTATTGATCTGAGTATTGTGGCAGAAGCTGCCGGAATGTGCGAATGCACGTTTTGAAATGTGTTACACTACGTTTAGTATAGAACAAAAACGATAATTTGTCAACATATGTTTTAAATGCAGGTTGCCAAAATACAGCCCCAAGACAAATAATATCAGGGCGCCCCAAGCTTTCCTACAAAACCGGGGCGCCCTTCTTATATAGATAAAGGAGTTGTGATATGCTTAATCAATAATATTCATCAGCCACTTGCCGTTGGTGAAATCCGGAAAATCCACCACTGCTCCGCCTCTTGCAATGGACATCTCAGAGAGCGCAGTCACTGCCATCCAGCTGGCCGCATCGTACACATCAATGGGCATAGGGGTGTTGTTTCTGATTGCCTCGAAGAAATCAATGAACTCCAGCCAGTCGATTCCGCCGTGACCTTCCTCAACACCTCTTTCGATGTACTCTCTCCAGCGGGGATGGTCGTACTCCTTTGCATATTCTTCTGCATTCAACATGCGGGTATGAATCCAATCCCCATCATGTCTTCTATCCTCTTCCGTATCCAAAAATACGGAGTCGGTGCACTCCTCATACAGACCCCTGGTTCCGCGCACAGTAAAGCCACGGCTGTAAAATCTGGGCAGAGAAGTATCCAGCGTCAGTACAATGGTTTCGCCGCCGGCGCACTTGATCACGGTAGTCACCACATCACCCTGGGCAAACTTTGCATCCTTCAACAGCTCGTCCTCCGGCTTGTTGCGCATCACATAGTCATGCAGGCCAGCAGATTTAGATGCAGTAGATGTAAGGGTAAGCATGCGGTTGCCATGGTTGATCTTCAGCACCTTTGCAATGGGTCCCAACTCATGGGTAGGATAGTTTTCAGCATTGCGGTGCAGATAATTTCTGAGTCTATAATGTCTGATCTCTTTGCCGTTGCACACTTCATAGCGCAGGTCATGGTGATAGCCGCCGCTGCAGTGCACGATCTCGCCAAAAAGTCCCTGCTCCACCATGTTCAGTACCATCATCTCACGTCTGCCATAGCAGCAGTTTTCCAGGAACATAAACGGTGTCTTGGTCTCCTCGTAAGTTTTTACCAGATCCCAACACTGTTCCAAAGAGTAGGAACCGCCCACCTCAATAGCTGTTGCCTTGCCAGCCTTCATGGAGGCAATAGCAGCCTCTGCATGGTTTTCCCAAGCAGAAGTGATGACAACCGTATTCACGTTCTCATCCGTGATCAGATCATGATAATCTGTATATACCTTGGGCTCTGTCTGGCCTGCTGCCAGTACCAGCCTCTTGCCGTCCTCGCCTCTGTCCGGATACACATCACACACAGCGGTTACCTGCTCCTTCTGTTTGAGCACCACATGCTCCAGAAGATATTGGCCTCTTCCGCCCAAACCAATAAATCCAACTTTTATATCTTTCATATGTATTTTCTCCTTCCCTTTTGATAAGGTACATGATATTATTATATTGCACACAAAACATATATCTATACTTTATTCGACCAAAAATATATGATTTCAGATCATGTTTCTATGGAGAGATTATTATGATATGGACAGCGCACAATGTAACGCCGCAAATTAACATTGACAGATTTTATTCTTTTTTCGAAGTGCATTATGATCACGGTTACGATTTTCCGGGAGAAAGCCACAATTTCTGGGAATGTGTCTATGTTCTGGAGGGTAACATGTGTGTTTCAGGTGATGACAGGGTGTATAATCTGGAACAGGATCAGATCATTTTTCATAAGCCTCTGGAACTGCACAAGTTCCACATTGACAATCCAGAGGGGGCTACATTGCTGATTTTTTCCTTTTCTATGGAAGGAAATATGGCCAGCCATTTAAAAAATAAAGTATTCCGACTCTCTGAATCCCAAAAGAAAATCTGTTCCTCCATGCTGGATTATATGCGCGACAATCTGGCAGAGCATTTTCCTTCGCAGACCGGCGGCACCAAGAATTACATCCTGCCTTTTGAGGATACCCAGACCTATCCCCAAATGCTGGCAACCTATCTTTATCAGCTTTTTCTGTCCCTGATAGACAACGGTAAAATATCCAGAGTTTCCATGGCGCCCGATGCCCTGCTGTTCAGCAAGGCGGTAAATTACATCCACAGTCAGGTCTGCGGACAACCCTCTGTCCGGGAGATCGCTCGGGCCTGTAATACAAGCGAATCCACACTGAAACGTATTTTCAAAAAATATTCCGGCATCAGTATCCACAAATATTCTCTGGAATTGAAGATCAAAACCGCCACCGAGCTTTTACAGAATGGCTCCAGCGTCACGGAAGTGGCAGACAGGCTGGGCTTTAGCAGTCAGGCTTACTTTTCCACCTGCTACAAGAGAGAAACCGGCATCTATCCCACGCAGGTGGAATAGGCTTACCCGCTTATCGAGGGTAAATTTCCAAGGTTATTATCTTCTGTACCGTCAGGTAAAGATTTTAAATATTCAGAATCTTTCCGGTGTGCAACTCCCACGCCTTGGATTTCACCGGCCTTTGCCATGGCAACGCCTTCTTCCTTGGACACGGTTGAGCCATCAGAAAGCTGATAGCCCTTGATTCTTCCGCCGTTTTTTACTAAACCTACAATTTCTTTTGCATCTGCCTTGGGATGGGGTACTTCATCAAGTGCCGCGTAGGCAAGTTCAGCGCCTAATTCTTTTTTATTGGTATCCATATCGTTCTCCACACTATCTATAAATCATTTTCAGTAGCCTTTATAGTATTCGAGGGGAACAAGAAATTATACAATTTTAAGGCTTCTTTACAGCTCCTTTATATTCATTACATGCTCTGACCACGCGCTCCACCTCATCATCCCGCATCTCGGGAAACAACGGAAGCGTAACACAGTGAGATGCCAGATACTCCGCATTGGGGCAATCCCCCGGCTGATAACCCAGATGAGCGTAGGCCTTCTGTAAATGACAGGGCACCGGATAATGCATATTGCACTCGATGTTCTGTTCTTCCATATACCGCACAAAATCCTCATGATCCGGCACCGTGATCACAAACAGATGATACACCGGCCTGGTATTTTCCGGATGCACCTGCATGGTGATCAAGGGATTGGTGATCTCCCGGTGATACCGCTGCCCAATGGCGATTCTCCTGTCGGTCCATTCATTCAAATACTTCAGGCTGACGCTGAGCACCGCTCCCTGAACTCCCTCCAGCCGCATGTTGTACCCTACTTCGTCATGATAATAGCGCACATCACAGCCCTGATTTTTAAGCCGTGTAATGTGTTTAAAATACTCCTCATTGTCGGTAGTCACACTGCCGCCTTCACCAAAAGCGTACAGGTTCTTGCCGGGATAAAAGCTGAAACACCCCAGTTCTCCCAAGCTTCCCACTTGTCTGCCTTCATACAGGGCGTTGCTGGCCTGAGCGCAGTCTTCCACTACAAACAGGCCGTGCCTGTCCGCTATTTCACGGATGGCACGAAAGTCGAAGGGTTGACCGTACAGATGTACCCCGATGATACCCTTGGTCTTTTGTGTAATTTTACGCTCCACGGATGCCGGATCTATCTCCCAGGTGTCCGGTGTACAGTCTGCAAATACAGGGGTTGCTCCCGTGTAGGACACACCCCAAGCCGTAGCAATATACGTATTTGCGGGCACGATCACCTCATCTCCGGGCCCCACGCCCAGAGCCAGCATGGCCAGATGCAAGGCCGAAGTACCGTTATTTACGCCTGCTGCGTATCTGGTACCTACAAACGCTGCAAGTTCCTCATCAAACTGATCTGCAAAACGCCCCCCAGAAAAAGCAGTCTCTTCGCACACTGCCTGGATGGCTTTCATATATTCTTCCTTATGGGCCTGAAAATCCCTGGTTAAATCAATTCTTTTGATCCTATCCGACATCACAAACTCTCCTTCTAGATATGTTTTTTGATCCGAAACTCAATAAACAATCTGGTAATCTGCTTTATGTAGTTGCAGATGGTCTTAAAAATCTTAACGGTAGTATTATAGTCTTCCTGCCACTCCACCGGATAATCCAGGACATTGACACCCCGTTTCTCTGCACGCAGCAAAAACTCTATCATATAAAACCAGCCGTTGTCCTGGCTGGATGCCTCCACCAGCATCTCGGCCACTTCCCTGCGTACAAAAGTAAAGCCGCAGATAGCATCCGTGCACTTCATGCCCAGAAACAACTTCAAAAGGATCAAAAGCCCCTGAGATGTGATCTTGCGATACCACTTTCTCCCCTTGGTGTCAGATTCTTTGGCAAACCTGCTGCCGTTAATATACTGAATTTCCGGTTGCTGCTGAAAAATCTGTATAGCCTCTCCCAAATGCTTGATATTGGTGGACAGATCGATATCCATATAACCCACGATCTCACAGTCATTCAGGGCTACCCCCTTTCGAAAGGCTGCGCCTACCCCCCGCACCTCAATCCGTTCATACGTTACCCGAGGGAATTCCTTGCACAAAGCCTCCGCAATCTGGGGCGTCTCATCCTGAGAACCATTGTCTACGATGGTGATCCGATACTCTTCAAATCCTATACTCTGCAAATAATCTACTGTGCCCCGGATCCCGTTCTCCAAACGAAGTCTTTCATTCAATACCGGAAAAATAATATTGATCTTCATGCTTTCTTTCCTCGCCGCAATTTTATTTTGTCAGTTTCTCAATCCCTGAGATAATATACCTTTGCCGCCTGAACTGAAGGTTCAGGATCACGGAAAGATATTTCAGGATCAGGGTCAGCATCAAAAACAGACCAAAAAATCCAAAAGATATAAGACCAAAGGTGGACATCCAGCCTTCCACCGGCCGAATCTCGCTGAAAACGGACCACACCACATATCCTGCCATTACCAGCATTACCAATAAGAATAGTCCGCAAAGAATCAGGGACAACTTTTCCAAAATATCTGTAAAAATAATAAAGGAATCAAAGGCCAACAGGCTTCTGCTGCCTCTCTCCTGGCTGTTTCTCCCCCGGTGCTCCGTTTTAGCGTTATCGTAAGAGAGGGTAGTCATCATCAGGCCGCACTTTACATACATGGCTTTGCGATAGGGCACGTAGGCATTCAGCTGATTTACCCGGTTTACAGCCCTTCGGGATACCAGCCGGAAACGCTCCTGCTGGAGCTTGTTTGCCCCGCGGCTGCCCAGATTATATACAAAATAAAACAACTTGGAGGACAGGGAAATATGATGCTTGGGCGCCGCCGCCACAATATCATAGCCCTCCAGGGCTTTGTGGTACACCTGCATGATCAGTTCCTTGTCATAATCCATCTGGGCCTGATCAAATTCAAAGATAAAATCCCCCACAGCCAGATCGCTGCCTGCATTCATAGCAGCCTCCAGCCCCTGATAATAGCTCATACGGATCAGACTGATGGCCTTGGTATTGTGAAGTTCTCTCACATATTCCTGCAGCCTTGCCACCGTTCCATCCTCAGAGGCATCATCCACACAGATGATCTCATATTTTTCAAAGTTTTCCTCCATGACGCCTCTTACACTGTCCAGAAACTCTGTCAGCGTACGCTCCTCATTATGCATGTATATAACGCAGGATACAAAATTCTTCTCCTTCATACCATCCCCCCAACTTTTTATGATAAAATCCCATCCAGATCATAGATGGTATTGATCTTACCGGACAACACACTGACCAATGTAGGTGCTGTAGAAGCCACCTTAATCACCGTTGGTCTGGAATCATCGATCTCCGACGCCTTCAGAATAGGTTTCATGGAAAACAATGACTCCTTGTACTCATACACCTGATCCTCCCGCATATACTTGCGTGCCAGCGCATCCATATATTCCCAAGCACTCTGCGGCTTGTATTTACAATCGTTACAGTTCCCCAAATGCTCCCCGTGGCACTCTCCGTCCGCCTGCCTTGTACAGCGAAAACCGGGGACTGTATTGTAATCTGTCTCATGGGGGGTAAAGGTCACCGATGTGAGCGAGTGCAGCCCCGTCTTGCCAAAAGGCATCAGAGAAAAGAAAGGGCCGTCCATCACCGTCAGTCCCACTTTTTTCAAGGATTCCTGCACCTCACAGAGAATGATCTCACACAATTCATATTTCATAGCAAAGGGCTCCGGCTCCAGATCCTTTACCAGACTGAGCACATGATTCACCCCCGCATAAGTAGCATTGAGCACAAAGGGCGCCTGATACAGCCCGTCTCTGCAGTCCACGTGATAATTTGTTCCCACCGCCTGAATGGAGCGCAGCCGCACATCATAAAAAATCCGGACATTGGGGTGCTTTTTCAGTTCTTCCACAAAATAATCCCCCAATATCCTAGCGTCATAGGTGTACTCCCGGGTCAAAAACGCACCGTCGCACATGCCCTCCTTAAAATAGCGTTCCACCGGCAGCGGCGTACAGGGAATCCCGGCATCCTTGCAGAACTTCATAAATTCCGCCGCATCCGTCCAGGAGAACTTGGCCGAGGTGGCGTACACCTGATCAAACTGATCATGAATACAAAATCCAAAATCCTCCACAAACCGTTCAAAATACCCTGCCGATTTCAGGGCAGTGGAAATAGACCTGGGATAGTGATATCCCATGTGCACTCTGGCCTGATTGATATACGTAGCCCTGACAAAGGGCGCTGCCTCCTGCTCCAGCACGATCACCTGCTGACCCCGCCTTGCACAAAAAAGAGCGGCGTACAGCCCATACAGCCCCGCACCGATTATAATTTTGTCTGCGGCCAACCTTTCCATCCGGTTACCTCTCATCTATCATTTTCTGTTTTTTACAATACTTCTACAATTATAGTATAGGATACAATCGCAAAAACATCAACAATCTTTGCGGATTTGGTGAAAAAAGTTTTAATGGGGTGCAGATGTGCACGGTCAAGAACACTCGACATAAAGTGGCCGCTACTTGCCATAAAACTCGTAGCAGCCACCAAATGTTAGAAAAATTGAGCATTACTGAATTAATATTGCATTTCCTAGCCCACATCTAGGACAAGTCATAACTATTGTATCCGAATTTCTCTATCGTCTTTTGCAAATATAAAAACTTATTAACTGCTGACCTGTCAGTGTAATAAGGCTAGTTAATTTCACAATCTACTCATCATACCAAAATCCCCAATTTTTATAATGATCTTGAAGTTTTTCTATGATCTCTCTTGACAATTCTGCTTTCAACTGTTCATTATCAAGCAATTCTGATAAATAATCTAACCACATTAGTCCCTCTTCATTATTTAGGTTGCTAGCATAGGTGAAACAATTAATAAAAGGTGTTTTCAATTTCTTTCCTGAAAAAATCTTTAACCTATCCAGTATAAGCAATGCTCCTGGCCAATTTAAATCTTGTAGCCATTCTAAAAGTCTGTCTAAATATGGCTCTAAAACCAAATCAGTTTTTTCACACAAAATTTGCGCGCAACATTCCCAAACGGATGGGGCGGCAGGTGGTAGAATCAACAAAGATAAATCACTAATTTCTTTCGCTAAACGCATTCCTTCCACCTGGATCTCAGATGGATTTTTCCAATCCAACATCTCATAGATATTTTGCATATTGTTCATCTTACTTCCCTCCATCCCATTTTATTACCACTGACTTAACAGCTGTTGTCCAAATCGACGAAGAACCTGCTTTATGCCAATCTTCAAGCGTTCCCCCGATAGGATGTACACTAACGTGGCCTGGGCCATCATGAACAGCATAAACAACACCAGTTGCATTTAGCGCTTCTATTGTAGTCATCGCTGCACCCGGTTTCGGTACAGTAGAAAAAGAAAGTCCTTTTCCAGTCGTGGGATACGCATCAACATCACGTTGACTTGGAGTCAAATTCCCTGGATTGGTACCACCATATCTGTATATTACTGTAGAACTTGGCTCAGAAGTAATCGCTGCAACTTTCTCTTTAGCTTTTTCTTCAGCCTTTGGTATTGATATAGAGAGAGATGGTGCTGTTATAGTATTATGTGTTGCTAGTCCCGCACAAACCAGTATGCCACCAAGCAACAGAACACCCGATACAACATCCGCTGGGCCTGGCACAGGAGAGTCTACCTGTGAAACTCCTGCTGCTACTGCGAAGTAACCCCTAGCTTGCTGAATCGTTTGGATAAATGTACCCCATAGTTCTTTCCAGAATTGCCCTATAGGATCCACTCTGTTTACGGGATTGTTTCCACAGTACGCAAACATGTTAAATCCCACGAGTCCCTGGCCGGTAGATGCATATCCGTCTGCATTCAAAAACCTTCCCACCCCGGGATCATAGTACCTGCTGTTCACATAATAGAATCCTGTCTCAGCATCATAGTAGTACCCTCTATACCGCAGGGGATTCACCTCTGCCATACTGCCTGTGGCACTTAAGATCTTCCCATAAGGATCATACTCATAGGATGCCGAGGCAGCTCCACTGCTGTCAACCAGCCTTACCACATCCCCCTGGCCATTTAAGATATAGTAGTAGGTTACTCCATTATACATCAGGGCATAAGGACTGCCGCTCTGGTCATAGAAGAAATACAAGGTATCTCCTGCACTGTAAACCTCCGTTTCCCCAGATAGGATCTCCCGAAGAGGCCTGCCGCTTTCCCAGATATAACTGTGGGTCACCCCATCCACCGTCTTGCTCCTGCGGCTGCCGGATACATCATAGATATAGGAGATCACAGTGCCATCTGTGCTTTCCACCCTATCCAGCTTCCTGCCATCCACCCAGGTAAGGTTCCAGCGGCTGCCATTATAGTAGCTGGTGGGATTCCCTGCCCCATCATAGGTGATACTCTGGCCGTCATAAGCAGTCAGCAGATCCTTCCAGTCACTGTCCCCGTAAGTGTAGGTATGGCTGGTGGTTCCATCTGACATGGTCAGGATATTGCCGCCACTGTCATAGGTGTAGG
>SVFM01000014.1 GCA_015056865.1 Lachnospiraceae bacterium
TGCCAGAAGAGGAATCTTCTCCATATTCATATGGGCAAGCGATATAAGGAGCGTATCGCCGTTAGACTGGAAACGTTAAAACTATGCACACACTTTACGAAATAGTTGATTTCGCATGAAAGTGGAAGGCTTTCAATTGGGTGGCACGCACCTAAATAAACCAGTGTAATATGCAAATGTGAGGGTCTTGCGTAAGCAGGACCCTTTTACGTAGGAGCACAGATGATTATTACTTCAAAACTTTCAAATGAGGCCTTATTAAAGGCTATATATAAAGCTGCCGCAGAATATTCTAAATTGATAGGAAATTCGTACCTCATAATAGGCAAAAGATTGATAGCGAAACCTTAACTGCAACTGAATTTTATGATAAATGTGATCAATACAATAAGGGGGAAGGTGAAGGTATCTCAATCACTGATTGTACCCCATCACGAAATCATAATCGCACTACGATTAATGAAAAGTGCTCCTGCTGTGCCGATATGTTACGCATTCAAGATGCAAAATATATGAAAGTAGGACAATACTAATATTGCTGGTAACGAAAAAATATTCTGGTAATTGTTGAGTAATGAGTGATTTGTTTTCTGTTGCACAATCCGGGAAAAGCATATATAATCAGCATGAACGGAAGTGTGAGGAAACCTATGAAAAAAGATATTGGACTTTACGAGAAAAAAGTAATATTGGACAAGGAATTTCCCATAGAGGTGTATTTCAATGAGAAGGAAAATCTGATGAAGCGGGAGAAGGTTTTTCCTTCTCATTGGCATGAGCATATTGAAGTGCACTATGTGATGAGCGGTGAGATGGAGATCATGTTGGACCATGAGACCTTTTTTGTCAAAGAGGGGGAGCTGGCTGTGGCCAACGGCAATGTGTTGCATGCCGGGTATTGCAGCAGCAATCTAAAAAGTGTGGTGATCATTTTTGCCATGGAGGATCTGGCCAAGGAAGTGGCCGATGAGAACCTTATTTTTTGTAAAATGATCAGCGGTGATCCGGTGATCCGGGAAATTATACCTGCCATCTATCGAGAGTTTAAAGAAGCAAAGATGGGTTATAGATTGATCTGCAAGGGTGAGGTGTTGCGCCTGGTTGCACATTTGGCCAGAAATTATGTTGAGGAAGTGTTGTCTGACAAAGAACAGTCGAAGCGTCTGAAACAGTTGGAGAGATTTAATACTGTGCGACAATATATAAGGCTTCATTACACGGAGCCAATCTGCAACCGGGAATTGGCGGAGTTGATCCACCTGAGTGAAGACAGATTTAACCATCTGTTCAAGGAATGTATGGGTGTATCGCCGCTCCAATATGTAAATGAGATACGTTTGCAAAAAGCCATGCAGCTTTTGAAGGTGGGCGAGTATTCCACATCAGAGGTGGCAGAAATGGTGGGGTTTACGGACTATAATCATTTCGGCAGACTGTTTCGCAAAAGTTTTGGCTTTACGCCCTCACAGGTTTCTCGAAACAGTTGATAAAACATAAAAATATAGCAGAATCGTATGATGGAACAGCAGAGAAAGACTATCTTTTTTTCTGTTGTTTTTTTATAATCTATAGTAGAGTTTTGCATTTTTTTAGGAGGATATGTATGCGAAAACATGAAAAAGAATATGAATTCAAAAAGAAGCTTATTGAAGTACATAAAAAGAATTTACGAAATACCAATCTTCTTCCTGATGATAATGAAATAGAGATAAAGCATGGATTTGCAGTGGATATATCTTCTGCCTATACAGATGTTGTTTTTACTGCTGCAAAAGATTTTGTGGATTATATGTTTATATCCATGGATATCTCGGTACTTCTTAGTAAGCAAAAGATTTGCTCTGAGTATATAAGGGTTGTCATAAATCCTGATGATGAGACACTTGATACCGCTAAGGGATATATGGGTTATAAACTTGATGTGAATGATGAGGGTATCATTATAACTGCGTATGATGAGCGAGGTGCTGCACAGGCTTTATATCGTCTCGAAGATTTCATGACAATGAGAAGAGCACCTTATCTCAAAAAGGGTATAGTTCAATCAAGAGCTATGTTTAGTCCCAGAATGATTCAAACTGGCTATGCAGAGGATCAATTTCCCAATTGGCATCTCAGAGATATAGCGCATGCCGGAATGGATACAATTTTACTTAATGTAAGAAATATAAACAAAACACATAATGGATTTGTAGATTTTAATGAGATCATTTACCGTGCAGAAAAATATGGTATTGATGTCTATGCATATAGTCATTATAAGAGTCCTTTTCATCCCGATGATGATGGGGCAGAGGCATATTATGAATCAACATACGGTGAATTATTCAGCCACTGTCCTGGGCTTAAGGGAGTGATTTTGGTGGGTGAGTCTGTTGCATTTCCAAGCCATGATCCTCATACAAGCGGAAGTACAAGCCGGGTAGGAAAGGACGGGATACCAAGTACTCAAATCCATCCGGGATGGTGGCCGTGCGTAGATTATCCGGATTGGCTCAGACTATTAAGAAAAGTTATAGATAAGCATAAGAAAAATGTTGATATAGTATTATGGAGCTACAATTGGGGATGGGCACCTACCGAGGATAGAATTAAGCTTATAGAAAATCTTCCAAAGGATGTATCGCTTCTTGTAACGTATGAGATGTGTGAGCCATACGAAGTAAATGGAGTTACGGAGTATTCTTCTGATTATACTCTTTCACTTTCCGGCCCCGGTAAGTATTTTGTTTCTGAGGCAGAGGCAGCGAAAAAAGCCGGTATCAGACTTTACGCAATGACAAATACAGGCGGACTCACCTGGGATTTTGGAAGCATTCCGTATGAACCGTTCCCGATGCAATGGCAGAAACGCTATGATTCCCTTTCGCAGTGCAAAGAACAGTACGGCTTGCGCGGTCTTATGGAATCTCATCACTATGGTTTTTATCCATCGTTTATAAGTGAGCTTGCAAAGTGGAATTTTACAATTACTGATTGCAAAGAAAATGACATACTTTCAAAAATTTTGGATGGGATTTTTGTACCTCGCGATACGCTTAAGCTTAAGGAAGCATTAAGCTTATGGAGTGATGCAATTACTTTTTATGATGCAACAAATCCTGACCAATACGGACCATTTAGAATAGGCCCTTCGTATCCTCTTATTTTCATGAGAAAAATTGCGCCTATTGTTGCTGACTATGCTGAGGCAAAGAGTGGAAATCTTGTGCCAACTTATGACCCCTTTACATGGTATGAAAAGGGACTTAGCTCAATACCGCAAATAACCATACATAGTGAACTCAAGCGTCTTGGTGAAATGGAGACTTTGATGCAAAAGGGTATTGAACTTATGGAAGAGATTGAGGATAGAAGCGATGAACTTGAAGAACTTTTGGATTTGGGCAGATACATAAGATTAAGCGTTATAACTGCTATAAACTGCAAAAAATTCCTTCTTGCCAAAACAAATCTTAACAGTTCTCAGTCTGCCAAACAGATGCTTGATGCACTTAATGAGATGGAGAAAATAGCTTTCGATGAAATAGAAAACGCCAAGAAAGCATTGCCTCTTGTTCAGACGAATTCTCGACTTGGATGGGAGCCATCTATGGAGTACCTTGGAGGAGAGAGACATATAAACTGGAAAATCCGACAGGTTGAATTTATGATTGAGGTTGAAATTGGTGATTTCAAAAAGGGATTAAAACACAATAGAAATTTTACGAGGGAGGAATTATTTTGAAAAACTGGTTTAATGATGCAGTTGTTTATGAGATTTATCCCCAGTCATTTCATGATACAAATGGTGACGGTATCGGTGATTTACAGGGAATCATACAAAAGCTTGATTACATTAAGGATATGGGATTCACAGCAATATGGCTGAATCCTATCAATGAAAGTTCTTTCAGGGATGCAGGATATGATGTAACCGATTTTTACAATGTTGCTTCAAGGTACGGAACAAATGAGGATTACAGAATGTTGTGCAGTGAGGCTCATGCACGTGGAATGAAGGTTATGTTTGACCTTGTTGCCGGTCATACATCAATAGACCATCCGTGGTTTATAGAGTCCTCAAAGGCAGAGAAAAATGAATATACAAACCGCTATATATGGACAACCGCTTCCTTTGATGAGGGTGAGGGAATTGCATCGCTTGGAGAAAGAGATGCAAAATGTATCAATAACTTTTTCTGGAGTCAGCCTGCACTTAACTACGGTTATGCACACCCAAACCCCAATTATCCGTGGGAGCTTCCTGTAACGCACCCCGATTGTGTAGCTATGAAAGAAGAACTAAAAAAAATAATAGATTTCTGGATAGATTTGGGAACAGATGCTTTTCGTGTTGATATGGCGGCATCACTTATAAAGGGCGATACAGATGGAACGGCAATGCAGAAATTCTGGCACGAAATAAGAGAACATATACAGAGAAGAAACCCGGATGTTCTTCTTGTAGCAGAATGGGGTTATCCCAGTGACGCTATAAACTCGGGCTTCCATCTTGATTTTCTTCTTCATTCAGGACCGAGTGCATATCGTTCTCTGTTCCGTTATGAAAAGGGACGAAATACTACATCGGAACTTGTGGGGCACAGTTATTTTAACACTGAGGGCAAGGGTAACATAAATGAGTATCTTGACCGATTTTTGTATGATTTGGATCATGCAAAAGGCAAGGGATATATAGGTCATATTACGGGTAATCACGATATGCAGAGACTTGCTTACAAACGCACAACTGAGGAAGTAAAAGTATGTATGGCATTTCTCTTTACCATGCCGGGTGTTCCGTTTGTGTATTACGGTGACGAAATAGGTATGGATTACATAGAGGGACTTCCATCAAAAGAGGGCGGGTATATCCGTACGGGTTCAAGAACCCCGATGCAGTGGAACGACAGGAAAAACCATGGCTTTTCCGATAGTGACACACCATATCTGCCTACTGATAGCAGAGAGGGTGCACCAACTGTAGAAAGTCAGGTAAATGACGAAAATTCTCTTCTTGAGTTTACAAGGAAGCTTATAGCTCTTCACAGGGAAAACGAAGCCTTGTATGCAGAGGCGGATTTTAATATTCTGATGCCGGGATACCCATTTGTGTACGAAAGAATGGCAAACGGTAAAAAGCTTTTTATAGCACTTAATCCGTCAGGATACCGACACTATTATGATGCACCAAAGCTTGGTAAAATTCTTTTAAGTCAGAATATAGAGCAGAACGGAGACCAAATCATAATGAACGGCATAAGTTTTGTTATAGCTGAAGAATAATCAGGTATTTAGGCACAATACAATAAAACTCAAACTTTTTGAGGAATATATTGATCAATGGTATTGGTGATCAGATCTTTTACAAGCAAGGCAATTTCCTGGGTGTTCAGGTCCTTGTAATCGTCGTATAGGAGCGGTTCCAGAAAATGCACCTGTGTACGCACCTTTCGCAGAGAATTGATGGCAAAGGGCTTGTAGGAATCAATCAGGGCCACAGGGACAATGGGACACCGGGATTTGGTGGCACACTTAAAGGAGCCGGGCAGAAAGTCCTGCACATGATTGTGATTGTTTGTGTATCCACCTTCAGGAAAAATAATATATCGGCGACCATCCTTGACTTCTTTGATAATGTTTAGGATGGTCTTTAGTTGAGACTCCATGTTGGTCTTGTCCAGGCGGCTGCCTTTGACAAGATTGATAAAATCGTTTACCAGAGGCTCTCTGGAGGTCTTTTCATCGATCAGCACAGTACAGGGATTGTGGTGGGCGTCCATAATGCCGACTGTATCGTATTTGCCCTGATGGTTAGCGTACATGATATAACCACCTGAGTCAGGCAGATTCTCAGTGCCGTAAACATCTGTGTGGATAAAACCGATACGTTTCATCAGATAAAGCATCCGTCTGGCTAATTTGTACCGATCATATTCATCGTAATTTTCGCTGTGCTTTTCTATATAAGCAGCCTTTCCAAAATAAAACAGAATAAAAGGCAGAGCCACAATGCAGATATAGACAAGTCTTAACATGAATGAGTTCCTTCCTATTGTGTCTTTGGTTCGCAGGTAAGGTCACACAGTAATCTCTTGAAGATCTTTCGATCAATGGGAGATAACAGTACTGTGGAGTGCACCTGGCTTCCCTTTAATTTTGGCAATTGTTTTAAGGCCAGCGCAGAACTTTCGTTTTCTGCGGCTGTGGCGGAAAGGGCGATCAATACTTCGTCCGTATGCAGCCGGGGATTTTTGCTTCCCAAATATTCCGTCTTTAATGTCTGGATAGGGGCAATGGCGCTGGGAGAAAGGACAGGCAGATCATGGGGGATGTCCGCCAATTCTTTGAGCGCATTGACCAAAGCGGCAGCGCTGG
Organism: Lachnospiraceae bacterium; assembly: GCA_015056865.1. Lineage (GTDB taxonomy): Bacteria > Bacillota > Clostridia > Lachnospirales > Lachnospiraceae > Acetatifactor. The sequence continues at coordinate 6,361 of SVFM01000014.1, forward strand.
CGCCAAGTAGGTCACCGGTTTTGCCGGTGCAAATGGTGCCGTTAGGCAACTCGATGGCCACTGCAGGACGTCCGCCGGTTTTCTCTGATTTTTGGAGAGCGGCAGGTACCACCAGCCTGTCCGTTACGGAAAGGTTTTCCTGGCTCATCAGCCGCTGGATCTTGCCCACCTCCTCCGAGGTACGGGTACCGTTGGCCAGGCCATCGATGGCCTGATAATATCTGCGGATGATCTCCTGTCTGGATGCTTCCCGGCATATTGCATCATCTATAATGCAGTTTCCGGCCATATTGACACCCATGTCAGTAGGGGATGCGTAGGGATTTTTGCCAAAGATCTTGATAAACATGGCATTTAAGACAGGGAAGATCTCCACATCCCGGTTATAGTTGACAGTAGTGACACCATATTCCTTCAAATGGAAGGGGTCTATCATATTAATATCATTTAAATCTGCGGTGGCAGCTTCATAAGCCAGGTTGACCGGATGATCCAAGGGCAGATTCCATATGGGGAATGTTTCGTATTTGGCATATCCGGCGCAGATGCCGTGCTTGTGCTCGTGGTAAAGCTGGGACAGGCAGGTGCTCATCTTGCCACTGCCGGGGCCCGGGGCGGTTACCACAACCAAGGGTCTGGTAGTTTCTATATAGTCATTTTTGCCGTATCCTTCTTCGCTGACAATATAGGGCACATTGGTGGGGTAGCCGGGGATCACATAGTGGTGGTATACCCGGATGCCGATCTGCTCCAAACGTTTCTGGAAATGAGTTAAACTGTGCTGGTCTGCATATTTCGTAAGCACAACACTACTTACATAAAGGCCACGGGAACGGAAGGCATCAATGAGACGGAACACATCATTGTCATAAGTGATACCAAGATCTTCCCGGATTTTATTCTTTTCAATATCATCTGCGCTGACTACCATGATGATCTCTGCCTGGTCTGCCAGCTGCATCAGCATCTGCAGTTTGCTGTCCGGAGCAAAGCCGGGCAAAACTCTGGAGGCATGCAGATCGTCAAAAAGCTTTCCGCCGAATTCCAGATAAAGCTTATTGTCAAACTTTTGTATGCGCTCCATAATGTGTTGAGACTGCATTTTTAAATATTTTTCGTTATCGAAACCTGTACGCATGTGCCACTTACCTCTATTGTATATATATCATACCTTTTATATATACCAAATTTTTAAGGAAAAATAAACTGTTTCTGCATATTTTTTTTAAGATTTTCATTGGTATTGAACTGGTATAGGTAAATGGAGTATAATAGTATCTAAGTTGTGTGACAGACGGAGGGAAGTTATGTTACCGGAGCAGTTTTTGGAAAGAATGAAGAGGATGCTGGGAGATGAGTACCCGGCATTTTTGCAGAGTTTTGAGGAGGAGCCTTATCGGGCTTTGCGCGTCAATACGGGCAAGGTCAGTGTGGAGGAGTTTTTGAAAAAGAGTCCTTTTTCCTTGCACCCTGTACCTTGGACAGAGAATGGGTTTTATTATGAACAGGATGCCGGGCCGGGAAAACATCCTTTCCATGAAGCAGGGGCATATTATATTCAGGAACCCTCTGCCATGGCACCGGTCTCTTTTTTGGATGCACGGCCCGGAGAGCGGATCCTGGATCTGTGTGCGGCTCCCGGAGGTAAGACCACCCAGATCGCGGATGCCATGGGTGGGGAAGGAATCCTGATCAGTAATGAGATCCATCCTGCAAGGGCTGCCATTTTGTCGGAGAATGTGGAACGAATGGGTATCAGGGGATGTATTGTGACAAATGAGACGCCGGAGCGGTTGACAACGGTATTTCCGAGTTGGTTTGACAAGATCCTGGTGGATGCCCCCTGTTCCGGAGAGGGGATGTTTCGCAAGAACCCGGAAGCATGTCAGGAATGGAGCCTTGAAAATGTTAAATTATGTGCCACACGGCAGGATCAGGTGCTGAATCAGGCTGCGGCCATGTTAAGAAGTGGGGGAAGGCTGGTTTATTCTACTTGTACCTTTGCTCCTGAGGAAGATGAAGGGACCGTCAGCCGCTTTCTGCAAACGCATCCGGAGTTTGAAATTGTGGAAGTGGAAGCTCCCGCCGGATTTGAGGGTGGCAGGCCGGATTGGACCTGTCAGCCTGCAGAAGGGTTAGAAAAGACCCTTCGGTTGATGCCCCATAAAGTCCGGGGAGAAGGGCATTATGTGGCAGTGCTGCAAAAAGCAGGTGCATCCATGCAGGATAGAGAGAACAGAATCAGAAAAAATAAAAAGCAGGCGGATAAGAACTCGCCACAAAAAGAATATAGGGAATTTTTTGAGTTTGCCAAAGAATTTTTGCAGGTGCAGCAGTGGGAAGGGACCTGGGTTCGTTTTGGGGATCATCTTTATCTGGGGCCTGAGGACATGCCTTCTTTGCAGGGGCTGAAAGTGCTGCGCCCAGGACTTCATCTGGGGATTTTAAAAAAAGGACGATTTGAACCTTCCCACGCCTTTGCTCTGGCGCTGAGGCCGGAAGAAGCAAAAAGTTATCTGGATCTGCAGCCCCAGGGAGATGCTGTAGGAAGGTATCTGTCAGGTCAAACCTTGATCATGGACGACAGTGAAGTTTTGGCAAAGGGCTGGTGCCTGATCTGTGTGGGGAGTTTGAGCCTGGGCTGGGGAAAACTGACAGGGGATGTGATGAAAAATCATTATCCAAAGGGACTGAGAAAGGGGTAGTGAATATTTCCCGTGAAAGGTCAGATACTATTCGAAAAAAGAAAGCGAGTGGTAGAAGATGAGTCAATTGGGAAAACAGAGCATCCAGCTGGACAAGCCGGTGTATATTAACGGGAGCGCATCCGTCGTAGGTACAAAAGAAGGAGAAGGGCCTCTGGGACTTCTCTTTGATATGGTTGGCGAGGATGACATGTTCGGCTGCCAGTCCTGGGAGGAGGCAGAGAGCAGTCTGCAAAAGGATGCGGTGTATCTGGCGCTTCAAAAGGCAGGCAAGAAACCGGAGGACATGCGTTATATATTTGCCGGTGACTTACTTGGTCAATCCATAGCAACTTCCTTTGGGCTCATGAATTATCAGATACCGTTGTTAGGGGTGTATGGTGCTTGTTCCACTTGCGGAGAGTCTCTGACTTTGGGAAGCATGGCCGTTGCAGGCGGCTTTGCGGATCGGGTGGTATGTGTGACTTCCAGCCATTTTGCCAGTGCGGAAAAGGAGTTTCGTTTCCCTTTGGCATATGGAAATCAAAGGCCCCTGTCTGCGTCATGGACTGTAACCGGCAGCGGCGCTTTTGTGTTGGGGGCACAAAAAGAAGAAACCACCAGAGCCCGTATCACCGGTTTTACAGTGGGGAAAATTGTGGACTATGGTTTGAAAGATTCGATGAACATGGGAGCCTGTATGGCACCGGCTGCGGCGGCTACCATTGCACAGAATCTGGAAGATTTTGGATATGAGCCGGAGGAATATGACAAGATCATTACCGGGGATCTGGGCAGTGTGGGGCAGAAAGTCATGCTGGATCTGTTGCGCGAAAAGGGATATGATATTGCAGACAGGCATATGGATTGTGGGATAGAGATTTACGATGCAGAAAGTCAGGATACCCATGCAGGTGGTTCCGGCTGCGGCTGCAGTGCGGTGACACTGTCCGCCTATATATTGAAGCAATTGGAGGAAGGCAATTGGAAAAAGGTACTTTTTGTACCCACCGGTGCACTGCTGAGCAAAACCAGTTATAATGAAGGACAAAGTGTTCCGGGAATTGCACACGGACTTATTCTTGAAATCCCAGATGAGTTGGGGTAAAATAAAAATGTTATGTAACCAAGGCCAAAGAAGATGGGGGAGTTATGAGCTTTAAGGAGATTACACTGGCAGACAGAAAGTGGATGGAGCCGCTTTTGAAGGCTTCGGATTTCAGAGGCTGCGACTATACTTTTGCCAATTTGTTCCTGTGGAAGGAGCAGTATCGGGAGATGGTATGTGAGTATAGCGGGATGCTCTGTGCCAGGTGCCAGGAACCGGGTACCGGAGAATATGTATATATGTATCCCGCCGGGAAAGGCGACCTGAAGGCCAGTGTGGAATTTATGCTGCAGGATGCGGCTTCCAGAGGGGACAAGCTGTATCTGCGGGGATTTACGCCAGGGGAGGGAAGGCTACTGGAGGAATTGTTTCCGGGGCGCTTTTTGATCGAGAGCCATCGGGAGGAGTGGGATTATATCTACAGTGTAGAAAACCTGACCAGTCTGGCGGGTAAAAAATACCATGGAAAACGCAATCATATTTCCCGATTTTTGGATACCGGTGATTGGAGTTATGAGCCCCTTACCCGGGAAAATATGGAGGCTTGCCGCAGAATGTCCGACATGTGGTATGAAGAGCATGTGAATGCCGGAAACACGGCTGTGCAGCGTGACCGGGATATTGTGGAGAACGCATTTGAGTATTTTGAAGAGTTGGGCTTGACCGGAGGGGTGTTGTATCAGTTCGGGCAGGTGGTGGCCTTTACCATCGGGGAGCCGTTGAATTCTGATACCTATGTGGTGCATGTGGAAAAAGCCTTTGCGGATGTGCAGGGGGCCTACCCCATGATCAATCAGGAGTATGTGACGCGGGAAATGCAGGAGTACCAATATGTAAACCGGGAGGAGGATGATGGTATCGAAGGCCTGCGTAGGGCTAAGGAGTCCTACTATCCGGTGATGATGGTGGAAAAATGTGTGGCGATAGAGAAATAGTGACGAATATTCGCGAAATCCTGCCTATTTGGCAGGCCTGCTTTGGAGACAGTGAGGAAGAGATTCGGCAGTTTTTGAAAATACTGGGAGAGGATGTCCGGACGTATGTGTATCGGGAACAGGGCACGGCGGTCAGTATGGTGACTTTGATTCCTGCTACGCTTTACGGAAAGGGACAGGTATGGAAGGCCGCATATCTATATGCGGTAGGAACCCTTCCCGCATACCGGGGAAAAGGGTATTCCAGCCGGTTACTGGGACAGATCATCCGGGATCTGCAAGCCCAGGAGATTTTGCCTTTTCTGGTGCCGTCAAAGAAAGATCTGGTGCCCTTTTACGAGAGACTTGGCCTAAGTCGCAGAGGCACCGCGTATGTATTTCAAGGACTGGCATTGCCCTGTGAAGCGTCTTACATTCAGGGCGGGTATCATGATAAGGCGAGTTTAAAGGAGATTTCCTGTGAAGAATATATTGGTCTTCGCGCCAAATATGTACGACAGCCGGGAGACTGCAGGCTGGTGGACAGCGGACTGCGGTATGCCCTTTTGTTATGGCAGCAGGAGGGGGGCAAGATCGGTGTGTTTACCCGAAAAGATCGGCAGATAGGCGTTTTGTATAAGCAGGTGGGTCAGGAATTGTTGTTACAGGAGATGATCAGCCTTGGGGAAAGGATGGCAGTGGCATCGGAGGAAGAATTGGCCGGGCAGATGGCCGGCTTTTTGGGGGCCAAAAAGGTGCAGCTGCACAGTTGTCACCTTGTCATGGCAGCCTGTGAGGAAACCACAGATCTGCCGGAGAAAATTTTCTTTCGGCAGGCACTGGATTAGAAAAGGGAGTGGATACATAGATGCGTATCATGGAATTTAAGATGGAGCGTCAGGGCCTTTTGCAGGAAGGACAAAAGGTTACCGTTACGGAGGGCATTTTGCCCAGCAATTATTATTATACGATAGACCCGTCTCTGGCTATGTCGGGGAATATACCCTTTCGGGAAAGGATGCTGGCACGGGAGGGTGTTGTGACCCGGATTGAGCAGAGAGAGAGAGGTTTCTATGTGACAGCGGAGTTCGAAGAATAAATTTTTATCGGACAGAGCGTGCAGGCCTACCTCCGGGCGCAGAGGCTTTTGGAGCGGGGGATCCGTCTCAATGACGGACCCTTGAAAAACGCCGGCGCTTAATGAGTTCAGGTGCAGTACTGCACCACGAGTTTAGCGTCCCCTGCGTTCTTTCACGGAGCGAGAGCGTGTCCGAATGAGACGGATCCCCCGCTCCAAAATCCTCTGCGCCCGGAGGTAGGCCTGCACGCTCTTTTCGGTAAAAATAATTCAAATAGATGGTATAACAGGAGGAAAACAGTATGATCAAGAAAATTTCTACAGACAAGGCGCCCGCAGCCATTGGGCCTTACTCACAGGCAATTCAGGCAGGAGATTTCCTGTTTGCATCGGGACAGATCCCCATCAATCCTGCCACAGGAATGATAGAGGGTGAAACGATCACAGAGCAGGCGGAACTTGTCATGAAGAATATCGGCGGTTTGCTTGAGGCAGCAGGAGCAGATTATGGGAAGGTGGTAAAGACAAGCTGTTTCCTGGCAGATATGGAGGACTTTGGTGCCTTCAATGAGGTGTATGCCAGATACTTCACGGAAAAACCGGCAAGAAGTTGCGTGGCGGTTAAGACGCTGCCCAAAAATGTTTTGTGTGAAGTAGAGGTGACTGCATATCTGGGATAAGGCGGACTTACAGCATGAAAAATATTGTATTGATCGGTATGCCCGGTGCAGGGAAAAGTACGGTAGGCGTGGTACTGGCCAAGCGCTTGGGCTACCGTTTTATTGATTCGGATCTGCTCATTCAGGAACAATACGGCAAGTTGCTTCCGGAATTGATTGAGGAGAACGGTGTGGAAGGTTTCTGGGAGATTGAAAATCATGTGAATACCGGGATTAAAACTGACAGAAGTGTCATAGCCACGGGCGGAAGTGCCGTATATGGGGCCGGGGCTATGGAGCATCTGGGGAAAACAGGTGTAATTGTATATCTGGAATTGTCTTACAATGAGATAGCAGAACGGCTGGGAGATCTGACTGCCAGGGGCGTGACTTTGCGAGAAGGGCAGTCATTGGAAGATCTGTATGCAGAGCGGGCGCCTTTGTATCAGAAGTATGCCCATGTGACAATTCCCTGCGATGGGAAAATGCTTCGTCAGGTTGTAATGGACATTATTGAGAAAACAGGAGCAGAAAAAGGAGATATTTGATATGAGTAAAAGAACCATCGGAAGCAGTTTTCTGCTGTTTCTGGCAGCCAGTATCTGGGGTATGGCTTTTGTATCTCAGAGTAAGGGCATGGAATTTATGGGCCCCTTTACGTTTAATGGTGTCAGAAGTTTGATCGGTGCCCTTACTTTGGTCATATATCTGGCTGTGATGTGTCTGCTGGGCAGGAAAAAGTTGCGGCAGATAAATTGGAAAAAAACCATACAGGCGGGGCTGTGGTGTGGACTTTTGCTGACGGTGGCCACCACCTTGCAGCAGTATGGCATTCAATATACCACGGTGGGTAAGGCCGGATTTATTACCACGCTCTATATTATTTTTGTACCCGTAGCCCGGGTCTTTTTTGGAAAGAAAGTGAAAGCTGTTGTGTGGCTGTGTGCCGCCATGGCAGCGGTTGGCATGTACCTTTTGTGCATGACCGAAAGCCTGAGCCTGGGCCTTGGGGATAGCCTGGTATTTTTATGTGCCATTGTTTTTGCGGCCCATATTATGGTGATCGATTATTTTGCAGACCAGACGGATGGGGTGATCGTTTCCTGTATTCAATTCGGAGTTTGCGGGGTGTTGTGCAGCTTCTGCGCGCTTTTGTTTGAACAGCCTACGACAGCCCAGATCCTGCCGGGAATGGGCGCGTTATTGTATGCGGGCGTGTTGTCCTGTGGGGTGGCTTATACCCTGCAGATCATTGGTCAAAAGCATGTAAATCCAACCATAGCAGCTCCTATCTTAAGCCTGGAATCTGTGGTGGCAACAGTGGCAGGCTGGGTAGCAGGCCGGATCGGGCTTTTGCAGACAGACCAGAGCATGAGCCCTAAGCAGGTAGCCGGCTGCGCAATCGTGTTTGCAGCAGTCATCCTGGTCCAGATACCATGGAAAACCAGAGGAAATTCCTATACATAAAATCAAAGCAATATGGAAATATTAGCAGGTAGATTATCTGATATCAATCAGGAGTGATCTGTTTGTGTCTCCCTACAGAGGATAGGGTACAATTACGGACCCTTGAAAGACGTTGGCGCTTGGCGAGGTCAGCCTTCGGCCCGAGCCTAGCGTCCACTACGTTCTTTCACGGAGCGAAAGCGGGTCCGTCACTGTACCACATCCTCTGCAGGCGGGGATGAATGGACCATTCCTGACTGATATTAGATAACTACCTGTTATTTTTATGTGAAAGGAAGACTATGATGGATTATATCAATGCATTCTGGGTGGGAGGCCTGATTTGTGCACTGGCACAGATTTTAATGGAGAAAACCAAAATGATGCCGGGAAGGATCATGGTAACATTGGTTGTATTGGGAAGTATTATCAGCTTTTTGGGATGGTATGAACCTTTTGCGGATTTCGCCGGCGCCGGTGCATCCGTGCCTTTGCTTGGCTTCGGGAATATTCTTATGAAGGGTGTCAAAGAGGCGGTGGATGAGTCTGGGGTGATCGGTCTTTTTCAGGGTGGCTTTAAAGCCGGGGCAGTGGGCAGCAGTGCGGCCTTAATATTTGGATTGCTTGCCGGACTTATTTTTAAACCTAAAATGAAGAAATAATTAATATTAATAAATCTTTGTAATATTTCCCCTTTTTTTGACAAAATATGATATAATTATTGGCGTATAATTTTGTGTTCAGACGGAGTGGAAATATGAAACGTAATTTTGCGTTGTTTGTGGGTATATATGTTTATATGGAACTGGTTTATCATCTGGCATCCTTTGGAGCACAGCCCTTTAATCCCGTGCTTGCGCTGCCGGTGATCCTTATGATGGCAGCCATACAGACGGCTCTGGTAGGCTTTTGCAGGAAGAAGGGGAACCTTATCATACTCTGGTGCCTTCTGTCGGTAAACTTTTTGATCTATGCTGTCCAGTTGGTTTATCTGAGTATTTTTAAGCAACCGCTTTTGACGGCAGCCATGGTAAATGCGGGACAGGATGCTCTGACCAATTATTGGCGAGAAACACTCAATGCAATTTGGTCCAATACAGGATACCTGATTTTGCTTGCCCTGCCTTTGGTGGGAGTAGGCTTACTTTTGCGTTTTAAGATATTGGTTATGAAAAGCCACAGAGGAAAAGAACGTCTTGCAGTCCTGGGGGTTTTTCTGGGTGGGGTATTGACTACCGTATTACTTTTGGTTACGGGATTTCATGCAAAGTGGGAGTGGTACGAGGAATATCAGGAATTTTACGATCCTTCCATGGTTATTGAGCGGTTTGGGGTATTGGCCTCCGTGCAGCGTGATGCGCTGAAAGATGCACTGCCACCTATGGATTCGGCTTTGGATGCCTGGAGTGAGCAGAGCGATCCGGTAGAGGAAAGCCAGATACCCGGCAGTACGCCGTCCAGTGAAGAAGTACCTTCCAGCCAGGTTCCGTCTTCCAGCGAGGAGGTGCCTTCCAGTGAAGTGCCGCCGGAGGATATCATTGATACATCACCTAATGTGATGCCTATCGATTTTGAAAAGTTGATGGAGCTTGCGGAGACCAAGGATCTGCAGAAATTGGTTAACTTTATGAAGGGTATGGAACCTACCAATAAGAATGAATATACGGGTATGTTTGAGGGATATAATTTGATCTACCTGACGGCGGAGGGACTCTCCACAGCTGCGATCCACCCGGAGCTCACCCCTACTTTATATAAATTGACACACTCCGGTTTTGTGGTGGAGGATTATTATGTTCCCTTGTGGCAGACCAGCACCAGTGACGGCGAGTATGTGAATCTGACCGGTCTGATCCCGGATCAGCAGTTCAGCATGCGCCGTAGTGCGGTCAATGAACAACCTTTCTCACTGGCGGCTTATTTTGCGGCAGAAGGGGCAAAGAGTTATGGCTATCACAACAATACTTTGGAGTATTACGATAGACATGTCAGCCATCCCAATATGGGATACGATTTCAAGGCTAGTAAGACCAAGACCCTGCCTTTGGAGGAGTGGGGAGATATGATCTTCCCCATGGAGAACGCAGACAGCTGGCCGGCATCCGATTTGGATATGATGAAGGCTACCATACCGGAATACATAGATGATGATCGGTTCCATGTGTATTACATGACTGTGTCCGGACATATGAATTATAATTTTACAGGGAATCGTATGGCCAGGAAGCATAAAGAAGAGGTGGCGGAGCTACCTTATTCTGAGGAGGGAAAGGCTTATATTGCATGCAATATGGAGCTGGACAGAGCATTGGAGTACCTTATAGAGGAACTGGATAAGGCCGGTAAGCTGGAAAATACGGTTATTGCACTCAGTGCGGATCATTATCCTTATGATATGGATATGAAGAACTATGAAGAATTGGTGGGTATGCCTTTGGATGGTACCTTGGATCTTTACAGAAATAGTCTGATCTTATGGAATTCCGAGATGGAGACGGTGGAGATTGAGAAGACCTGCAGTGCGGAAGATCTGCTTCCCACGCTTTTAAATCTGTTTGGGTTTGAATATGATTCCAGACTTTATGCGGGTAAGGATATGCTGTCAGACAGTCCGTCTCTGGTGATCTTCTCTAACAGAAGTTTTATTACGGATACCATGGAGTACGATAGAAAGACGAAGACCATAACATCCCTGACGGATGAGCCGGTGGATGAAGCGTACTATGAAGAAATCAGCCAGCAGGTAAAAGGGATTTATGAATATTCAGCAGGGATTCTGAATCACAATTTTTATAAATATGTGAAGCAGGCGTTGGTGGAATAAGCAATGTTTCATTTAGGAGTTGCCCAGGGACTTACAGGCGACTCCTTTTTGATTGAGATATTTCATCAAGGCATTATCCCATAGGCGATCAGGTTCCTTGTCCATGATAAAGGTGTTGAAGGCAGTGCCGGTGGTAAGGAGAGTCTTTTCGCCATCGTACCTGATGGTTAGGACCAGGGCTTTGATCTGTTCCGGTGTAACAGCGGTATTGCCGCCGGAAAGGATGGGTATAATATATTGAGGCTTTAAATGAAGCACCAGTTTAAGGCCCAGGGGTGTGTGCTTTCCTTTGATCAGGTCAAAGATCAGTCCCCGCATACTATTCCAGGTGACAAAGTCCTGGGTGCCGGTAGGGCGCTGCTCAGGTGCTTCTTCACCGTAAAACTCCGGGTGCTGCAGTCCTTCAATGTGATAGGTGCAGGCCGCCATGATGGTTGCCTCCTCCAGCAAAAAGATATCAAAAACATCGGTGGTCAGTAGCTGGCTCATAAATTGTTTCATGGAAGTGATCTGTAATGCAAGCATAAGTTATCTCCTATCAGTTTCTCTTTGTTTAGTATAGTACATTTGGACAAAAAAGTAAAAGATTTCCTTTACAGGTTGCAGGGAATATGTTACTATCATAAATGGTTTGAAAAACTACATACAAAGGTTTTCAATAGATATAGTCAGGGGAAGAGTATGAGTTATAAGATTGTAGTAGACAGCTGTTGTGAATTACCTGCAGAATATGAAAAGGATTCCAGATTTGAGAGAGTGCCTTTGGGACTGGAAGTGGGGGAGTATCAGATTCTGGATGATGATGATTTTAATCAGGCGGAATTTTTGACTAAGGTTGCCGCTTATCCCAAAGCACCGAAGTCCTCCTGTCCCTCTCCGGAGAGATATATGAATGCCTATCACGTCGACGCGGAGGATATTTATGTGGTAACATTGTCCTCTCATTTAAGCGGCAGTTACCAGAGCGCACAGTTGGGGAAATCTCTCTACGTTGAGAATTTTGGTGAAAAAAATATTCATGTTGTGGATTCTGAGTCTGCCAGTTGCGGAGAGACCCAGATAGCCATGAAAATTATGGAACTGGCAGATAACGGTATGAAATTTGCGGAAGTGGTAGAGCAGATAGAGAAGTTTCGAGATGAGATGAACACCTATTTTGTGTTGGACAATCTGGAAACGCTGCGCAAAAACGGCAGACTTTCCAGTGTGAAGGCTGTGGTAGTGTCTACCCTCAATATTAAGCCTGTTATGGGGGCTGATAAGGGTACCATTATCCAGAGGGGCCAGGGGATTGGCATTAAGAAAGCTTTGGCTAAGATGACCGATTTGATCGCGGCAGAGCTTAAGGAAGGGGAAAAGAAGATTATTCGGATCGCTCATTGTAATTGTCTGCAGCGGGCGCTGGTGGTAAAAGAGATGTTATTGCAAAAGACGAATTGTAAGAACGTGGAAATTACGGATACCGCCGGTATCAGCAGTATGTACGCCAATGATGGCGGTGTGATCGTGGCTGTATAAATGGAGAGTCGCCTGTGTTTTGTACGCAGACGACTCCTTTTTTACATGGTGTAAACATAGAGCAGTAAAAGCATGGCTACCTGCAAAATAAGAATTCCGGGCATTCCATAGACAAAACGTGGCTTTCGAGTTTTGTGTCGAAAAGTATACATACCCAGAATGGAACCAATGCTTCCACCAATTAGTGCAACAGCAAAGAGAGCTGCTTCCGGTATCCGGAAGGCTCCCTTTGTTGCTCTGCGTTTGTCAATGCCCATTATGGCAAATCCCAAGAGGTTTACCAATAATAATAAAACCGTCATTTTAGTTCTTTCCGTTTGCTTCCTGCATCTTCATAGCACGAACCTTCAAAGACAGACCAAACAGATTGATAAAGCCCTCTGCATCATGGTGGTCATACAGATCGCCTGTCTTGAAAGAAGCGATGGACTCGTTGTACAGAGAGTAAGGTGAAGAGGTGCCGGCTTTAATAATATTTCCTTTGTAAAGCTTGAATTTTACTTCGCCGGTTACATATTCCTGCGTTTTCTCAATAAAGGCCTGTACTGCTTCACGCAGAGGAGTGAACCATTTTCCTTCATAAACAATGTCAGCCAAACGGTTGCCCATCTCTTTTTTCATGGTGTAGGTATCACGGTCCAGGATCAGTTCCTCCAGCTGCTGGTGAGCCTCCATCAGAATGGTTCCGCCGGGGGTCTCATATACGCCGCGGGATTTCATGCCTACTACACGGTTTTCTACGATATCAACGATACCAATACCGTGCTTGCCGCCCAGAACGTTCAGCTCACGAACGATATCGGAATACTTCATGGTCTTGCCGTTTAAGGAGGTAGGGATACCCTGTTCAAAGGTCATGGTCACATATTCGCCTTCATCGGGAGCCCTCTCAGGTGTGGTGGAAAGTACCAGCAGGTGATCATAGTTGGGCTCGTTTGCAGGATCTTCCAGTTCCAGACCCTCATGGCTGATGTGCCACAGGTTGCGGTCGCGGCTGTAAGAAGAGTCTGCAGAGAAGGGCAGGTCAATACCGTGAGCCTTGCAGTATTCGATCTCGGATTCACGGGAATCCATGTTCCACTTGTCATGTCTCCAGGGAGCAATGATCTTCAGATCGGGAGCCAGAGCCTTGATACCCAGCTCAAAACGGATCTGGTCGTTGCCCTTGCCGGTAGCGCCGTGGCAGATTGCAGTAGCATCTTCCTTGCGGGCGATCTCCACCAGCTTCTTGGCGATCAGAGGTCTTGCCATAGATGTGCCAAGCAGATATTTATTCTCGTATACAGCGCAAGCCTGTACACAGGGAGCTATGTACTCATCGCAGAACTCGTCCACAACGTCCAGAATGTATAATTTCTCAGCACCGCAGAATTTGGCGCGCTCTTCCAGACCGTCCAGTTCTTCTCCCTGTCCGCAGTTAATGCAGACACAGATTACTTCGTAGTCAAAATTTTCTTTCAGCCAAGGGATGATAGCGGTAGTATCCAGACCGCCGGAGTAGGCCAATATGACTTTTTCTTTCATGATGATGATCCTCCATGTATTGTGATATAAATTTTTTTCTGTGAACACTATACAACATTTTTTTGCAAAATGCAATTAAAAAGAAAAAGCCTTTTAGTTCCCATGTTGTTCTTGGAAACTAAAAGGCATATTTTATGTCCGATTTTAGGTGGAATTAGAAATCAACCTCAGTATCGTAGTAGCAGCACTTCAGCAGTTTCTCCATCTCTTCCTGGCTGGGCTGGCGAGGGTTGGAGCCTGTGCAGGCATCTGCAATGGCGTTCTTAGCAATCTCAGGCAGTCTTGCCAGGAATACATCCTCAGGAACAAAGCCCTGCTCGGTGGGATAGCTGTCAGCGCCGTAGTTCTTAATGCACTGAGGAATGTTCAGGGCATCGTTCATCTTGCGCAGATATGCGATCAAGTTTGCCACCTTCTCTTCGGTAGTCTGGCCGCCAAGACCCATGTGATCTGCGATGGCACCGTAGCGCTTTGCAGCGGTCTCGTCCTTAGCGTTGTAAGCGATAACCTTGGGCAGGTACATAGCGTTGGCTGCGCCGTGGATGATGTGTGCGCCGTGATCTTCGAAGATAGCACCGGTCTTGTGAGCCATGGAATGAACAATACCCAAAAGGGCATTGGAGAATGCCATACCGGCCATGCACTGTGCATTGTGCATCTTTGCACGTTTATCCATGTCACCGTTGTAGGAATCAACCAGATCTTCCTGAATCATCTTGATTGCATGCAGAGCAAGAGGATCGGTGTAATCACAATTTGCGGTGGAAACATATGCCTCAACTGCATGAGTCATAGCGTCCATACCGGTGTGAGCAACCAGCTTTTTAGGCATGGTCTCGGCCAGATCGGGATCCACGATGGCAACATCGGGAGTGATCTCAAAGTCAGCCAGAGGGTACTTGATACCTTTCTCATAGTCGGTGATAACGGAGAAAGCAGTTACCTCGGTAGCAGTTCCGGATGTGGAAGGGATTGCGCAGAAGTGTGCTTTCTGACGAAGCTTAGGCAGGCCGAATACTTTGCACATATCCTCAAAAGTAGTCTCAGGATACTCGTACTTGATCCACATAGCCTTTGCAGCATCGATAGGTGAGCCGCCGCCCATAGCAACGATCCAGTCAGGCTGGAATTTGAGCATGGCCTCAGCGCCTCTCATAACTGTGTCAACAGAAGGGTCGGGCTCGATGCCTTCGAACACTTCCACTTCCATGCCGGCTTCCTTCAGATATTCAATTGCTCTATCCAGAAAACCGAATTTCTTCATGGAACCACCGCCAACGCAGATCATTGCGCGGGTACCTTTTAAATCCTTCAGTACAGCCAAAGAACCTTTACCATGGTACAGGTCTCTGGGCAGGGTAAAACGTGCCATATGATTATCCTCCTATCATATAATGTGTAGTATTTTGTCCGTTCGTCCGGACGACATCCATGAGGGAATACCTCAAACTTTGTTAATTATATATCAATTTCCATGAGAATGCAATAGTAATATATAAAAACTGTGAAATAAGAGACTGGGGGTTAGGACACAGGAGGCACGCCTCATTCGGACACGCTTTCGCTCCGTGAAAGGATGTAATGGACGCTAAATTCGAGGCAAAATGTCTACATTTTGCCTGACCTCATTAAGCGCCAACGCCTTTCAAGGGTCCTTCATTGAGGCGTGCCTCCTGTGCCCTACCCCCCGGCCTCCTATTTCTTAAATTTTTATGATACATATCAAAAGGAGAGCAGCTGTGATATAATGGAGAAAAGTTTCAAGAGTGAAGGATGAGGTATGTTTATGAATTACACAGGAAGTGAATTGTTGGCTTTTTTCTTTATTTACGCCTTTCTGGGGTGGGTCATTGAGATTATTTATGCGGCAGTGCATCAAAAGAAGTTTGCGAACAGGGGATTTTTAAATGCGCCCCTGTGCCCTGTATACGGCGGCAGCATGATTTTTTTGCTGGTGTTCTTTGACTCTTTGCGGGATAATTTTTTCTTTTTGTTTTTGGGATGTATTGTTGTAACCACTCTGTCCGAGTGGGTTACAGGTGTGCTCATGGAAAAGCTGCTGGGGCGCAAATGGTGGGATTATTCCGATTATAAATACAATGTGGGAGGATATGTGTGTCTGAATTTCTCTCTGATATGGGGTGTGGCGGCGGTAACAGCCGTGAAATTGATCCATCCGGGGATAATATGGTTGGTAGATCATATGCCCAAGGTGGTGCTAAACATCTTGCTTTTGGTGTTGACCATTCTTTTGATCTGTGATTTTATTGTTTCTTTGGGTGTTGTGTTAAAGATCAAGATGTCCGGAAAACGGATGCAAAAAGTGGCAGCAGCCATGGAAGGATTTTCCGGTAAAGTGGGACAGGCTATTACTACTTTGATTCAAAAGCGGATCATGAAAGCGTTTCCTCATTTGGAGAAATCCCAGCCTTTACAGGCAATAGCAGAAGTGGAGCATGAGGTAAGTAAAAAGGTTTTTGCCCGGGGTTGTGGTTTTCATAAGCTGGTCTGGCTGTTTATGATCGGTTCTTTTCTGGGAGATATGACGGAAACGATCTTCTGCAGACTTACGATGGGGTATTGGATGAGTCGAAGCAGTGTGGTGTACGGACGTTTCAGTATTGTGTGGGGCCTTGGTATTGTGCTCTTGACCTTGCTTTTGCACCGGTATAAAGACCGGAGTGACAGGTACATTTTTGTGTTTGGTACGGTCATCGGTGGAGCATATGAGTATGCATGCAGTGTGTTTACGGAGCTGGCGTTTGGGACGGTGTTTTGGGATTACAGTGGAATTCCTTTCAATCTGGGTGGCAGGATCAATCTGCTCTATTGTTTCTTCTGGGGGATTGCGGCTCTGGTGTGGCTGAAGCTTTGTTATCCTTTTTTATCCCGCCTGATTGAGAAAATACCCATCAAGTTGGGAACAGTGTTGTCCTGGATATTTGTAGTGTTCATGACTGTCAATCTGATCATCTCAGCTGCTGCACTGGACAGGTACAGTGCCCGTGCAGCGGGGCAGGAACCGGAGAATAGCTTGGAGCAACTATTGGATGAGAGGTTTGGGGATGAGCGAATGGAAAGGATCTATCCCAAGGCTAAAATGACGGGAAATTGATGGTTATATACGCACGGATTGCATAAATATGCAAAATGTGAGATTTATACGATGGAAATATGAATAAAAAAACATGATGAAAAACAATAAGTGAATAAAAATAAAAAAATAGTGGACATTTTTGAAAAACGTGGTAAGATGATATACGAAAGTATTAAGCGGAGGTCAAAAATGGAAGAAAATTTTACGATCCGGGCCATGGTGCCGGAGGATTACGATAAGGTATATACTCTTTGGAAAACGATCAAGGGTTTTGGCATCCGCAGCGTGGATGATTCCAGAGAGGGCGTGGAGCGGTTTTTGGTGCGCAATCCGGGCTGCAGTGTGGTTGCAGAAAAAGAGGGACAGATCGTGGGCAGTATCCTCTGTGGGCATGACGGCAGACACGGCAGTCTTTATCATGTGTGTGTGAAGGAGGATTACCGCCGCAGCGGAATCGGCAAAAGCATGGTGGTCCATTGTATGGAGCGGCTGAAGGAGGAGAAGATCAATAAGGTCTGCCTCATCGCCTTTACCAGAAATGATGTGGGAAATGCCTTTTGGAAGACCATAGGATGGAATCGGAGAGAAGACCTGAATTATTATGATTTTATTTTAAACGAAGAAAATATAACTGCGTTTATGCAATAAGGAAGGAGTACATAAAAATGGAGATTATTACAGGTGGCGTGACAGCGGCCCAGGGGTTTGAGGCGGCAGCTGTGGAGGCAGGGATTAAATATCAGAACAGAAAGGATATGGCGCTGGTTTACAGCCAGGTGCCTTGTCAGGCGGCCGGCACTTTTACTAGCAATCAGGTAAAGGCAGCGCCGGTGCTATGGGATAAGAAGCTGGTGGAGAAGGCGCCTTTTGTACAGGCGGTAGTGATCAATTCCGGCATTGCCAATGCCTGCACCGGACAGGAGGGCTTGGATTGCTGTGAAAAGACGGCGGCTGCGGCAGGAAAGGTGCTGGGGATTCCTACAGATGCAGTGCTGGTGGCATCTACAGGCGTCATCGGCAGACAGATTCCTGTGGACAAGATCACGGCGGGCGTGGAGAAGTTGGCAGCCTGCAAGGAGGGTTCTGCCCAGGCAGGTACGCTGGCAGCCAAGGCAATTATGACCACCGACACCGTACACAAGGAAGTGGCAGTTACTTTTACCGCAGGGGGGAAGAAGGTAACCATCGGCGGTATGTGTAAGGGGTCCGGTATGATCCATCCCAACATGTGTACCATGCTGGCGTTCATGACTACGGATCTGGCCATCTCCAAGGAGCTGATGACCAAGGCAGTGAAAGAGAGCATAGACGATACTTTCAACATGATCTCTGTGGATGGAGATACTTCCACCAACGATACTTACTTGCTGCTGGCCAATGGTCTGGCGGGCAATCCGGAGATCACCTGTGAGAATGAAGATTATCAGGCCTTTCAGGAGGCTTTGCAGTATGTAAATACCACTTTGGCCAAAATGATGGCCGGGGACGGAGAGGGGGCTACAGCTCTTGTGGAGACGAAGGTGGTGGGAGCTGCCACCAAGCAGGATGCTAAGCTACTCAGCAAATCCGTGATCTGTTCCAGCCTGACCAAGGCAGCAATCTTCGGGCATGATGCCAACTGGGGAAGAATCCTCTGTGCGCTGGGATATTCCGGGGCAAAGTTTGATCCGGAGAAGGTGGAACTTTATTTTGAGAGTAAGGCCGGTAAGATCCAGCTTTATGGAGACGGGAAGGGTACCGACTACAGTGAAGAAGAAGCTACCAGGATTCTTTCGGAGAAGGAAGTGACCATACTGGTCAATATGAACGCCGGAGACTGCGAGGCTACTGCCTGGGGTTGCGACCTGAGTTATGATTATGTAAAGATCAACGCGGATTACCGCAGCTAATACGAGGAAGAGAGGATAAAATCATGCAGGGGAAACAGATGGATGAGGTATTAAAGAAGGCAGAGGTGCTTATTGAAGCCCTTCCTTACATACAACACTTTAACCGGAAGATTATTGTTGTGAAATACGGTGGCAGTGCTATGAGCAATGCGCAGCTGCAGAAGAATGTGATCAAGGATGTGACTCTTTTAAAGCTGGTTGGATTTAAACCCATTATTGTGCACGGCGGCGGTAAGGAGATCAGCAACTGGGTCAAGAAGGTAGGCAAAGAGTCCCAGTTTGTGAACGGTTTGCGCGTAACGGATGCAGAGACCATGGAGATCGCAGAGATGGTACTCAATAAAGTGAACAAGAATCTGGTATCCATGGTGCAGGAACTGGGTGTAAAAGCTGTTGGTGTCAGTGGCAAGGACGGCGGCCTTTTGCAGGTGGAAAAGAAATATGCGGACGGTCAGGATATCGGCTTTGTGGGAGAGATCACCAAGGTGGATCCCAAGGTGCTCTATGACCTTTTGGAGAAGGACTTTTTACCGATTGTAGCACCCATCGGCCTGGATGATGCTTTCCAGACCTACAACATCAATGCAGATGATGCAGCCTGTGCGGTGGCAAAGGCTGTTGGTGCTGAGAAACTGGCCTTCCTGACGGATATTGAGGGACTGTACAGAGACATCAATGATAAAGCTTCCTTTATTTCCAGACTGACCGCATCCCAGGCCCAGGAACTGGTAAGTGGCGGTTACATCGGCGGCGGCATGCTGCCCAAGCTGAGCAACTGCATCAACGCCATCCGGGGCGGTGTAAACAGAGTGCACATTCTGGACGGCCGGATCCCTCATTGTCTGTTGCTTGAAATATTTACCAATGAAGGAATCGGTACCGCCATGATCTCTGATGAGGAAGGAGTAGTGTAGTATGATGCAGGCATATATTGAAGAAGCCGAAAAGGCCCTTCTTCACACCTATAACCGCTATCAGGTGGTACTGGACAAAGGAGAAGGTGTCTATCTGTATGATATTGAAGGCAAGAAATATCTGGACTTTGTTTCCGGTATCGCAGTCTTTGCCTTGGGCTACAAGAATCAGGCTTACAATGACGCATTGAAGGAGCAGATTGACAAAGTAAT
This sequence comes from Lachnospiraceae bacterium, assembly GCA_015056865.1. GTDB lineage: Bacteria > Bacillota > Clostridia > Lachnospirales > Lachnospiraceae > Acetatifactor. The sequence goes on from SVFM01000014.1 coordinate 26,229, forward strand.
TCACACTTCCAACTATTATTATAACGTGCCTACCATAGAGGCGGCAAAGAAGTTAAAGAAGGTATCCGGTATGGATCGGGTATTTTTCACCAACTCCGGTGCGGAGGCCATTGAGGGTGCCATCAAGGCGGCCAGAAAATATGCATATTTAAAGGACGGCAGCACGGACCATGAGATCATTGCCATGAACCATTCCTTCCACGGCAGGACCATGGGTGCTTTGTCTGTGACCGGCAATCCTAAGTACAGGGAAGCCTTTGAGCCGGGCATCGGCAATATCAGGTTCGCCGATATGAATGATTTTGACAGTGTGCTGGCCTGTGTAAATGACAAGACCTGTGCCATCTTGTTTGAGACAGTGCAGGGTGAAGGCGGTATCTATCCTGCAACCCAGGAGTTTTTGGAAAAGGTACGGGCTCTCTGTGATGAGAAAGATATTCTTTTGATCCTGGATGAGATCCAGTGCGGCATGGGTCGTACCGGCTATATGTATGCTTGGCAGAAGTACGGTGTGAAGCCTGACATTATGACCACGGCCAAGGCACTTGGCTGCGGTGTTCCGGTGGGTGCCTTTTTGATGACGGAGAAGGTAGGAGCGCATTCTCTGGTAGCAGGGGATCACGGTACCACTTACGGCGGGAATCCTCTGGCAGGTGCGGCCATCAACAAAGTGCTTGATTTATTTGAGGAGAATCATATAATAGAACATGTGAGAGAAGTGGCGCCATATCTGGAGCAGAAGCTGGATGAACTGGCTGCAAAACATGATTACATTCAGACCAGAAGGGGAGCGGGGCTGATGCAGGGATTGGTCTGCAAGGGGCCGGTTTCTGAGATCATTAACCGGGCACTGGAAAAGGGGCTGATCCTGATCAACGCGGGAACAAATATCATTCGTTTTGTACCGCCGCTTGTGATCACTAGGGAAAATATTGATGATATGGTGGCGATTCTGGATACTTGCTTCTAGAAGCGGCATCGGGAATGGGAGGACTTGGTGGGGCTGAAAACAAGGCTTTTATCAGTAGGAATGATTGCCTGTCTGTTGGCGGGAACGTGTTATGTGGGACTTAGCGGAATGGAGATGCGGCAGGAGCCGGAGGAAATACAGGAAGCTGCGCCGGATAAGGAGACCATATATTTTTGGTATTCTGACAGCAGTATGACAGATTATCTGAATAGTGCGGCTGTAACTTTTGGTCAAGAGAATGATGTGAGAGTGATTCCTAAGCTGGTATCCGACAGTGCATATCTGGAGGAGATCCATCGGGCGTCTTTGGAGGATAAGCAGGTGCCGGATGTGTATATGCTGAGCAATGATTCCCTCGGAAAGGCTTATCTGGCGGGATTGGCATCCAGAATTCAGGATACGCAGGGGCTTTGTACCACGGAAAATTTTCCCCAGACCGCCCTTTCGGCAGTGACTTACCGGGATAAGTTGGTTGCCTATCCTTATTACTATGAGACCAGCGCCCTTTTGTATAATAAGACTTATTTGGAGGAATGGACGGCTGCCCAGTTGACTGCCCAGAAGGAGCAGGAGGGTGAGCAGGAACCTGGGACAGAGGGAAACGATGGGGATGATGGAGATGAGCGGCTGGAGATTACCCAGCAGCAGATTGAAGCCGGCATCCCTGTGAATATGGATGAACTTTTAGCCTTTGCAGACAATTATGACGCACCTGAAAATGTAGAGGCGGTTCTGAAGTGGGATGTGTCAGACATTTTTTACAACTACTATTTTGTGGGAGAATATATGAATGTCGGCGGTGAGGCCGGCGATGATGTAAAAAGCATTGACATCTATAATGATGAGGCCAAAAGGTGCTTGGAGATTTATCAGGCTTTGAACCAATTTTTCTCCATTGATGCAGATGCAGTTGATTATGAAACTGTGCTGCAGGAATTCATAGAAGGCAAGTTGGTTTTCACGGTTGTGACGCCGGATGCAGTGGAGGTGTTGGAGCAGGCCAAGGAGGAGGGCACTTTTGCTTATGAGTATGGTGTTGCAACTATGCCTATGCCCAGCGCAGAGTTAAGGGGACGGTCCCTGTCAGTGACAAGCAGTGTGGTGATCAACGGCTATTCCGATCACAAAGAGTTGGCCAATGAATTTGCCGCTTTTCTGACCGAAGACTACCTGGATAACTTGTATGAAAGAACAGGCAAGCTGTCAGCCAACCTTTCAGCCAATACAGACAAGGAACACCTGATGACCTTTATGGAAGAATACAAGAACTCCATATCTCTGCCGAAGATGATCGAGACCAGCAATTTCTGGATTCATCTGGAAGTAGCGTTTGCGCGGATATGGGCCGGTGAGGATGTGGAAACTCAGCTACAGGCTCTGTCAGCTCAGATATTATCGCAGGTAGAATAATTTATAGAATAATAAACCAATCATGTGGGTAAACTAATTTCAGATGTGTACGCCCCGGGTGATTTCGAAGGCCAAAGGACTGGGTGCAGGGCCAAAGGAAGGCACTTGATTTTTCAAGCATTTATGCGCAGAAAAATCTTAGTACCGCTGCGTTTTTCACGGAGTGAGAACGTGCCTGAGCCGCTCCCTTTTGCCCCGCGCCTTTGTCTTATGACTTATGAAAACACCCCGAGTGCGAGGACATCGGAAAGGAGACCTACATGATTGGTTTTTTTATTGCACTGCTTTCCGGTGCGCTAATGAGTATTCAGGGAGTGTTTAACACCCAGGTGACCAAGGCGTCCAGTATCTGGGTGGCAAATGCTTTTGTGCAGTTTACGGCCCTTTTATTTTGTCTTGCAGTCTGGGTTTTTACGGATCGGAGTTCGTTAACTGCAGTAGTCAAGACGGAACCTAAATATATGCTGCTGGGAGGATGTATCGGAGCTCTGATCACATATACGGTGATCAAAAGCATGGAGAATCTGGGACCTGCCAGAGCGGTGATGTTGATTGTGGTAGCGCAGCTGTTGGTGGCCTATATCATTGAATTGTTTGGGTGGTTCGGAGTAGAAAAGCAACCCTTGGAGATCCGTAAAATTTTGGGTATGGCACTGGCCATTGTGGGGATAGTTATTTTTAAATGGAAATAGAAATACGCTTGTAAAATAAAAGCATTTGTCATACAATAAAAGCAGACGGCATAGAGAGGCGCTCCTTGACTTGGGGAAAGAGGAAAGGAGTTATGCGATGAAGGAAAAGAATAAAAGAAACCTATTGCCGGCAGTGCTGTGTGCAATGCTTTTTTTGTCTGCCTGCGGGCAGGAACAGATCACCTTGGAGCAGGTGCTGGCAGAGCAGGCAGGACAAAATCCAACGGTTCAAGTGCAGGAAAAGAGCAGCATTTGGGTACATATATGCGGTGCAGTTCGGTATCCCGGGATTTATGAGATGGAAGCGGGCAGCAGGATTTATGATGTGATTCAGGCGGCCGGAGGTTTTACGGAGGATGCAGATACCGGATTTCATAATTTGGCCCAGATGGTAACAGATGAGATGCAAGTATTAATACCAACCCTGGAGGAAGCAAAAGAGCAAGGAAGTTTGCGGACAGAGATTACAGAGCAAAGTGGACGGATCAATATTAATACAGCTTCTGCCCAGCAGCTGCAGAAACTACCCGGCATCGGAGAGAGCAAGGCACTTGATATTATTGCCTACCGGGAAAAGTATGGCGGATTTGAGGATATCCGTCAGATCATGGAAGTAAGCGGTATTAAGAACGCAGTGTTTGAAAAGATAGAACCATTGATCACAGTGGGAAAGTAAATAGCATCTGTAGAGTACAGGAGGAAGTGTATGAGTAAGAAAGTCTTGGTTGTGGATGATGAAAAGTTGATCGTTAAGGGGATCAAATTCAGTTTAGAGCAGGATGGTATGGAAGTGGATGTAGCATATGATGGGGAAGAAGCCTTGGAATATGCGGCAAACAATGAGTACGATATCATTCTTTTGGACATCATGTTGCCCAAACTGAGCGGCATGGAAGTGTGCCAGCAGATCAGAGAATATTCCAATGTTCCCATTATCATGCTAACTGCAAAAGGGGATGATATGGATAAGATACTGGGACTGGAATACGGTGCAGATGATTATATCACCAAACCTTTTAACATATTGGAAGTCAAGGCAAGAATGAAGGCAATTTTGCGGCGTCTGGAGCCCAAAAAGGAAGAAAGTAAGGCAAGGATCATTGAGAGTGGAGATATGCAGGTAGACTGTGAGAGCAGACGCGTATACATCCAGGGAAAAGAGATCCGGCTTACAGCCAAAGAATTCGAGGTGTTGGAGCTTCTGATCCAGAATCCTAATAAAGTGTACAGTCGGGAAAGTTTGTTGAATCTGGTGTGGGGAGCAGATTACCCCGGTGATGTGCGTACAGTGGATGTACATATCAGAAGGCTAAGGGAGAAAGTCGAGAAAAATCCCGGTGAGCCCAGATATGTCCACACTAAGTGGGGTATAGGTTACTATTTTTGTGTTGAGTAGGGACTAAGGCAGATGGAACAAAAGTGGAAGGAATGGCTTGGAAAAATTAAATTCGTGCGCAGCTTACGGGTGCGTATCTTTTTCATTATCTTGGTGTCAGGTATTGCTTCCAGTCTGCTGATGGGCTATGCTGTGCTGCGAAATTATGAGGAACGCGCTGTTTCACTTCGCACAGCAGTGGTACAGAATCAACTATTAATTTTGGCAAATCACTTGATTCATTATGATTATCTGCAGAGCAATACTTCTGAGACCATCAATGCAGAATTGGAGATGCTTTCCAATCTCTATGATGGAAGGGTGCTCATTATCGGCGGAGATTTCAAGGTAGTACGAGATACCTACGGTGTCAGCGATGGAAAGATCATGGTTTCCGAGGAAGTGATCCGCTGTTTCCAGGGAGAAAGTCTGTCCAAGTATTATCCGGAATTAGGCTATATACAGATTACAACTCCCATTAAGGAGACGGTCAAAGTAACCACCAATTCCGGGGAGAAAGAAACGGTTGTAGTGCGCGGTGCTATGCTCACCAGCATATCCAACGAAAATATTGCGGCCATCAAGGATGTGATGAAACACAATGTTTTTATCATGGAAGTGGTGCTGACCTTTGGTATTTTTGCCATCGCTATTGCCATGTCCAAGGCTATGACCAGGCCCTTTGAGAGAGTTACAGAGGCGATCAGCGCCGTAAAAGCCGGATATACCAATGAAAATATTTCCGTGTCTGACTACACTGAGACCATACATATTGTGGATGCGTTCAACCAGTTGCTCAGCCGCATGCGTGTGCTGGATGAGAGCCGTCAGGAGTTTGTATCCAATGTGTCCCATGAATTAAAGACCCCATTGACGTCTATGAAAGTGTTGGCAGATTCTTTGTTAACCCAGCCCGAAGCCCCGGCAGAATTGTATAAGGAGTTTTTGGAGGACATAGCGGCGGAGATTGACAGAGAAAACCGGATCATCAATGATCTGCTGGCCCTTGTAAAAATGGACAAGACGGCGGCTGAGCTGAATATTACCTCTGTCAATATGAATGAATTACTGGAACTGATCCTGAAGCGTCTCAGGCCCATTGCCCGAAAGCGAGATGTGGAGATTGTATTTGAGAGTATCCGGCCGGTTATGGCGGAGGTGGATGAGGTAAAGATTACTTTAGCCATAACCAATCTGGTGGAAAATGCAATCAAGTATAACAATGAGCATGGCTGGGTAAAGGTAATATTGGATGCGGATCATCAGGAGGTTCTGATAGAGGTTACCGATTCCGGTATCGGAATTCCGGAAGAAGCGCTGGCGCATATCTATGAACGTTTTTACCGGGTCGATAAGTCTCATTCCAGAGAGATTGGAGGAACCGGTCTGGGGCTTTCCATTACCAGAAATGTGGTGCTGATGCATCGAGGTACGATCTCTGTCAGCAGTACAATGGGCGAGGGCACTTGTTTTAAAGTGGCAATTCCTTTGAATTATATTGTCTGAATACTATGCGAAAGGAAAAAGTATGAGAAAAGCAGTCAGCCTGTTTTTGATCAACTGCATAATATGGTGTCTGGCAGCCTGTGGACATTCGCAGAATTCCATGGGTGCGGGGGAAGTTGGCCTGTATTATCTGAGTACTTCCCAGACGAAATTGGAAATGCATGAGTATGTGCTACAGAGCAGAAATCTGGAGGAACAGGTGCAGGAGGTGCTGGTGCAGCTTTCCACAGTGCCGGATAAATTGGAATATGTGGCACCTTTTTCTCTTGGCATATCGGTGCTCTCTCACAAGGTGCAGGAGGGAAAGCTTCTGCTTGATCTGAGTGAGAGTTATAAAAGTTTGAAGCCAACCACGGAAGTGCTGGTCCGTGCGGCTATCGTGCGAAGTTTTACCCAGTTGAAGGGAATCGATCAGGTATCTGTCACCATCGCAGGTGAGTCTCTCCATGACAGTCTGGGTAATGTGGTGGGAAGCATGTCGGCAGATATGTTCATTGATAATCCGCTGAATACCACAAACAATTATGAAAAGATGCGTCTAAAATTGTATTATGCAAACGAAGCAGGTGATGAACTGGTTGGAGTATACAAGACTTTGTATCACAATAGCAATGTGCCTGTGGAGCGACTGATTGTAGAAGAGATTTTGTCAGGGCCCGGAGCGGGATTTTCGGAAGTATACCCAACCCTGAATTCGGATACCAAGGTACTGAATATTACTGTGAAGGACGGAATCTGCTATGTGAATCTGGACAAGGCATTTTTGACACAGGTTCACAGTGTTTCAGCAGACGTGGCAATTTATTCCATTGTCAATTCCCTGGTAGAGACTAAAAATGTCAGTAAGGTGCAGATCCTGATAGAGGGCAACACCAATCTGACGTATCGAGAAACTTATAGCCTGAAAACAGTGTTTGAGCGGAATCTGGATATTATTTCAGATGACAATTAGCAGGAAATGAGAGGTGCACGATCAAAAACAGTATGAGGTTGAATATAAGGCGGCCGCTTTTTGCGGTCTGCTTGCTCCTGGCGGGGATGTTGGCAGTGTATACCCTGCTTTTACCACCAAATCTGCCTTCTTATGAGGAGTGGAATGGCAGGGAGGTGGTGGCAACAGGGGATGTGAGCCGCAAAGAGTATCGAACGTCTTATGGCGAGAAGAAGGTTTATCTGTATTTATCAAATTGTTCTGTAATTTTCACACCGGAGCGTTCTCCGGACTATCCTGAGATAAAACTGAAGAAAATAATGGTGCTCCTGGAGCAGGGACAAATAGAGCCTGCTGTGGGAGGTACGGTTTGTCTGCGCGGAAAACTGGAAAGTTTTGAAAAGGCTGCAAATCCGGGAGAATTTGACAGCCATCTCTATTATGGAACCTTAGGCATTTCTATGGGCCTGAAAGAGGGAAGGGTTTTGTGGGAGAGCGAAGAACACAGTATCCTAGGGGAGGCACTGTGGCAGCTTAGATGTGCGGCTTCAAATAAGCTGGATGCCATTTTGTGTGAACAGGACGCTTCTGTGATGAAAACCATGTTGCTGGGAGATAAGGAGACCCTGGACAATGAATTGAAGGAAATCTTTCAAAGTTCAGGCATTGCACATATTCTGGCGGTTTCAGGGCTGCACATTTCTCTGATCGGTCTGGGTGTTTATAAACTTCTGCGCAGGCTGCATCTTCCGGTTGTTGCCTGTGCCCCACTTTGCATTTTGGTGATATTAGGATATGGAATCCTTACGGGAGCAGGGGTGTCATCCATTCGAGCTGTGGGAATGTTTATACTCCGTATGCTGGCAGAGGCCCTGGGCAGAACTTATGATCTGCAGACTGCTCTGGGTTTGCTTTTGCTACTGATGGCAGCTGGGCAACCACTCTATTTTTATCAAAGCGGTTTTTTGCTTTCTTTTGCTTCTTTGTTGGGTATCGGTTGTCTATTTCCAGCGTTGGAGAGGGGGAGAAGAGAGAAACCAAGATATAGGCAAGGGGCGGCGCGCAGATGGCACAACCTTCTACAACATATCCGAAAAAGTCTGTGGGCAGGCCTTTCGGTTACTTTGGCAACCATGCCCATACAGTTGTGGTATTATTATGAAATACCCATGTACAGCGTGTTGATAAACCTGTTGGTGATTCCGCTAATGACAGTGCTTATGTACTGTGGCGCAGGTCTACTGCTGATTCCCGGTGGAATATGGTCTTTGACCGGAGCATCTGTTGTACATGCTATTCTTAACTTTTACCAAGGGCTGGCCCAGGTGAGCGGAGATCTTCCGGGGAGCCGGCAGATCCTTGGCAGGCCGCAGGTGTGGCAAGTGATAGTGTATATTGGATTGTTGGCAGCCATTGTATTGTTGCAAAAGAAAGTGGGACGGTGCTGGCGGCTGGGGCTAGTGGCGGCAGCAGTGCTGCTACTTACTGTGAGAGTTGGAGGCGGTTTTCAGGTCACATTTTTGGATGTGGGCCAGGGAGACTGTATTTGTGTGGAATTGGAGAACGGTGCCAACTATCTGATAGATGCAGGCAGCAGTTCCAAGGGGAATGTGGGAAAATATCAGATTGCTCCTTTTTTGAAGCACCAGGGAATTACATATTTGGATGGAATTTTTATTACTCATCCGGACGAAGATCATTGCAACGGTCTGGCCGGACTGCTGGAGGCAGGGTATGCCGGGCGGACCAGGAGATTGATCCTGCCGGATGTGGCCGATCAGGTGCAGGAGAAAGGCTATTTAGAGATTCTGTCTCTGGCGGCGGACTATGAAATTCCGGTATCTTATCTGTCTGCCGGTATGCGGTGGCAGGAGGGGGATGCTGAATTTGTCTGCCTGCACCCGCCGGAAGGTTATACGGGTGCCGATACCAATGCCTGTTCCACAGTGCTGTATGTGAAACAGGAGGCGTTTTCCATGTTACTGACCGGTGATGTGGAGGATGAGGGGGAAAGCCTTTTGACGGCACAGCTAAAAGAGCAGGGCATCAGGGATGTTACGGTGTTGAAGGTGGCTCACCATGGATCAAAATATTCTACCACTGATAGTTTTCTGAATGTATTGGATCCACAGATAGCAGTGATCTCCTGTGGGAAAGGCAATTCTTACGGGCATCCCCACAATGAGACCTTGGCTAGGCTTAGTGGGGAAGGCGCGGTGATATTGGCCACACCGGACTATGGAGCGATCACGATCAAGGCAGGAGAAAAGATAAAGGTGTATAGATATAGATCTTTGTTGGAAGAAAGTAAGTAAGAATAGGCCGCCTGATCGTTGGGGGGATCAGGCGGACATTTGGAATTAGAGATCAATGGTCTGTAGTTCGTACTGTTTAAAATCAAGACTTATCTTTTTGCCTAGAGGAACCAATGTTATTTCTCCATGATTTTCATGGTCAGCGGCATTATAGAGAGTCATACGGAAACCGTCTTTGTGCTTTCTGATGGAGGATAAAAGAATCTCCGGATGATCTATGGTTACCACGCTGCCTCCCATTTGTCCCTCACCGGAGGGGAAGAAGCTGAGCGCCTGGGGAACCTCATTGTAAATCTGGGCCTGTCTGGCAGGATTTTTTTCTGTGGTGATACGGAAGGAAAATTGTCTTTCTCCCATATCCATATGCTCCAAAAATCTGTCGTGAGGTGCGATCTGCCGTTCCTCTATGGGATGAGCGGAGTACACCGGTGTGCGAAGCAGGGAAAGCTTGATGGTGTTTCCGGTAAAGCTTCCGCCATAGATGCCGCGGTTGATCACATACAGGGCATCCTGGGATTCCTTGATTCCGCACCACTTGTGGTAAACGGCTTCTCTTTCATCATCGTACAGCGGTTCAGCGCCAAAGGCGGTCTCGCCATAAGGAGTACCGGCAAGCTTTGTATCTATCTTATATTTGAGCATCCGATTGGGCTCATTGGAGTAGAGCGTAATATCCACATCCAGATAGGTTCCCGTTTTGGGTATGGTGTATTGCACAACAGCGGTGGAGCGATTGTAGGAGAAAAAGGCCTGGATTTTCAGTCGTACGTCTCCTTGCTCCACCACCCGGACATTGGGTGTTTTTTCCTCAGGATATCCGATGAATTGATTTGCTTCAGTATCGCTCATCAGCTGGAAGGAGCCCTCATAATCCCGGAAGGAATCAACCCTCATTCCCCAAGGATCCTCATTGTCCTTGTAGACTTCCAAAACGCCGCTGTTCTGGATGTAGGATCTTCCGTCTACCTCATACAGATCAATCAGGCCGGTCTTTCTACTGATGCGTACTTTCATCCTGTCATTGGTCACAGTGATGTAATCATCCTCGTATACAAATACGGAAAGGGTGTCTTTTTTTACGGTGGTCAGTTTGCAATCAAATCTGCTGATGGAGGAGGGAGCAAGCTTTCCTGTAAAGCTTACCTTTTCTATCCAATCCAGATTGAAGGTGGCGTTTGGCTTTTCATTCTGGGTTGGCAAAGGATTGCCGGTTGCATCATAGACTACAGCCAGGGTCCGCTCATCTTCATTCCAGTTTTGATTTTGGAGCATAAATCCAATTTCAAACTCTCCCTCAATTTCATAGGGATGAGGATTGAAGATCAGTACAGGGATCTCTCCATCCTTGGCCTTAGGCTGGCCTTCACAAAGCTTGAAAAAAGCCTTGTTATACCACTCGTCGGCAATTTCCTCGCCATAGCTTAGGGTGCGCAGGCAGTCTGTTTCCACCGGCTTTATGGAAGTGCCCGGCAGAATATCATGAAATTGACAAAAGGCAAGGGCCTTTTTGGCTTTGAGCAGGCTGTCTTCCTCGAAGGAAAAATCGGTGGTCATTTGAGCGTAGCTCATAATCTTTTCCGTGAGAAGCAGTTTGTTTTCCAGACGTCTGTTTGCCTGTTTGATCTGCACCATGGAGGTATAACAGCCAACCATGCAGGGAATCAGGGATTCCTTGCGTACCGGCAGGTCACTTTTGTCCACTTCGGCCATGTAGGCATCTGCAGATGAGTGAAGGATCTGTGTCTCCGAGGAGGCCATAAAGTCGTTGATCGCCTCCAGATCGATCCTGGAAGGGCCACCGCCATGGTTGCCTACACCCCACAGGCATAAACCCACTTCTTTATTCTGGGTGGTTTTTATATACTCTTTTATCTTTTCCAGGGCATGGCCTTTCAGGGAGCCGTAGGAAAACTTCATGCCGTGCGCCAGGATCTGGCTGCCATCATAGCCCTCCCAGATAAAGTCTCCCTTAAAGAGGAAGGGGCGCATAAACAGATAGCCCTCATATCCGGATTTTTTTAGGATCTGGACCAATCCTCTGGAGTGGCCAAAGGGGTCAAAATTGATGGCGGTAGTGGGAATGACTCCAAATTTTTCCTTAAAGTACTCATGACCAAGTCTGATCTGCTCCATCAGGCTTTCACCGGATGTTATAACACAGTCTGGCTGCAAATACCAGCCTCCCATGATAACCCATTTTTTCTCCTTCACCAGCTTTTGGATGCGCCTAAAAAGCTGGGGTTCGTATTCTTCCACCCATTCATAGATGAGTGCCTCGTTGTGATTAAAAACAAATCCGTCATAGGTTTCGCAAAATTCAGCGGCAACCCGGAAGGTGGAAATTGCTTCTGCCAGGCCTTCATTCCGGCGCCACAGCCACACCGGGTCTAAATGTGCATTACAAAGCAAATGTAATTTTTTCATGTTGTTTTACCTCATTCCATAAATTTTTTGCAGGTCTCTTTCAGTTTACGTGAAAAAATATTGCGCATCCACCTTTATTGTGATACGATTTTTATACTATAGTGATGTGAGGTGTGGAAATGCTATCTTATCCGCGAATATCAGAGGCTTTGGGAGTAGATGGGGATGCAGGCTGTCTTTATCGCTACGTGTATGGGGCAGAGGATATTTTTAATCCGCACAGACACGAGTTTTATGAGATTTTCTTGACTATATCGGGTACGGTTACCCATTTTATCAATGGTATTGTGCAGAAATTACCGGAGGGGAGTTTGGTGTTTATTCGGCCGGATGACGTGCATGGGTATTTGTATGAGACGCCGGAGAGTAAAAAGACTTCTTATGTGAATCTGACTTTCAGTGCAGAGACTGCAGAAGGACTGTTTCAGTTTCTATCTGACAGTTTCCCTTCTAAAGAATTACTCTCCTGTGATATGCCGCCGACGGTTACTCTAAGCGGAATTAAGAAGGAGCAATTGCTGGCCCGGATCAGCAGACTGAACCTGGCCAACTGGCAGGATAAAACTGCCTTGAAGCTCCATGTGCGGGCGATCCTTGCGGATATTTTTGTGCAATTCTTTTACGCTTTACCGGATCAGGAGCAGAAGGATATGCCTGTCTGGCTTTCAGCACTGCTTGCAGAGATGGAGCAGCCGGATAATTTTATAGCAGGAATGGATCGGATGATAGCCCTGTGCGACAAGAGCCGGGAGCACTTGGCCCGCTGTCTGAAAAAATATTGTGGGGTTACTACGGCGGAGTATATCAATGAGCTGAGGATCAATTATGCCTCTAATCTATTGCTCCGTACCAATGCACCTATCTTGGAAATCTGTTTTGCCTGCGGATTCCAGAGCGCCAGTTATTTTTACAAAGTTTTTGAACGCAAGTACGGTGTTTCCCCCAGCGAATTCAAAAGACAACATAAACATACGATGTGAGTGTTAAGGAGAGGATTATGCAGCGTATCAATGAAGATATAAAAGGTGGAAATTTCAGACAAATATATCTGCTTTACGGCGAAGAAGCCTATTTGCGTAGACAGTATAAAGAGAAACTGCAGAAGGCCATGAGTGAGGAAGGGGATACCATGAACTCACACTATTTCGAAGGTAAGGATGTGAATGTGGGAGAGATCATTGATCTGGCTGAGACCTTGCCCTTTTTTGCGGATCGCCGGGTGATCGTGATCGAGAACAGTGGGTTGTTTAAGTCCGGCGGGGAGAAGATGGCAGAATATCTGACCCAGCCTGCGGAGACAGTATTTTTTGTTTTTGTGGAGAGCGAGATCGACAAGCGCAGCAAGTTATTTAAAACAGTGCAGGCAAAGGGCAGTGCTGTGGAATTTGGCATGCAGGATGAAACCACACTGAAACGCTGGATCGGTGGCATTTTAAAGCGCGAAAACAAGCAGATCACTGAGAACACTGCTACGTATTTGATCTCGAAAACAGGGACCGATATGGAAAATATTCGGGGAGAACTGGAAAAACTCATCTGTTATTGCCTAGATCGGGATGTGGTGACAGCAGAGGATGTGGATGCCATCTGCACTAACCGGATCTCCAATCAGATTTTTGAGATGGTAGGAGCCATTGCAGAGAAGAAGCAAAAAAAGGCCTTGGACCTGTATTATGATCTGTTGGCACTGAAAGAGCCGCCCATGCGAATTCTGTTTTTGATCGCAAGACAGTGTAATACCTTGCTGCAGGTGAAGGAATTAAAGAGCAAGGGATTTGACAATAAAGCAATCGGTGAAAAGGTAGGGTTACCTACTTTTGTAGCGGGCAAGTATGTCTCCCAGGCCGCAAGATTTCAGGCGCAGGAACTGAAGGAAGCTGTAAATAAGTGCGTGGAGGCGGAAGAAGCGGTGAAGACCGGCCGTATGAATGATGTGATGAGTGTAGAGGTGCTGATCCTGTCAGTGTTATCATGAGGAAAAGCCAATGCAAAAAGGAGTAGAATTCTCGCGAATTCTACTCCAATTATTTTTACTTGAAACCTGTGCGATTACTGGATCTTAGCAGCCATTTCCTGGCTTTCTTCAGGAGAAAGAATGCCGGTGGTAATGTGGAAGGTGATGGATTCTCCACTCTGCAGGTATTTTTCCAGACCGTGCTCTTTGCAGTAGAGGTAACCCATGTGCTGAGCGGTTGCGGGCAGTACCATACCCATGGCATCTTCATCTTCTGTTCTGGCAATCCATCTGACACCGAAGGGAAGCTCTTCGGGACGATGCTTCACATAGCATGCATAGCCATCCGGCATGAGCTGCATGGTGTGTGCATCGCCGTTTGCATCTGCATCGTATTTACAGGTGAAGACGATTTCCGGTGCGTAAGACTGGGTCTCTTTATCTACAACATTCATGATAGAAGGATCCTGGTCCAGTTTGTCTAAGTAATCATTGGTTTTCTTTGCAAGCTGCGCAGGATAGTTATCCGGCACCTCGTGGTGCGCGGTGATATTCTCGGGTTTGGCAGTGTAGATCAGTCTGGAGCCGTCCACGGGACGATAGTTGATGTGGCAAAGGTAGAAGTACTCCAGAGGCATATCTTTACGGTTGTTGATGGTCATGGTCATCTCGATGGTGGAAGCATCCTCGTACAGTCTGCATTCCGGAATGAACTCGTAGTTGTGCTCAAAGGCACGCATATATCTGTAGACACCGCTTAAGGCAATGTATTTGCCCTTCTCATCTTCGCCGTTTAATACATAAACCTCAGAGTATTCTCCGATGGGAAGCTCACCGTGAGGGGTATGGGTATCAGCAGCTGTGGGATTGCCCATAGCGGTAAGACCGCAGTGCATCAGGAAACAACCATAGCTTTCGCCGTAGAAGTCCTTGCATTTTAAGGGTTCTTTATAAATGGACTTCATTTTCATGTCATGTCCTAAAAACTCCATCTCCCAGATCATCTGTCCCATAAAAGGAAGCAGGGTAACGTATCCCTTGCTGTTTTGCAGGGTTACAGCCTCAATACCTGTGGAATATTTGAATGTGGCAGCGGAAAGTGTTGCATTTTCAATAATGGTTTTCTTTGCTTCTGAAAACTGCGGTTGGTATAAATTTACCTTAACGACCATGTTTTCGTCCTCCTGTTTTGATTTATCTCTTGGCGGTGAAACAACTGATAGAATCACCCTTGTAATAAGTATAAGCCCCGAAAGAGGCTTGTGCAAGCATATTTTGAGAAGTTTTTGTTGACATCAAACTGTACTACATTTATAATACAGTTAAGTGTATTACTAATATAATACGGTTTGGCGTACATAGAAGAGAGGAAGATATGATTTCATTTGAAGATTTTTTGATGGAGGATGACAGTCCGATTTATCTGCAGATCATTCGGTATATCAAGAGAGGGATTGCAGCCGGAAACATCCGGCATCAGGAGGAGCTTCCCTCCAGGCGGGTGCTTTCCGCATTTTTGGGTGTCAATCCCAACACCATACAAAAAGCCTACCGGGTGTTGGAGGAGGAAGGTCTGATCAGCTCTCACAGCGGTGCTAAGAGCTGCATAGAGTTGGATGAAGCCAAAGCCCGAAAGGTCAGGCGGCAGCTGCTGGAAGGTGATACCGGAGACTGGATCAGATCCATGAAACAGATGGGGGTATCACGCCAGGAAGCCATTGGTATGATGGAGCAGATGTGGGATTTGTGATCCCAGGCATCAAGGGAAAGGAGTCCATAATGAATAGAGCAAAAGGGAAATTATCAGTGCTTGGTTTACTGGTAAGAATATCAATTTATAAAGTGTTGACTGTGTTAGTCATTATGTCAATGGTGCAGGTGGCACTGTTTGCACGAGTATTACAAAGTACTGATGGGCAGCAGAAACTGTTTGAAAGCATGATCAGGGATAGTTATCTGTCTGTGATTTCACGGGTAGCCTTCTTGGCGCTGTGTTTGATATTGGTCTGGACGGACAGTGATAGAAGGGGATGTAAATCCAGCTATTTGCTAAAAAGGCTTTGTGTCAGCAGGCCGGGAATGTTTGCCCTCAGAAGTATTTATTATCTGGGATGTTTTGTGATTTTTGGAGCGGTACAGATCGGACTGGTGATCGGGATGTTCTTTTTGTACAGAAGAGGGCAGACGCCCGAGACTCTTTCTCCTCAGGCTTTGTTTTTGGCCTTTTACCGCAATGATTTTTTGCATAGTCTGTTGCCCTTGGAGGAGACGGTCAGATGGATCAGAAATGGCTTTTTGCTGGTGTGCAGCAGTATGCAGATTGCTTGGTTTCAAACAGCACTGCATCCGGCAGGCAAGTGGATACCTGTGCTTTGGATATTGTATGTTGTAATGACATTTCCTCAGGGGATTGGCAGTTTGGGAATGGATATTTTTACCATGGTGACAGCTGGTGTTTGTGTGGCTTTTATTTTGACAGAGGTGTTTGACTTGTGGGGGAGGGATCAACATGGAGCTTAAAGATAGGATCCATAGGTGGTTGGCATATGAGCCACCGGGCTATGCCAGTCGGAGAGAATTTAACTTACTTTGGGTATGGTTTGGAATCAGTGTATTGTATAGCTTTCAATTTTTCTTAAGACTGCTTAGTGAATATAACGGATTGTTTGTGTACGTCTATCAAATGGGGTATACGAAGCTGGTTATGCGGGAGGATGCAGTGATGCCGCCTTTCGGAGAGGTGCTGGGCAGTGGAGCGTCTGGATTTGCCATAGGAATGTGGATAACGGTGTGCTTTATTGGATACCGGTACTTATATCATTTTCGAGGCAGCAAGAGCATCTATCTGATGCGCCGGATGAAAAAGAGAAGTCTGCTGTGGAAAAATTGTCTATTAGTTCCTTTGGGAGAGGCTGCAGGGTTTGCTGTGACAGGAATCCTTTTGAGATTGTTATACACGGGCATTTATCTGTTGGTTACACCGGGAAAGTGTCTGACATCGGTATGGTGGCGTTAAAGAAAGGAGAAGGGGATGTTAAAGATATACGACGTGAGCAAATTTTATAGAGGTCAACTGCGGACAACGGATGCGTTGACCGGGGTCAGCCTGGAGCTGCCAAGGGGAGAGATCGTAGGAATATTTGGAGAGAATGGAGCCGGAAAAACTACGTTGCTGAAATGTATACTGGGGTATTTGAACTATCAGGGGCAGATCACTCTGGACGGGCAGCCTATCACCAGAAAAAACATAGAAAAAATTTCTTTTGCAACCTGTGAACATTCCTTTTTCCCGGGACTTACGGCCAAGGGGCACAGGGAGTTTTACAAAATGCATTTTGAAGGATTTCGAGAAAAACGTTTTGACGCATTGATGGAGTTTTTTGACCTGCCGGATCATAAGCCTCTTCGAGCTTTTTCCACCGGCCAGAAGAATCAATTCGAGGTGATTCAGGCCCTTTGTCAAGGAGCGGATTATATTCTGATGGATGAGCCTTTTGCAGGGAATGACTTGTTTAACAGAGAGGATTTTTATAAGGTGCTTCTGGGGATATTGGAGCCTCAGGAGACAGTGTTGATCGCTACCCATCTCATTGAGGAGGTAGAGCATCTGATCAGCAGAGCGGTACTTATCCGACGGGGAAAAGTGGTTGGAGATGTGCAGACAGAAGATCTGGAGGAAGAGGGAAGAACTTTGGTGGATTATGTAAAGGAAACCTACCATTACAGACGGGACCGGGTGAGCAGTGCTTTGGAAAAGTTGACCGGCCAGGAAGAGAGGTGAACAGCCCATGAAGAAGGCCTTGATTTTGTGCATTATTCTGGTGATTTTGTCGGGAACTTTGGTGGTGTCAGCGGCCGGACTGGTTGACAAGGAAAAAGAGAGCATAGTGATTACCCAGCAAACTCTGCGGGGGGACCAGCAGGCAGCAGAAGGATGGCAGCTGGAGACAGTGAGTCATTGCGGATATAAACTGAATTGGACGACTACCTTTGCTGCTGATGATACAGGTGCAGCGACTACGGTGTTTTGTTTTAAGCCTGAGGGAGAGTTCACACGGCCGGTTGACCGGAAGGACGAAGTCACTTTGTATACAGAGACCGGATTTGGCGTCGGCGGGAACGTTAACTTGAGCGGTGTGGCGCACAGTGATGTATTCAGAGAGATAGCACAGCGCACTTCGGCAGGGGAGACAAGGACAGAACAAATTTCTCTGGAAGACTATTATACCTATTACCCTCTTACCCTGACCCTGGACGGAAAATATATTCTGGACATAAGAGCTTTTGATGAGGTTGAGGAGAGTAAGGCGTTGCAGGACGTGATACAGATCCCAGTGCATTCTCAGGAAAAGCTGGAAATGTCGGTCAGCAAGAATAAGGACGGTCAGATCGTATCTATCGAATGTAATTCTGTGGATGGGTGGATGGAGACCAATACCCATGGCGTGTTTCCAGAAGAAGGCTGCTACTTTGTGTGTACTCCGACCTATTGGGACGGAGAGGCCACAACTCACATTGCAGGCGCCCAAAATGCTATTTACTATATGCCTATCCGTTTGACGCAAAGCAGGGAGATGGTGGGCTTTGACCAGATCTTTAAGGTGTATGAACTGCAGGAGGATTGTATTGCAGTGGATATGCAGATGGACCAGGCGGGCAATCTGCTGTTGCTTACCAAAGAAAATGACCTGTTGGTACTGAATGTATATGAACCTTTGGAACAAGAGGGTGAACTGAAAAAGCTTCATACAACGGAACTTATTCCCATGGAGGAAGACTATTATGACCGAATGACAATGACTCAGGGCAGTACATTGATCACCTTGAGTAGCGGTGCCTTTTGTCTGCTGACATCCCAAGGGAAGGGGGATTATGAAGTTACACTGCGTGGGAAGTTAGATCCGGACGGGGAATTGTGCAAGCATTTGCTGGAATACGAAACCTTTGCTTATGATGGAAAGCGTCTTGCAATAGCCTCTTATGAAGCTGGGGGATTGCCTGATAACAGCATTTATCTGGCTGTTTACGGGGAGAAGGGACTGGAGTACGTAGGTTTTTACCATCATAGTGGAGATCTGAGCAGCAGTGGATCGGATTGGTATCTGCTCATGGGCTATCGAAACAAAGAAAATTTGAAGTTGTGGAAGGAATAATTGAGAGGCTGGCGCCTTGGAATAAAAGCGGGCCTCTGGCGCCCCAGCTTTTATTCCAAAGCGCCGGCCGCTTAATGTTTTATCAGTTTAAAATTACCGTAGGTCTCATTTACACTCTCGCAGAAAGAGAAGGTGTTGTCGTACTTGTCGATGATGTTCTTAAAATCTACAATCTGATGTTTATTTACCACGCACAATAAAACGGTTTTAGAGGAGTTGGTGTAGGCGCCCTGAGCTTCTATTTTTGTGGCACCGTGCTTTAAAATATGAGTCAAGTCTTCCGAAATCTGGTTTGGGTGTGTGGTGATCACTGTGAATTTATAGGCAGTTTTTGCACCTTGGATAATGTAGTTTCCTACAAAATTGGACACAAAGCAATAGGTAATACAAAGGGCCACCGGCTTATAGTCCAGAAAGCCCTGATCTGAGTACACTAACAGGGATACGCCTGCGATGATGGCATTGAGGATAAAGGTAACCATGAAAAAATTGGTATTTGGCCGTATTTTGTTGATGTATTTTGAGACCAGTTCCATTCCGCCGCTGGCAGAATGGTATTTCAGGCAGATGCCACTGACAAAGCCACTGATGACCCCGCTTATAATGGCAGGAAATATGGTGTCATGTCCCTGGGCATCGTACTTTAGCTGCTCCAGCCCCATCTGTTGCAGAAGAAGGTAGGAAAAAGAATAAATCAAAGTAAATATCAGGGATTTTACCGCATATTTTTTCTCTACAAGAAAGTAGGCCAGGACACAGAGCGGAATGTTGATGAGGATCGACATATAGCTGATACTGAATCCGGTTTTGTATTGTATCATGGTGGCGATACCGTTCAGGCCTGCCGGTGCAAAATTGTTAACCACAATAAAAATGTGATAGTTGAAGGCCAATAGTAAAGCCATTAAAATAATGATTATGTAGGAAAAAGCGCCTTTTGATAATTTTTTCATGTTGTCCTCTTAAGCAGTATTAGTATTTGTAGTATTTACAGGAACAGTATAGTATACTAAAATGGATTTGAAAAACAAATGTTTTTAATACATATCATCAGAAATAATGATAAGGGAGAAGAGGATGGACATACGAAGTATCAGGACATTTGTGAAGGTGGCAGAACTGAAAAGCTTCACGAAGGCAGCCGAAAAAATGAATTATGTGCAATCTACGGTGACGATGCAGATACAGCAGTTGGAGAAAGAATTGGGATACCCACTTTTTGACAGGATAGGCAAACGGATTTCCTTAACCTCTCTGGGGCAGGAATTTTTGATATATGCTTATGAAATATTGAATGTGGTGGAGCGGGCCGAGAATGTTGGCAGGAATACAGAAAATATCCGGGGAACCTTGCGGGTAGGGGTGACGGAATCTTTGATGTTTGGCGTATTGCTGGAACTATTGCCTACGTTTAAGGAAAAGTTCAGGTATCTGGACTTAAGTCTGAAAACGGGGCATATGACGGAGTTGTTGGAGGAATTGAAGCAGAATCGGCTGGATATGGTTTATGTTTCTGCAAGCCTTAACACAGATCCGGACCTTTGCTGTTATTATACCCATAAGGAGCACATGGTATTTTTGTGTGGGCCAGGTCACAGCTTGGCCACCCAAAGAAACATTCCTTTACAGGATTTGTTAAGCTATGAGTTTTTGGTAACGGAGCGAGAAGGGATTTGTTATGGAAGATTGCGCGAATTGGTAGCCCGGTACAATGCTGTACTCAAGGCTTCCGTGGAGTTGGATAGTGTATTTGTGATCACGGAGTTGGTAAAGAGAGGTATGGGACTTGCTTTTTTGCCGGAATATGCGGTTCAAAGGCAGCTGGAGGAAGGCACATTGGTAAAGCCGGATGTAAATATCGAACCTCAGACCTATTACAGTCAGATCCTTTGTCATAAAAGCAGGTGGATCTCTCCGTTTATGGATGGGTTGATTCGGATGATAAAAGAGGTGCGGCCGGAAGAAGAGTGATAGGCAAATAAAAAGGGCTCCCACAAGGGGATGCCCTTTTTCAATTAGCGATCATACACACCTTCATTTAAGTAGAGCAAAAGTTCCTCTTTGCTCATATCATTAATGCCAAGGTAGGTAAGATTATATCTGCTCTCAGCAAAGAAACTCTTCTTGTGCATGGCACCTGCCAGAGTGATCATGGAGTCGATGATAGGGGTGGGTACACCATACTGTACGCCAAGATCGTGATAAATCTTACAGCCAATAGGAACATCCTCCGTCATGTAGCGGTGGTGGATCGTGTTGGGACCGGTGTTGCCTTCGTTGGAGGGCTGGTCAAGAGGGAATACTACATTGTCATTGCCATTTTCATCCAGGCCCATGTACTCTTGTGTTAATACGCTACGGCGAGAGAAGAACATTTCATATTTGTACTCAGGACAGCCTACGCCGATGGCTTTTGCCAAGGCAATTTCTTCATTGTAGAACTGATACTGCACTTCGCAGATGGAAGGGCAAAGTCCGTGAGAGTACATGGAATAGGTGGTTCTGTCATGACCGCAGAAGATCACGCCCCAGTTTTCCATGGTGGATACGCCCAGCACGGTTGCAGGTACGTGGATTACCGGGTTGACGTTAGCGAAGTCCACATCCAATACAGTGTTTGCTTTGGCAGGGCCGTCTCCCAGTGTCACGGCATCCATGCAGGGAAGATATTTGGAGGACTCCAGGAAGGCATCCGTATCGGTCATGGGCAGTGCAGCGCCTCTGAGTGTGATGGCTCTGTATTTAGCTCCCACGTGAGGGAACTGGAATTTGCCGATACTTTCAATGCGGGTACCGTAGGGAGCAGAAGACCAGCCTCCTACAATGACCTTTTTGGTGCATCCCATTTCCCGCATTAGGCGGCGCAGCAGGAGACAGGCAAAGTTATCTGTAAAAATATGAATGACTTGTCCATCCTCCAGATAAGGGATCAGTGCTCGGAAAGTGGGTTCGTGTCCCCAGGAACCCATGGCAATAATGATCTGGCCGGCGCCTTTTACGGCAGCGGCGATGTCAGTGGTCACAAGATCCAGAAATGCCCGGCCGGAACGCTCAAAGCAATATTTGTTGCGCTGTACGCCGTCCAATAAAATCCCCGTCTTGTCCAGATCCTTCAGAGATGCAGCGGCAAAAGGCATGGCATCCCACAGTCTGACTTCTTTTCCTGCAAGTTTGATATCTGCAGCGCAGGTCTTACCTACAGCCCCACCACCCAGAACAGCGATGGGCATATCTTTTAAATATTCCATACTCATAACAAAAGCTCCTTTTTTTATATTTACAGGAACAGTATAAGGTATGGGAATGATGTTGAAAAACGATTATTTTCAATTGCTGTTATCGAAATAAACGATAACTGAATTATTTACGAAGCAATTGCTTTGGTGCATACAGATGTCTGGGCACACCGTTTACCATGATGGGTTGTAACTCGCCTTGAATCAGGGGAGTGACGTAGGTCATGAATTCTTTTGTCACATCAGCATTGGCTTCATCGATCCATTCCAGAGGAACGCATTGCTCGCCGTTGGCGATCTGGTGGATATCCTTTAGTGCTGTTTCGCAGCGGTAAGGAGAATCGGATATTCTCTGGAAGGTCACCATTTGACCGGTCTGGCCGTCCAAAGCGGCTTTTGCTGCAGCACTTCCGGCCAGGAAAGCTTCCTGGATATCTGTCAGGGAGGCCAGATGGGAACCTGCTCTCTGAAGAATATTCAGCTCCATAGCCCGGGATTTGCAGCCCAGCTGGGCGGTCAGATAGTTTGCTAGATAAGTGGCAGTGCCGGTCAGCTGTTTATGGCCAAATACGTCCACATAATCAATATCAGCTCCCAATTCGCATACATAGCGGCCGTCTGCCACACGGATGCCCTCGGAAACAGCAACCACGATGGTGGATTTGATGGCAAGGAGTTGGCTGATTTTGGCCTTAAAGTCTTCAATATCAAAAATGCTTTCCGGCAGATAGATCAGGTCGGGACCTTCACAATCCTCGCCCCGGCAAAGGGCAGTGGCACCTGTGAGCCAGCCGGCATTGCGGCCCATGATCTCCACCACTGTAACGGAACCCTTGGCGGGGGCCTGACAGATGGTGTCCCGGAGGATTTCCTTCATGGATACAGCAATATATTTGGCAGCACTTCCAAAACCCGGTGTATGGTCAGTCAAAGGCAGATCATTGTCTACGGTCTTGGGACAGCCGATAAACTTGGTGGGATGACCGATCACGGCGGCATAATCAGACAGCTTCTGGATGGTGTCCATGGAATCATTGCCGCCGATGTAGATAAAAGCACCAATATCTAACCGGTCCAGAATAGCAAATATTTTGTCATACACAGCAGAATCTTTTTTGAAATCCGGTAATTTATATCGGCAGGAGCCTAAAAAGGAGGCGGGGGTGCGTTTTAATAATTCCTCGTCAAGCTGACAGCGGATATGCTCTGATAAATCGATATATTGTTCTTCCAGCAGTCCCTGTATGCCGCGGAGCATACCGTAGACTTTGGAAACGCCCATGTCAACAGCACAGCGATATACACCGGCAAGACTGGCATTGATGGCAGCTGTGGGGCCGCCGGATTGTCCTACAATCACGTTATTTCTCATAAAAAACCTCCTGATTCAGAAATTCTTGTATGTTTATTTTAATATATTTTGCCAAAGTTTGCCACTATTATTTAGGAGGGTGAAAATGAATTGCGCGGGTCGGAGGATTACCGGGCCCGCGCAGCAAGTGTTCTAATTTGCTTTTTTGATGACCTTCCGCTCAATAATGATCACAGAGATGACCGACACCAGAGCATAGGTCAGGAACATGGAAGAGTAGCCAAAGTGTTCTGTGATAAATCCAAATACCAAGGAACCGACAGCGGCGCCGAAATAGTTGAAAAAGTCCATGATACCGCTGACAGAGGCCTGATTACCTGTCGCTGCAAACTGCAGGGGAAAGGCGGAGAGAAACACCCCATTGATAATGGAAACAGCAGCGTAGATCAGGCTTAAAGCAATCATTGCTACGATGGGTGGTACCTTAATCAGCAGGAGGAGAGCTGCAACAATACATACAAGGAAACCGTGGGAGGCGATTTTGTACTCCCTTTCTTTGTAAAACCGACAGATGAAAGGGTAAGCCATGCGGCCTGCCAGCCCTACCACCGGGATCAGCAGGATAAAGTAGGCTGATGCCTCCAGGTCAATGTTGTACTGGGCCATAAAGAACAAGGTCATCCACAGACTGATGTTGTCCTTGATCATGCCATGGAACAGGGTGGGAAGGGCCACTGAGTGAATTCTTTTATCTTTGACCAGTTCCTTCATAGGTAGGTGATTGCTCTGTACCGGCTTGCATTTTACCCGGCTTACGGTAAGAAGTACCGCCAGGCAGAATACCAGCAGGATGGCGCCGGGTACAATGAATGCGAAAGAAAGCCCCAAACTGCCAATAATACCTGTACATACCAGGATGGCCAAAATATTACCTGCAGCCACAGAGGAGATCATGTAGGACATCATTTTCTTGGCTTTTTCATATTCGTAAATTTCCGACACTGTTCTGGTAAGGGAACTCCACAGCATAGACTGGGCATAGGCGTTGGAACCCCACAATAGCAAAATTCCGATAAAGGGGGGCAGGAAACCAATCAATAAATTGCTGGCACCTGCGATCAAAAGTCCCAGGGACATCATGATCCAGGGAGAGACACGGTCTCCTATGTATCCATTGACCACACGGCCCAAGGCGTAGACCACGAAGAAGACACTTCCGATCATACCTACCTGCTCCTGGGTCAGAACGAAACTTTCCTTCAGGCCGGGAGAGGCCATGGAGAAGTTCAGTCTGCCAATGTAGATGGAGGTGTAGGCCAGATAGCAGACCAGAAAGATCAAGTTACTTTTTGTACGTTTCATGATGAATGCTCCTTTTAAATGTATTAAACTCTGTATAGATGCTCGAAATAAAGTTTCGGAAAAATAATTTTGATTGAAACAATGATACAATAGCACTTACAAAGTGTTTTGTCAACAGAAGTAAGGAGATTTGACAATAAAAATCCCGGATGACAGCGGTATGAGCTGTATCCGGGTTGTGCGCATATGGATTTAATATCTTGTGGTATCCACCAGCCGATGTGTCTCGCGGGCCCGCTCCATTGCCTTTTCAAAATTGGATGCGGACATGGCGATCGACAGCACGTCAATGATGCTGAAGTGAGCGATCCTGGCAGAGGTGGCTTCCACGGGATAATCGATTTCATCTGAATAGATTTCAATGGAATAGTCGGAATGTTTTGTGATCTCACTGTTGGAAAAGCTGGTAATGCAAACGGTTTTTGCCCCTTTTTTGGCAGCCAACTGCAATGCTTCAATGGTGGACACGGTCCGGCCGCTGTGCGAGATGCCTACTGCCACGTCCCCCGGATGGATATTCAGAGTGGAGATCTTCATGGTGGGCACGTCGGTTATGCAAAGAGCGGTCTTACCAATTTGTAGGATACGATATTGAAGTTCTCTGGCAATGCTTGCAGATGTGCCTACCGCATAGACATATATTACGTCCGCATTCAGCAATAGATTCACTGTCTGCTGCAGAACCTGACGGTCCATTTTTTCAGCTGTATCATGCAGGGTCTTTACATTGGCAGCAAAAAGCTTATCCATAATTGTTCCTGCATCATCGTCCGGATCGATGTAGGGTGTATAGTTCAATTTCTTGTTTTTTGCCAATTCTCCTGCCAGGCAGATCTTCAACTCCGAGTAACCGGAAAATCCCAGGGTCTTGCAACATCTTATAATGGCAGACTTTGCAACACCTGCATTTGCGGCAAAAGTAGCAATAGGCATGTGAATCACTGCTGCGCTGTTTTGTAAAATATAATCTGCCACCGTCGTTTCAGCGTCGGTCAGGGAAGTGTAATTGTTTTTGATGGAGAGCAGACATGCTTTTTGTGCCATGTGAAATACTCCTTACTTGACTTTCTCATATCACTGTTTTAATATGGGGATGAACTTTACTGAGAATATCATGTTTTGCAATATTTTGTCAAGTTATGGGGGATAATAAGGTGATGAGATTATCAATGGAAAGCTACGAACTGTACAAGCGATTTGGGGATGAGAAGGCTATTCTCATGCTCAAAGAGGCAGGATTTGATTGCATAGATTACTCCTTTTTCTGGTTGGAGGATCAGGATCCGGCTCTGGGAGAAAATTACATTGCTCATGCCAAGGAGGTTAGACGGCTTCTGGAGGAAAACGGTATGACCTGTAATCAGGCCCATGCGCCTTTTGATATGACATATGATGATCAGTTGGATTTGACCAACAAAGAATATGTGAAGGTGGTTCGTGCCATAGAGGCGGCTGCCATCATGGGAGCAAAGAATATTATTGTGCATGCCATTAAGACACCTAAGCCGGAATATTTTTTTGAACGCAATCTGCTTTATTATAAAAGTTTGGAACCCTACTGCCGGAAGTTTGGTATTTGTGTAGCAATAGAGAATCTATTTCATTTTGATCAAAAAAGAGATTACTGTCTTGGGGTGCTGCATACGCCACAGCTGTTGCGTGAACTGATAGAGGCGCTGGATTCCCCTTGGTTTGTGGTATGTATTGATGTGGGTCATGCAGCGCTGACCGGATATGAGCCGGAGGATATGATCCTTTCTTTGGATAAGGACATATTAAAGGCACTTCACATCCATGACAATGATTACAGAAGGGATGATCACAGACTGCCTTACACCGGAAGTTTCTGTTGGAATAATATCATGTCAGCACTAAAAAAATAGAGTACAGTGGAGATTTTACCTTGGAGCTTCCCCAATATCTAAAGAAATTTGATGACGATTTTATGCAGGAAGCTCTGAATTTTGCGGCTAAGGTTGGCAGATATTTGATTGGAAAGATTTCTTAAAAAGGGTGTACGACTATGGGGGCTATCAAAAGGATAAGTGTGGGACTACTCGCTCATGTAGATGCGGGCAAGACCACGCTGTCAGAGGCATTGCTCTATGAAAGCGGTGCGATTCGCAAATTGGGCAGAGTGGATGATCGGAATGCTTTTTTAGATACTTTTGAAGTGGAAAGAAGCAGAGGAATCACTGTGTTTTCCAAACAGGCGGTGTTTTCTTTTGGGCAGCTGCAGCTTACCCTTCTGGATACGCCGGGACACGTGGATTTTTCCTCGGAGATGGAACGGACTTTGCAGGTGCTGGATTATGCCATATTGGTGGTGAGCGGATCAGAGGGGATACAGGGACATACCCGGACCTTGTGGAAATTGTTGCAACGGTATGAAATCCCTGTTTTTGTTTTTATTAATAAGATGGACCAGCCGGGGACAGATCGTGATAGCCTGCTATGTAAACTTCGAGAAGAATTGTCGGAGGCATGTATTGATTTTTCCGGGGTAACTGAAGATGAAAATTTTGCAGAAGAGATTGCTATGTGCGCCGAGGAGGCGCTGGAGCAGTTTCTGGAGCAGGGACTGGTGGAAGAAGAACTGGTATGCAGAATGATAAAGAACAGGCAGGTATTTCCCTGCTTTTTTGGAAGCGCCTTGCGAATGGAAGGCATAGATGTTTTTCTTCAGAAGATGGAGCGGTACATGGTGGCTCCGGTTTATGGTAAGGAGTTTGGCGCCAGGGTATTTAAGATTGCAAAGGATGCCCAGGGAAATCGACTTACTTATCTGAAGGTTGTGGGCGGAGTTTTGCGCAATCGTGATGTATTAAAGGGAACTTTTGTGAATGCAGCGGGAGAGTCCGAAAAGTGGGAGGAAAAGGTTAATCAGATTCGTATCTATTCGGGTGAAAAATATGAGGCGGCAGGAGAAGCGGCGGCAGGAACGGTTTGTGCAGTGACAGGGTTGAGCAAGACCAGACCCGGGGAGGGACTTGGGACCCAAAAGGCACAGCTGCCGCCCCTTTTAGAGCCAGTGCTAAGCTATTGCATGAAATTGCCTGAGGGGTGTGATGCTTCTGTGATGCTTCGTAGACTAAGGGAGTTGGAAGAGGAAGATCCCCAACTGCAGATTGCCTGGAAAGAGGAATTACAGGAGATCCATGCCAAGGTCATGGGGCAGGTGCAGTTGGAGATCCTGCAGGGAATGATCCTGGAGCGCTATGGGGTGGAAGTAACCTTTGGAGACGGAGCGATCATTTATAAGGAGACGATCGCAGATATGGTGGAGGGTGTAGGACATTTTGAACCTCTGAGACACTATGCAGAAGTGCATCTGATCCTGGAGCCAGGAGAACGGGGCAGTGGACTTCAGTTTGAGACAGCGGTAAGCGAGGATGAACTTAGCAGGAACTGGCAGAGGTTGATTCTGACCCATTTGGAGGAGCGGTCCCACAAGGGCGTGTTGACCGGATCAGTCATTACGGACATGAAGATCACATTGGCTGCCGGAAAGGCTCATCTGAAGCATACAGAAGGCGGAGATTTCCGGCAGGCTACCTATCGGGCAGTACGTCAGGGATTGATGCAGGCATCCGGCGTGTTGTTGGAGCCATATTATGGATTCCGTCTGGAATTGCCGGAACGCTATATTGGAAAAGCCATGACAGATGTGGAGCGTATGTATGGGAAGTGTGAGTTGCAGGACACCGCTGGTGGCATGGGATTGATAACCGGCCGGGCTCCGGTACAGACGATGCAGAATTATCAGAAAGAAGTGGCTGCATATACCGGAGGAGAAGGACATCTTTTTTGTGAACTTGTGGGATATGATTCCTGCCATAATGCACAGGAAGTGATAGAACAGATCGGCTATGACAGCCAGAGTGATCTGCGTAATACAGGTGATTCCGTGTTTTGTGCTCACGGTGCCGGGTTTGTGGTGCCCTGGTATGAGGTGCCGGAATATATGCATTTGGAATCCAGACTGGGGATGGCCGGGAGCAGATGGGCAGGATATGTGCAGGAGGATGGCCCCTCAGGTGGTCAAGGAGAAAGAGATGGAAATGCACCGGTTCGCGCCGCGGTAAGAGGAGGCGGCCAGGAAAGATGGCTGGGCACTGAGGAGATTGATGCCATTTTGGCCAAGACTTACAACGCCAATCGCAGAGAAAGTGACAGAGGCAATCGGTGGGCAAAACATAAGCCGGATAAGCCACAGCCCAGCCCTACAGTCCGCACATACAAACCTGCAGAGAAAAAACCACAGTATTTGCTGGTGGATGGCTATAATATTATTTTTGCATGGGAGGATTTGAAAGAACTGGCTCAGACCACCATAGATGGTGCCCGAGGTAAGCTTTTGGATGTGCTATGCAACTATCAGGGAATGAAGAAGTGTGAAGTGATCGTGGTGTTTGATGCCTACCGGGTACAGGGACACCGGACGGAGGTGCTGGATTATCACAACATTCATGTGGTGTATACCAAGGAGGCAGAAACTGCAGATCAGTACATTGAAAAATTTGCCCATGAAAACAGCAAGCGCTACGATGTGACGGTGGCCACCTCAGATGGTTTGGAGCAAATCATTATTATGGGACAAGGATGTCAGCTGCTCTCTGCCAGGGATCTGCAACAGGAGATAAGCCGCCAGGAAGATATGCTGCGGCAGGACTACCTGAAAAAACAGCCTAAGGCCAGAAATCTGCTGGGAGAGAGTATGAAGTTTCTTCCGTGATCTTATTAATGCTTCTTCCAACAAGCCGGTGAGAGAAGTACCAACAGCGGGAACAATTCCAATCTTCCGGCAAGCATATTAAATGATAAAATAATTTTTGAAAATTCGGAAAAAAATGCATAATTACCAGTAGGACCAACCAGTTCCAAGCCGGGCCCTATATTGTTTATGGTAGCTGCCACAGCGGTAAAATTGGTGGTAAAATCATATCCGTCAATGCTGATCAGCAGAACAGACAGCAGCATGAGGATCAGGTAGACCACCATAAATACATTGGTGGAACGAATGGTTTCATGTCCTACGGCATGTCCGTCCATGCGAACCTTGCTCACCTGTTGGGGATGTGCAATGCTTGCCAGCTCTTTGCGTATGGTGCGAACCAGGATCATGATGCGAGACACCTTGATACCACCGCCTGTACTGCCTGCACAGGCACCGATAAACATTAAAAGTACCAGGCAGGTTTTGGAGAGTTGCGGCCATAAATTAAAATCAGTGCTGGCGAAACCCGTGGTGGTAATAATGGAACCAATCTGAAAGAAGGTATGTCGCAGTCCTTCCCCGGCTGTAGGGAACAGGTGGCGTATGTTGAAAAAGATGATGCATCCGGCCGCTGCGATGATGCCCAGATACCATCTGACTTCTTCAAAGGTAAATGCCTGTTTCCACTTGCGGCGCAGCAGAAGAAAATACATGCCATAATTAATGCCGCTGAGGATCATAAATATGGTTACAATATTCTGTATAGCAGGTGAATAACCTGCTATACTGTCATTTTTGACACCAAAGCCGCCGGTTCCGGTGGTGCCAAAGCTGGTGCAGAAGGCCTCGAAAACAGGCATATCAAAAAGAACAAGTAACAAAACTTCTACCAGAGTCAGCACAATGTATATTCCGTACAAAATAGTGGAGGTGTCTCTCAGTCTGGGCACCAGTTTGTCCACAGAAGGCCCCGGACTTTCTGCCTTCATCAGTGTCATGGTGGAGCCTCCCAGCAGGGGAGTAATAGCCATGATAAAGACAAAGACACCCATACCGCCGATCCAGTGTGTGAAACTGCGCCAGAACAGATTGGTGCGGGAAAGAGCTTCCACGTTTGACAATATACTGGCACCTGTGGTGGTAAAACCGGAGACCGTTTCAAAAAAGGCATCTACATAGGAGGGGATATCTCCTGTCAGCACAAAGGGGAGAGCTCCGAAAAGACTCATAATGATCCAGCTTAAGGCCACGATCAAAAACCCCTCTTTCGTATAAAGAGAGCGGTTAGATGGTTTGCGGCAGGACAGCAGAAGGCCAACCAAAAGGCAGGCAACTGCTACGCAGAAATAGGTTATACAATCTTTTTCATGATATAAAATTCCTACCAATGCAGGCAAACATAAAAATGCGGCTTCAAATTTGAGCACCCATCCAATGATATAGCGGACAATGGAATAATTCATAACAAAATCTACCTCTCCAGTATCTGTACTATGTTATTGATCTTATAATCTTTCAGAATGACTACAACAGTATCACCGGGAAGGATACTATCTTGACCGCTGGGAATGATGACTTGTCCATCTCTGTAAATACAGCAGATCAAAGTGTTTTTGCGGATATGAAGTTGCTGCAAAGGAATGCCGGTAACAGGAGAGTCATCTTTGATAAAGAATTCCAGAGCCTCGGCCCGGCCCTCTGCCAATTTATAGAAATTTTCCACATCGCTTCCCACGGAGCCTGCTGTGGAGCGGACAAATTTTGTAATATAATCGGCAGAGATCAGTCTGGGGTAGATGATACTGTCCAGCGCCAGTTTATCTAAAATCCCGGAAAAATTGACACGGTTGACTTTTGTAATGATCTTTGCCGGCGAACGATCCTTACAGAACATGGATAAAAGAATATTTTCTTCATCGATATTGGTAAGGGAAATGATTGCTTCGGAATTATCAATTCCTTCCTGAAGCAACAGGGCCTCGTCGGTGGCATCACCGTGTATAATGGTTGCTTTGGGCAGCAGATCACACAGCTGTTCGCAGCGATTTTGCTGTTGCTCAATAATTTTTACATGCAACCCCCTTTTTAGCAGAAGTCTTGCCAGATAGTAGGATGTTTTGCCCCCACCCAGGATCATAATGTTTTTGATCCGGGAAGAAGAAATGGACAATTGTTTAAAATACGTGTTTACTTTGGCATGTTCTGCTACCACACCAAGAATGTCTCCGGCCTGAATCCGGAATTCGCCGTTAGGGATGGTAACTTCCTTGCCCCTGGTAACCAGACATACCAACATCTGGCTCTTTAAATTGATGCGGATCTCTTGGAGGGAGCGGCCCACCAGAACAGAATCCGGATCCACTTTAAAGTGAACCAGATTAATATGCCCTCTGGCAAAAGAATCAATCTTCTGTGCAAAAGGGAAACGGATGATCTGAGATATTTCCTGTGCTGCAGCAGCTTCGGGATTCAGCACCATGGCAAGACCAAATTCGTTTTTCAGATACTCTACTTCGTTATGATATATGGGATTTCTGACTCTGGCAATGGTCTTGCAGTTGCCGGTCTTTTTGGCAATCATGCAGCAGAGCAGATTGTGTTCATCAGAACCTGTCACTGCGATCAAGAGATCAGCTCCGGCGATATCTGCCTCCTTTAAGGTTTCAAAGCTGACACCATTTCCAACAAGACCGATCACGTCAAATGCACCGGTTACAGCGGTTACTTTTTCTGCAATTTCATCTATGGCTACGATCTCGTGGCCTTCAGCGGACAACTGTTCCACCAGGGTGTAACCTACTTTTCCACAGCCTACAATGATTATTTTCATGACAAAACCTCGTTCCCAGTATTGAAAAATCTTTTTATACTGCTTATTATAGCATACAATTTAGAAAAATGGTAGCTTGCCGGGGGATGTTTGGCAAATATTTTGTCGTTGACAATCCTGGCGACGGGTGGCAGAATTGTACTTAATAAATGTTACAAGTAAACAGAGGAGAAGGTATGATTGATCACAATTCTTCAGTGCCGCTGTACGTACAGCTGGAGCAGGCACTGTCCAGGGCTATTTACGAGGGGGAGTACAGGGCAGGAGACAAGCTGCCTTCGGAGAATGAACTTTGCCAGAAATTTCAGGTCAGCCGTATTACTGTGCGTCAGGCCTTAAACCTCCTGACTCAGAAGGATCTGGTTTTTTCCGCCCATGGGAAGGGGACTTTTGTGAAGGTGCCGGACATAGGCCAGGAGCTTGACAAGATCGTCAGTTTCCGGCAGGTGCTGCAGCAGAAAGGACTGAAAGGCCAAACCAAAGTACAATCCTTCTGTCAGGAGGTCTCTGACAGTTTGGCCAGACAGCATCTGGGTGCTCAGGTATGTAGTTTGAATCTGATCGGCTTTGCATTCCGCATGCCGGTGGTGTACTATCAATCCTTTTTCCGCCCCCAACTTGGCCAGCAGATGCTGACTTTAGCCAGAGAGGCGGAGAGTGTAGGTAACGCTTTTTCTACCTATGATTTTTATGCACGGCTGGGGATCGGAGTGGCAAGGATCGATCAGACTGTCCGCGCGGTTAATGCGGACCAGAATCTGGCCAGACTTCTGGAATTGCCCAGAGGTCAGGCACTAATGGTTTTGGAATCCCTTTATATAGGGGAGGATGGTGAGGTGCTGGAATATAAGCTTGGCCATTACCATTCGGATATTTACTCCTTCCGTATCCATAGAAGAGTATAAAGCAGTGCCCAGAAAATCTCTTGACATAAGATACCATGAGTGGTATTCTTTTATTACAACTTGTAATAACAAGTTATAATAACATAAAACAAGGAGGATTAATATGGCAAAGGATACTTTACGAATCATTTCCCCCAATGGACACTTGGGTTTTGCGCCCACCAAGGAGGGAAGCTTTTACATCGGTGCGGCCACCAGGCCGGACTACTATTGTTGTGACTCAGGCAGTGATGACATCGGCCCCGTGCCTCTTGGTATGGACAAATGTGCCAGCCATCCTGACTGGCAGTATCATGATTTGGAACTGATGCTGTTAGCGTCCAGAGAGCAGGGAGTGCCTATGATCATCGGCTCCGCAGGAGATACGGGTACCAACAGCCGTGTGGATATGTATGTGGATATGATCCGAGATATGGCGAAGAAACACAACCTGAAGAAGTTTAAACTGGCATATTTTTATTCGGAGGTTGATAAAGAATATCTGCGGAAAAAGATGATGTCAGGGGAGAAGATTGAGGGTCTGGATGGACGTGACAATCTGACCATTGAGGAGCTGGATGCCACTACTCGTATCGTGGCAGTGGCTGGTGTACATCCATTTGTGAAAGCACTGGAAATGGGAGCGGACGTGATCATTGGCGGTCGTACCAGCGATGCTTGTGTGTTTGCAGCCGCCGCTATATATGAAGGATTTCCGGAAAATATCGCCTACTATACTGGCAAGGTGCTGGAATGCGCATCTTTTTGCTGCGAGCCCTATGGTGCCAAAGAGTCAGTTATCGGAACGATCACCAAGGATGATGTGAAAGTTACCGCTATGGCACCCTTCCAGCGATGTACCATCGCTTCTGTGGCAGGTCATGCTATGTATGAGCGTACCAATCCTTATTATGAGTATGTGGCAGGGGGCTGCTTAGATATGAGCGAGTGTAAGTATGAGCAGTATGACGAGAAGACCTGCCGTATCACCAATCCGAAGTTTATTCCCATCGAGGGTCGCGTGAAGGTAAAACTGGAGGGATCTGGTTTTGTTGGCAAGCGTTACATGGGCCTGGCAGGTATCAGGGATCCCTATACGATCAAGCACATTGATGAGGTGATCGAATGGGCCAGATCCCAGGTGGCGGAGCGACATCCGGATGCCAAGTATGAGCTGAGCTATCGTATCTTTGGCAAGAACGGTGTTATGGGCGATCTGGAACCTGTCAAGGAGACCAAGTCCCATGAACTTTTGGTAGTGGTTGAAGGTGTTGCGCAGGATGAGAAGTTAGCGGAGGAAGTGACTCTGATCGGTATGCGCCAGATTTTCTACGCTCGTTTGCCGGAAGTAAAGGGTACTGCCGGTACGGCTGCTTTCATTCTGGATGAGGTGACTAAGATTTCAGATGCCTATACATGGACCATGGATCACACGGTGGAAGTAGATGATCCGCTGGAACTGTTCCCTATCTCTATGATCGAACTGGGCGAATAAGGAGGAAGCTATCATGAAGACGATGAAACTGGTTGAACTGGCCAAGACAATCCGCAGCAAAAATGCGGGAACGGACCGTATTACATTTGATATTATTTTCCGGGATCCGGAAAACTATGAATTGGTAAAAAAGAGCGGTGTACTGAATCCGAAGTTCATCGCTGAACTGTATGGGATTCCGGAGAGCCGCATCGCAGCCTTTGTGGAGTTTGACCCCGGATATGCCATCAAGTTTACCATTAATCGACAGAAACCATCGGGCTCCTTTGGAGAGGGAGATGTGTTTGGCTGTCAGCAATATCCACCTTTACTGGACATTGAAATTCCTGTAGAGTAAGATAGAAGTAATATAATTTGGAGGAAATCGGAATGATCACACTGGGTATGTTTCACATGATCGGTATCGTGCTTACGTTGCTTCTGATTGCGGGAGTGGGTGTCTGGTCTGGCAGAAAGGTAAAAAGTGCTGGTGATTTCGCCATAGGCGGTGGCAGGTCCACCGCCTTTATGGTGGCCGGCGCGATCATCGGGACATTAGTGGGAGGCTCCACTACTGTTGCAACCTCTCAGCTGGCCTTTACACACGGCTTTTCTGCTCTGTGGTTTAGCTTGGGGGCGGGGATTGGTTGCCTTTTGCAGGCACTTTTCTTTGTGCGGCCTATGCGGCGCAGCGGACAGCTGACATTGCAGCAGATGATTCAGTGTGAGTATGGCCCTAGAGCCGGATTTTTCTCCTCGGTACTTGGCATGGCCGGAATATTTCTCAATATTGTGGCCCAGCTCCTTTCGGCTATGGCTTTGCTCTCGGCGGTGCTACCCATGCCAAAGATGGCTTGTGCTTTGCTGGTGGCGGTGCTTATGGTGTGCTATGTAATATTTGGAGGAATGAAGGGCGCCAGTGCCATCGGGGTGATCAAGACGATTTTGCTCTACGCCTGTTCGATCCTTTGTGTGGGCATCGTGTTTGCTCAGTGTGGAAGTTTTGGCTCCCTTTTTGCAGCACTTCCGAGGGGGGAGTCTTTTGGGCTGTTTGCGCGGGGAATCGGCGTGGATGGAGGAGCTGCCCTTTCTCTGATGTTGGGGGTCCTTTCCACACAGACCTACGCTCAGAGTGTTCTTTCAGCCAAAAGTGATCGGTCTGCAGTGCGGGGCGCTTTGGTCAGCGCTGTGTTGGTGCCGCCTATCGGTCTTGGTGCTGTTCTGATTGGCCTGTATATGCGTACTGCCTTTCCAACCATGGAGGCTGCTCAAAGCTTTCCACAATTTTTGTTGCTTTATCTACCAGACTTTTGGGCAGGGGTATTTCTGGCAGTGTTGCTGATCGCTATTGTTGGTTGCGGTGCAGGTTTGACCCTGGGTATCAGCAGTATTATCACTAACAATCTGTATGTTCGCATTTCGCCCCGGGCAGATGAAAGGAGAAAATTGTTGGTGAACCGTGTATCTGTGGCAACGGTACTTTTGGTAGCGGTAATCTTTACTGCCGGAGATCTACAGTCCGTTATTCTAAATTGGAGTTTTATGTCCATGGGACTGCGAGGAGCAGTGGTGTTTTTGCCTCTATGCGGGGCACTGTTTTTGCCCGGGAGGATACCTTCGCAGTTTGCAATTGCTTCTATTATCGTGGGGCCGATTTGTGTACTGCTTGGGGAACTGTTTTTGCAGTTGCCCTTTGATTCGCTGTTTCTGGGAATGTTTGCAAACTGTGCGATGATGCTGGCTGGGTATATGGTGAGACGCACAAAAAAAGCTTGCATACATTAACGTTTTTGTGATATGATATATTCGTAGAATTCCTCTGCATGACAGAGGGGAATATGAAACACAAAAATATTTTACAAGGGCTTACAATTAAACATAATTTTATGTTTGGTGCCGTGATGTGCGATGAAAATAATTGTCGCCGCCTGCTTGAAATGATCCTTCGGTTTCCAATAGATAGAGTGGAGATCAGCAAGGAAAAGACGATTGTCTATCATCCGGAGTATAAGGGCGTTCGGCTGGATATTTACGCGAAAGATGCAAACAATACCCGTTACAATGTGGAAATGCAGTCTGTGCAGCAAAGATACACACGTGATTTTGGCGATCCTTATGTGCAGATGCTGCAAAAGTCCGTGCAGTCCGTTAAGGAAAACAGAGATTGGGAGGAACGCTTTATGATCTTGCGTGAGATGCTTAGGGAGGAACGAGCAGAAGGAAGAGTAGAAGGAAGAGCAGAAGCCATAGTTGAGCTACTCACTGAGCTGGGATCGGTTTCTAACGCATTATTGGAAAAGATTAGGAATGAATCCAACCCGGAGCTACTCACAAAATGGCTCAAGCTTGCGGCCAGAGTGCATTCTGTGGAACAATTCGAAGAAAACATGTAGTTATCTGAATATTGTCTATGTCATCATGCCGATTCAGGCAAATAAATCAAGAAAGCTGCAGAGGAATTCTATTTGTGTTTCAATTGTTATTCCTATAAAAGAAGGAGGAAAGGTGCCTCTTTGTAAAGTGTGCACACAGTCCGGTAAACAAACCTGTGAGCAATCCGCTGATCAACAAAATAGGGAGATAGAATAGGACATGAGGGGTACCGGTAACAAGCCAGGCCGCCAGAATCTGTCCGATGTTGTGAGTGCATCCGCCGGTCATGCCTGTAAGATAGGTAAAGTGTCCCCGTAGCAGTTTTTTTACACCCCACATGCAGAGAAAGCACAGGATGCCGCCGGAAAGGCTGTAGATCAGGGTCATTGCTTGGCCGGCAAATAAGCAAGACAGCAAAATCCGGGCCAGTAGGGCATAGAAGGTTTCCGTGGGGGAAAAGTATTGTAACAGGATCAAGGTGATGATATTTGCAAGGCCCAGTTTGATTCCCGGAATGGGAGCCAGGGGAGGCAGAGCAGATTCCACAAGAGAAAGGACTAAAGCCATAGCGGTAAAAAGTGCCAGAAGTACAGTTTTTTTATGTTTCATGATATGCGCTCTCACATTGTCGCCAAGCGACATTTTTTGCTTGTTTTTAGGGGTACTTTGTCATATAATTATTACATACATTTTTGCGAAAAACAAGGTCGATTATTGTAAGGATAATGTAGGATGGCGGGGATAGAATACAAAGGGAGTCTGGAAAAAACAGTTATATTGATAGGTCTGTGTTTGTGCCTTTGCGGGTGCGGACAGGAAGCAAAGCTTTCCAATGTGGAGACCGGTATGGAAGCGATTGCCGCCTTGGACTATCGGGCCGCTATGCAGAACTTTGAGGCGGCGCGGGAGGCCGGGGAGAATCTGCGGTTGGTTGCCAGGGGCATGGGGATCGCTTCTATAGGACTGACAGATTATGCGTCAGCAATAGAATATCTGGAGGAATGCCTTTCCTACAGCAATGGTATGATCGGGGATATGGATTTTGACGTGAACTATTATCTGGCATTGGCTCATTGTAAGAGTGGAAACTATGAGACAGCAGAACAGATTTATAATGCCATACTGGCCCTTCGCCAGGGAGAGATGGATGCCCTGTTTTTGCGCGGCAACGCCCGGCTGGAACTTGGCCGATGGGAAGAGGCCATCCGGGATTTCGAGCAGGTTATAAAGACAAGCCCCAATGATTATGGACGGTTGATAGAGATTTATGAGGTAATGGCAGAGCATGATTTGAAGGAACAAGGAAAGGGATATTTGGAGACAGCTTTGTCAGAGCGGGGCAATAAAATGTCTGCTTATGAAAAAGGGCGGATCAGTTATTATCTGGAAGACTATAATCAGGCCTGTGTTTATTTGGAGCAGGCCAAAAAGCTGAATACTGCAGAAGTGTTCTTTTATTTGGGAAAGGCTTATGAAGCTACCGGGGATTATAATTATGCCATCACTAATGTGTATAAAAAATATTTGGATTCTCATGCGGGAGATGCCAGGTTATACAATCAGCTGGGGCTTTGCTATCTGCAGCAGAAGCAGTATGAGCTTGCCTTGGAGTCCTTCCAAAGTGCCATGCAGATCCCGGACAACGGTATGATGCAGACCTTGCAGTTTAATGAGATTGTAGCTTATGAGTATCTTGGAGAGTATGCCAGTGCGGCGGCACTGATGAATCAGTATTTAAGCAGATATCCTGATGATGTGGCGGCTGCCCGGGAGTACGGTTTTTTATCCAGTCGTTAAAGTTGCATATATTGCGTCAATAATAGAATGTATACACAATATCTTGTGTTTTCGCATTGACTTTCCCCCTATATGGTGGTACACTGTTACTAGTTTCGCTAATGTTTTAGAGAATAGGTAGCGGTGTAATTTGCCGGAAGGGGGATTTTTTATGTTTCAGGTTATTAAAAGAGATGGAACAAGAGTAGATTTTACATTGACCAAGATCAATGATGCCATTATGAAGGCCTTTACTGCAACCCAGATGCAGTACAATAACGATATTGTGGATCTGTTGGCCCTCCGTGTGACTGCAGATTTTCAGAGTAAGGTAAAGGACAATGCTGTGTCTGTGGAGGATATCCAAGACAGCGTGGAGAAGGTGCTGGGACAGGCCGGTTATGACGAAGTGGCTAAGGCATACATTCTCTATCGTAAGCAGCGTGAGAAGATGCGTACCATGAAGTCCACCATTTTGGATTATAAGGATGTGGTAAACAGCTATGTAAAGGTGGAGGACTGGCGTGTGAAGGAAAACTCCACTGTGACCTATTCTGTTGGTGGTCTGATCCTGAGCAACTCCGGCGCGGTAACCGCCAATTATTGGCTGTCTGAGATTTATGATGAGGAGATTGCAAATGCCCATCGCAATGCGGATCTGCATATCCATGATCTTTCCATGCTTACCGGTTACTGTGCAGGCTGGTCATTAAAACAGCTGATCACAGAGGGACTTGGGGGCATTACCGGCAAGATTACATCTGCACCTGCAAAACATTTGTCCGTACTTTGTAATCAGATGGTTAACTTCCTGGGCATTATGCAGAATGAATGGGCGGGCGCACAGGCCTTTTCCTCTTTTGATACCTATCTGGCGCCTTTTGTAAAGGTGGACAACCTGACCTATGGTGAGGTAAAAAAGTGCATCGAGGCATTCATCTACGGTGTAAACACTCCCAGCCGCTGGGGAACACAAGCGCCTTTCTCCAATATTACCCTGGACTGGACCGTGCCTGCTGACTTGGCTGAACTTCCGGCTATCGTAGGCGGCAAGGAGATGGATTTTAAATATAAAGATTGTAAGAAGGAAATGGATATGGTCAACAAAGCCTTTATTGAGACCATGATCGAGGGTGACAGTAACGGTCGCGGCTTCCAATATCCCATTCCCACCTATTCCATTACCAGTGATTTTGACTGGTCTGATACAGAGAACAACCGTCTGCTCTTTGAAATGACTGCAAAATACGGAACACCGTATTTTTCCAACTATATCAACTCCGACATGGAGCCCAGCGATGTGCGCAGTATGTGCTGCAGACTTCGTCTGGATTTAAGAGAACTGCGCAAGAAAACCGGTGGATTCTTCGGTTCCGGCGAGAGCACGGGAAGCGTGGGCGTTGTCACCATCAATATGCCCAGAATCGCATATTTGTCCGCAAACAAGGACGAGTTCTTTACAAGACTGAATCATATGATGGACATTGCCGCCAGATCCTTAAAGATCAAACGTGGCGTTATCACCAAGCTGCTCAATGAGGGCCTGTATCCTTATACCAAGAGATATTTGGGATCCTTTGACAATCACTTCTCCACCATCGGTCTGGTGGGTATGAATGAGGTGGGCTTAAATGCAAATTGGCTGCGGGCTGACATGACCCATGAAGAGACCCAGGAGTTTGCCAAGGAAGTATTAAATCATATGAGAAACCGCCTTTCCGATTATCAGGAGCAGTATGGGGATCTGTATAACCTGGAGGCGACTCCCGCGGAGAGTACTTCCTACCGCTTGGCAAAGCATGACAGAAAACGTTGGCCGGCCATTAAGACAGCGGGAAAACCGGGAGACACCCCTTACTACACCAACTCCTCCCACTTGCCTGTGGGTTATACAGCTGATATTTTTGATGCTCTGGATATGCAGGATGAGCTGCATACACTCTATACTTCCGGTACCGTGTTCCACGCCTTCCTTGGCGAGAAACTTCCGGACTGGAAGGCAGCCGCTCAGCTGGTAAAGACGATTGCGGAGAACTATAAGCTTCCTTACTACACCATGTCCCCTACTTATTCTATCTGTAAGGAGCACGGCTATCTGGCCGGAGAAGTTTGGGAATGTCCTCACTGTGGTTCCAAGACAGAGGTATACAGCCGTATTACCGGCTACTATCGTCCTGTACAGAACTGGAATGATGGTAAGTTGCAGGAGTACGAAAACCGTAAGGAATATGATGTGGCAAATTCCAGCCTGAAAAAGTCTGTTGCCAGCGTGGTAACCTTACCCGGAAGTGATGAGGATGCGCAGGTGAGCGTGGAGAAACCCAAGGATGTGAAATACCTGTTCACCACCAAGACCTGTCCTAACTGCAAGCTGGCCAAGGAGTATCTGAAGGATATCGATTATATTGTGATCGATGCAGAGGAGAATTCCGAATTGACAGCTGAGTACGGCGTGATGCAGGCGCCCACCCTGGTGGTTGTCAGCGGCGACAGCTACAAAAAGTATGCCAATGCATTCAATATCAAGAAGTATGTTGACCAGAGCATACTTACCAATGTATAATCAATCATAAAAGAAATAAGGCGTTGCACATATAAGTGGAACGCCTTATCTGTGAGAAAGGGAAAAATATGATCAACAAATTGGTAGAAAAAATCAAAAAAACAGGAGCTCCCATCGTGGTGGGGCTGGACCCTATGATGAAGTTTGTGCCGGAGCACATTCAGAAGACTGCTTTTGCAGAGTATGGGGAGACGCTGGCAGGTGCGGGTGAAGCCATCTGGCAGTACAATAAAGGGATCATCGACGCCATCTGTGATCTGGTGCCGGCGGTAAAGCCCCAGATCGCCATGTATGAGCAGTTTGGAATTGAGGGGCTGGTGGCTTTTAAGAAAACTGTGGATTATTGTAAGGAAAAAGGTTTGATCGTGATCGGCGATATTAAACGAGGCGACATCGGATCTACCTCCGAGGCATATGCGGTAGGGCACTTGGGTAAGGTAAAAGTAGGAAGTCAGTTTTATTATGGGTTTGATGAGGATTTTGTGACAGTCAATCCCTACCTGGGCTCTGATGGCGTGGAACCTTTTTTGAAGGTTTGTAAAGAAGAGAAGAAGGGTATTATCATTCTGGTAAAGACCTCCAATCCCAGCAGCGGCGAGTTTCAGGATCAATTGGTGGACGGCAAGCCTCTGTATGAGATCGTGGGCGAGAAGGTGGCCCAGTGGGGTGAGCAGTTCATGGGAGATTCCTATAGCTATGTGGGTGCAGTTGTGGGAGCAACCTACCCGGAGCAGGGCAGGATTCTTCGCAAGGTAATGCCCAAGACTTTTATTCTGGTGCCCGGCTATGGTGCACAGGGCGGTAAGGGAGCAGATCTGGTTCATTTCTTCAATGAGGACGGACTGGGTGCCATCATAAATTCCTCCAGAGGAATCATCGCCGCCTATCAGCAGGAGAAGTATGCTTCCTACGGAGCACTGAATTATGCGGATGCCTCCAGGGCAGCTGTGATAGATATGAAAGAGGATATCGCTCAGGCTTTGGCCAGCAGATAATGTATCATATAGTGGGAAGGCGGAGAAAAAGCTATGCCGGATTTTACGAATCTAAAAAAATTTATGGATCATATGGCAAAGGAAAGGACGCCGGGCAATGCGGTGCAGGTTTATCTGGGTGGTAAAAAGGTGTTTGAATATGCCTGCGGTTATTCCGATCTGGAGAATCGAACGCCCATGACCGGCCAGGAAATGTTTAATATCTATTCCTGCTCCAAGGTAGCTACTGTTACGGCAGGTGCCCAGTTGCTGGAACAGGGGAAGTTTTTGCTGACGGATCCTTTATATGAGTACATACCGGAATTTAAAAATATGTACGTAAAAACTCCGGATGGGGAAGTGCGTGAGGCCCAAAAGCCTATCACCATAGGCGATTTGTTCTCCATGACCGCAGGTTTTGATTATGATACCAAGTCTCCGGCTTTTGCAAAAGCAAGGGAGCTGACAGAAGGACGCATGGATACGGTGGCGACCATCAAATGTCTGGCGTCAGAGCCCCTTTCCTTTGAACCCGGAGAGCATTGGCAGTACAGCCTTTGTCACGATGTGCTGGCAGCACTGATCAGTGTGATTTCCGGGCAGAAATTCAGGGATTATATGAAAGACCATATTTTTGCACCCTTGGATATGCAGGACAGTGTGTATCACCATACTCCGGAAACCTTGGAGAGGACGGCCCAGCAATATACCTTTGTGTCAGGAGTGGGCCCGGAACTTGACATTGTGGAAGCGCAAAAATATGGCAACTCCAAAGAGGGGTGGTTTAAAAATGTGGGCAAGGGCGTGAGTCTTATTCTGGGTGAGGAATACGACAGCGGCGGTGCAGGAATCACCACAACGGTGTCAGATTATGCCAAATTGATGGCTGCGCTGGCAAATTATGGACTGGGGCTTACCGGGGAGCGGATCTTGTCCGGTTATACCGTGGACCTGATGCGTACCAATAGATTGGGGAAGGAACAGCTGCAGGATTTCAATTGGTCTCAATTGGCAGGTTGCGGTTATGGCCTGGGGGTGCGTACACATATAGATCCGGTCAGATCGGGACTGCTCTGTAATCTGGGTGAATTTGGTTGGGGCGGTGCGGCAGGAGCTACTGCCATCATTGATCCTGCCATCAATTTAGGAGTGTTCTACGCCCAGCATACCCTAAATCCCAGGGAGGAATATTACCAGCCTAGGCTGAGAAATGTTGTGTATTCCTGCTTGGAGCATTGATGTGTAAGCAATATTTTGTGAGAGGGGCAACCTAATGGCTATAGAGAAAGTAAGAGAATATTTTAGATCCAAAGGAATAGAGGACAGAATTCAGGAATTTGAAACTTCAAGTGCAACAGTGGCTCTTGCAGCCCAAGCTCTTGGCTGCGCGGAAAATCGCATTGCGAAAACATTGTCCTTTCATGTGGGTGAGGATATCATTTTAGTGGTCGCTGCAGGGGATGCCAAGATCGACAATGCAAAATACAAGGGTTTTTTCGGAGCCAAGGCAAAAATGTTGGCTTTTGAGGAAGCAGAGCCCCTGATCGGACATGCTGTGGGCGGAGTTTGCCCTTTTGCAGTCAATGACGGGGTGAAAGTTTATCTGGATGTATCACTGAAACGTTTTGATACGGTGTTTCCGGCATGCGGCAGTTCCAATAGTGCCATAGAACTGTCTTTGGATGAATTGGAAGAATACTCCGGTTTTGAAAGTTGGGTGGATGTCTGTAAGGTTGTGACAGAATGAACAGCGTTTTCTTGTCTTGCCTGAGGTGCAAAAATGCCCAGATCGGGAGGCAGATAGGTAAAGAGGATAAAGCAGACTGTCATGGCCAATAT
Organism: Lachnospiraceae bacterium; assembly: GCA_015056865.1. Lineage (GTDB taxonomy): Bacteria > Bacillota > Clostridia > Lachnospirales > Lachnospiraceae > Acetatifactor. The sequence continues at coordinate 70,299 of SVFM01000014.1, forward strand.
GGCGGATTTTAGCAAAGCTGTATAAGGCTCCATTTTGCAGGACAGGGTAAGTTTGTAGATTACAAAAAAGGATACCAGGACGCTTACCACAAATGTGCTGATGTCAAGAAACGTGTAATTGCGGCCCAATATTCCTGAATAGGTATAAAATAATATGGGTATCAGGAAAGTGCTAAGCAATATTCCAAAGAGCAGGGCGGAAGTTATGCAGGGATAATCTGATTTAAGTTTTCGGTTCATATAAAACGAATATAAAAGCATGGGAAAAAAACATAATTTCATATGCTCCCATACGGATTCGTTGATAGGAAAAAAGAATCCCACAAAAAGATTATCTCCGGACCATTCATAAACAAAATGGGAAATGCTTCCCCAAATTAAAACAAAGATAATGCCTACGATAGTGAAACGTTTTAGTCTGTTCATGCTTCTAATATATGAAGCTGACATAAAAATTATTATAGATTTTTCAGCAATGTCCTGTATTCATTCAGTGTCTGCAGCATGGAATCTACAGAGAGTTGCCGGTAGGGGGCGATGGAGAAGTACCCTTCGTAGCTGCGGGATAGCAGGATGGAGATCAGTTCCTTGATCTCACAGTTGCCCCCGGCGAGCGCAGTCGGTGCGCCAGTGCTGTAAAGCGTGTCATTCAGGCGCAGGAAACGAACACGATTTTTTAAGTTGCTGGCATAGAATACGTGGAAAAAGGGATGCTTGGCCAGTGCCACAAATTCTGCAGGGTTAAAGGCAAGACCTGCATGCTCCGGCAAGGGGGACAGAAAAGCGGACATGCTCTGATTGTCGCGAAAAAATGTATTATGGTCATTTTCAAAAACAATACCGATGTTCCATAATTCGGCCATGCGCAGTATGTTGGCAAGAGCCTGCGAATCGGGAGCCTTTGCACCATGATCTAGGAGAATACGAATGTTTTTCACATGGAGAAGATGGGACTTGCGCAGCAGTTCGTTGAATGCAGCGGCATCTGTCACGGGAAGAGATGTGGTCAAAAGCACGATGGTCTTATTGTGATCGATCAGGGCACTTCGGATATCTTCCACCTGGCTTCCGGTGCATGTCTCCAAAGGCTTGCCTTCAAAATGGGAAAGCTCAATATTGTTGATATGAAGTGCGTCTGCAGCGAGAAGTCCTTCCTGCAGATTTTTTGATGCAAAAAATGAAATGTCACAGCTGAGCTGATACATGGCAGTTTCCTCCTTAGATTACACAAATTTCACAGTTGTCGTCGCTGCAGTGGTTGTGCGTGTAGCGTGAAAGGTCGATTTCCCGGTCAGTATACAATAGCCGTGACCAGTGGCAGGAATTGCAGTTTTTGTTCTTGCAGATAAAGAGCAGGGGATCTTCCTGCAGCAGGGGAAGTGCGATATCAAACAGCTTGGGGATGTCCACAACCTTGACGCAGGCGCTGCCGATGAGCCCCTCCACCATAGCCTCCTCCCGGCGCAGGATAGGAGTGATGTTTAAAAAATCACGATGTCCGGGTGGAAATTTTTTAAGGGTAAATGTTTTTGCCTCCGGCAGGTAGGTGGGAGCGCAGATATCTAGGGTGCGTAGATATTTGGCGTCGATCAGCTCTTCCAGAGAGTGCATGATGGTGTTCCGGTCCATATCCACACCTAACAGCATGGCTTTGGCGCCAAGTTCCCTTAGCTTCAGGTAGGGGGTGCCTTCGCCACAGCCGGTGGGGCAGTTTTCATGGCCGGCAACAATATGGGAGGCATGTTTTCCAAATGCCGCTACAGAGTGCACCGGGTGCAGGCTGCGCAGCACACCGGGGCGTCTGCGAAATACCTCAGAAATGGTGCCTACCGCGGAGGGAGAAGTCTGTGCATCAAAGGGCGTAAACCAGCCGGTCAGGGTGGACATAACAATGGTGCCCTCATCACCTACAGCATCAAGCAGAGCATCCACTACACTGTCAGCGCCGCCGGAAACTTCTCCGATGCTTGACAGTGCACTGTGGATCAGCAGGATATCACCTTCCCGGATGCCCATGAGCTTTAAACTGTATAGAATATCATCTCTGGTTACTGTTTTCATGAAACGTTCTCCTTGTAGAATTATTTTAGACGAAGATCAGTCTGTCATGCGCAAAACGGCTCTGCAGGGTACGCAACTGGTGCCCGGAATATGTAAGGGCAGGGCTGTCAGGGAAAAGAAACCGGTGTCAGCCCTTTCCAGGTTGACGCAAGGGGCAAGCAAGAGGATATCCGCCTTATAAAATGCTTCAAAAAATCCCTGAGGATGTTCAAAACTTTCCCAGCGGGGAATATCGCTGCCCAGCAAAAAGGGTTTCCGAGAGATCAGCCAGTCCATGGCTTCCTTGGAAAAGTAGGGGGAGCGGGACAGATAGTCAGGTGCATCCCAGTATTCTCCCCAGCCGGTACCCACTAGGATGGCTTCCCCCGGTTGAGGGATGTTTCCCTCGGCGGCGGACAGCAACATAGGTAAGGTGACAGGAGTGCGCTCCGGTCCGGCGAAGGCCTCCCGGGGCAGCATCAGTACACGGCAGGGAATGTCAACCAGCTTTTCCACCGGTATATCTGCAACCAGATAACTGTTGTCATTGCCAAAATAATGGGCGGGAGTTTCCAGATAGGTTCCGGTCTGGGAGTTCATACCCTCAAATATTTCGCAGTAAACCCGGCCCTTCACCCAGGGAACCTCCGGTAGAGGACGCAGTGTAAAGTTGGGAAAAGGTGCTTCATAGCTCCACATGCCGGTCTTGATCTGACCGGTAAGATCGATCATATGCAAGGTAAGACCTCCTACTAATCGTATTTTGTAAATTGTAGCACATTATGGGAGAGATTAGCAACTGGAAATAGATTTCTTAGGACAATGCCGATTCTACGGCAAGGTCTGTCTAGTGACATTCTGTTCATCATTCTTGAAATCCTGCTTTCAATTTCACAATCAAAGAAGCAGGAGAACGATTGTCTTTGCGTGTCGTGTTTTCCTGCGTATAAGGAGGGAACTATGACGCAAAACAAGGAAACACGAGAGTTGACCAGGCTGGATGAGCTGAACCTGGTGGACAAATTTCTTTTTGACCAGACGATGGAGGATCCGGAGGCGTACGAGGCCTTGGTAGGGATTTTGCTGGAAAATGAAGTACATTTATTGTCCGGCGCAGAGACGGAGAAGGAACTGAGGATTTCCCCGCAGCTGCGGGCGATCCGCCTGGATGTGGTGGGCATGGATGAAAAGGGACGAGGTTTGTATGGGTACACTTTTGAGGGTGTCTGTAGAGAGTGTCCGGATTTGAAGCTGAAGGATGGGGCACTCCGTGTTTTTATCAACACCAGGGGCGTTAATCGGGAGGATTTCATACAGGAGTTTTTGGACTTGATGGAGTATATCACGGCATCCACGGATGCCATGGCTGCGCGATCCGATAGTCAGAAGCTTAAGCGTATTCACGAGAGAGTAGCCAATATCAAGCAATCAGAAAAGATGGGGGTAAAATATATGCAGACATGGGAAGAGAAAGTATTGATACGGGAGGAAGGGCATAGTGCGGGCCTGCAGGAAGGACGCAAGGAGGGCCTCAAAGAAGGCCTTAAAGAAGGCCTAATCGAGGCGTGCAAAAGTCTCGGCGCATCCTGGGAAGCTGCAAGGGATCTGCTGATAGAAAAGTTTTCTCTGGAACCAGCGGAAGCGGAAGAATATCTGGAATTCCACTGGTGAATTTGCGAAATTCCTTGAAATAAGGGATATTTTATTGTACAATAGACACATATAAAATAACACTAATAAAGTGGAGGTACAGTATTATGGGTAAATTTGTGATCAGAACAACCGGTACAGGTGTGAAATTTGATCTGAAGGCCGGCAACGGTGAAATCATTGCAACTTCTGAGGTTTATTCTGCTGAGGCATCCTGCAAGAATGGTATTGAAAGTGTAAAGAAGAACGCTCCCGTGGCAGCAGTGGAAGATCAGACTGTTGAAGGATACGCAACCGAAAAGAATCCCAAGTTCGAAGTGTATGAGGACAAGGCCGGCGAATTCAGATTCCGTCTGAAAGCTACCAATGGTCAGGTTATTGCAACCAGCGAGGGCTACAAGGCCAAAGCAAGCTGCTTAAACGGTGTGGAGTCTGTGAAGAAGAACGCTCCGGATGCTGAGGTTGTGGAGGCGTAATGGTGGATATCAAAGAAAAGATTAATGACATCGTAGAGAAGATCAAAGACAATCCGGATATCAAGGAGCAGTTTGAAAAGGATCCTGTGAAGGCTATTGAGAAGCTGATCGGTGTGGACCTGCCGGATGATGTCATTGAAAAAGTGATTGATGGCGTTAAGGCTAAGCTGACAGCTGATAAGATCGGTGATATTGCCGGTAAATTCAAGAAATTATTCTAGGAAAGACAAGAGACTATCTCGTGATGAGATGGTCTTTTTACTTGTAACATTTTTGCTCCAATGTCGCATTTTTCTCCTTTTGGTTTTTTTGCACAATTTTATAATAAAATTGGGAGTTTATGGAAAAGCTCTGTAAAGCTTGAAGCCTCCAGGAAAGCAACCGGGCAAGAACCGATTGTTTGCGGCCCATGTCTTTCGGACCTTTTCGTTATTTCGAAATACGGAAATTCTCGTGTGTTTGCGTTTGGTGTGTTCTCGTTTTTGGACAAAAGGCCAAATAAACGAAATACAAACGGCCAAATAACCGAAACAAACAAAGCCAAACAACCGAAAAGAGTTGATAAAAATGTTATAAGAGGGTATAATATATTTTGCAAGGAGTGTATTTGCTTGCAAGGGCAAATTACACAGATGGAGGCATATTTCATGAAAGAGTATAAGAAACGGATTGCAGATGAGTTAATAAAGAAGAAGTTAAAAGGAAAAGGAGCAGTTTTGGTTGAAGGACCAAAGTGGTGTGGAAAAACCACTACCTCTGAAGTGCTGTCAAAAAGTGTGTTATATATGTCAAAACCGGATAGCCTGAAACAAAATGTAATGTTGGCAGATATTAGTCCTTCACTATTACTGGAAGGAGAAATTCCAAGGCTGATTGATGAATGGCAGATTGCCCCCAAATTATGGGATGCGGTTCGTTATAAAGTGGATCATAGAAATGAAGAAGGACAATTTATTTTGACTGGTTCAGCAGTTTCGGTGAAACCCGATGAAATACAGCATACAGGGACCGGAAGATTTGCATGGATAATGATGCGCCCTATGAGTCTCTTTGAATCAGGAGAGTCAAATGGCAATGTAAAATTAACGGATTTATTTAAGACACCGGAAAAGATAGCAGCAATTAACGTATTGGATTTGCAAAGAATTGCCTTTTTGGTGTGCAGGGGAGGATGGCCCAGAGCTACTTTTATGGAGGATGAGGTTGCATTAGAGCAAGCTTATGATTATTATAATGCAATCGTAAATCAGGATATATCCAGGGTAGATGGCGTTAAAAGAGATATTGAGAGAGTAAAGACCTTAATGCGTTCTTATGCCCGTAATCAAGGTGCACAGATATCGAATGCTATGTTGAAAGCGGATATGAAGGCAAATGATGTGGATTATTTGGATGAGGATACAGTAATGTCCTATGTAAATGCATTAAAGAAAATATTTGTTATTGAAGATATGCCGGCATGGAATCCGAATCTTCGCTCTAAAACTGCCATTCGCACCTCTGATACGAGATATTACATTGATCCTTCTATTGCTGTTGCAGCACTGGGGATTGGACCAAATGATTTAATAGGTGATTTAGAAACATTTGGATTACTATTTGAAACAATGTGTATAAGGGATTTGAGGGTATATGCAGATGCACTTGGAGGAAGCGTATATCATTATCGTGATAAAACAGGTCTTGAATGTGATGCGGTTATTCATCTTAGAAATGGTAGTTATGGACTTATAGAAATTAAGCTTGGTGGAGATGAAGCTATCCAGCATGGTGCAGATACATTGAAAGCATTAGAGAAGAAAATAGACACAGATAGAATGAAGGCACCGGCATTTTTGATGGTATTGACCGCTGTAGGAGATTATGCGTATCGGAGAGAAGATGGGATTTATGTAGTGCCGGTTGGATGTTTGCGCGACTAAGGAAAAGCGGAAAAACAAATGATTTTTGATAATCATGAGAAGGCTGCAGCGGAGCTGTTGGCTATGGCGTTTGCAGGATAAGGGAGAGCTAAAAAATGAACAGACCATACATTATCTGTCACATGGTAACATCCATTGATGGCAAAGTGACAGGAAAGTTTTTGGAGTCAGAGGCTGGATTAAAGGCAGCAGAGCAATATTATAAAATACATAGAGAATTTGGTGCAGATGGTTTCATCTGTGGTCGTTTCACCATGGAGGGCAGTTTTACAGGAGGCTGGTATCCTGATTTGACCGCATTTCAGGGGCAGAAGATGGAGCGTGAAGATTATATTGCGACCTATGATGCCGAATTCCATGCGATTGCCTTTGATACCCATGGAAAGCTGGGCTGGAAGGATTCAGTTATTCGTGATGACGATCCGGGATATGATAAGGCGCATATTGTGGAAGTGCTTAGTGAGGATGTGGAGGATGCCTATCTGGCGTATCTGCGTAGTATAGGCGTTTCTTATGTATTTGCGGGGGAAAAAGAGATTGATGTGGAACTGGCACTGTATAAACTGTGGCATAATTGTATTGGCAGAAAGTTTCTTCTGGAAGGCGGAAGTATCTTGAATGGCGCATTTGCAAAAGCGGATGTGATAGATGAACTGAGTCTGGTACAGGCTCCGATACTTGGCGAAAAAGGCGAAAAACCGTTATTTTATGATGAAGTGGAGGGTGATTACCAGCTGATGAAAGCAGAGGCGCTGGAGGGTTCCGTTTGGCTCAGGTATTATAACAATAGCTATAATGCCAAGCCCAGGTTAAAGCTTAGTGTTGTAATCGATGCCATTGACGCTGCATCTGACGAGTGGCAGTTTTTTTATGATTTGAAAAAACACGAAAGTATCTGGTTTTCGGAGTATGGTGGATTCGATGCTGAAGAGGAAAGAGAACTATTGGATGAGGAGCCGGAAAGATTTATTCGACTGCCTTTTAAGTATGAAATCCACGAATACAGCATCATGGAGGAGTTTGTGGAGAGTCTGCCGGAAGGAGCTATGCAGAATCAGCTTTACCATGCAATACAGGGGCGAGGTGCATTCCGCAGATTTAAGGATTCCGTAAACAGGATGGGGATTGCGAAGCAGTGGTATGATTATCAGGACAATGCACATCGGGAGATTGCTATCAGATGGTGCCGGGATAATGAATATGAGTATTGGGAAGAGTAGGGAGATAACTGAAAGATAAAAGGATAAGTATATGGATTGGTATAGTTTGTTTAGACAACATATTTTAGATAGAGGAATTGAATACTATGAGGACGGATATGTTACTGATTTTGCGTACACGGGCAACAGTATAAAAGCGTCAGTTGATGGTAGTGATATTTATGATGTGGAGATATCATTGGCTGGAGAAGAAGTTCTGGATATGGTTTGTTCATGCCCATATGCAGCAGATGGACATAATTGTAAGCATATGGCGGCGGTTTTGTTTAAGTTTGAGGAGATATTAGCAGAGCAAGATGCTTCAACGGAACACGAAATGGCGGAGGATAAAAGGGGGGAGGGCGATATAGAACTGACAAGCAATTTTTTGAACCAAATGAATAAACGTAGATCAGAAGTGGTGGAATTAATATCTCAAATTCCGGAAGATAAGGTTAGAGAGTTATTGGCTGGCTTTGTCATGGCAGATGAAAGCTTGAAGAATAAATTGTCCATGCAGTATGCATTCAAAATGAACAGTAAACTGATGCTGGAGTTACGTACAGAGTTAGAACAGATTGAGAGAAACTATTGCCGTGGCGGGTATGTGGACTGGTATCATGCTTCCGATTTTACATCTGAGTTGTCTGCATTCTTGGATTCAAAGGTGCAGCTTTTGATTGAAAAAGATTGTCTCAGACAAGCCTTTGATTTGACTAATCGTGTTTTTTTCTGTATCGGGAATGTGGATATGGATGATTCGGATGGCAGCTCCTCGATAGTGCTAAATAGCTGTTATGAGTGTTGGAAAGAGATTATTGAGAAAAGTGACGACGATTTTAAGGAAGAGATAAAAGGGTGGTTTGAAAATCATAGGACGGGCTATGTAATTGATTTTATGGACGAATACATAGAGGAGATTTTGTTTGATGCATTTGCTACGAAGGAAGTGATAATGGAGGAGATTCAAAAATTAGATACTGTTATCAATAATTGTAAAGGAACTGATTGTGGCAGATGTTATTCTATTCATTATGGTTATGAAAATCCAATATTGAAAAGAATAGAACTCATGAAGAAAATGGGATGCACGGAAAATGAAATCCATGCGTACAAGAAGCGAAATCGCAGATTTTTTGTTATCCGCGAATTAGAGATTGCAGATGCAATAGAGGCGAGTGATTATGAGATGGCTATAAGCGTTTTGCAGGAAAGTAAGAGATTAGATTCCGATAATAAAGGACAGATAAAAAAGTATAGCGAGAAGCTGATTGATATATATAAAATAATTGGAGCTACAGAAGATTTTTGTAGAGAAACGATATACTTTTTGGAGACATTTTGGCAATATGATTTAAAATATGTAAACGAATTGAAAACCTGTATCCGTGAAAAAGAAAAGTGGAATGGTATTGTAGATGGTATTGTTGCGAAAAATAGCGATGAAAGCTTTGTTTGCAAATTGCTAGGTGAAGAGAAACGCTATAACCAATTGCTGGACAAAATTGAAAATAGTTCAGACAGAGTCGGATTGTTGGATGCTCATGAAAAGGTGCTTCGCAAACAAATGCCGAACAGGGTGATACGGATTTACGCTGCTTATTTGGAGCGAGCTGTAGATATGGCAAATGATCGCAATAAATATAAGGGGCTTATGGTATATCTTAAAAAGATTTCGAGTTGTGCAGGTGGAAAGGAAGTTGCAAAAAAGATTGCCGATTCGTGGAGACAAGTGTATAAGCGTAGAAGTGCTATGATGGATGAAATGCGGAAAATGGGATTTTAAAAGTTAATATAGCGATTGAGGCGAGGATAGTGTTGGGCTGTTCTCGTTTTAGGTTTTATGGTTAGGCATTGTTTATTTGCTGGCTACTGGGTATTTGCAAAATGGATATAAGTCAGCAAATTTTGCTGAAAAAAATATGCACATGTGCCCTTGGATTTCAATGTGATGGTTGCAAAATGTAAAATGAAAAGAACAAAAGTATTGTGTTGAGAAATAACTGGGGTACTGACTAGGGTATTAATTTGGGGGAGACTCACCTAGTCAGTACCCTAGTTATATCGTAAAACGATCGTTGAAGAACCTCAGATGCGCCCCTAGATAGAACCTTAGATAGAACTTGGGAAGTGCTCGGGTAAAAAAGCATAGGAATGATAGGATGTTTGAACCGACCCCCAAAAGTTAGACCTAGAATCTAACGATTGGAGGTCGGTTTATTTATGTCAAAATATAGTTTTGAACTAAAGAAAAAAATTGTACTTGAACATTTAGATACAGGCATTGGTTCGAA
>SVFM01000034.1 GCA_015056865.1 Lachnospiraceae bacterium
TTCCACTTTCATGCGAAATCAACTATTTCGTAAAGTGTGTGCATAGTTTTAACGTTTCCAGTCTAACGGCGATACGCTCCTTATATCGCTTGCCCATATGAATATGGAGAAGATTCCTCTTCTGGCAACTTTAGTATATCACATATGTTTTACCGCAATCCTGTATGAAACCTAATATCATTCTTCCATATTAGGACAAATAATTTCAACAAATTATTTCTCAATTACATTTTATGCAAAAATGCTCTGTTTTGCAACACATTTCAATAAATTCATTATGCTATTTCCAAATCTGCGAAGGATGGGACTTGAACAAAAGTCCCACTTCAAAAACCCATAGAAAGGAGCTTTCCGGGCACTGACTTGAGGTGTGTAAACAGAGTGTAAAAATTTGTGGTGTACAGCTGATTAAAGGAAGATAGGGGTGGTTCCGATCTTCCTTTAACTCCTATAGTTATGTACTCAATCAGCAGCAAATACTTCTACTTCATATCCAGCTAGGACTATTTCTTGTTTCCAACTTACATAAGTCCAAACATCCACATTAGATAACTTAACATAGTTAATATTATTTATTGATATATCATAAAATTCATGTGGTAATATTGTGCATGTACTTCCGTTACCAATATACACATCATGACTATACGGATATTTTTCATTATAGATTTTACATTCCATAATAGAACCATCATTTAAAATCAATATAATAGAACTTTCAGAATTTAAACGTATGCCATAATCTTTTCCTGTGTGTTTTAAAGCAAATTGAACAAGTATTGTATTTTCTATTTCTTTTGAAGGTTCTATAAGAACATCCGATACAGTAACTAAGTTATCTGAAAATGACAAATCTCCTTTATTAAAGGCTTCTACACGTTCAAACTTCTGTGCAAAATCATTCACTTCTTTCTGTGCAAGTGCAATCTGCTTATCAGCAGAAGCTTTGCATTTTCCTATACATGTATACGAAATAGATACACATAATATAATGCAAATAATGCACACAATAGAAGCACCGATGATAAGCTTATTTTTTTCTTTTTTTAACTCTTTTTGTTTATTACAATATGTGCTTTCTAAAAACTTCTTCTGATTATTATACTCATTAATAATATCATGTATATACTCATAAAATGGAATTACATGTTCGTTTATAGTTACGGCCTTATCTAACATCGGCGAGAACGGAGATAACTCTTTGAAAACAGCATCTATTTTATCAATATCCATGACATTCTTTTTGCTACATAATGAGCTAATCAATCCATGCAAATCTCTTAATTTACAAATAGTAATATTTGCATTTTGACATTTAATACGTAGATCACATTCTGGATTCGTAAATACAATGATTGAATAAATTGGTATGCCCGGAAATCTGTCTTCTAACGCCTTTATATGATATTGATTCTGTCTGACTGGATTTTGAAAATAGGAATTTTGTGTGGTACGAAAGTATTGCGTCCATCTTGCTTGATCATCCGTACCATAAATGGTTCCTTTATAATGCTTTGCTTCAAACACATATAATCCACTTTCATGGACGAGAAGTAAATCGATTTCAGTTGTTTTACTATTGCATGTAGGTACTTGTAAATTCATCAAAATTTTACAACACCCTTGTATTTCTGGATATAGAGCATTAAACAAAAGATATTCTCCATAATAGCCTTTGCCGCGTTCATCCCACAATTTATATTGATCAGAAATATTTACTCCCGTCAAATTTTGATAGATTTCTTCCATGTTGTCCTTATTCATAGTAGGTCTCCTAAGAATTTATGCTTTTCTTTAATATTTATATTACCATAATTTTCCTATTTTGAATATACGCTATATCACAAGCATATATGTATTTTATTTTGCACACGTTTGAACAACAAAAATGCGATAAATACGGCGCAATTCTGAGCGGAAGATGGGGCGCACGAGGTCCTGGGGACCTCGGTTTTGCGCCGACCGGAGCGAAGCGGAGACTTTGGACCATGGGTCCAAGGCACGCTTCGGTACGGAAACGAAAAAGACTCAGGATTTCATTCCTGAGTCTTTTCGTTTCATGCGGAAGATGGGACTTGAACCCACACGGTCGCCCACAAGAACCTAAATCTTGCATGTCTGCCAATTCCATCACTTCCGCTTATAACAAAGATATTATATATTATCTACTGCAAAACTTCAATATTTAGTTTGAAAATTAATCACACACTTACCCCTATCCGGCTGATGACTTTCTTATTGATGCACCACAGGAAATAAGTGCTCATGATCAGTGACATCAATTCCGCAACCGGAAAAGACACACCGATTTATTATAACATGAAATTTCTCTATGCAAATACAAAAAGTGGGTACCCTGAAAATCAGAAGCACCCACATCTCTCCATCCTTCTATCTACAATATTTCACCAGCGTTGCTCTGATGGAACCGGGACCAACCAGCATCTGGGACAGATAATCGCATACCCTTTCAGCCATACCCACTTCATACAGATTTACACCGAATATCTTTTCATTTTCCAGCACACTCCTTAGTGCCTCATAAAGCTCTTTAGCCGGAACGCTGCCACCCATCTGGGCCACCAGTTTATACTGCTCCACAACAGGGCAAACTGTATCCAACAGGGGATCAGGACTGAGTTCGAATTCCTTGCCTGTATCGTCGATTGCCATCAGATATCTAAGCCAGCCCGCAAACACCAGAGGGATCATTTTCAGGTCGTCCAAATTCCTGCCGGAAGCCTGATAAGCCTTGATGGTCTCGCCAAAACGGATGGCTAGCTTCTGAGAAGTATCCGTGGCAATTCTCTGGGGAGTATCCGGCATAAAGGGATTGGGAATACGCACCTTTAGCACCGCATCAATAAATTCTTTTGGATCTAACACCCCGGGATCCACCACCACAGGCAACCCTTCCACATAACCGATGGTCGCTACCAGCTTGGACAGTTGTTCATCCTTCATCTCTGCAGAGATACGGGTATAGCCAAGCAGACATCCGTACACAGCCAGCGCAGTATGCAAAGGATTTAAGCAGGTGCAGACCTTCATCTTTTCCACCTTGTCCACGGTCTGCCTGTCAGTAAAGATCAGCCCGCCTTTCTCCAACTGGGGACGACCATTGGGGAATGCATCCTCGATCACTAGATATTCACATTCCTCTGCATTGACAAAAGAAGCCACATACGTATTCTTGGAGGTAATCACAGGATCCAGATCCTGGATACCATCCTTTTTCAAAATTTCTTCCACCGATGCATCCGGTCTGGGTGTGATCTTATCGATCATGGACCAGGGAAAAGAAACCTTGTCCCTGTTGTTAATATAATCATAAAATCCCTTCTCCGCAAGACCTCTTTCAGTCCACTCTTTCGCAAAGGCATTGATGGCAGCATACAACTTATCACCGTTGTGGGAACAGTTGTCCATGCTCACCATGGCAATAGGCTTTTGTCCATTGACATAGCGGGTATACAAAAGAGCTGCTACCTTACCGATATAACTGCCCGGAGCCTGAGGACCATTTTCAAAATCCGCAGACACTGCGGGCATGATCTCCCCCTTTGCATTTACCAGACTGTATCCCTTCTCTGTGATAGTAAAAGAAGCCATCTGCAGAGAATCCTTGCAAAAAATCGCTTTCAGCCTGCCATACTCCTCCTGAGACTCAGAATCCAGAATGCAAGATTCCACTACACTGCCAACAACGGTCTTTTCCACGCTGCCATCTGCCTTCAAAGTAACCAGAATGGTATACTCATCATGGGGGCGATTCATCTTTTCAATGATCTCGTAATCATATCCTTCCGCCACCACCAGTCCTCTGTCCAGCACACCTTCATTCAAAAGGTTCTGTACAACATTTGCCTGAAATGCTTTAAAAATATTTCCTGCTCCAAAGTGAATCCAGAAAGGATTTTCTTTGGTGGCCATAGCAACCCTTTCACGGTCATACTGAGGAAGAAAATATCCCGCATCTTCCCACTGTTTTTTATCTGCCAAACCCTGCTTACTTAACTCCATCTCTCAATTGCTCCTTCCGCTTTTCTTTCAGCATGTCCACATTGGCCTCCACCTGGCGTTTGTGCAGCGGATACCAGAACCATAACACAATGGCAAGCAATGCAAAACCGATGGCCGGTACCAAAGTAGAAATATTAAAGATTCCATTTACAATAGGCTCCTCAAAAGCATTGGACTCTGTATACCCGATGATAGTCAACAGCGCCCCGGAAAGTCCCGCTGATGCCGCCTGTCCCAGTTTTCTGGCAAAGGAATATAGGGCGTAAACGCTGCCATCCTCCCGGATCCCGTTCTTTAGTTCGGAATAATCGATCACATCCGTAATCAGAGCCCAGGAAACCATGGTAAACATACCTAGCCCTAGAAAACATATTGTCTGAAATGCCACATACACCCACACATTTTCAGGTCGGATCAAAAAAAGCGTAAAACACACCGCTGCAGCTATCAGGTTGGCCACCGCACTGATCTCCGCCTTGCCGAATCTGCGGGCCAAAGGTCCTGCAAGTCCTGCTGCAAGCAGCATCCCACCCGTCATCAATACAGTGGAGGCTGCCTGAGCCCCGGTATCCTTATAATAATTGGGATACACATAGTTGCCCATGGACTGCATAGTCAGCTGGGCCAGCAGCATCACCACCGAGGCAGCAATAATAGAAATCAGCGCCCGATTCCTTAATGCGTTTCGAAACATAACAAATACACTGTTGCTTTGGCGATGACTTTCCTGTGTCTCCACCTTTACACGTTCTGTAGTCATCACGTAACAAAGCAGATAGCAGCCAACCGCCAGCACAGAAAATACTCCTGCGATAAGGGTAAAACGCCCTCCATTGATCACAGGATTTTCTCCTACATAGTCATAGGCCAGAACCGGAACTCCGGCTCCAACCAACAGCCCTGCCAGGGCAGCCCCCACAGAGCGAAAAGTAGAAAGGGATTGTCTGTGTCCCGGCTCTGCGGAAACAGCAGATGCCATAGAACCGTAAGGAATGTTAATAGAAGTATAAAAAATAGAACCCCACAAGATATAGGTCACAAATAAATAACCGATTTTAAATGTCATGGGCATACCGGCAAGCCCGCTTTGATAGATCAAAAAGGATGCGATGGCAACCGGTGCGCACATGCGGCGGATCCAGGGTTTAAACTTCCCTGCCGGAGTCACTCTGCTTCTGTCACAGATCCGTCCCATGGTAACGTCCGTAAACGCATCTACAAATCGTGCGATCATCATGATCACGCCTACAACCGCCGCCGGAACCCCCATCACATCTGTGTAAAATTTCAACAAGAAACTGGAGGATAATAAAAAGGTAAAATCATTACCAAAATCTCCAAATAAGTATCCCAGCTTATCCCGAAGTCCAAAGGGCCGCACCTGATCTCCTGTCTTCATAAACATCCCTCTCTTTTCGCAAAATAACTTCTCCAATAGTATGCATTATTTCAAGATTTGTTATTCAGCGAAAATTTTCAGGAAAGATCATTCAAATAAAAGCTCCAGCACCTCCATGGGAGTCATATTCTGAAATTCTGATGCGTCCGGCAAAATATCATTGCTCCAACGCAGTACATTCACATTTTTTAAATAAGACTTATTGACTTCTCTATCCGGAAACTTTGTCTGCCACTCCGGGTAGTATTTCTCCATGTACTCCCTGGCCAACCTGACCGCCTGGCTCTCGCTGCCATCCGCCAACCCGGTTCCACAAAGCGACACCCCCGGGGGACTGGCATGGAGCACCACTGCGCTGCCGTCTTCGCACATGCCCAGGGATATCCATACATGTCCCTTCATGCTCACAATATCACCCACCAGAAATTCATCAGGCTCCGTCAGATATTCTCCAAAACCTCTCTCACTGTATGTCTCAGCAATATCGGTAGATTTATAGACATAACCATCCAGACCGCTTTCCTGTTCAAACAGATTGTACATGATCCAGCCCACATATCCGGAACAATCAAGTCCATTCATCAGCTCATAGCGGTGTTTTTTATAGTCATATGTGGCATCCTGCTTGCCCGCAAACTCTGCCCACTGTTTTGGAATGCCGATGGTAGTGGCACCTTCCCCTGCGCCGGTATCCTCCTCGTTCCAACCGCCGCCCCAGATGTACATCGTACCGCCCACCGGCAAAAGTGCTGTCTGAAGCATCTTCTTCATGCTTACCTGATCTGCATCCGATTGGGGGGCTGTTTCCTCCGACACATCTTCTGACATATCTAATTGTAAAAAACTTTCCATCTCTGACTCTGTTTCCGGCAGTTGTTGCTCCTGCGGGCTTTCTGCACATCCGCCGCACAACAGTACTGCCACAAGTATGCTTAGGATAATATATGCTTTTTTCCTCGTTCTATTTCTCACTGCCACGCCCCTTTTCCAGTGCATCCAATTCCCGGATCATCTCCGGCGTGATCCTCTTTTGCGCCAGAACACTGTACATAAAGTGATTCGAGGGTTCCGGGGGAGTGATCGTTTCCTGGGATGTCTGTAACGAAATATCTACAGGATAAGCACGACGGCATTGGCCGGGTGTTGCACCCACATATTTCAAAAAGACCCGATTAAAATGGCTGACAGATGCAAACCCACACAGATCTGCCACCCGGGCAAGGTTGTGGTCGCTGTAAACAATCAATTCTGCTGCCCTCCGGATCCGGATCGTGTTCAGGCAATCCTGTATGGTGAGCTGTGTATCCTTCTTAAAAGCTGCACACAGATAACTCTTATTGTAATCCATATGTTTTGCCAGCCTGTCCAGAGAAATATCCTCCGACAGATGTTCCTCCAGATAATGTACGATCTGCTGAGACAAAGTCGAGCAGGAGGAGGCATCCACATATCGAAACTGCCGTTTGGCATCATACCGCCCCTGTTTGGTCAGCACATGTAACAAGGCCTTCATATAGGAAACCGCCGCATCATCCGCCAGATTGCCCAGGTCCGAATATTCCTGCAGGATCTGATAGATCAGCGCACCCGCCAGTGGATCATCTGATACCAGGGGACTCATAGCCATAAGCTTATGATCCATAGCAGACTGAGCCAGAGAAAATTTGATCTCCAGATAATCCGTCTGCTCCTCATGAACGCACGCATGCATCACCTGCCTTGGCACAAGGAGACACTGCCCCGCCTGTATGATGTATTCTTCTCCCCCTACCTCAAATCTGCCTTTCCCTTCCGCCAGGAAAAACAAATGATAATAGGGGTGATCATGTGCCTTGAACCCACCATTCTGTATACCAGGGGTCCTACCGACCCACAGGATTTGTAGTCCTTCCAAGGATTCACACCACCCTTCTTTTCACCTCTGGTATTAGAGGGAGACATTTTCCATTTTTAACCTAGCCTGAACCACCCAACGTGTAGCATGTCCCCGACCGGTACAGGTGGATAAGGTCAATATCCTATCCGTAATCTCCGGAACAATCCCGGTGTCTATGACGGATTGTTTTACTCCCACATCGATAAATTCCTGCTTTTCTTGCTCTGACTCAAAACCAAGACGATAGGTAGCAGTGGTGATACCGGCCTCGTAAGAAGCATATATTTCATATCGGAATACCCCTTCATCAGTAGCAATATACACATAGGGGCGTTTTTCCCAAAAACTTTGATTTTTATAATTTCTAATAGGCGAGAACATAGTTCTCTCTTTTAAATAATGGCCGTAAATAATTGTATGAAAATCACTGAGATCCGGGCTACTAGTGCTTTCCAAAAAAATGGATCCCACTCGATTCTTCTGCTTATCCCACGTGTAATTCAAATAATAATCATTATCCTCACCCTGAAGCAACGGATAATTAACCACTGTGTCGGGAATCATGATCCAACCGATCACGTCTTCGTTAACCTCTCGAAGTGCCTCCAAATTTACTTCCCACATCATCTCTACATAAGGATCATCCGTCACAAAAGCAGGCTTCCAAGGCTCCTGCTCTCCTGATATAGACTCATCCACCTGAGATTCCCCCGATATTACAGGCTCTGTGCTGATCTCTTCGCTTTCTGGCTCAACAGAATTCTGCGTATCCACAACTGCCTCAGAGCTGTTTTTCATATTCTTAGGCTCTGTCAAGCCGGACAATTTTTGAGCCTGATTATAGGAATCTCTCCCCAATACATAATCTTTGCCTTGGTAAATCATCATTGCGGTGCTGCCCAAAAATATAAATATAAGCAAAATTGTCAAAACTTTACGAACAGAGTTATTCATAAAACACCTTTCTTTCTGCACGATATAATAAAAACTATTGGAAACATATCGAAATCTCTACATGAAAAGTTTACCATAAGTTTTCTTTGTTCACAATATCTTTTAACCGTATCTCACAGAAGTCTAAGAATTGGCCCCACATAATATACATTCCCGATCATTCGAATATGCCGGCAACGGCAGCTGGCTGTATAAGGACAAGCCCAACGAGGTAGTTATTCAAAACGGGGTATTCTCAAGACACGGCTGCGAACGGGTGATCCGCTACGCCTATGAGCTGGCCAGAAAGAGAAAAAGACTCTAACCAGCATCAGTAAGGCAAATGCCCTAAATTACTCCATGGTATTCTGGGATCAGATTTTTGAAGAGGTGGACAAGGAATACCCTGATGTAAAAATCCATTCTTACTTGGTAGACGCCGCAAGCATGTTTATGATCAAATATATTGAAGATGTTCTTACTGAAAAGACAGTCCTGACTCCCGATCTGGGCGGCAAATCAACCACCCAGGAGGTAGGGGATGCGATCGTACGGAAAATGTCAGAAGATTTATAGTTAGCAAACGAGGCTGACACATTAAAATATCTGTGTCAGCCCCATCTTTCAAGTTATCAATCTGCTGCAGAAATCTTTACAGGCTGTGATACATAGAAGGTTCCCAAATATCCGGGATCTGTGATAGCATCTGCAGAAATATCATTGTAGTCGATCACTGTCTGACCGTTAACCTTCATAAGGATATGAACGCCGCCTGTCACATTCTCAGTGGTAAGCTCGATCTCGTTCTCCTCACCCCAGTTAAAGATATCTTTTGCGAAGATCACATTACCTGAAACGCCCCAGTTGTCAGCCAACCAAGTACGATTCTTGTTATCCCATCTCTGAAGCTCTACGGAAATATCATCGTCTGTATTGAAGATTACCGTATATGCCTTACCTACACCGTAGAACTGATTTGAGGTGTACTGATCGAAATCGCTGTTTCTGAAAGTAAATCCAGGATAGTCTACAGCGCCATGCTTATCAACCTTCAAGTTAAAGGTGATGGTAGAATCGCCAAAGAGCTGACCATGGTACTTATCTTCATTACCACCCAAACTGGTTACCCAGTTGGTAGGATCTTCAACCTGTGCATCCAGTGCAATCACACCTTCTACAACGGGCTCTACATCAACATTCAAAGTCCAAACCTGGCTGGCTGTACCATCGGTAGTAGCAATGGTATAGGTTTCTGTCAGATCAGAAAGATCTACAGCTTCTCCGGAAGCGGGGCTCATTACCACGCTGCTGGGAATACCAATAATAGGAGCTACACTGGTCAGATCCAGAGACTTTCTAACCTTAATGTTGATCTCATAATTAGCGCTGTCAATCTCAGCACTCATCAAACCGCTAGAAAGATCAAAGCTAAGAACTTCCAGTGCGATCTTCTCATTGTCATACTTCTCAATGCTCTTCTCCAGATATACTCTGTCAGCCAGAGAAACATCTCCGGATTCCAAAGTAGCCTTGGATACTGCAACTGCTGCAGCCAGCTCATCATAAGTGGTCTGGTAAATCTGACCAACTTGTGTACCTACGTCTGCATTAGCCAGTCTGTCTTCTGCCTGTGCGATCAGGTCATCCAGAGTATCCGTTACACGGCTCTCTCTCAACTCGATCAACAATCTCTGCAGTTCAGCTGTAGCTTCAGCCATAGCCACTCTGTTGGGAGGCACTACTGTCTGCAGCTGCTCACATACTGCTCTCTGATCCTTCACAGCCTGAACCAACTCTGCAGGATAGCTGCCAACAGAACCGTCTGTATCAACGTGCTCGATAAACTTATCCAAATACAGAGTATGAACGATAAGGATGTATCTACGATAAATCTCATTGGAGATAACCAGATCATCACCATTCATTACGTTTGTAAAGATAACCTTGGGAGTCAGTTCTTCCTGTCTGCCGCTGTCCTTAACCTTAATGCCTACATACTCATCTCTGATACCGCTTTCAATGACTACTTCTGCAGCCTCCAGAGGATAATCTCCGGGATTGAAGAAGATTGCGCCAACGGTTTCGCCGTTGTAAGACTCACTAGCAGAAATATAGTTATCATAGTAATGCAGGAACTGTCCATCACCATTGTACAGTTTGGATGCTACAAATGCGTTGGGAACATTTTCCACTACGTTTTTGTAAATATCCAAGCCGGCACTACCTGTATCCTGATAGATACCGCCTAATACGTTAGGCACATCATAGATGTGGTTACCGGTAATCTCGGAACCGTTCAGATGTCCAAGGGTATAAATAGCACCGCCGTCCCACATGATCTGCATTACGTTGTGGATATCATTGTATGCAACTCTGTTTCCGGATGCAACACTCTCTTCATAACCCTTTACCCAACCCCAACCAAGGGAAACACCTGAGTAAGGCAGGTCATACAGCTCATTGTAAGAGCAGTCAAGGTCATGTGTATAGTATGCTGTAATACCGGGGGCACCGCCGTTCACCAGACCACAACGTGTGATATAGTTATCGGTAATGGTATTGCCCTTAGGAAGTGCTCTTGCGTTTGTGTTTACAAGGCTCTCATTAATAGCTGCGAACCGTCTAACATCTGAATAGGAAGCATCCTCCTGATAGTACAGATAACGGTACTGCTTGGTTCTGTACTGATCATCCAGCATATAAGTCTGGAACTCACCCTGTGCCAGGCTCTCATCGCTGGGGATACAAACGATCTTATCTGCATATGTCTCAAGATCTGCAGTAGAAGTCATAGGATCCTGAGATGCATAAATGGTATGGCTTACCTGAGTTACCCAGGAGTTTCCATCTGTCTGAAGTTCGATCTTGTCAATGCTGTACAGTTCGCCCATATCTACCTGGAAGGTGGGTCTTGTAAATCCGCCAACATAATTCTCACCGTCGGTAGTGCTCAGGTATTCCCATCTATCGATACCGCCGTTGAAGGTGCTGTCTGTAATGTGAGTATAATTCTTTGCAGTAAAGTCACTCTCAAAGAAGTAAGTAACCTTAGCACCATTGGAAATGTTCACATCCTGTGCATCATACACTCTGAACTTTCTCAGTGCTTTCCACTTAAGATCCTCTGCCACGTAGTATACATAACGATAATCTTCCGCCTTGTGCCCATCACTCAGAGTAATGATTACCTCAGTATTACCTACCGCATTATCTGATGAAGCTACGGTTGAGAGTACATCTGCACTTGCTTCCAACTCTGTATTGGAAGAAAGCTTAGTTGCTGATCCATAGATGGTGTATCCTGTGTTAGCAAAACCATCTGCAACCATTTTAATATACTCGATGTTCTGAGCACTACCCAGATCTACTTCAAAGGTGGGCTTTGTAAAGTTACCCATGAGCTTCATACCAGCTGTATACTCCCACCAATGAATGCCGGTCACATCATCTGCTATAGCAGTGTGATCTACCACATCATAATCTCTCATAAGGAAGGATGTTACAGGCTTACCATCGGTATAGTTTCTTCCACCGCTTACCTGCTCATCCTTAATGATCTCGGGATTACCAACCACGATAGCGGAATCACCGATATCTTCAAATACGTTACCTACGATCAGAGTATTGTCAGCACCGCTGTTTAAAGCAAGTGCGCCGCCATGGAAGCCCTTGAATACGCTATCAGTAAACTGGATATTATTTGTATTGGTCAGGTTGATTCCACCAGGGATATACTCAGTATATGCAGTACCTTCATCGTTCCAATAGGTGCTTGCCTGCTGAAGGAAGAAACCATCTGTCATCTCGCCATACCATGCAACGTGTGCGAAGGTAATGCTCTCAAATGCAATGTTCTCTACCTTATCAATAAGGCTATTGCCAGTGAAAGCGATCAGCTCTTCCAGCTCAGAAGCATATACTTCTGCGGTAGCCATGTCTTCGCCCTCGCGAGGATAGTAGTACAGATCACCGGTAGTCTCATCAAAGTAGAACTCTCCGGGCTGATCCAATTCTGCAAAAGCATTGATAACATAGAATGCTGCGCCCGGATCTACACCGTGCAATTCGTTGGAATCACCGGAAGCTGCAGGTGACAGATGCACGTTCAAAGTGCTTGTGCCGTCACCGTTGTCTGTAATGTCTTCTACATTAACTACAACAGTCTTCCAAGCTCTATCCGTACGGATCAGGATATCGCTGATATTTCCTACAGTTACAGATGCTCTGCTCAGGATCTCAGAATCTACCACCAGTCTGTCTGTTGCATAAGCATCGCTGGGGTCTGTATCAGACTCAGCATAAATGATGCCGGTGCCTTCGCTCTGAGCTCTCTTTGCATACACATCATTTACATACATCTCGCCGATGCCTGCACCTGTAAAGTTTGCCACATTGGCTACATACAGGTTCTCATACTCTGCGGACTGGCTCCAGTCCTCAATCTTACGTCCGCCGGAAATGGTTGCATCACCGGTTGCAACGTATCTTACATAGTGGCCGTTGGAACCGCCGTCCTCAGGGGTAAAGGTCAGGGTATCATCCAGAGCATATACGCCATCTGCCAGGTATACAATAATGTCTCCCCACATGCCGGCATTCATGGTCCTTACTTCCTGCTGGGCTCTTGCCAGGGTCTTGAAAGGACTGTCTGCTGTTCCCTCATTTGTATCGTCCCCATCAGGAGATACATACAGTTCTGCCTGTACAAAGCCTGCATTCGCATCGTACTGGTTGTCAAAGCTGTCATACTCATGTGCCATCTGCTTTGCCACTACCTGTACATCGATGGTCAGGGCCTGGGCCTGGAACTCGTTGCCGGCTGTCTCATTCATATGTACTGCCAGGGCAAAGTAATCGGTCTGGCCTGCTTCCAGAGCACCGTTAGGTGCTGCTGTGCTGTAGCCTGCAGGCACTGCTCCCGTATCACTGGCATCTGCCAGGATCT
>SVFM01000035.1 GCA_015056865.1 Lachnospiraceae bacterium
AATAAAAGAAAAACTAGGATGGATGAGTCCTGTGCAATACAGGCTTAGCCTCTTGGCTGCATAAAAACAGCGTAGCAGCCAATAAACTGCTACGCTTAAAAAGTCTAACTTTTTGGGGTCACATCAGACATTATTCCATGACGTGGCTAACTTTTTGCTTACATTTCAATCACTATACCCTTAGGCGCCTTCACTTCTGTATGGATCGTGCCGTCTGCCTGTTTCACATGGCTGATGGTGATGGTTCCAAGAGGAGTAGGGTAGGTTCCCTTGGCGTAGCTAAGATCGCATAGATGAGGCTCAATGCGGATCTTTTTGCAGCCGGGCTCTAATACCTGTACGCCCAGTACGTAATGGGTCAGGTAGGGGCAAGGTCCGGAGGCCCAGCCGTGGCAGAGGCTGTGGCGGAATTTCACGTAGCAGTGAGCACCCCAGTCACCGTGTATGTCTACTTTGCCTTCCGGCACCAGTTCGTCGATAGGTGCCGCGTTTTCCATCCAGTTCAGATCGAAGTCTTCCCAGAAGGTAGTGGCTCCCATTTTCAGCATACCGCCCCAATACTCTCGGATAGCATCCATAGCTCCCTGATAATCCCCGGCCATGGCTTTGGCCTTGAGGATATAGTAGCCTTGGAAAGTAGAGTAGTTGTGGGCACCGTTTAATGCAATCAAGGTATCGTTTGTTGACTTAGGATCCGCAAGTCCGCTAAGTACCAGCAAGGCACCTGCCGCTTTAGAATCACCATGAGGAGGGAGGTGTTTTTTCATGCGATCAGCAGTTTCCTTGCAGGCAGCGGATAGTTCAGGCTCATTTAATTGGTCCAGCAGATAGGCGCTTTGTTCCAGAGCCATCTTTAAAAGAGCCTGCTGGCCGGCATGTTCTGCCACGTCATTGCCCCTTGTGGGCCAATCCAGAAAGCGATAGGGCATTCGCTCTACGCCATTCTCATCCACCATAGTTAAGAGATG
This sequence comes from Lachnospiraceae bacterium, assembly GCA_015056865.1. GTDB lineage: Bacteria > Bacillota > Clostridia > Lachnospirales > Lachnospiraceae > Acetatifactor. The sequence goes on from SVFM01000035.1 coordinate 969, forward strand.
ACCCAGCAGACGGGTTAAATAATCTTTTTGTTCCAGCAAATAGTGATAGTCCCCGGTTCCCATGTACCATTCGTATTGGAGCATGATCCACCACAAAGAATAGGACTGATTTCCATTCATCCAGCGTATGGAATCCTTGGTAACAGGAGCGTCCTCTCTGGCTACGTCCAGAGATTTGGGAACCACCGGATTGTAACCGAAGGCTGCCAGAATGCTCATGACCTCTGTGTGCATGTCCCCGATCCAAACCAGACGGTCACGCTTGATGCCGTCCCACAGGTATTCCTGCATGTTTAGGTGAGCCGTGTAGGCTGCCGTATCCCAAATGCGATTCAGAAGAGGGTCGGAACAGTCAAAGGAACCTTTGTATTCAATGTCACGGAAGATGAACACCGCGTTGACACTCTTTAAAATCACTGTTGCATCCTCGTCCAGCAAATCGATACGCATGAAGCGAAAGCCGGATTCATTAGTCTCCTGGGCACTGTAAAAGCCTACGTTCATGATCATGTCACGGTTGGCATGATCGTTGGTGGTATTTTTTACGCCCAGATCCGTCATGGCCTCCATGGCGGATTCTCCAAAACGGATGCGAATGTTAGCCCGATTCTTGTTGGGGCTTCTTACGGATTTTACGGTTATACGTGCTGCACCGTGTAACTCCATACCAAAGTCAACCAAAAAAGAGGCCTTGGGATGTCCGGGAGTGTTTATCAGACTGCAGCAGTTAGTCTCACCCAGATTGATCTGTTCGGGACGAGACAGTAGGAGACAGTCGATATTATCGATCTGTGCTCCTTCTGCCCTGGAGTCCCAGAGGATACGAGTGGGGGTTAAATAGCGACGGGAACGTTCATCAGGCTCTTTGCCTGTCAGTGCAGGATATTTATCATAAATTCTCGGCATAATATATCATCCTTTCATGCCATGCGTCTGTGCGCATGATTACTCTGCCAGTTCTGCCATAAGCTTCTTGCCTTCCTCAATGATGATTTCTGCAATGCCCGGCTTGAAGCGGGAGGTCTTGGCTTCATAGCCGCCCTCATCATAAGCGTCCTGCATAGGGAAGTAACCCTGGGAGCCATTGGTTAAGACAGTGGGAAGGATCAGGTCCCAGCCCGGGGCCTTTTTCAGCTCCACACCGATGCCGGTGAAGCCTTCTCCCGGCATACCAATAAATACGATATTGCCGATTGCTATTGCGCTGATATCCATATCGTAGTAGGCAGGTCCATGTTCCAGCTCTACCAATCGATGAGCCTCTGCCATGATGGTGACTTTCATCATAGCTTCACCGGGCACCTCATGTATTTTTCCGGCTAAGTACAGCTCATCGATGCGGTGGGCCTCTGCCATATCATCCTCAGGGGTAGGCATATTGGTGGGTATCTGGATGGTTCTCAGCTTGCAGCGAACAGAAGTTACCGGCAGATATTTTGTCTTATCATACACCTGTAGGACGGTGCCTGCCAGTGCGCGGGCCATATATTTGGAATGCTCATAGCCGGCACCTTCACCGCTTGCACTCATCCAATCCTCTTTGGAGAGGGTGGGATGTACATTGATATGGTTGATGTCACCCTGGCAGCCATTGAAGAAAATGCATTTGCAGTTATCGATTCCTTTCTCTACTTCCTTGCGAAGAAAGCCCGGCCAGTCTGCACTGATCTTGTTGCCACCGATCACGTCAGGATGATTACCGTAATTAACCAAAACTAAGTGGTCTCCGCATTCTCTATCGAAGCGCAATACGTTTACGCGCTCATCCACCTCACCTATCGGACCGGCGATATCAGGATTGTTGATGCCCGGATTTGTCTGGGTGGAGCCGTCCTTCATGCGGAAGCGACGGATGAAACCGATCTTGGGCGCTTGGCCGATCCCATATCCCATCTTGGCAGGTTTGAGATCCTTCAGTGCAAATCCTGCTACGTCAGCCATGCGGCGCAGTACAAATTGATAATATTCCTTTTCCAGCTGGTCCTCAGTATTGATCTCCAGGTTGGGGCCTGTGTGGGTATGGGTGGTGTGAATATACACAGCCTCTGTGGGAAGATCGTTTACCTTAGCAACATGCTCCCGGATCGGAAGAAGCGTCTTCCGGGATATTCCACAGGAATCCAAGCTAAGCAGTACAATCTTCGTATTGCCGTCGGAGACTGCCAAAGCATTGATCTCCAGCTCATCCAGAACAGCTTCAGCTAAACGTGTTATGTAGTAACCTCTGATATTGATTCCCATCATAGGGGTTACATTGACTCTTGCAAATCCTGCCTGTAAAACATTTGTCTGCAACATAGTGATTTCTCCTTTTTTTCTTATTGGAATAATGTGCCAGATAATAGGAACTGGCAACATTAATTATGGAACATCCCCAATGCTTGTTCAATAATGATAATTTACGTGGAATAATGATATTTTTCATAACAAATATAAACAAAAAACCATTATGGAATATCCGATACTCATCATTGTAGAAAAGGGATGTAACGGGGTAAACTTTTTGCGTACGTTATACATAGCATAACGCTAAAGGAGGAAGAAAACATGCAAAGAAAAGTGAAATTGGGCGTCATCGGTGCCGGAGCGTTTTCAGATTATCATTTGGACGGTATTCGTCTTGCAGACAATTGTGAAGCAATCGCTGTCTGCGATGTAGACCTGGAGAAGGCGAAAAGACAGGCTGAGAAGTACAAGATCGACAGCGTATATCAGGATTATCATGAGTTGTTGGCTCGCGAAGACATTGAGGCGGTAACTCTGCCTTTGCCGGATCAGGTTCATAAGCAGATCACACTGGATGCCCTTCGTGCAGGCAAGCATGTGCTTTGTGAAAAACCTATGGCTCTTAGTTTGGAAGATTGTAAGGAAATGATCGATGCAGCGAAAGAGACCGGCAAGCTTTTGATGGTAGGTCAGATCGGTCGTTATACTCCTTGCTTTAACAAGGCAATTGATATGGTAAACAGTGGTGAGATCGGTGAGCTGTTTTTCGTAGAGTCTGAGTATGCGCATGACTATGCACCCATTGGCGGTGCAGGCGGCTGGCGTGTAACCCCTGAACGTCATCCTGTGCTTGGCGGTGGCTGTCATGCAGTGGATCTGCTGCGCAGAATTGCCGGCAATCCTGAGGAAGTATTTGCTTATGCAAACCATAAGGTATTGAAAGACTGGCCCGTTGAGGACTGTACCGTTGCCGTTATGAAGTTCCCCAACAATGTAATCGGTAAGGTAATGTGTTCCATCGGCTGCAAACGTAAATATACCATGCGTACCGTGATCTACGGAAGCAAGGGTACGTTGATCGTTGACTCCAAGCTTCCTTACATAACCCTGTACCGGGATCACTTCTCTGATGAAGAGCATCTGAAAAATAGATGGCAACAGGAGATTGGTATGGAGATCCAGGTACCTATCGATGATCATAACTTCAGGGGAGAGGTTACAGACTTCTGTAACGCTATTATAGAAGGACATCTGGTTGAGTGTACCGGTGAAGAAGGTGCTGTTACCGTTGCGGCTTGTCTGGCCATTGTTGAGTCTGCTCGCAAGGGTGAAAAAGTGGAGATCAAATACGATCTGTAAAAAACAAAATTTTGTTCAATGATGATAATTTGCGTGGAATAATGTGGTTTTGCATGACAAATTGCACAAAACCCAGGTGCTTGCGGTCAGGAAAAAATGCGTTATCAAATATCGGATTGTCATCATTGCACAAAAGATATGGAGAGAGTTATGCTTTTGGTATACGTTATGCATAGCTTGTGTGAACGAAAACAGAACGGAGGAGATGAAACATAAATGGACGTGATTACGGCAAAGAAAAAGAAACGTAAAAGCAAACGGGACAGACAATATTGGAAACTGTATCTGTTCCTGTTACCCGCTATTGCTTATGTGGCCACTTGGTCTTATGGTCCCATGTATGGAATTATCATCGCATTTCAGGACTATAAGATTAAAAAAGGATACTGGGGAAGTGATTGGGTAGGACTGAAGCACTTTATCCGATTTGTTACATATCCGGATTTCTGGGAAATGATTAAAAATACGTTGGGAATCACCCTATATTCCCTGGCATTGTTTCCTATCGCAATCATTTTTGCATTGTTGCTCAACGAACTTAAGAATGTGAAGTTTAAGAAGGTTGTGCAGATGATCACCTACATGCCTCACTTTCTTTCCACAGTAGTATTGTGCTCCTTGGTCGTCATCTTTGTAGGAAGGGAAGGCCTTATAGGACAGTTTTATGGCTGGATCAAAGGCACGGAGGGAGAGAATCTGCTGAGTATAGGAAAGTTCTTTCCTGATATTTATGTGTGGTCGGCTACCTGGGCCGGACTGGGCTGGTCAAGTATTATCTATGTATCTGCCCTGTCCAGTATCTCGCCGGAGCTGATAGAGGCTGCCAGGATCGATGGCGCAGGAAGACTGCAGGTCATTAGGCACGTGAACATTCCCGGGATACTGCCCACTATTTCCCTCAGTTTCATCATGGCTGCCGGAGGACTGCTTTCTGTAGGCTTTGAGAAGATTTACTTATTGCAGAGTCCGCTGAATCTGGATTACTCCAATGTGGTGGCAACCTATTCCTATAACATTGGTATTGTAAGCGGACAGTACAGCTATTCCACAGCTATCGGACTTTTCCAAAACGTTGTGAATATTCTCATAATGTTACTTGTGAATAAGATCACGAAGAAACTGTCCGGAACAGGAATGTTTTAGGAGGATGCATGATGAAAGATAACAAGAGTAATATTAAAGTAAAAAAGAAACAATACAGGTTGGACACCTTTGACATCGTGAATTACGTGATCATGATCGCAATCCTGATCATTATTGCATACCCGATTTATTTTACGATCATTGCCTCCTTTTCCGAACCCAGTGCGGTTGCAACCAATAAGGTGTCTCTTTGGCCGGTGGGTTTTAACCTGAAGGCTTATGAGCATGTGTTTCGCTATAAGCCCATTTGGACCGGCTATGCGAACTCTATCTTTTATACAACCTGCGGCACACTTTTCAGTTTGTTTATGACCATTCCGGCAGCTTATGCGATGAGTAAGAAGAAACTGCCGCTCAAAGGACTTGCGACCCTGTTCTTCGCCTTTACCATGTACTTTGGTGGCGGAACCATTCCTACCTATGTGCAGGTAAGGAATATGCACCTTCTGGATACCCGTATCATACTGGTGATCATGGGCGCCTTCGGTGTGTACAACATGATCATGACCAGAGCCTATTTTAGCAATAACATTTCTGAATCGCTTTATGAAGCAGCAGAGATCGATGGTTCAGGAGAGCTTCGGAAGTTTTTTGCCATTGCCCTTCCTCTGTCCAAGCCTATCATAGCGGTTATGACTCTTTACTACGCAGTAGGGCATTGGAATAGCTATTTCAGCGCCATGTTGTATACTTCCAGCCCGGAGCTGAAACCTTTACAGCTTGTTCTTCGAGATGTATTGATTTTGAACCAGAAAGCAACAGATCCCGCTTTATTAGCCGATCAAATGGCAAACGGTGGTGTAGACGCAGTTAAGTTAGCCGTGGAGCAGGCTAACATGGCCTATGCCATGAAGTTTTCCGTTGTATTTATAGCAAGTGCGCCGATGCTTGCAATGTATCCCTTTGTTCAGAAGTATTTTGTAAAGGGTGCAATGATCGGATCGGTAAAAGAATAATTACAGAAAGGAAAGAGAATTATGAAAAAGAACAAAAAGAATCTGAAAGCTTTGCTGGCTTCGGTTCTGGCAGCTGCAATGATGCTGACTGCTTGTGGTGGCAACACCACAGAAGAATCTAAGACCCCTAGCTCAACACCCGATTCAAGCGTTGCTGCCAGCCAGGATCCTGTTGACAGCAAGTATCCGTCTTATCTGAATCTGGACGGCTACAAACCCATCGTAAAAGAGGGCGAAAAAGTTACATTGCGTATCAGCATCGTGAAGCATCCTGCCGTTACCAACAGCTATGAGGACTCCTGGTTTGCACATTTCGTAGAAGAGAAGCTGAATATCGATCTGGAAATTGAGGAGATTGAAAATGCGCAGCAGAGCGAAAAGAAGAGCCTGGTACTTGGATCCAACGATCTGCCTGATATCATGTTGACTTATGGTTTTACCCCTAATGAAATCGTAAAATATGGTATTGAAGAGGAACTGCTCCTTCCCCTTAGTGACTATATGAGCGAAGAACTGACTCCTAATATGATTGCGCACTTTGAACGCAGTCCCGAGGCGAAGGCAGGCTTTACTGCATCGGACGGTAAGATCTACGGCCTTCCTCAGATAACCGCAAGTAACGATGGATATGGCACCACCATTCCGGAACTGTACAGAGTATTCATTGACACTCGCTGGATGGAGGCAGCCGGCTATGACGAGGTTCCCGATCAGCTGGATGAGTTTGTTGAAATGCTGAGAGCTTTCAAGGATGTGAAAGATGAGATGGGAGTTGACGAGGTATATCCTATCCTGAGTCCATATCACTATGAAAGAGTAATGTTCAAGGCTGCGTTTGGTTGGATGGGCTCTTCAAGTGGTGATGATACTGCACCTGTTTGGGATGTGCAGGAGAATAAGGTAGTAGTTCCGGCAACCCAGGAGAAGTATCAGGAATACGTAAAACTTATGAAAATGCTGTATGATGAGGATTTGATTTATGAGGATTATTTCAATCAGGATGTTACGCAGATAAATGCGCTTATTGCAGAAGGAAAAGCTCCTGTGATAGGTGTGGATGCTCCTTACTCCGCATTTCCTGATAGGTTTAGTGACTTTGTCGCTGTTCCGCCTCTGAAGTCTGAGTACAATCCGGAGGGTCTGGTAACAGCTTCAAAAGACTATGCAGTCAACAGTTATTTCAATGTATCTGCTGATACCGAGCATCCTGAGCTTTGCATGAGATTCCTGGATTACCTTTGTTCCGGTGAAGGTCTGACATACTTCAGCTTCAGTGCTCCCGCAGGAAGTGAAGATACTTTGGATATGATTGATGGTTGGACACTGGATGAGAAACAGAATCTCGTATATGGCGATGAAGCAAAAGATTTTTCTTCCGGATATGGTTTCCGCTTGCATAAGCTGAACATGGGTTGGCAGTACCTGACCAACGACTACATTATGCAGGAATATGCTTGTGAAATGGTTGGTGAAAAGTTTAAGGGAGCTGTGCTGGACTACGAGAACAATGGTGATCATAACTACAGATATGCTCTGATGACGGCTTGTGAAGGTAGATTGATCTCATCCCTGCCTCCTGCATATATGGAGCGTGAATCTGCCATCAGATATGGTGATCTGAAAACTGCTATTAACACTTTTGTTAATTCTGAGTTTTCCAAGTTTGTAGTTGGACAGAGAGACATTTCAGAGCTTCCTAAGTTCCAGGAAGAATTAAAGAAGTATAATACTGCGGCATATATTGCGATTTGCGAGGAAGCCTATGCAGATTATGAGGGACCTGAGAAGATCAATTAAAAAAATTTTGTAAAATAACTTAATTATGTTGCTGCATTGGTGTATAATCCGATGCAGCAACATGTTGCGTAAAAAAGTATTGTGGGAGAGTTATGATAAAGTCAAAACTATATTATTGGAGATCGAAAGTGTTTTGGGGGAATCTGTTCGCTATAGTTGGAATTGTTTTACTGACTATGGGAGCATTGGGGATTGTAGCCCTCAATAAATTTAATCAAGAGATCAAAGAAGAAGAGCGTAGTATCTTGGAAGATAAGCTGTATACCATTGCGCAGGATTTGGAAATTCAGATAGATACCTTACAAGAGACATCTATGTTAATATCCTTACTTGATGAATTGAATTTTGAAGATTTTCGTCAAAATAAATATCGGGAAATGCTAATGATGGATAGTATTTCAAGGTATAAGCCGGTGTGTAATATTTGTGATTTCTTTTTTCTCAAATACAAGGATTCAGAGCGGATTTTTACCTCCAATGCCACTGTGATGAAATGGGATTTCTATTTGAAGAAATTTTTTCCGTTGGAACAACACGATGATGTGAAAGAGATGATTCAAGACGTTGGGACAAGAACTACAGGTTCCATGGGAATATATAAGCACGAAGATCGGATGTTGTTTGTTTACTCTTTGGAGCAATATAATGTAATTCATAATGATCAGGATACTGTTATATGTTATCAGATCACAGAGCAGGATCTGATGCAAAGAATCAATACTCTTGTGGGAGGGATGGACGGAAACATTTATATAGAATATAAGGGTGTTTGTCTTCTGGGAAATGAAACCCGGGAGGATGCATTTACAAGTGAGCATAGGGATGTTATGACACATGTTTCACAGGATAGAGAGATTGTGATCCAATATAGATCGGATGAGAGTCGGTTTTCTGTGTGGAAGGAGATTTTTTCCGGTGAAGAGCTTTTGTTTTTGATCGTATGCATGATTCTGGTTTTGATGTTTGGTATTTTGATCGCCAGATGGAACTTTAAGCCCGTCCAGAGGATTGCCAAAAAGCTGGGATCAGGATCAGAGGGTGAGCTTTCAGCAGATTGGGATGGTATTGAAATGTTAGTAGAGTCCCTGCTGCAAGGCAGTGAGCGGGACAGTAGCCTGTTAAAATCCCAGTACCAGATCCTGCGGGAACAGACTACACTTTTGGTAATATCCGGAAAATACTCCAAGCGTGTGCAGGAGCATATGACGGTTTTGAATATACGAATAGATGCACCGGTTTACGGCGTGATCCGTTGCAGGCTGGATCAGAGATTTCGGCCGGAGGAACTGGACAAATCCTTGTATCGAGATGTAAAGGATCTGGCCGGCGAGGGGATATCCCTGTATCCTTGTTGGGATCATCTGAGAGATTTCTGCATCTTGGCTGCAGTGGACGAAGAATATCAGCTGGAAGAGGTTGCTGAAATGCTGCAGGAATTGTTTATGGCAAAAGAAATTACAGCTGAGATTGGTATCGAGGGTGCGTATAGTAAATTGGAAGAGATTGGAAAAGTTTCAATGAAGAACAAGGCAGATCAGACAGAATCGGAAACCTTGATGTTTGATGTGGATGTACAGGCATCCCGGTTATCACCCAAGCAAAACCAAATGGTCAAGCATGCACTGGAATATATAGAGGCAAATTATACCAGCTATGATGTGAGTTTGGATTCCATTGCAGAAGATCTGCATATTTCCTCCGGTCATTTGAGCAGGCTGATCAAGCAGGAGACCGGATTAAATTATAAGGAATATTTAAGCAGACTCAGGATGGAGTTTGCAAAGAATATGCTGAAAGACCCGGCAGTGAGCGTGATGGATGTGAGCCAGCAGGTTGGATACAATAATGTTTCTCATTTTATTAAGGTATTCCAGAAATATACAGGTATGACACCGGCCAGATACCGGGATGAACAGTGGCAGTAGGAGCAGAGGTTAAACTGTGCAGAAGTTTGAAAAGCTTAATTTTTTGAATCCCCGGGAAAATATCCGGGTGGAAGAAAAGATACTGAAACAAGATCAAAAACAATTTGCCCATACCACAGAATTTGTGGAGTTGGTTTATGTCCTTGAGGGCAGTTCTATACAGGAGATTGATGGGATAAAGGTTCCTGCAAAAAAAGGAGATCTGTTGTTTGTGAATCACAATCAGGTACATTCCTTTGAAGCAAAAGAGGATTTCAAATATGTGGATATCTTGTTTACCCCATCCTTCATGAGCGACGAACTGCTAAATACAGAGAGCATTTTTGAAATATTCTCCATTTCCCTGTTTAAAGAATTTGTGTGTGAGGATGCAGAATTCCAGCAAAAGGCTTCTTTTGCTGGTTCTGAAGCCTTGGAGGTGGAGAGGATCATTCACCATATGCTTACAGAGTTTGAAAGAAAGAGGACAGGTTACTTGTCGGTATTGTCCGGCTACATGCGTGTCTTGTTTTCCATACTTTTGCGCAGCCTAAAAGGAGAAGAAGAGGAGCAAAAAAAACAGGCGGCTTACATGAGTAACATCACGCCGGATATCATGGAATATATCGATCAGCATTGTTATGAGAAGATATCACTGGCAGACATTGCTCAAAAATCCTTTTATACCCCATCTTATTTCAGCCAGGTCTTTAAAAAATATTGTGGACAGAGCTTAAGTGAATACGTAAAAAACAAACGCATAACCTATGCCATCCACTTGCTGGAGAACACAAAGTATAGTGTGGCAGAGATTTCAGAGATGGTGGGCTACAATGACCGGGCATTCTTTTATAAGGTCTTTAAGGAAGTGGTAGGTAAGTCGCCGTCGGAATACCGGAGTCAATTGAATTAGGAAAAATGTGGTATGCAATATACGCATTCATAAGGGGCAGATCCGAAGATTTGCCCCTTGCATTTAATCTGTTATCCGCGCTTTACCAGCACTTCTTTCTCATACTTCTCAATCTCAGAAAACCAGTCCATGCCACCGGGCACGTCGCACTGCTCGCAGTATTCGGCCCATACATCACCAATAGGATAGGTCTTTAATTCCTCCTGCAGGATCATCAGCTCTGTCAGACGGTTCTCGTCCTGCAGCTTCTTTAATGTGTCATTTGGTGTGCACATAGCAGACAGAAGGGCCTTCTGCCAGCTGCGAAAGCCCACAGCCCAAGCTGCAATGCGGTTGATGCTGGCATCAAAGTAATCCAGCGCCATGTAAACCCGGTCCAGTCCGCCACATCTGACGATCTCCTTGGCCATTTCCTTGGTCTCATCATCAAAAAGTACCACATGGTCACTGTCCCAACGAATCCCTCTGGTAATATGCAGAGCAATCTCCGGGAAGTAGCACAAAAGGGCCGGAATCTTGTCCGAAACCACCTCTGTGGGATGGTAGTGGCCGTTGTCCATCAGGGGCAGACATCCCTCATGGGTTGCCGCAAAGGTCAGGGTAAACTCTGCGCTTCCGGCAGTATAAGCCTCCACACCGATACCAAAGACCTTAGATTCCACACAGGGCTTTACCAGGTTCTTGTCAAAGGGCTCGGACAAAATTGCCTCGATGGACTCCTTATAGCGCATCCTGGGACCCATACGATCTGCCGGGATATCCTTGTAGCCATCCCCGATCCAGATGTTCATGACGCAGGGAACCCCAGTCTCTTTGGCAAAATATTCTGAGATGCGGATACATGCCTTACCGTGTTCCACCCAGAATTTTCTGGTCTCCTCATCGGGGCTGGTCAAGGTCAGTCCGTCTTTTACCTTAGGATGGGAGAAGAAGG
>SVFM01000015.1 GCA_015056865.1 Lachnospiraceae bacterium
GTATGTGCAGCAGGTTTTCGATACTTTGACCGAGTTATTGGGACCTCGCTTATTCCAGAAAACATTCCCTGTAATTCTGACTGACAACGGACCAGAATTTAAAAATCCTTCTGCACTAGAATTTACCCATGCTGGAAGACGGCGAACCTACATCTTTTATTGCGATCCCTATGTTTCCAACCAAAAAGGACGTCTTGAAAAGAACCACGAATTCATTCGGTATGTCCTTCCAAAAGGGAAAAGTTTTTCATATTTAACAGATGAAGATGTCCGCAAACTTACCAACCATATCAACAGTGTAGCCCGAGATAATCTAAATGGAGCTGCCCCGTTTGATTTGGCTTCCATACTTATAAACAAAAAAGTACTGGCATCATTAGGACTAGAAAAAGTCTCCCCAGACGAAGTCCTACTAAAACCAGCACTCTTTAAAAAATAAACCCATGCGCAGACTGTAATCTCCATATCTGACATTGCCAGACGGGTGGAATTTACTTTTGCACATATTTTTTCAGTCGTCCATTTAGCGTGTCAAAAACTCATGTTTGTTCATCACTAAACAGCCCTGTATGCTGGAATTATAACGCATTTTTTGCTGTTTTCATATACCTTTCATCATAAAAATCAATTTTTATCCCCTCTCAGAAGCAATAAAATCTATAAAGTAGAATTCAGTTTTTCATTTGACCCCTTTTATAATCCGCCGGATATTGTTCCGATGTCGCACCACGATCACCACAGTAAATACCTGTAAGGTATCTTGTCAATCTTCAAGTGGTATTCCATCTCTTATCATTTCCGTATAAAGCTTCAGTGCTTCCTCCGATATTGCCCCCCGATACAAGCCCAAAACAGAACCGTCCGCATATACAAATACCGTCATAGGAATAGAGCTGACGCCATAAGCTATGGCCCCGCTATATTCTGTATCAAAATACACCGGCAGCTCATACTTGTTTTTCTCCAAAAATTCCTGCACACCCTCTATGGTTTCATCCTTTCCATCTGTCAGGTTCACCATCAAAAACGCCACCTCTTCACCGTAGGAAGCAATTATTTTTTCAAAGGCAGGCAACTCCGATTTACAAGGCCCACACCAGGTTGCCCAGAAGTTAATCACCACCGGCTGACCCCGAAAATCAGATAGCTTGACGCTGTTTCCTTCCCGGTCTTTTACCGTAAAGTCCGGTGCCATAACCACCTCTGTTTCCTGATGCCCGGATTCACCTGAACTTTCATCCTCCCTTTGCTCCCCGGACTCCAACCCAAAGGGATCCGGTGCCTGATATCTGTCAGACAAAAATTGATACCCTATAGCGGCTCCCACAAACAATAGTACAAATAAAGCTATAACAATAACATATAGTATTTTTTTATTCATATCCACCTCAATCCCAAATCATTCCCTTACGCAAAAACTGTCAGCATCGCATTCATCCATCCAAACATCATCAATATTCCTAACAAGATAAGGAAGATACCACATACGGTATTGATCACTTTATAGTGCTTTTTCACCACCCGAAATGTCTCTTGCAGACGATCCAATAACACTGCCGAAAGCAAAAAAGGAATTCCCAATCCCGCAGAATAGGTCAAAAGCAGCATGGTCCCCTGCAACGCACCTCCCGCAGAGGAGGCCAACATCAGGGCCGATCCCAGAAAAGCACCTACGCAAGGTGTCAAGCTAAGGGAATAAACCATCCCAAACAAAAATGCCGACACTACCCCTGTAACCTCTCTGCCCCCTTGTATCCCTTTAAAAAATGGCAATCTCACGATCTCCAGATAATTCAAACCGAATAGCACCACCAACAGACCGGTGACGACATTGACCGCTGTCCTGTATTTTAGGAGAACCGTTCCCATTGTCCCGGCCATAAGCCCCAATATCATAAAAATCAAAGTAAACCCCAGTACAAAGGCCAATGCATGTAGTAAAATTCTTCTTTTTTTATCTGCACCTCCTGCAAAATACGAAACATACAAAGGCAACATAGGCAGCATACAGGGAGAGATAAAAGAAATCACTCCTTCTAAAAAAGTAATAAAATATTGCATAAACCCATAACCTCTCTACTTTTCTTCTATGTATTTTATTATTATACCCTATTCTGCGGACTTGGTAAAATATTTATCAGCAATAATTCCAACTTTCTCTATGCAAATATATGATTATCTTCCTTTTTTGCATGTTTTTTTCAATTGTCTTGTGCTATACTCAGTACATAAAATTGGTTCTTACAAGCAAGGAGGAATGCAATATGCAAGATCTGGCAAGAGCAGTAGATAAGTACAGAGAACTCATTCTGGAAGCCGAACGTTTTATCTGGAAACATCCTGAAACAGGTTACCGCGAAAAGGTTACCTCCAAGTACATGGAGGATGCCTTTAGAAATCTGGGCTATGATCTGGTAATAGCAGATGGTATCACCGGATTTTATACCTGTATCGACACCGGCCGGCCTGGCCCGGAAATACTGATCCTGGGCGAACTGGATGCGGTCATCTGTCCGTCTCACAAGGACGCCGATCCCCAGACCGGCGCCGTTCATTCCTGCGGCCATCACGCGCAGTGTGCCGCCCTTCTTGGCATTGCAGCAGCTTTGACCGAGCCCGGTATTCTGGATAAATTCAGCGGCAAAATCCGTCTGTGTGCAGTTCCGGCGGAAGAACTTCTGGAAATCGACTATCGTACAAAACTAAAAAAAGATGGTGTTATCAAATATTTTGGTGGCAAGAGCGAATTTTTGTCCCGAGGCTACTTTGACGGCGTAGATCTGGCTTTCATGGTACATACCTCTTTTCAGTTTGGGGTAAGAAAAGGTTCGGTAGGCTGTATGGCCAAGAATATTTCTTATAAAGGCGTAGCCTCCCACGCCGGCGGAAGCCCCTGGAACGGCCGCAATGCTCTGTATGCTGCCACCTGTGGTCTGAATGCAGTCAATGCCATCCGGGAGACCTTCCAGGAAAATGATATTATCAGAGTGCATCCCATCATCACCCACGGCGGCGAGATTGTGAATGCGATCCCCGAACTGGTTCAACTGGAAAGCTATGTGCGAGGCAAGACCTTCGAGGGTATCAAAGCCGCCAACAAAAAGGTGAATCAAGCCCTTACCGGTGCCGCACTTTCTTTAGGCACCAATATTGAGATTGAGGATTCTCCGGGCTATGCGCCTCTGGTCAACGACGAAAACATGATGTTGGTTGCCAAGGAGGCTGCTGCAATGGCTATGCCTGAACGGGAATTTGATTTTAGTCACGTGATCGGTTCCGGCAGCACCGATATGGGTGATCTGTCCTGCATCATGCCTGTGGTTCACCCCTATGCCCCCGGTGCCCAGGGAAGATCTCACGGCAACGACTATGAGATCGTTGATCCCGAAGCAGCCTGCGTATCCTGTGCCAAATGGCAGCTGGCAATGTTACTGCTCCTTATGGGCAATGGTGCAGAACGTGCAAAACAGGTTGTGACTGAGCATCAGTCCATGTTCCCCTCCAAGGAAGCTTACCTGGAGTACGTAGATGGAATCAACGCCTGCGGCGACAGAATCATCTATCATGAGGACGGCACTGCAGAAGTTGTTATCAACTGATTGAAAAACTAATTTTAAACACCCCGAAAACGTTGTGGCTATTCGGCTGCGTTTCCGGGGTGTTACATTTTGAACTCTTAACCAACAATTCAAAAACATATGTACAGACAAAAAATCGCAATTTCATTCAAAACAGTATTGCAATGCGTTCTCTCTCCTGCTATAGTATCCGTATGGTGCTACCATACAACGGTAGGCGGTTAGCCCTCCTCGGAGGGTATGCAAAGCCCTCCAATCCTACGAAAGGAGGGAATGCCATGGTTACATATTCGGATTTGATCCAGTTTGTACTAATGCTGATTGCTCTTGTGGCTCTCATTGCTGAAATTTGCAGAAAAAAATAACCGCCCCCAGCACGGATACGGTTATTTTAACTAACATCCTGGGCTAACCGTCTATCGGCAGCACCTCTTTCATGTTCATCATAGCAAATCATTCTTGGTTCGTCAATATATTTTATTTCCCCTATATTTCTGAAAAACTGATTTTTCATATACAAAAAACCTCGGAGCTCGCCGTCTGTGCGAATCTCGAGACCTGCCTGCGCCTCCAAGGGCCAGAACCCTGGACACCCTGATTATAAGATATTTGACTTTTCAACATATTGCCTCATTCCGTTTATTCTCTGCTATAGTATCCGTATGGTGCTACCATACAACGGTAGGCGGTTAGCCCTCCTCGGAGGGTATGCAAAGCCCTCCAATCCTACGAAAGGAGGGAATGCCATGGTTACATATTCGGATTTGATCCAGTTTGTACTAATGTTGATTGCTCTTGTGGCTCTCATTGCTGAAATTTGCAGAAAAAAATAACCGCCCCACGCCAAAGGTTGCAGTTATTTTTTTCTTAACTAAACTTTTGGGCTAACCGTCTATCGGTAGCACCTTTTCTATGTATAGCATAGCAAATTGTTTTGAGATAGTCAATGATTTTTAATAGATTGCATTCCCGAAAAACTAATTTTTTCAAATCCACTTATTTTCCACGCACAAAAAAAGCCCCGGAACCCGCTACGAGTGCGAATCCTAGGACTCAGATGCGCCTCCAGGGGCTCGAACCCTGGACACCCTGATTAAGAGTCAGGTGCTCTACCAACTGAGCTAGAGGCGCATGTGCGTTGTTTTCACAACGCAAGTGTTATTATATTACATAGTTTCCCTAATTGCAAGTGTTTTTTTATATTTTTTTCAAATTTTTTATTACACTTCAAAGGTCAGTTCTGCGTAGGTGGGAATCGGCCATACATCCTTATCTACGATCTTTTCCAGTTCATCTACAGGCACCCTAAGTGCTTCCATGGCCACCTTCACCTCGTCCTTGTAAGCAAAAGCCTGCTCCTTGGCATCCTTGATGACAGCTGCCCTGTGTTCAGACACCTGGAGTTTTGCCAGTGCAGCCTTGGCCTGCTTTAAATATCCGGATACTGCCTGCAACAATTCCGCCTGTACAGAGGCATCTGCACCAGCCTCCTTCACCGCGATCACTGTTTCAGCCAAAGACTTGGTATATCGGATCACTGCCGGAAGAATCTGTCTGGAAGTCATGTCGATCATAGTCAAAGCTTCGATATTGATGGTCTTTGCATAGGTTTCGTACAAAATCTCCACTCGAGATTCCAGTTCCACTTTGGTAAAGATACCGAATTTTTCAAACAGCTTAACTGCCTTGTCAGTATTCAGGGTCTCTGCCGCTTCGATCATGGATTTTATGTTGGGAAGCCCTCTTCTTTCAGCCTCCTCCACCCAATCCTGGGCATATCCATTGCCATTGAAGATGATCCTCTGGTGTTCGGTCAGATACTTCTTGATCAGATCATGCACTGCAACCTCGAAGTTCTCCGCAGATTCCAAAATATCCGCAGCCTCACAAAAAGCTTCCGCCACAATGGCATTAAGGGTGGTGTTAGGACTGCCAATGGAATCTGAGGAACCTACCATACGGAACTCAAACTTATTTCCGGTGAAGGCAAAAGGCGACGTTCTATTGCGGTCTGTTGCATCTTTGTCCAGATCCGGCAACGTGGATACACCGGTCTGCAATTTGCCGCCGTC
The DNA here is from genome assembly GCA_015056865.1 of Lachnospiraceae bacterium. Taxonomy (GTDB): domain Bacteria; phylum Bacillota; class Clostridia; order Lachnospirales; family Lachnospiraceae; genus Acetatifactor. Next base: position 5,651 of record SVFM01000015.1, read on the forward strand.
CAGAAGGTGTACCGCCGCACCGGTTTCCACCAGCTGACGTACCACATCTTCCAACTGCTCGCCCAAAAATACTGAGATAATAGCGGGAGGTGCCTCGCAGGCCCCCAGTCTATGATCATTTCCCACATCGGATGCACTCTGTCTGAGCAAATCTGCATGCACATCCACTGCTTTCAGAATGCAGGCCAGCACCAGTAGGAACTGGATGTTGGCATTTGGTGTATCACCGGGATCCAAAAGATTCATCCCGGTGTCCGTGTTCAGTGACCAATTGTTATGCTTGCCGGAACCGTTCACTCCCGCAAAGGGTTTCTCGTGCAGAAGGCAAGCCAATCCATGACGCTCGGCAACTTTTTTCATGGTTTCCATGATCAACTGATTGTGATCTGCCGCAATATTAGCGGTCTCATAAATAGGTGCCAGCTCGTGCTGAGCGGGAGCCGCCTCGTTATGCTGGGTTTTTGCAGTAACACCCAGTTTCCACAGTTCAATATTCAAATCCTTCATATAGGAGCCCACGCGCTCGCGAATGGAACCAAAATAGTGATCCTCCAGCTCCTGCCCCTTAGGTGCCGGCGCACCGAACAAAGTCCGTCCTGCAAAAATAAGATCTTCACGCTTCAGATACTTTTCCCGATCTACCAGAAAATATTCCTGTTCCGCACCTACGGATGCAATTACCTTGGTAGCCTCCTGATCTCCAAACAGACGCACAATACGCAAAGCCTGCTGGCTCACTGCTTCCATAGAACGCAGAAGGGGCGTCTTTTCATCCAGGGCTTCACCCTTATAAGAGCAAAATGCTGTAGGAATACACAGCGTCACACCGGTGGCATCTTCTTTCAAAAAGGCAGGCGAGGTAATATCCCATGCGGTATATCCTCTGGCTTCGAATGTAGCTCTCAGACCGCCTGAGGGGAAAGAGGAGGCATCCGGCTCACCCTTGATCAGTTCCTTGCCGGAAAAATCCATGAGCACCCGCCCCTCCTCATCCGGATGGGTCACAAACGCATCATGCTTTTCCGCAGTGATACCGGTCAGCGGCTGAAACCAGTGGGTATAATGGGTTGCACCGTGCTGCAACGCCCAGTCCCTCATTGCCTTTGCCACCACGTCAGCAGTCTCAAGAGAAAGTTCTCCTCCCTGCTCCATGATCTGTATTACATCTTTGTACGTGTTTTTCGGCAGACGTTCCTTCATCCTTCTCAGCGTAAATACGTTGCTGCCAAATATTTCCTCCACATTCAAGATCTCACTCATCGCCGTTCTCCTTCTTTTCCATTCTGAGAAGATCATACTTGTCCGGCACGCCGGACAATCTCAGCCAAAGCTGCTGCTTGGCATGAGGTGCACTGCTCATCTCCTCGCCTTCCTCGTTGTATATTTTTTCTACCGTGACCGGTACATTTTGTCCGTCCGGCTTCATAATCTCGATCACATCGCCTGCGCAGAATTTATTCCGCTGGACAATGCGGACCAGCCCATCTTGTATCTCCTCCACGATACCCAGATAAACAGATTCATTCACGTAGGTATTGCTGTCATATATCTGTGTATTGTGATCTGTACGGCCAAAATAAAAACCTGTGGTAAACTGACGGTAGGTACACTTGGCGATCTGCTCCTGATACCACTGCATATTATCACGATACTTCTGCTCTGATGCAAAGTAATCGTCGATGGCCTTGCGATAAGTTCTGGCCACAGCAGCCACATACAGCGCCGTCTTCATACGCCCTTCTATCTTAAAGCTGTCTATGCCGGCAGCCACCAACTCCGGAATATACTCTATCATACACAGATCCTTGGAATTGAAGATAAAGGTCCCACGCTCATTCTCATATACCGGCAGATACTCTCCCGGCCGGCTCTCCTCCATCACTGCATACTTCCAACGACAGGGGTGGGTACAGGCACCTTGGTTGGCATCCCGCCCTGTAAAATAATGGCTAAGCAGACACCTGCCGGAATAGGAAATACACATGGCTCCGTGGATAAAACTCTCAATCTCCATTTCTGCCGGAATGTGGTCCCGGATCACCCGGATCTCCTCCAAGGACAATTCTCTTGCAGATACTACTCTTTTGGCCCCCATGTTCCACCAGAACAAATAGGTCTGCCAGTTGGTATTGTTTGCCTGCGTAGAAATATGTATCTCCATATCGGGACATACTTTTCGTGCAATGGAAAACATACCCGGATCCGAGATGATCAATGCATCGGGCCTATGGGGCTGCAGATCCTGCAGTTCCCGGAAATAAGATTCCGCTCCGCCCAGATCATCATTGTGGGCCAGTATGTTGGCTGTTACATAAACCTTCACACCGTGGGCATGGGCAAAGGCAATTCCCTGAGCCATTTCCTCCATGGAAAAGTTCCTGGCCTTGGCACGCAGGCCAAAGGCCTCTCCTCCAATATATACGGCGTCTGCCCCAAAAACAACCGCCGTCTTTAACACTTCAAGGCTGCCGGCAGGTACCAGCAGCTCCGGTTTTCTTCTATTATCTTTCATCTTGCCTCACATTCTGCTACAGATCATCATCCAGACGGTTTCGGAGACTTAGAGTGATACCGTCTCCCAAGGTTATGATGGAGGACGTCAGATCAGGATGATGGGTCAACACATACAGATATTCCCTCATACGTGCATGAATGGTCCTATTTCTGCGTGTTACCGCAAACCGAGACTCTATAATCTCTCCATCCTGCAGCACATTATCCGAGACCAGCACCCCGCCGGGACGCAAAATACGCAGGATGTCCGGCAAAAAGTTCAAGTACTGTCCTTTTGCCGCATCCATAAAGATCATGTCAAAGCCTTCCTCCAAGTCCGGCAAAATCTCTGCCGCATCTCCCTCCAGAAGAGTGATCTGTTCTTCTTTGCCGGCCCGCCTGATATTCTCTTTGGCAATGGCAATCCTTTTCTCATCTTTTTCTATGGTAGTGATGGTACAACCTTCTTTGGCATATTCTGCCATCAATATAGCCGAAAAGCCGATGGCCGTCCCCACTTCCAAAATACTGCGAGGCCTCTGGAAGGCCACCAAAAACTTCAGGAAAGTCTGCAATTCCTTGCGAATAATAGGCACTTCCGTCTCTTTCGCATACTTCTCAATCTCATCCAACAAAGGGGTATTGCCTCTATCATAGGAATTGATAAAGGCAACCAATCTTTCATCCATAAGCGCTATTCACTCCCTGCCGAAGCTTCCTCCTCCGGTTCTTTGGCCATGATCTTCATCATTTCTTTTGCCGTCATGGCGGTATTAAAAGTATAGTTGCCCGCCTTAAGCTTACCGTTATACTCGGACAACAAATTCTGTACATAGAACAGATCAGCATCCCTGATAAGGCCCTTTTCTTCCAGGATCTTTCCGATTTCTCTTGCCCCTTTGCCCATGGTAATCTGCACATCCACATCCCGGCCTTCTCCATTTTCAGCCATCGCAGGCTCCATGAACACCCGATACCCGTAATCATACGCCAGCAAGGCACCTTTGTAGACCGCATAGATAATCACAATGGCTACCGCAACCCTGAAAATGCTTCCGAACACAGCAGCTAATATCTCCCTGGCTTTCATCTCTGTTCCTCCTTGCTTCTACACTTCCATAATGATAGGAAGGATCATAGGGCGACGTTTGGTTTTTTTCCAAACATATTCCCCCAATGTTTCTCTGGTAGTGGACTTGAGTTTTCCCCAGTCGCTGACTCCTCTGTCAACACAATTTTGAATTGCGGCCGCCACCACTACTCTGGCCTCTTCCATCAATTCATCTGATTCTCTCACATAGACAAATCCCCTGGATACAATATCCGGCCCGGACACCAGCTGTCCGCTGTATCCATCCAAAGCCATAACAACCACCAAAATACCATCTTCCGCCAGATGCTGTCTATCCCGAAGCACCACGTTGCCAACATCACCCACACCCAGGCCATCCACCAAGATTCCCCCTACAGGAACCTTGCCTGTTACCTGAGCAGATTCTTCAGACAACTCCAGCACATCTCCGGAAGATAAGATGAAAATATCGTCCTTCTCTATCCCCAGGCTCTCTGCAATCTTGGCCTGAGCCTTCAAATGTTTGTATTCCCCATGGGTAGGAACCGCATATTTGGGTTTTACCAGAGTATAGATCAGTTTGATCTCCTCCTGGCAGGCATGACCGGACACATGAGCGTCCTGAAAGATCACGTCCGCACCCTTGCGCAAAAGCTCATTGATGATCTTCGTCACTGCCTTTTCATTTCCGGGAATCGGGTGGGATGACATGATCACTGTGTCCCCAGGGCCTATTGTGATTTTTTTATGCATATTATTTGCCATACGGCTCAGGGCCGCCATGCTTTCACCCTGACTGCCTGTGGCAATGATAACCTGTTGTTGGGGCGGATAGTTTTTCAACTGGTCCACCTCGATCAGCGTCTTGTCAGGAATATTCAGGTAACCCAGAGAGGAAGCGATCTCTATGGTATTTACCATACTTCTTCCCTCAACCACCACTTTTCTACCAAATTTGTAGGCCGTATTGATGATCTGCTGCACACGATCCACATTGGATGCAAAGGTAGCTACAACAATTCGGGTATTCTTGTGCTCCTCAAACAGGGTATCGAAAATACGCCCTACTGTTTTTTCCGACTGGGTAAATCCCGGCCGCTCTGCATTGGTAGAGTCACACATTAGCGCCAATACACCCTTTTTCCCAATCTCTGCAAAGCGTTGCAGATCAATGGCATCTCCAAACACAGGAGTGTAATCCACTTTAAAGTCTCCTGTATGCACCACTGTACCGGCAGGTGAATAAATAGCCAGCGCAGACGCATCTACAATGCTGTGATTGGTCTTGATAAATTCAACCCGCAGCTGTCCAAGATTGACAGACTGCCCAAATTTAATAACCTTTCTCTTGGTTCCTTTAACCAGATCATGTTCCTTCAATTTATTTTCAATCAGCGCGATCGTCAGCTTGGTGGCATAGATAGGAACATTGACCTCCTTCAGTACATAAGGAAGTGCCCCGATATGATCCTCATGTCCATGAGTGATCACAAAGCCTTTTACTTTATCAATGTTATCTTTTAAATAAGTAACATCCGGGATTACCAGATCGATACCCAGCATATCATCCGCAGGAAAAGCCAGACCGCAGTCCACCACAACAATACTGTCTTCATATTCAAAGGCAGTAATGTTCATACCAATCTGCTCCAAGCCTCCCAAGGGCACGATCTTTAGCTTGGAAACACTTTTATTCTCTTTTTTCTTCAATCAAATTTACCTCCACATCTGTTCATGCCGGGTAACTACTGAGCATCCGTAAACTCCACGTCATCCAGCATATTCTCAAATACTCCCGCTACCGCCTGCAATTCTGCATCATCGGAAACGATAGTGAAGATGCTTTCCGCTTCCCCATCCGCCGAAATATCCTTTAAAATCAGCGCTTCGCCGTCGCCTTCTTCCACATCCGTTACCAAAATATAATTGTAACCACCGATACGGGTTTGTTCCAACACATAAAATTCTACCGGTTCTTCTCCCTCCGGTCGAAATGTTATCTTTTCCATCGTCTATTTCTCCTTCACAGCCTGACTGGCTGTCATAGCCCTTCTGTCCAAAAATCCCTGCAGAATAAAAACTGCAGCAACTTTATCCACGTGCGCTTTTCTTTCCTCCCTGCGCAGTCCCGCCTCGATCATAGCCTTGTCAGCTGCTACGGTCGTCAGACGCTCATCCCACATATGTACAGGCAGACCGGTCCTTCTCTCCAGACTCTCCTTAAACTCCATAGTAAGTTTTACCCGCTCACCCTCTGTATTATTCATATGCTTGGGCAGACCGAGCACGATCTCCTCCACACCATATTCCAGGATCAACTCCTCAATCCTGGCATAGGTACGGCGCAGTTTATTCTCTTCTTTTCTCTCAATGATCTCTTTGCCCTGGGCAGTCAAGAGTAATTCATCACTGATAGCCACTCCCACTGTCTTAGAACCGAAGTCCAGTCCCATAATACGCATAAAGACACCCTCCGTTACTTCCAGTGATTGTTCTTGATGTACTCTGTCAAAAGCTCCTCCACCAGTTCATCCCGCTCCACCTTCATGATCAGGCTTCTGGCATTTTTGTGACTGGTGATGTAAGTGGGATCACCGCTCATAATGTAGCCCACAATCTGATTCACCGGGTTATATCCCTTCTCTGTAAGAGCCTCATATACCGTAGACAAAACAACCTTTACCCCTGTCTCGGGCTCCGTTTCCACCTTAAAATATTGTGTATTCTGCAATTCTTTCATACTGCCACTTCCTCGTCATAGTATATTTCATATATTACCTTATCTCCGAAAAAAATTCAACCGGACAAGCCAATAAAATATCTTCCGTCAAGAAATTAATAATTTTTTCTTTGCAAAGTTTGCCTGTCATGTCTTCCCGGGTCTGTCTGGCCACCTTCACATACTCCCTGGTATGCCCCACATAATAGGTCTTTCCGGCGATCTCCTTGGACTCCTCGTAGAGAACTTCCACCTCTTTTCCCACATAATAGGCTCGAAACTCCCTGGATAATCTGCTCTCCAATTCCAACAACAGGTCGCTTCTGGCAGCTTTTACCTGATCCGGCACTTGATCCTTCATAGCCGCCGCTCTGGTCCCTCTGCGCATCGAATACTTAAAAATATGCATCTCATATAGCCGCAGCTGCTCAAGATATTCTCTGGTCTTTGCAAATTCCTCCTCCGTCTCCCCCGGAAAGCCTACGATCACATCTGTTGTGATGGCCGGATGGGGGTAAACATTTCTGAGATGCTCCACACATTCACAGTATTCACTGACCGAATAGTGCCTATTCATTCTTTTTAGGGTTTCATCACAACCGCTCTGCAAAGACAGATGAAAATGGGGGCATACCTTGGAAAGGGCTGCCAGCCTGGCTGCTGTCTCTCCGGTAATAATGCGAGGCTCCAAGGACCCCAGGCGTATCCGCTCCAGTCCCGGTATTTCCTGAATCTTTTCTACCAGCCGGATGAGATAATCCTGACCCTGATAGTGTTCCGCCCTGTTTTCCAGATCGATACCGTAGGAACTGATGTGGATTCCTGTGAGCACGATCTCTCGGTATCCGTTCTGCACAAGCCCCTCTATCTCCCTCAGGATGTCTTCTTGCTTCCGGCTCCTTACTCTGCCTCTGGCGTAAGGGATGATACAGTAAGAGCAAAATTGATTGCAACCATCCTGGATCTTGATGTATGCCCTGGTATGCTCTGCTGTGTGCTCCAAAGTCATCTCCTCATACTCAGCCGCATGGGCGATATCAAGAATACTGGTACCCTGCAGGGTCTTATCACATCCTGCGCTCCTGCCGCCCTGGGTTTCCCGCTGTGCCAAACAAGCCTCCAAAAGCTCCACCAGATCCTTTTTTCGGTTGTTTCCGATGGCCAGATCTATGGCATCATCTTTCTTGATTCCTTCCTGGTCTGTCTGTACATAACAGCCCACTGCCACCACCACCGCATCCGGATTTTTGGCCTTTGCCCGGTGCAGCATCTGGCGACTCTTACGGTCTGCGATATTGGTAACTGTACAGGTGTTTATAATATAAATATCAGCAATCTGATCAAAGGGGACAATGTGATATCCTCTTTCTTCCAACATTTGTTGCATAATGTCCATTTCATAGGCATTAGTCTTGCAGCCCAAATTGTGTAATGCCACATTTTTCATGTTTTTCCTCACATTTTTTGTAATGTTTTATCATTGACATTTTATGGTCGACCGATTATGATGTAACTGTGAACAGAAATAGTATAATAATAAATTTATAGGAGGTATCGCTTATGAAAACAGTAACAATTTCTTTAAACTCCATCGACAAAGTAAAATCATTTGTAAATGATATTACCAAATTTGATCACGATTTCGATCTGGTATCCGGCAGATACGTAATCGACGCAAAATCTATCATGGGTATTTTCAGTCTGGATCTGTCCAAACCCATCAATCTTAACATTCATGCTGAAGACAACGTAGATGAGGTTCTGAACGTACTGAAGCCCTACATCATCTAATTGAATACGTATACGAAATGCCGCCGCAGGGCGGCATTTTCTTTGATTTACAGGAAAAATCTTTCCAGCAAAGGGGCCAGGTATTCCCCCAACCCTTCTGCCCAGACTGCACAGCCCGCATCATTCGGATGTCCGCCATATCTGGGTTTATAAGGCAGCTTTTCGCTCTCGCACAAAAGGGGCGCCACATCAAAAAATCCATCGGCCTGCTGGGTCAGGGTAGTGCGAATGTACTCATTGACCTCCTGCCAGCCGTCGACCCACTCGTCCGGCTCCTCAAAAAAGGGCGGCATGGTCTGGATCACCACCTTCACACCGATGCTCTGCAATCTACTGACAATCCGCATCAGGTCTCTTTTCAGTTCCTCCGGACTTCTTCCCATGATCAGATCATTGATTCCCAGGCACAAAATGATCACATCCATCTGTCCGGCCTTAAACAACCAGGCCCCATCACTGGCCACATCATAGGCCATGCCGCATCCCAATCCCAAGTTCCAATAAGAATTCTTATCTCCAAGCATCCGGGCAACTTCCGCATTCCAGTGCCTATACCTTCCCGGAGTGGCACCGATCCCCTGGGTAATGGAATCTCCCAAAAAGCCGATGCGACGCATCACCTCTCTCCTGCACCCTATCATGCCGGGCACAGGCAGTCTGGGCGAAGGAACCCACACATCTCCTTCCCGCACAAACACCGGGATCTGTATCTCCTCGTGGCAAGGCAGTATATCTCCTTGCACCACGATTTCCACACAAAGGCACTGTCCTGCCGCAGCCTCCAGTTCAAAAGGATCGCAGGCAAGAAATTCTCCCGGATTTACCTGTCGCTGCCTTTTTCCGTCAAAGAAAACGTCCTGAAAATCCTCCGGCTCCGCCGTCAGTTCCATACTGCAGTCCGGGCAAACCCCAACCCTCAAGGACAAAATCTTCCAGGCTTCCAAAATTTTATTGCAACCGGACGCACTGCCAAAAGTACTGTCCGTTATATTAGAAAACAGCAGTGAATATTCCAGCTTTCCCCCTTGAAAGATCCGATAATACACACGGCCGGTTCTCACAGCCCCGCCATTTTGAAAGTAGGTCTGATTTCCTGTACCGGCCAATGTATTGGAGACATACTCCTGAAAATATCTCATACAGCCTATCCTCCCAGTTTGCAGTATTATTATATTATACAACACTTTTGGGGGCAAGTACACCCCGACTGTATGAAAAACTCCAGGCAATCCCTCCACGGAAATGCCTGAAGTTTTTATGTTTTCTACGATCACTATTTTGTCTGTGTTTCCAGCATATCTACATATGCGACCAGGTTCTCCACCATCTCTTTACACACTTTCTCGCCCAGTTCTTTGGTGGCCCGCTCCGGAAATCCCATGACCCCAACCTTGATCTCATCCCGCTGTCCAACCTTCTCCACGATAAAAGGATGGTCAATGGGCTTTTCTCTCTTCTCAAACCAGTCCTGATCCGTGCGCATCATTCTGGCATAATAATCTTCGTCCTGGCAGATCCGGTCTTCCTGCACAAGCTCCGGCTTCCAGTACATCATCAGGGAGGTTTCGATCAGGCCCGCATGGAAATCATGCTCCGGCTCCATGGCAAATCCCTCCAGCCAGGTAGGAGACAGGTTCCAGGCTTCCACCAGGGAAAGAGTGATCTTCTTTGCCAATTGGGGATCTCTGCGCAGGATCATTCCCAATGTATTTTTCAGAGCAGCCTTATTGTCCGTTCCCGCATGGCCCAAAAGGACAATGATATTTTTAAAGCCCATCCGAACAAACTCCTGACAGATCTCTGAAATCAAAAGACCAAAGGTATTGGGACTCACATTTACCGTCCCCAGCAACTCACCGCCGGAAAAACAATAGTTTACCGAGGGAGCCACCACCGCATTCAAACGATCTCCGGCCTTTCTGGTCAATTGCACCGCATTATGAATATCCGTGCTAAAGGGCAGGTGATAGCCGTGCTGCTCCACTACACCCACGGGTATGATCACGGTCTTAGTCTGTTCCATTGCCAGTTCCATATCTCGAACAGATATGTCTTCCATAAAAAATGCCATATGTTTTTCCTCCTCTTTCAGGCAAATTACAATATCTCAGGAATCTCAATGGGCATACCACCCTGTACTGCGGACTCGTGGGCCAGGATACCGGGCAGGGACATCTGAATACCCATGTCCACGTTGATGGGGGGCTCTGTATCATCAATAATACATTTGATAAAGGCATGCATCATCTTACCATCTGCTCCGCCGTGGCCGCCTCCTCCCTCTCCCTGGAACTTCAAAGTAACAGGGATATCAATTTTCTCCTCAAAAGTACCGGGCACTTCTGAAAGTCTGGCAAAAGAATGGGCCGTCTCAAGAGGTTTGGTCCTGTCAGTCTCTATGGTACCCTTGGTTCCATACAAACTGTAGTTATGATCGCAATTTACATAAGCACCAAAGCCTATAAAAATTCGGATCACCGCACCCTTAGCCGTCTTAAACAGAGCCACACCGTTTTCTGCGCCCTTTTTGTAAGGATTGTATTTGATATCCGGCTCCATACAGGTTACACTGACACATCTGTCATTCATGATATAGAGCAAGGGCCCCAATTCATGGGTCAGATACTTAATGGCATGCAAATGAGTTCTCCAATAGGTATCCGGATAATCCTCCTGCTTTCCATCTACCATGATACGGCCATGCAGGTACTCACCCTCTGCATAAACAATGTCACCAAACTTGCCATCCTCATGCATCTGTTTCCAGGCCTGAATAAATGCCCAATAACAACAGTTCTCTGCGGCCATGTATTTTAATTCAGGATGGGCCTTTACCGCATCCTTCAGCATCTGTGCTTCTTCGATGCTGTAGATGACCGGAATCTCACTGAGCACGTGCTTGCCCGCTTCCAGTGCCTGAATAACCTGCTTGGTGTGAAAAGGCGCATCTGTAGCAACAAACACAGCATCAATATCGGACTTCAAAAGTTCCTCGTAATCCTCAAAGCAAAGCAGATCTTGAACCTTTTTCTCTTCTTTAAAAAACTTCTCGGCGCTTTCCAGTCTGTCCTTTCTCTTATCACAGATTGCCTTCAGCACCATATTATCATCATTTAACGCGTCGGCCACCACATATCTTCCTCTGTAGAGTCCCACAACACCTAATTTTACCACTTTCTTCTGCATGATCGTTTCCTCCTTTACATCCAGCAGTATTTTCTCCCAATATAATAGTTTCCTCAATATTTATAAATGGATTATTTCGTTTTATCAATGGAAAATTTCAATAACATATTGATTTTTCTTGAAATATACTTCACAATGGTATGTGAGGAATTCTATTGAGTGGAGGTTCATCATGAGCGACAGTATCTGTAAATTTATGCCTGCCAAGAGTGATAACGATAACATAAAGACCATAAATTTTGTCTACGAATCCGACTTTAAAAGCCTGCGCCAACCTTTCTTTCGTGCAATCTATGCCCTGCACCTGGTAACCAAAGGCACCGGCACGCTGAAGATCAACTCCTCAGTATATCCCCTGAAGAAAGGCACTGCGTACTTTGCCTTCCCTGGCACCCTGTACGAAATCGAGGCAAGCAACGATTTTGAATATATCTATATCAGTTTCATGGGTTCCTATGTTGTGTCTCTTTTTGAAAAGCTGGATATTACTTTGAGCCATCCTGTCTATCCGGACTTCGGACACATGATCAACTTCTGGAAGAATTCCATTAAACGTGTGAATCAGGCCAACGCCAATATCCTGACGGAATGTGCCCTGTTGTATGCTCTGTCCTTCATCAACAACTCGGAGGAGCCCGGCCCGGAAAAGAAAAAAGATGACCTGCTGGGTATTCTGGTAGACTACATTGATAATCACTACAAAGATGCTGATATGTCTTTGAATAAAATCGCTGCAAACTTTTCCTACACCGAAAAATATCTCTCCCACTTCTTTAAGAAGAACATGAACATCGGTTTTAACAGCTATCTGACCAATCTGAGGATCCAGTATGCCTGCGAACTGATCGAGAGGGATATGACATCCGTGTCGCAAATTGCATCCCTGTGCGGCTACTGCGACCCTCTGTATTTTTCCAGAGTCTTTAAGAAGATCATGGGCGTCACTCCCTCAGATCAAATCAAGAAAATCCATTCCGATATAGAAGAATCTACTCCGTGACAATAATCAGTTCCTTTGTTTCCAGAGCAGCTTGTACCAGCTGCTCTATATTTTCGGCCAAATTCTCCTCGTGCCTGCGGATCACATTCAGGCTGGGTTTTGTCACCGGATGCTTGGCCACAAAAATGGTACAGCAATCCTCGTAGGGCAAAATAGAGGTCTCAAAAGTACCGATCTTCTCGGAAATTTCCACAATATCCTGCTTGTCCAACGCGATCAGCGGCCTGTAAACAGGAATTTCACACACATCATTGGTTGCCATCAAAGACTGCATGGTCTGGGAAGCAACCTGACCGATGCTTTCACCGGTCACCAAACCCAGACATTCGGTTTCACAAGCGATCTGCTGAGCAATGCGCATCATATAACGGCGCATGATGATGGTCAACTCCTCGTGGGGACATTTCTCATAAATGTACATTTGAATATCCGTAAAATTGATCACATGCAGATAGATAGGGCCTGTATAACGGGATACGATCTTAGCCAGGTCCACCACTTTCTGCTTTGCCCGCTCACTGGTGTATGGCGGTGCATGGAAATATACCGCATCAATCTTTACCCCCCGTCTGGCTATCATGTAACCGGCCACCGGTGAGTCGATACCGCCGGATAAAAGCAACATTGCTTTCCCGCCAGTGCCCACCGGCATACCTCCCGGTCCCGGAATGATCTCCGAGTATAAATAGATTTCCTCACGGACTTCAATATTGATCAGTATCTCCGGCTGGTGCACATCCACACGCATCTGGGGATAGGCCCTAAGAACAGCCTCGCCTACTTTGGCATTGATCTCCATGGATTCCAGAGGGTAGTTTTTTCTGGCACGTCTGGCAGCCACCTTAAAGGTTTTTTCCTTATCCGGATAAACTTCATCTATATAGCCAATCACATCCTGGCAGAGTTTTTCAAAGCCCTCATCCTGCAATTGTACCACCGGGCAAATACCGGAGATACCAAACACTCTCTGCAGCCTCTTTACCACTTCATCAAAATCAAACTCAGACTGGGCATCTACAAAAATACGTCCTTGGGTCTTGCGGATCAGAAACTCCCCGTCACACTTTTTCAGTGCATATTTGATCTGCTGCACCAGTGCATCCTCAAACAAATATCTGTTTTTTCCTTTTACGCCGATCTCGGCATACTTTATCAAAAATGATTGAAACATGGTTTTCCTCTTTCTTACTTTCTGGTATATTTGCGAAGCATGGGAATGAGCTCGTGCATAGCCTCCACGGTATAGTCGATCTCCTCCCGGGTAGTAAATACGGACATGCTGAACCGAATCGTGGAATCCAGCAGCTCCCTTTCCACTCCAATGGCCTTCAGCGTAGCGGAAGGCTGGGGCTTTTTGGCTGCACAGGCACTTCCCGCCGAAACGTAGATCCCTTTATCCTCCAAGGCATGCAGCAGCACCTCGCTGCGCACCCCCCGCACAGACACACTGACAATGTGGGGAGCACTGTCCCTGCCTGTACGTCCATTGATGCGGATATCAGGCAGTTTCTTAAGACCACTTATAAACCGATCCTTCAATTCATACAATTGATCTGTGTCCTGATCCAAGTGGGCATACATGAGTTCTGCCGCCCTGGCCATACCGGTAATACCCGGCACGTTTTCCGTACCGGAGCGCAGACCCCTTTGCTGGCCTCCGCCATAAGAAATAGTATGAATCTTCACCTTCTCATTGACATATAACAGGCCAACACCCTTCGGTCCGTGTATCTTATGACTGCTGACTGACAGCAGATCAATGCCATATTTTTTGGGGTAAATACGGAACTTGCCAAAGCCCTGCACCGCATCCACATGGAACAGGGTTCCCGGATTCATGCGCTTGATCAGTGGGCCGATCTCCTGAATGGGCTGCAGGGAACCGATCTCGTTGTTGGTGTGCATGACGGACACCAGAATGGTATCCTGGCGGATAGCCCGTTTCAGATCCTCCAGCCGTATCCTGCCCTCATCATCCACCGGAAGGTACGTCACCTGATATCCCTGTTTTTCCAAGTATTCCATGGTTCGAAGGATTGCCGGGTGCTCAATCTGAGTAGTGATCAAATGGCGGCCAGCTCTGTGATTGGCCATGGCACATCCGATCAATGCCAGATTGTCAGACTCTGTTCCGCCTGAGGTAAAATAAATCTCTTTCTCCTCTACTTTTAAGATCCTGGCAAAAGCTTCTTTTGCATACTTGACATAGCTCTCACCTTTAACACCCTTTAAATGCAAACTGGAAGGATTACCGTAGTGTTCGCACATGATCTCCATCATCTCTTGTGCAACTTCAGGAAAGACTCTGGTTGTAGCAGAGTTATCCAAATACACTTCCATGATTTCTTTTCTCTCCTTTTTCTCTATTTATTCATATAATATGCACGGGAATATGCATTTGACCGCGGCCCGCTCTGTTTTCTCTAATCCTGCTCCATTCTGTACATGATCCAGGACATGACAGCCAGTCCCGCTGTCTCTGTGCGCAAGATCCGCTTGCCCAGCGTAATCGCCTCCACGCCCAAGTCCGCGGCCTTAGCCACCTCTTCCTCTGCAAAGCCTCCCTCCGGCCCGATAAAGATGGCCACGTCCTGACCGGCTTGTATGCCCTCTATCAACTGCCTTGTCCTGGCCATACCTTCCGCCAGTTCATAGGGGATCAGTTTCACTTCCATATCTGCAGCATACGCCAGAGCCTCCTGAAAACTCATCACATCTGTTACCTGGGGCAGGATACGTCGCTTGCTCTGCTTGGCTGCCGCCTCCGCAATGCCCTGCCAACGGGTCCTGCGGGCGGAGGCCTTCTTCTCCTCCAGCTTGACCACACAGCGCTTGCAGGCTACCGGAATGATCTCATACACACCAAGTTCCACCATTTTCTGAATGATCAGTTCCATCTTATCTGCCTTGGGCAAACCTTGAAACAAGTGCACCCTGACAGGAAGCTCCAGGCCATCCTCCTTCACAAAACGCAAGGCACATCGTATCACGTCCTCTTCCAGGCTTTGGATCTCACATCGGTATTCCTTACCGTCTGCACCATTTACCAGGGCGATCTCCTCCCCGGGCTTCATGCGCAGCACATTCTTAATATGATTCACATCTCCTCCGGTGATACAGATCTCCCTTCCCTGTATCTGACCGGGCTCCACAAAAAATTGATACACCTTTTCGGCCTTTCCCGCAAAAATTCTGCGTCCTTAGTTTTTCCGGGCGGTCACGCTGACCCACTCGCCCTGATATGTCACTTCCAACACCTCCAGGCCTGCTGCCCTGACTGCATTTACCACCGTCTCCTCCTTGTCATCGATGATACCGGAAGTGATATAAATTCCGCCTTTTTTTAACTGATGCAGGATCACCGGTGTCAAAGGTACCAGCACATCTGCCAGAATATTGGCCACCACAATATCATAGCACTCATAGCCCACCTGATCCTGCAACTCCTTCTCGGTGATAATGTTGCCGATCAGCAGTTCAAATGCCTCCGGATCTACCCCGTTGGCCTCTATATTCTCCGCCACCGCCGGCACAGCGCAAGGATCCAGATCGGTTCCAACCACACGCTTGGCGCCAAACATCAGAGATAAAATACCCAAAATACCGCTACCGGTACCCACATCCAAAAGCACCGTGTCCGGCCCGATAAACTTACGCAACTGCCGGATGCACAGCTGGGTGGTCTCATGCATACCTGTGCCAAAGGCTGTGCCCGGATCAATGTGAAGCACCAGTCTGTCCCGGTCCTCCACCTTCACATCCTCCCAAGAGGGAATGACCAGTATGTCGTCGATATAAAACTGATGAAAATATTGTTTCCAGTTATTGATCCAATCAATGTCCTCGGTTTCATCCACCGTAATGCTTCCCTCGCCGATATCCATCCACTGGGCAAGTTCTGCAAGCTGCTCTGCCACCATGGCTTTGATCTGCTCTGCATCCGTGGCCTGTCCGTTCAGTTCCAGGCTGCCGTCCTCTTTTTCTTCCACGAAAAAGCTAAGATACGCCACCCCGTCATCCTCCGGTCCCTCCGGCAGAATGTCCACAAACATCTGCTCCTTCTCCAGAGGCGTCAGGGGGATCTTGTCCTCAATCTGGGCCCCTTCCAGTCCCAAATCATAAAGGGTACTGATAATGATATCTTCCGCCTCAGTCAATGTTTTTACTTTAAATTTCATCCATTTCATGTTGTTGTCCTCTTGTCTTATAAAACATAATAAACCATTTTTATTTTAGTCGTTACCGGGATTGCTGTCAATGAAAATAATCGGCCACTGTACGCTTACGCGCACCGCAGCCGATTTGATCTTACATGATAAATTTAGTTGATGGCCATATCCATATCAAAGTTGATACCCTTGCGATAGGTAGGCAGTTCAATATTCAGCACATAGTCACTGTGTCTGAGTTTCCAACGGATCATGTCCTCATCGGTAGAGTAGTCCATGCGGGGCTCCCAGCCCAGTCTGGAATCCTTCTGAACAAAAGGAATGGCAGTTTCTGCATTTTCCCGCTCCAGGCGTACCAGCACCTCGATCTCGTCCACCAGTTTCAGCAATTCCTCCCTACTCTCCGTATTCTTAAGCTTGCATCTGTAGCGGAACATCTTCTTGGCATTGATACAGGTAAGCATACAATGGGACAGGAAGTGACCCATATTCAACAGTTTCTCCAGTTTTGCATTCTTATCTTGGATGCCGTCCATGATGACCAAACCCTGATCGAAAAGTTCCTTCATCTTTTCTGTAAGCTTGATCTCCTCACCGATACGCATGGTAATATGAGAATCGCGGCCCTTATTTCCTTCCAGGTAATTGGGCACGCAATACATGTTTGCAAATTTCTTGGCCGGAATAGGAACCAGTGTTCCCACACACAGAGGGTAGGAAGGTCCTATTCTGCAGGCGCCGTACTGGTCTGCATCCGTAGGTACATAATAGGTGATGGCCTCACTCCACAGCTGCAATGCTCTGCGGACCTCTTCCAGATTGTTGCTGCCAAACTCTGACACCAAAATATTGTCCAGGATCTCCTGGGCATTTCCTCTGGGCTCTGAGAACATCCTCTTGCCCAGTTTACTGATAAAGGAAGGATAAAATCCATAATGATGACATTCCATCAAACCGCAAAGGTTCCAGTCATCATGGGCCTTGATCACAGCCTGGAATCGTTTGATCCACTGGTTTGGCATAGGCTGATAGGGAATACAGCCAAAGTCCCAGGTAAGTCCTCCGGTGTTGGTCATGGAATACAGTTTGATGCCTCTTGCCTTGGCCGCCTTGGCTTCGCTGGCAAAATAATGACCGGGTCCCTCGAAAGCCAGGGTGTAATCGGCGCAATATCCTACCGCACCGTTGTCAAACTGATAAGGTGCAATCATCTCAAAGGTTGCCAAAAGCGTAATATCCGTGGGCAGATTGTTGATCATCTTGATACGGGCTTCCTCCGGCTGGTAGCCCCAGTTGTAGGTCCAGAACACAATGTCTGCGTCGGGTTTGCGCTTACGGATCACCTCTTTGATCTTATTGACAAACAGAGGATAGTCGTAGCAAGGATACCATCCCGGGCTCACTTTTCCGGTGGGGATACCATCCACGATGGTATCATTGTGAACAGTACCTACCACATGCTCATCCTTGGACGGAAAGCCTACAGACTCTCCCACCAAAGTCACACCCTTTAAGCCGGGACATTTATCAAAAAGCTTTCCGTAGGTATTCTCAAACTGTGCGTCTGCACCCGGATCTTCCGGATGCACTGTGATCCGCATGAAGCTATAAGCATAGACATCAATACCATATTTGGCCGCCCTGCGGATAATATCATTCATATCGGAAAAGCCACGCATCACCTCATGAGCTCCCCTGGTGTATACCAAAATAGCATCTCGTCCCTCATGGGCAATCTTCTGCAGATGCTCGTTTGGGAACTCATCCAACCCATATCCGGAATGTACCATGCAAGGGGAAAACATGGGTTTGGACTCATACACACCCTGCTTTACATAGGGCGCCTTGCGGTCTGTCATGATCTCCTCCACCCGGTAGATACCGGCTGCCGCACCTCTGTCATCATAGCCGGTTATGCGGATGCAATCCTGCTCCACCGTTACACGATAACCTTTGTAGGAAGCATACTCGCCCAGATCCTCTCCGGTATCAGCCGCAAGGGCTACATAGATACAGGTTCCCTTGGCTGCCTTGGGACCCTTTTTGATCATAGCGGACACATTCATAGACTCATACAGATAACCGGACAGATCCCAGGCCGCTGTCTCGATGACCTCTGAAGCCCGGCTATCGATCACAATATTCACGCCATCTTCCAAGACCAGCTCGTCCTGCTCCGGCATCAGTGCCGTATTTCTGATGTCCTTTTCATGCACCTGCAGCATCTCTTTTCGAAAATCATAATTTAACTCTTTCATGTCTTTTCTCCTTCCATGCTTTAGTCCAGTTTGAACATTGCATAGCCTGTGATCTCAGGCAGGGTAATCTCTGTATATTCTCCATCGATCACGCTGGAAACCGGGCTCTCCTGGGGCAACAGCTGCACCCGCTCATAATGACCGTGCACCCGCACCTTTCTGCCTGCCGGCAGCACGCTGTGCTCTTCCACGATATCGGTCAGGCCGCGGCACTCCGGATAGGTCACCTTCACATGCAGAAGCTTGTATTCCTCTGTGCCTGTCAAAGTTACCCGGGAGGTGCTGGGCAACTGGGATGCATCGATCAAAGGTTTCTTGATGTGAGCCTCCAAAAAGTCCTGGATCAGATCTCTATGGTACTTATAGCCGGTCTCATAGTAGGAGTTAAAAATCTGGAAAGAAATATGGCGAAATCTATCCTTCTCCGCCACAGCGGCATATTCCGTCTCTCCCTTGGGCGGGGTATAATAGTAGCCGTGCAGCCCATCCCAATGTCTGTCAAAATAAGGCTCCACATAAGTAGCCAAAGTATATTCCGGTGCCGCCTTCATAAAGGTACCGGTCTGATACATGGCAAAAGTGCGCTCATCATCCGGCAGCTTGTAATATGCTGTTTTGGAAGAATCCACGCCACAAAGCTGGATAAAGTCCCATGCCGGGCTTTTCACCGGATTGCCCTGCCTGTCATACAGGCTCACACCTGCGGCAAGAACCGCCTTGGTCTCGTCCTTCAGATACTCTTCAATCTTCTCCCGCAGAACTTCTGTCATATAGTTCATATCCGGCAGGATCAATACCTTGTAGGGTGAGAAGTCCATGGTTTCGTCCACAACGTCAAAATTGTATTTTAATTCACCCAACATCCTGGCTGCCGCATCATAAGTAAATCGTTTCTCGTAAGGTGTTCGGGAATCCGAAATATTACGCACAACCGCCACTTCTTTTATGTACTGGGCCTTGTCTGTCCACTTTTCATACAGCTTCAGTCTGCCATAGATCTCACCAACCAGTTCATAAACAGAATCCACCAGCTGTCCGTTGGGATGAAGATGATCTCCCACGGAAATCTGGGAGTTATGTACCAGTGCATCATAAAAATCATTTTCCAGCGATGCTTTATTTCTAAATCCGCCGAAGTCTCCCCAAGAGCGCTGGAATCGGCCGGTCATATAAATGGTCTGATCAAACAGATTTCTCGCGTAGGACACGATGGATGAGAAGTTGTCATAGCCCCAACCACCGCTGGGCAGACATTCTACCTCACCATGGGTTCTGGCAATGGTCCCGCCGAAACCGTTTGTATAAAGATATTTATCCTTCGGTACCATAGCCCGAAGTCTCTTGGCAAAGGCCGTGGTCTTTTGATGAGCAAAATCATAAACCGCCTGAGGATCTGTGATATCCACACCTGTGGCAAGCATCTCTCTGGTACAGGTAGGACAATAGCAGTGCCGTGTGATCACGTTATCCAAAAACAGTCCGTCCACCCCATAATCAAGCACTTCCTGAATGATCCCCAAAATGTGATCCGAAAAAGGTGTGTTAAAACACTGGGAGCGGAAGAAATTGGCGGTTCTGTCCCCGTAAATCACCTGCCCCTCCTGGTTCACTCGGCTCCACTCCGGATGTCTGTTGCAGGCCTCATGATTCAGGCTGGTGCTCACGTATCCGGCCACCCGGATCCCCTCTTTGTGACATGCTTCTACCAGTTCTCCAAACAGATCTGTCTTCAGCCCCGGATAGGGCACACCGATCTTCGTCGGGAAATACGCATAACCAATGTTGCACTGTGCAGTCGCATTGATAAATTCCACATTTGCATTCTTTAAGGTTCTGGCAAATCGCTCTGCATCCCACTTTGAACCGAAATCCTCGATTCCCGGCAAAGTGTGAAAGTCAAAATGTACGGCTCTTCTGATTCTCTCCATAAAACCCTCCATTCCGGGGCACTGTTCCCTTGCAGCGCACCCTTTTCACTGTTTGTTTTCTTGTGCTTGCACACACCGTCATCTTAAGTCCAGCCATCGGAAAAGTCAACTTTATTTGAGGGATTAAAGGAAATTATCCATCTCGAAGTGATTTTTAACTTAAGACCAAATGCTGCACTTGCACATTTTCATTATATTAGATGAGAAACATATAGCTATACTTTATTCGATCAATAATATATGATTTTGGGTCTTGGATTTACAACAAAAAAACCAACTGCGCATGATCCCATCCCCTGCACAGTTGGCTTACTGTTTTATTTCCAAAACTTCTTCTTTTTGTCCTTGCCGTCCTTATTCTCCGAACCGCCCTTATCCTGCCCTGTAACGCTCTTCGCTGCGTTCAAGCTGTCCCCACTGGCCTGATCAAACTGTCGCAGCAGTTCCTTAGCCTCATTGGAAAGTCTGTCAGGAACCTGTACCACCAAGGTCACATAGTGATCGCCTCGTACCGAAGAATCCCGCAGGGTAGGCACACCTTTGCCCTTCAGACGCACCTTGGTATCGGTCTGGGTACCGGGCTTCACATCGTAGATAACCTTGCCGTCCACAGTATCGATCACTACCTCGCCACCCAAAGCTGCTACTGCAAAGGGCAGGGGCACTGTAGAATAAATGTTATAGTCCTGACGCTGGAAAATAGGATGTCTGCCCACGATCACTTCGATCAACACGTCTCCTCTGGGTCCTCCATTGGTACCGGGTTCTCCCAGGCCGGGCATCCGTTTGCACTGGCCATTGTCAATACCTGCCGGAATATCTACGGCATAACGTTTTCTCATGGGTACATAACCGGATCCGTGACAATCCACACACTTTTCCTTGATGACCTTGCCGCTTCCCTGGCACTCCGGGCAGGCCTGCACATTGCGCACCGTACCGAAAAAGGACTGCTGGGTGAATACCACCTGACCCTTGCCGCCGCACTTGGTACAGGTTTCCGGATGGGTACCGGGCTTTGCACCGTTGCCGCCACAGGTCTTACAGCTCTCCTTCACTGTCAGTTCAATCTCCTTCTCGCAGCCAAAGATCGCCTCCTCAAAGGTAACTCTGATGCTGGTACGCAGGTTTGCACCCTTCATAGGCGCATTGCCTCTGGCACTGCTCCTGCGGCCACCGCCAAAGATATCCCCGAAGAAATCTCCAAAAAGATCGCTGAAATCCATACCGCTAAAGTCAAAACCACCGGCGCCGCCGGCACCGCCGTCAAAGGCTGCATGACCAAACTGATCGTACTGACGCCTCTTTTCAGGATCACTCAAAACCGCATATGCTTCGGATGCTTCCTTAAACTTTTTCTCAGCTTCCTGGTCGCCGGGATTCATATCCGGATGATATTTTTTGGCGAGAGCGCGGTATGCCTTTTTCAGCGCTGCTTCATCAGCATTTTTTTCTACGCCCAACACCTCATAATAATCCCGCTTCTGTTCTGCCATTGCTGTGTCCTCCCACACTTCACGTTTCCATTCATACACAATTAATTACGCAGAGAATGGCTCCTTACAGAGCCATTCTCATTTGTGACAGTTTAGTGCTTCTTAGGCCTTGTTTTTTGATGCCTTAGAAGTACTTGTCACAATTAGACTTCACGGAAATCTCCGTCAATAATATCATCATCGGGTGCACTGCCAGCGTCTGCACCTGCTGCACCGCCCATATCCGGGCCTGCACCTGCTGCGCCCTGCATGGACTCATACATCTTGGTAAATACGCCCTGTGCACTGGTCATAAGTTTTTCTTTTGCAGCCTTCATCTCGTCCAGGTCACTGTCAGACAGCTCCTGATCCTTGGTTCTCTCCAGGATGGCCTTCAGCGCATCCACATCTGCCTGTACAGCCGCCTTCTCATCTGCGCTGATCTTATCGCCAACTTCGCCCAGAGCCTTCTCAGTCTGGAATACGAAGGAATCTGCGTCATTTCTGGTCTCTACTGCCTCTTTACGCTTCTTATCCTGTGCCTCGAACTCAGCAGCCTCTTTCACTGCTCTTTCGATCTCATCATCAGACATGTTGGAGCCTGCTGTAATGGTAATGTGCTGCTCCTTGCCGGTACCCAGATCCTTAGCGGATACGTTTACGATACCGTTGGCATCAATGTCAAAGGTAACCTCGATCTGAGGGATTCCTCTGGGTGCGGGAGGGATACCGTCCAGTCTGAACTGGCCCAAAGACTTGTTGTCTCTTGCAAACTGTCTCTCACCCTGTACCACGTTGATGTCTACAGCAGTCTGATTATCGGAGTAGGTGGAGAACACCTGGCTCTTCTTGGTAGGAATGGTTGTATTTCTCTCGATCAGTCTGGTTGCAATACCGCCTGCTGTCTCAATGGAGAGGGACAGAGGAGTTACATCTAACAGCAGGATCTCACCTGCGCCTGCATCACCTGCCAGCTTACCGCCCTGAATGGAAGCACCGATTGCCACGCACTCATCGGGATTCAATGTCTTGGAAGGCTCATGGCCTGTCAGCTGTTTTACCTTATCCTGTACTGCGGGAATACGGGTGGAACCGCCTACCAGCAGTACCTTACCCAGTTCGCTTGCAGAAATGCCTGCATCCTTCAGTGCGTTCTGCACAGGGATAGCGGTTCTCTCTACCAGGTCGTGGGTCAGTTCATCAAATTTTGCACGGGTCAGTGTCACGTCAAAGTGCAGAGGTCCGTTTGCGTTCATGCTGATGAAGGGCAGGTTGATATTGGTGGTGGTAGCTGCAGACAGCTCCTTCTTAGCCTTCTCTGCTGCTTCCTTCAGTCTCTGCAGGGCCATCTTATCCTGGGAAAGGTCTACACCTTCTTTTGCCTTAAAATCTCTGATCATCCAATCAGTGATCTTCTGGTCAAAGTCATCACCACCCAGTCTATTGTCACCGTTGGTTGCCAGAACTTCGATAACACCCTCGCCAATCTCGATGATGGATACATCGAAGGTACCGCCGCCCAGGTCGTATACCATGATCTTCTGCTCTTTCTCATTGTCCAAACCGTAAGCCAAAGCTGCTGCGGTAGGCTCGTTGATGATACGCTTTACATCCAGACCTGCGATCTTACCTGCATCCTTGGTTGCCTGACGCTGTGCATCATTAAAATATGCAGGAACTGTGATAACCGCTTCCGTTACCTTCTCACCCAGATAGTTCTCGGCATCTGCTTTCAGCTTCTGCAGGATCATTGCAGAAATCTGCTGAGGAGAGTATTTCTTGTCATCGATGGTACGACCCTTGTCAGTACCCATATCTCTCTTGATGGAGGAGATTGTCTTGTCTGCATTAGTAACTGCCTGACGCTTTGCAGGCTCACCTACCAGTCTCTCTCCTGTCTTTGTAAATGCCACTACAGAGGGTGTAGTTCTTGCGCCTTCTGTATTAGCGATAACGGTGGGCTTACCACCTTCCATAACTGCTACGCAGCTGTTTGTTGTTCCCAAATCGATACCAATGATTTTTGCCATTTTTCTTTCCTCCTATATTTACGATGTAACTGATACCATACTATGTCTCACTACTGTCTCTCTGTACGTGTAACCCTTCAGTAGCTCCTGAGCTACCACACCGGACTCCAACTCGTCATTTTCTACCTGCATCACTGCATTGTGGAAATTGGGATCAAACTCCTTGCCCACTGCCTCAATAGGCTTCACGCCTATCTCCTCCAACGAGGTCATCAGTTGCTTATATATCATGGTCATTCCTTCAGCAAAAGGTGTTCCTTTATCTTCTTCAGGAATGGTAGCGAGCCCTCTCTCAAAATTGTCCACAACCGGCAGGATCTTCTCCACCACACTCTTGGCACCAACCTCAAACATGGCACTTTTTTCTTTCTCAGTCCTCCTACGGAAGTTTTCAAACTCTGCCATCTGGCGCATCACCTTATCTTCCAGCTCTGCGATCTTTTCCTTTAGGGCATCTTCTTTTTTATCTTTTTTCTTGTTCTTACCAAAGGCTTTCTTTTCGCCTTTCTCCTCTGCCGCCTCTGCGTCTTGAGCGGTATCCTGAGACACATCCGTCTCCTCTGTGACTTCCTGCTGTACCTGTTCGGTATCTTCCTGCATATCCGTTTCCTGGACTTCCGTTATATTTTCTTTCTCTGCCATACACTTTTCCTTTCCGGTCTTACTTCTTCTTATACAGATCATCCAGCTGGCTCATCATGTTCTTCAGCGTCCCGATCACCTTGTCATAATCCATGCGCTTGGGACCGATGATACCTATGGTGCCCCTCATACCTTCTTCCAATTCATAGGTGGCCGTTACCACGCTGCAGTCCTTCATGCTCTGAATAGGAGATTCATTGCCGATATAGACCTGTATGCCCGTACTGTTTTCATCTGCCAGTGTTTCCTGTACCAGGGTATTCAGAACCTGTTTCTCCTCAAAGGTGGTGATCAGCTCGCTGGCCTTCTGATGATCCGCCAGCTCCGGGTATTTAAAGATGTTGTTTGTACCACTGGTATAAATCTCCAGGTCTTCATCCGCCCGGATAGCCTGAGCCACCGCATCCAGCACTTCGCTGACGATCTCACTGTGGATCCCCGCCTGATGCTTCATGTCAGCAATGGTTCCCAGATTGATCTCCTCCAGGGAGAGGCCATTTAAATGGGTATTGAGCAGGATGTTCAGCTTCAAAAGCGTCTCATCACTTAAGTTTTCCGCCACACTGATCAGATGGTTCTTGATCACATTGCCTTCCACTACGATAACTGCCAAAATCTGGGTCTCATCCACTCTGGATAGCTGAATGAACTTCAGCTTGTTATGATGGTACTGGGGAGCCGAGATCATGGTCGCATAGTTGGTATTCTGTGCAAGCACCTTGGCAACTTGCTTTAAAAGCATATCCATCTTGTCTTCCTTCTGCAGGTAGATCTCCTTGATCTCTTCAATTTCCCGGTCCTTCTGCGCCATCATGGCATCCACATAAAATCGGTAGCCCTTATCGGAAGGAATCCTTCCTGCTGACGTATGGGGTTGGACAATATATCCCATCTCTTCCAGATCCGACATCTCATTACGGATGGTTGCAGAACTGAGATTCAGATCCGTATACTTAGAAATGGTACGACTGCCTACCGGCTCGCCTGTCTCCAGATAATTTCGGATAATGGCCTGCAATATTTTCTTTTTTCTCTCGTCTAACTGCATCCCATCACTCCTTACTATGCTTTGACGGTTCCACTTGTGATTTGCTTCTTTTGGATTGTTAGCACTCAACCCAAAAGAGTGCTAACATCTTCTTACCATAAAATATCACTTACCCCTTCTATTGTCAACCGATTTTCCTTAAAATAATTATAAAATAATTCTAAAGCAAAAAAGGGCCGGTATCAAACCAGCCCCATGCATTACGATTCTACAACAAGTCTTTATCCTCTCATACTAAAATAAAGAATTACCAACACGCCCAGGATGATCCTGTACCAACCAAACACCTTAAAATCGTGTTTTTTAATGTAATCCAGCAAAAACTTAATGACTGCTACAGACACCAGAAATGCTACGATCATTCCAACCGCCAGAATGGCAAACTCTGTACCGGTAAAATCAAAACCAAATTTCACCAGTTTCAATAAGCTGGCACCGAACATGACCGGAATCGCCAAAAAGAAGGTAAACTCTGCTGCCACTTTTCGGGACACACCGATCAGCAGCGCCCCCACAATGGTTGCACCGGAACGGGAAGTGCCCGGAAATACCGCGGCGATCACCTGAAACACACCGATGATCAGCGCCACACGATAAGTCAGATCACCGAGCTGTGCAATGGAAGGATTTTTACCCTTGTTCCAATTTTCTATCAGAAGAAAGGCTATACCAAACAGGATCAGGGCGCCTGCCACCACATACCACTTATAAAACACCGCATCCAGAATGTCATCAAACAAAAGGCCGATGATCGCGGCCGGCACGCAGGCCACCAGGATCTTAAACCACAGGCTTATCACATCCATTTTTACATAGGAAAGCAGTCCTGTCTTATGAAATCCCCGGCCTTTTTTACAGAAGGGCCAGATCTGCCCCCAAAACAATAGAACCACCGCCAGGATCGCTCCAAACTGGATCACCACCTCAAACATATCCCAAAAACCTTCGGAAACATTGTCAAAGCTGACAAACTCCTGCAACAGGATCAGGTGTCCTGTACTGCTGACAGGCAGCCACTCGGTAATGCCTTCCACGATTCCGAATAAAATCGATTTTAAAACATCTAACATAACTCCCTCCAACAACTCTACAGATTCTCAGCCAATTCCTCATGGTCCGTTTCTAGTCCGGATTCCAGATAGTTCAAAAGCGCTTCATAGTTTGCCTCTGCGTCCCTGTACCCTTCTTCATACAGAGCCACAAGCTTCACCGTATCCTTCTCGATCCTGCCCACGTCACTCTTCTGCAGGGGACGGATCACAAAGGCCTGCCCATTCTCCCGCTGTCTCTCAATATATTCCAGGGTTTCATTATAATTTATATGCCGTCCGGCCATCAGTTCATATACTTTAGGATATTTGGCATACCGCAATTTTATGAGTCCCAGCTGGGCTGCGGAGGTTGGCTTTCTCTCAAAGCCCACTTCCTTGGTCATAATCACCACGTTTTTCAGGTTGCCGTCCATAATGGACTTCTGCAACGGAATTGCATCAGAAATACCGCCGTCCAGATACAACTTCTTACCGATCTTCACATTTCTGGATACCAAGGGCAAAGAAGCGGAAGCCCGGATGGCGTCGATATCCTTTTTCATATCCCGGATCCTTAAGTACTCCGGCCGGCCTGTTACAATATTGGTCACCACTGCATACATCCTGCCCTGATACTTTCGGAAAGTTTCGTGGTCATAAGGATGCAGATAATCCGGCACCAGATGGTAAGCTGTTTGCACATTAAAAATATCACCGGTGGTCAAGAGGCTTTTCACACCCATATATTTGCCTGTGTCCAAATAATCAATGTTCACTTCCAGCGCACGCCTGCGCTGTTTGGACACATAACTGCACATATGACATGCCCCCGCGGACACACCATAAATATTGGAAAATTCTATTCCCTTGTCCAGAAAGAAATCCAGCACGCCTGCGGTATAGACGCCCTTCATCCCTCCGCCTTCCAGAACCAATCCTGCCTGATACATTGTCACACCTCACTTTTTCCCAAAAACGTCCTGCTATCTGTCCGGGTACTCCGTCTCCACAAATCTGCGCAGAGCAGCCAGAGATCTAATTACTTTTTCCGTGTCAATGCAATATGCCATGCGGAAGTAACCGGGACAACCAAAGGTATCTGCCGGCACTAAGATCAAGTCATATTTCAAAGCCTTCTGACAGAACACCTTAGCATCCTCCTCCAATGCCTTGGGGAAGATGTAGAAAGTTCCTCCGGGTTTCACACAGGTAAAACCCAGAGCCTTCAGTTCGTTATAGATCAAATTCATATTGGTCTCATACACGGACAGATCCGCCGTGCGGTCCAAAACCTGTGCCACCGCCAGCTGCATAATAGAAGGAGGGCAGTTGTGTCCGATTCCTCTGGAAATCTGGCCGCACATATTCACCATGGTTTCCGCCTCCTTGCAAGCAGGGTTGATGGCAACATAGCCAATTCTCTCTCCTGGCAAAGATAAGGATTTAGAGAAAGAATAACACATGATTGTATTATCATAGTAGGCTGATACGCAGGGATTGTCCACTCCCTCAAACACGATCTCCCGATAAGGCTCGTCGGAGATCAGGAAAATGTCATGTCCAAACTCCTGCGACTTGCGGGTCAATACCTGGGCCAACTTCTTTATGGTAGCAGTTGAGTACACCACTCCCGAAGGATTGTTAGGTGTATTGACCAGCACCGCCATAGTCTTTTCCCCGATCATCTCCTCAAAAGCCTCAAAGTTGATCTGAAAATCCGCCGTATTGGCAGGCACCACCTTCAGCACCGCGCCGGTTAAATCCACGTAAGGATGATACTCCGGGAAAAAGGGTGCAAAGGTTAAAATCTCATCCCCCGGCTCCGTCACCAGACGAAAGGCATGAGACAATGCTCCCGCTGCACCGGAGGCCATGAAAATGTGCTCTGCCCTATAAGGCAGCCCAAACCGTTTCTCCAAAGACCGGGCAATGGCCTCCTTCACAGAAGGAATGCCCAAGCTGGGGCTATAGCCGTGCAGCTCCATGGGATTTCTGTTTTGCAGCATATGGATCATCAGATCCGTAAACTCCTGGGGCACCGGCACCGAAGGATTGCCCAGGCTGTAGTCAAACACATTTTCATAACCAATCTCAGCACCTCTTGCGGTTGCAAACTCGGACAGCTGACGGATCACAGATTTTCCGGACAGCATGTCTTTATATTTTTGTACGATCATCGTTTATCTCCTCTTGAATTCTGTTGTTTTATTATCATACCATAATTTTTCGGTGGTTCCAATCATTTTTTGAAACTGCTTTTCATTCTTCCTTGTAAACTCACTCAAAGAGTAAGAACGTATCCGTTCCTTTACAATATTGGGAATCAGAAAACCATTCGATGCTAGTTTTGCGCATCGGTTGATAATGGTTTTGTTGGTAACACCAAGTTTTTTGCTCACTTCAATGGGAGTAAATTCAAATATACGGTTCCTGAGAAGATACACCAACAAATCTTTTTCTTTGGCATTCAAATGAGATAAACTTCCGTTTATTTCATCTTCCGTAGATGCTTTGGAAACTTCGCAAACTTTCATTGAATATAACTCCATCATATGCAAGAAATAGTTGATCCAGATTTCAGGATGGGGTGGATTTTCTCTACCTGAGTAGTATAATGCCGGTAATCCCATCTGAAGCGATGCGTAGTATTCCTCAGGATCGTAAGCAAAATACTCTTCAAGCGAACCAATGCCACTAAAACCATAGCCGTAAAGGTCAAGAATATATCCCGACATCAGTCTTGCGGTACGACCGTTTCCATCTTCAAAAGGATGGATGGTAACCAACTGATAATGCACAACCGCTGCAATAATAAGGGGATGATCGTCAGTTGTATTGACGTATTCTACAAGTTCATCAAGAAGTGTCGGAATATCTGTATATTCGGGCGGTATATATTCCGGAGTACCGGTTTCTGAATCATATACCGCAAATAACACCCCGGGAGGCATGGCTCCCCTAAGACCAATTTTTTCTTTTGATGCACCCTTTTCAACCATTGCCTGAACTTCAAGCAACAATTTCTTTGAAAACGGCTCTTTCGCCTTCAGTTTTTCTTCAAGCAAATTTAGCGCAAGAAAATAATTCCTTACCTCTTGTTCAGGTTTCAAAAAATGTTTATGTGCATCTCCTTCCATCACCTCATTGGCTTGTGCCTCGGTTAAAGGGTTGCCTTCAATTTTGTTTGAGGCATAGGAGCTTTTCTTCTTAGAATTTTTTCTAAGTCTGTTTTTCGTTCCTTGCGGTAGTTCAATTGTTTTAAGCAAAAAACGATTTTCGTCAATAGCGCATATCTTCTTTAAAATGTCGTTTGTTAGAGTAACCTGAATCATAATATCATCCCTTTGCTTTTGGTTAAATATATTATAACACAAAGCAACAAAGAATTTCACTATAATTACATTATTTTTTCACTATAAAATAAATGAATTTTGCATATAATATACTTGACGTACAAGAAACCGTACGTTATAATAAAAGTACAGAAAACCGTACGTTTTTGGAGGTGTATTTTATGTTAGCTGTAAATTATACAAATCTTAGAGATAATATGAAAACTTATATGGACAAAGTCACGGATGATTATGAAACAATGATCGTAACAAGAAAAGACAACAAGAATGTTGTTATGTTGTCTGAGGAATCTTACAATAATCTCATAGAGAATGTCTACATCATGGGAAATAAGGCAAACTATGATTGGCTAATGGAATCCAAAGCACAACTGGAAAGCGGAAATACTACTATACAAAATCTTGCAGAGGTAGATACAGATGAATAAGATATTTACACAAAACGGATGGCAAGATTATATATATTGGCAAACCGAGGATAGAAAGACTTTGAAAAAAATAAACAGCCTGATTAAGGATATCTGCAGAAATGGCAATGAAGGAATTGGAAAGCCGGAGCCGTTAAGAGGTACTTTGACTGGTTTCTGGAGCAGACGCATCAATGATAAGGACCGGCTAATCTACAAGATTGACAAGAATAATGTATATATTTTGGCATGTCGGTATCATTATAGTGATACATAGCACAAAGCAGCAATGAACGAAGAAGTCCATTGCCGCTTTTTTGTTCTACGTATAAAAAGGACTCAAGCTCCCTCATCCTCAGCCCACGCCAACGCACACTTCACTGCCTTTTTCCAACCCTTCAGCAATTTCTCCCGATGTTCCTTCTCCATTTTGGGTCCGAAACTAGCTCCCAGCATCCAGTTCTCCCGGATCTCTTCCTTATCTTTCCAGTATCCAACCGCCAGGCCTGCCAGGTACGCCGCTCCCAAAGCGGTAGTCTCAATACACTGGGGCCTATGCACCGTGGCACCCACAATATCTGCCTGAAACTGCATCAGAAAGTTATTGGCACTGGCACCCCCGTCCACCTTCAAGTTCTTTAAATGGATGCCTGACACTTGTTCCATAGCCGTCAGCACATCCCAGGTCTGATAAGCAATAGACTCCAGTGCTGCCCGCACAAAATGCTCCTTTTCACATCCTCTGGTAAGGCCCACAATAGTGCCTCTTGCGTACTGATTCCAATACGGGGCACCCATACCCACAAAGGCCGGTACCAGATAGACGCCTTGTGTATCTTCCACCCGGGCAGCATATTCCTCAGACTGCCCGGCACTACGGATCATGCGCAGCCCGTCCCGGAGCCACTGAAGCGCCGCACCGGCCACAAACACACTGCCCTCCAACGCATACTCCACCTCATCTCCCACACTGGCTGCAATGGTGGTAAGCAAGCCGCTATCTGTGGAAACAGCCTCCTTTCCGGTATTCATCAGCAAAAAGCAACCTGTTCCATATGTATTTTTAGCATCGCCCTGTTCGAAGCAGCATTGGCCAAACAGCGCACTCTGCTGGTCACCTGCCGCCCCTGCAATAGGAATTTCTCCGCCCAGTACGCTGGGATCCGTCAAGCCGTATACACAGCTGGAGGGTTTTACCTCCGGCAACATACACTTAGGAATCCGAAACCGTTCCAGAATCTCCTCATCCCAGCAAAGCTTACGAATATCAAAAAGCATGGTGCGGGAAGCGTTGGTATAATCTGTTACATGAACCTTTCCTTTGGTCAACTGCCAAATCAGCCAAGTATCCACCGTGCCAAACAGCAGATTTCCCGCCTCGGCCTCCTGCCTGGCCCAGGGTACATTATCCAGAATCCATGCAATCTTAGAGGCACTGAAATAGGCATCCGGCACCAACCCGGTCTTTTCCCGAATCACCTGATCGAATCCATCCTTTGCCAGTGTCCGGATCATGTCGGAGGTTCGTCGGCACTGCCAGACGATGGCATTGTAAACCGGCTCCCCGGTATATTTATTCCACACGATAGTGGTCTCCCTTTGATTAGTGATGCCGATGCCGGCAATCTGCTCCGGCCCCGCGCCCACCTTGGTCATAGCCTCCATGGCTACCGAGACCTGGGAAGACCAAATCTCCATGGGGTTATGCTCCACCCAGCTCGGCTGAGGATAGATCTGGGTAAACTCCTTCTGGGCCATGGAACAGATATTTCCTTTTTTATCAAACAAGATACAGCGGGAACTGGTGGTTCCCTGATCCAGTGCCATAATATACTTCTGCATAGACGGACTTCCTCCTGACATCTATTAATAAGTTCATTTTAGTTCATGCCCGGGCAAAAAGCAAGTCCGGTGCACTTTATGACCTCCCATCGTGCTGATTATTAGAAAATTTTAAGAAAACTTTCATCCTTCGTGCATTTTTTGATATTGAGGAACGCCCTGGCTTATTGTAAAATAAAACTATAACAAAACTCACACTAATAGAAAGGAAAACCAATCATATGAGTGATTCATTCAGAAACATACGCAACGGATTTGAAACCATAAATCCGGGCAAGAAAAAAGAGGACGGCGGTCCAAACTTTCCTATCGGAAAAATCATCGGCATCGTCCTTGCTCTTGTGGTAGTGGCAATTCTGGCCACAGGCGCCACCTATCAGATAGGTGAACAGGAACAGGCTGTTCTAATCACCTTCGGCCAGCCCAAGGCGGTGACCGAACCCGGCCTGCATTTTAAGATCCCTTTTATCCAGCAGGTGAAGAAAGTAAATACCACCATTCAGGGCTTTTCCATCGGCTATGATCAAAAGACCAACACCTCCTTAGAGGAAGAATCCCTGATGATCACCAGCGACTACAACTTTGTAAACGTGGACTTCTTCGTAGAGTACCGCTTTTCCGATCCGGTCAAAGCAGTGTACGCCTCCGAGCAGCCTGTTCAGATCCTAAAGAACATCAGCATGAGCTGCATCCGCAACGTGATCGGCAGCTACCCGGTTGACGATGTTCTGACCACCGGTAAGAATGAGATCCAGTCCACTATTAAAACTATGATCCTGGAGAAGCTGGAACAGCAGGATGTAGGTATCCAGCTGGTAAACATTACCATCCAGGATTCCGAACCACCTACCATAGAAGTCATGGAAGCCTTCAAGGCAGTGGAAACCGCAAAGCAGGGCAAGGAAACCGCCCTGAACAATGCAAACAAGTACCGCAACGAACAGATCCCTCAAGCAGAGGCTCAGGCAGACGCCATTATTAAGGCAGCAGAAGCTGAAAAGACCAAGCGTATTAATGAAGCAACTGCTCAGGTGGCCAGATTCAACGCCATGTATGAAGAGTATATCAAGAATCCGGAAGTAACCAGACAACGTATGTTCTTCGAGACCATGGAGGAAGTTCTTCCTGATCTGAAGGTCATCATTCAGGGAACGAACGGCGAGGTACAGACCTTTTACCCCATCGAATCCTTTGCAAACATTAACACAAACAACGCTGCCCGCACACAGACAGCAGAATGAGAGGAATCATGAAAACATTTAGAAATATATTGTTAGCAGTTGTACTTGTGGCACTTCTGATCGTGGGTGCTTCCAGTATCGTTGTGACCCAGGAAAATGAATACAGCCTGGTGCGCCAGTTTGGACGGGTAGACCATGTGGTATCCGAAGCCGGCATCAGCTTTAAAGTCCCCTTCATCCAGAGCGTGGATAAACTTCCCAAACAGATCATGCTTTATGACCTTGCCACCTCAGATGTTATCACCAGCGACAAAAAAACCATGATCACAGACAGCTACGTGCTTTGGCAGATCACAGATCCTTTAAGGTTTGCCCAGACCCTGAACAGTTCCGTAGCAAACGCAGAGAGCCGACTGAACACTATCGTGTACAACTCCACCAAAAACGTGATCAGCAGCCTCCTCCAGGAGGATGTGATTAGCGGCCGTGACGGAGAACTGTCTCAGGCGGTTATGAATAATATCGGTGATTCCCTGGATCAATACGGTATCACCCTTTTAAGCTTTGAAACCAAGCACTTAGACTTGCCAAGCGATAACAAATCCGCTGTATACGTGCGTATGATCTCCGAGCGAGACAATATCGCGGCAACCTATACCGCAGAGGGTAATTCCGAGGCCCAGATCATCAAGAACACCACGGACAAGGAAGTGACCGAACTTCTTTCCGAGGCAAACAAGAATGCTGAGATCCTGATCGCTGAGGGCGAAGCTGAATACATGCGCATTCTTTCCGAGGCCTATGCAGACACCTCCCGCACAGAATTCTACTCCTTCGTAAGAAGTCTGGACGCCCTGAAGATTTCCATGACAGGCGACAACAAGACCGTGATCCTTTCCCCGGATTCACCTATTGCACAGATTTTTTATTAAGT
Source organism: Lachnospiraceae bacterium (assembly GCA_015056865.1). Taxonomy (GTDB): domain Bacteria; phylum Bacillota; class Clostridia; order Lachnospirales; family Lachnospiraceae; genus Acetatifactor. The sequence goes on from SVFM01000015.1 coordinate 40,210, forward strand.
AATCATGTCCCGCCCGCTGTCAAAACCATCCGGCAGCCGGTGGGACTTTTTTTGCAATATTTTCAAAGATTGATTTCCCCGGTGGCATCGTGGTATAATAGACAAAAATTGAAAGGACTATACATATGAAAATTATAGATTTACTTACGCAAGATACCCTTTCCCTCTCCTTTGAGGTTTTTCCACCCAAAACCGAGACCAGCTTTGAAAGTGTGAAACATGCAACCGAAGAGATCGCCAAGCTGCGCCCGGCTTTTATGAGTGTTACCTACGGTGCAGGTGGCGGAACCAGCAAATACACTCTGGATATCGCCCAAAACATCAAACGTCTGTATGGTGTGCCGACTTTGGCCCACCTTACCTGTGTTTCCTCCACCCGAGAAACCGTACAGCAAAAGATAGCGGAAATCAAAGCAGCCGGCCTTCAAAATATTATGGCTCTCAGAGGAGACATCCCTGCGGGTCTGGAAGATGCTGACCGGAGTGGTTGGGACTACAAGCATGCCATTGACCTGATTACCGAACTCAAAAATGCAGATACTGATTTTTGCATTGGCGGTGCCTGCTATCCTGAGATCCATCCTGAAAGCTCCAATCAAAAGGATGACATCAAGCGTCTCAAAGAAAAAGTAGATGCGGGCTGCGACTTTTTGACTACCCAGATGTTTTTTGACAACAACCTGCTCTATAATTTCCTATACAAGATCCGGGAGGCCGGTATTACCGTTCCGATCATTCCCGGAATCATGCCTATCACCAACGCAAACCAGGTGGAGAAGGCAATCAAACTTTCAGGCTCCTTTATGCCCCAGAGGTTTAAGAGTCTGGTGGACAAATTCGGATCCAATCCTGCCGCCATGAAACAGGCAGGCATTGCCTATGCCACAGATCAGATCATTGATCTGTATGCAAACAATATTACAAACGTTCATGTATATTCTATGAACAAGCCCGATGTTGCAGAGAAGATCCAGAGTAATCTTTCGGATATTCTGGGTGAAAATACTTGAAAAATTGCAGCCATTTGAAAGTAATCGCATTCGGAGGTTTTATAAATGCTGAAAATACTAATTGCAGAGGATGATCGGGAGCTGCGACAGCTTTTTTCCCATGTTTTGATCAAAAACGGTTATACCGTAAAAGGTGTTTCCAACGGCAAGGACGCGTTAGATGCCATGGATGCGGATTACTATGACCTGATCATTTCGGATATTATGATGCCGGTGATGGATGGATATGAGCTTGTGCAGCTGTTGCGGGAGGCAGGCAACAACACTCCCGTACTGATGATCACCGCCAAAGATGCCTTCGATGATATGCGTCAGGGATTTCAGTCAGGCACGGATGACTATATGGTCAAACCGGTGAATGTGAATGAAATGGTTTTGCGGGTAGGTGCCCTTCTTCGCAGAGCACAGATGATCAACGACAGACGGCAGACCATCGGCAGCACGATCCTGGAATATGATTCTCTAACGGTAATTACCGGGGAAGAATCCCTTGTTCTGCCCCAAAAAGAATTTCTGCTGCTCTACAAAATGGCTTCCTATCCGGGGCGTATTTTTACCAGGCAACAGCTGATGGACGAAATCTGGGGTTATGACTCCGACAGTGACACCCACACAGTGGATGTGCATATCGGCCGGCTTCGGGATCGCTTCCGGGATAATATGGACTTCAAGATCGTTACCATGCGAGGAGTCGGCTACAAGGTGGTCAAACTATGAAAACCCGTGAAACCTTTGAATTACTTCGCAATAAAAAGACACACCTAAGCCTGAGAGTCCGGCTGATCCTGCTGGTCTCCGCCGAATTGGTCTTGTCTATTCTGACCGCCCTGGGTATGTGGATTCTTTTGGATCACTTTTTATCCATTGACTCCAATGTATTATTACTTATCGCTCTGGTCGTGACCAGTCTTCTGATTGGCAGCCTGGTTACTACTTTTATATCCAGATTTTTCTTTAATCCCATCAAAAAACTTGGCAAAGCCATGGGAAAGGTTGCGGACGGAGACTTTTCCGTGCGTCTGGAAATGAAATCAACCTCCAAAGAAATTCTGGAGATTTATTCCGGCTTTAATCTGATGACCCGGGAACTGGCCTCCACCGAAATCCTGCAGACCGATTTTGTATCCAATGTATCCCACGAGTTTAAAACTCCCATCAATGCCATTGAAGGCTACACCACCCTTTTGCAGGGCTGTGAAAATCTAGATGCAGACCAGCAACAATATGTGGATAAAATATTATTTAATACAAAAAGACTTTCCACCCTGGTGGGCAACATCCTGCTGCTCTCCAAAATTGAAAATCAATCTATCCCCACCCATCAGACTCTTTTTCGCCTGGATGAGCAAATTCGCCAATCCATTGTGGCGCAGGAGCCCGCCTGGGCATCCAAGGACCTGGACTTTGATGTGGAATTGGATCATGTGGAATATCTGGGAAGTGAAGGCCTGTTACATCACGTGTGGGATAATCTGATCAGCAATGCCATAAAATTTACCCCTCCATGTGGTCTGGTACGTATCCGTTTGAAGAAAAAAAACGATCATATACTATTTATCATAGAAGATGAAGGCCCCGGCCTGTCAAGCGAAGCAAAAAAACATATCTTTGACAAATTTTATCAGGCAGACAGTTCCCACAAGGAAGAAGGAAATGGTCTGGGACTAGCTTTGGTAAAACGCATTTTGGTCATAACCGGCGGACAGATCAGTGCCGAGAACATTCCCGGCAGCGGATGCCGGTTTACCGTTACTCTGAAAGCATAAGGAGATTACAGTATGACACTTACCACCATTTTATTTGACTTGGACGGAACCCTGGTTCCCATGGATCAGGATATCTTTGTTAAGGAATGGCTTACATCGAGACCTTAAAAGCCTGAGCATTTTTCAATTTCATGTTTCCTGTGTATGCTAACCTCATACTTTGAGAACGCCCTCGTTTTCATAATCCCAGACATAATGCAGCCAATCTTTCTCTATAACCCGCTTTTTTTCACAGACAAAACCTAATTTCTCCAACAGCCCCCTGGACTTTTGATTGTCCGGGTGCACCAATGCGTTGATCCTCTGAAAACCCAGCTCCCGGGCATATTCCAAAATGCCACGGCACACCTCCGTAGCAAGGCCCTGTCTCTGCCAGGGCTGGCCAATCACAAACCCCAGTTCCGGCTCCTCAAACCGTTCCCCCATACTGATCCCAGCCCTGCCGATTACCTGCCCCGTTTCTCTGAGCAGAACTGTCCACATGCCAAAATCATAGAAACCATATACCTTTTCGGCATAAGTCTCTATATAGGCTCTCTGTTCCTCCCTGGTCCGGCACAGCTCCTCCATATATTCCGTAACGGAAGGATGTGCGTATATTTCATAAAACTCATCCACATCCCCCGGGGTGGTTTCACGGATACTGCATCTGGCCGTGTCCAATATGTGCCAGGGTCTCCCGGTCAATCTCTGCCAGATACGAATAAAATACCCTTCTCCCACATCTTCAAAGCCCTCTATCACATATTTCACATGATCGAAACTCTCACTTCGATTTCCGGGATGCACATAAGCAACCACCGGATAACCGCCTGCCCCCAGCATGGAGGCCAACTGCAAGTTATCTGTGAGGTACAAAGACTGGTCCCGTTCGCCGGATACAGAGTACTTTGCAGCCTCTTCATAAGAGCAAGCATATGTCTCTACTCCCATCTCCTGCAGCCGGCTACACACCGGTCTTAAACTAGATAAAACATTCTCTTCTTTGATTGCAACATTAAATTTTTTCACTGCGATCCCTCACGTAAAAAGCTTATCATTATACTAACGCTAAACGTTTCTTGTGTCAAAGACTTTCATCTTGCCAATTCCCTCAGGATAAGGTATGATATTACTGATTTAAAAAACTTAGAAAGGACATACAAACATGGCACAGAATCCTATCGTTACGATCACCATGGAAAGTGGAGATGTCATCAAATTGGAGCTTTATCCCGACGTGGCACCCATTTCCGTAAATAATTTTATCAGTCTGGTAAACAAGGGCTTTTACAACAACCTGATCTTCCATCGCGTCATCAGAGGCTTTATGATCCAGGGCGGCGATCCGGAAGGTATCGGCATTGGCGGCCCCGGCTACAGCATCAAGGGTGAGTTTTCCTCCAATGGCGTGAAGAATACTCTGAAGCACACAGAAGGTGTACTCTCCATGGCACGCAGCATGAACCCCAATTCTGCAGGTTCCCAGTTCTTTATTATGCACAAGGATGCCCCCCATCTGGACGGCAGCTATGCCGCATTTGGTAAAGTCATCGAAGGCATGGAGAATGTGAACAAGATTGCAGAGACAAACACCGATTACAGTGACCGCCCTCTCACACCTCAGGTAATGAGGACGGTAACCGTAGACACCTTTGGGGTAACCTATCCGGAACCCGAAAAAATGTAATTTTAAAAAAAGCTTTCTCGTTCATATTTTGTTTACAATTAATTCAAAAAAACTTCATCCCAAAAACATTGTTTAGACATTTGTTTTGGATATACTATAATCACAAGGTAACCACTTAACAAACGTATACGAGAAACTTTTTCATAATAAATGCCAAGCAACCTTGTGTTGCTTGGCATCCTCCCTTTTTTGGGGCTTTAGGCTTTATTTACAGAGCCGAAGAGCTCCATTTTTTCTTTTACAGTAGCCTTAATTGCTTCTGTGCCGGGTGCAAGTAACTTACGGGGATCAAAACCTTTTCCCTGCAGGTCCTTGCCCTCTTCGATATACTTACGAACAGCTGCAGCAAAGGAAAGCTGACATTCTGTGTTTACGTTGATCTTGGCAACACCCAGGCTGATAGCCTTCTTGATCATATCAGCAGGGATGCCTGTGCCGCCGTGAAGTACCAGAGGCAGATCACCGGTCTGCTCCTGCACTGCTGCCAGCGTTTCAAAACTCAATCCCTTCCAGTTAGCAGGATATTTACCGTGGATATTACCGATACCTGCTGCCAGGAAATCTACACCCAGATCTGCAATTGCTTTGCACTCCATAGGATCTGCGCATTCACCTGCGCCTACAACACCATCTTCTTCTCCGCCGATAGAACCAACCTCAGCTTCAATAGAAATTCCCAATTTATGAGCTGCCTCCACCAATTCTTTGGTCTTTGCCACATTCTCCTCGATAGGATAGTGAGAACCATCAAACATAATAGAAGAAAAGCCTGCTTCCATACATTTGTAGCAATGGTCATAGCTGCCGTGATCCAGATGGATCGCTACGGGAACCGTGATATTCAGGCCCTTGATCATGCCCTTTACCATACCCACGACCGCATCATAACCGCCCATATATTTGCCTGCGCCCTCAGACACACCAAGAATAACAGGGGAATTCATCTCCTGCGCTGTGGTCAAGATTGCCTTGGTCCATTCAATATTGTTGATATTGAACTGTCCTACAGCATAGTGCCCTGCCTTTGCCTTCTGAAGCATTTCTGTAGCTGATACTAACATATTTATTTCCTCCGTTTCTGTATATAAAATTAATTTACTGCTCTATCCCCTTTAAAAAAGCTCCAACTCCACTGATAGCTTGCTCTTCATCTCCGCCATTGGCTTCAATCACTACCTCAGTGCCTCTGTCAAGCACCAGTGTCATTACACCCATGATGCTCTTTAAATTTACTTTCTTATTCTCTATCTGCATATAAAGATTGCTGTCATAACGATTAGCCACTTGGACAAGCATAGCTGCCGGTCTTGCATCCACACCCCGGTCCATGTTGATAGTTACATTTTCTCTCATCATCTTTCCATTTCCTCCTCTAAATCCTTATCCGGTCAGCGATCTCGCTTAACTTACGCAATCTATGATTTACACCCGATTTCCCCACGGGCGGATCCAGATACTCTCCCAATTCCTTTAGGGTGGCATCCGGAAACTCCAGCCTGATCTCCGCCATCTGCCGCAAATTATCCGGCAGATTCTGCAGTCCATACTTGTCCCGCAAGAGTTCTATATCTTCCAGCTGACGGCTGGCTGCATTCACTGTCTTAGTAATATTGGCTGTTTCGCAGTTTACTCTGCGGTTTACAGAATTTCTCATTTCCTTCAGAATCCTTAGATTTTCAAGATTCATCAAAGACACATGGGCGCCCATAAACCCAAGAAGTTCTACAATGCCTGCCCCTTCCTTAAGATAAACTACATAATACTTTTTCCTAAGTACGATCCTGGCATCCATTTGAAGTGCCCTGAGAATCTGCTGTAACTGCAAGGCCTGTGGCTCTCTCACGCATACAAATTCCAGGTGATAACTCTTCTCCGGATCACTCATGGAGCCAATGACCAAATAGGCACCTCTTAAGTAAGCCCGCTGACAACAGGTGTTTTTCAGGATTGATGGATCCACCACATCATCCAGATCACCGAACTTCTCCAACAAACGCTGCTTTTCCTCACCCTGTAAAGCAACACCAGCATTTATATTATATGTTTTTTTCAATAATGTAAAGCCTTTTCTTAAAGCTGATTCATTTTCTGTCTGAAAGCCTACTGTCAGGCCCCCTTCCTTATCCATTCCGTATTGCCCGGAAAAATGCATCATGGCTGAAAGCTCTGCTATCTGACAATGTTTTGTATTGCTAATCTGTTTTGCCAATTCTTCTTTTACTTTACTGGAAAAAGACATCCTCTACCCTCTGCTTGCATCACGTACATCTCTATGGTACAACTTCAAACCGTAACTTCCCTGATTTTTCATCTTTTCGTACAACTCATTGGCTATAGTCACACTCCTGTGCTGACCACCGGTACAGCCGATGGCGATCACCAGCCTGTACTTTCCCTCATTCACATAGTTGGGAATCAAAAACCGAATCATATCTGTCAGCTTGTCCAAAAACTCACCGGCCTCGGCAAATCCCATAACATAGTCCCGGACTTCTTTGTCATTGCCGGTCTTTGGTTTTAGTTCGTCCAGATAAAAGGGATTGGGCAAAAAGCGCACATCAAACACCAGATCCGCATCCGCCGGAATTCCACTCTTAAAGCCAAACGATATCAGAGTTATCATAAGGTTATTATACGCTTCATTTCCCACAAAAATTCTGTCCAGCTCACTTTTGAGTTCTCTGACCAAGAGATTGGAGGTGTCAATAATATAGTCTGCGCTCTTTTTGATTTTTTCAAGGGCAATCTTTTCTCTGCGGACGCCATCCTCCACCCGGCCGTCAGCCGCCAGAGGATGGATACGTCTGGTCTCCTTATAACGCTTGATCAGCGCCTCTTCACTGGCATCCATAAAAAGGATCTCCAAATTGTGGCCGGCACATTTTAATTCAGTGATCACACGGGTGGCCTGCTCAAAAGACTGATCTGCACGCACATCCAGCCCCAGTGCTACACTCTCCACTTCGCTGCCCGGCGTAGCCACCAATTCCATAAACTTCTCAATCAAAGATACCGGCAGGTTATCCACACAGTAAAACCCGGCATCTTCCAACATTTTCAACACCGAACTTTTACCGCCTCCACTCATCCCCGTGACTATGACAAACCTCATGAGACTGTTCCTCCCCCAATGACCTTCTCACTGTTTAAAATTCTCCCAAGAAAATAATCTCAGGCTCCAACCTTACTGAAAACTGCCTGTAAACTTCTTCCTGCACCTGTTCCATCAGCTGTCTGATATCCGCCGCCGTAGCGTCACCGGTGTTGATCACAAAACCGCAGTGTTTCTCAGACACCCGGGCACCACCGACCTGCAATCCGGCCAGCCCCGCATCCATGATCAACTTGCCCGCAAAATGCCCCTCCGGGCGCTTAAAAGTACTGCCCGCGCTGGGATACTCCAGAGGTTGTTTTTCCCGACGCCTGGATGCAAAATCCTCCATTTTTGCCTTGATCTCATCCTTGGATCCTTCCTGAAGCAGAAAAGTACATCCTGTCACCACGAAATTCTGATTTTTCAAAACACTGGTACGATATCCAAACTCCATGGTGGCATTGTTAAGCTTAAGCTGATTGCCTTCCCGATCCACCACTTCTACATATTCCACTACCATCTTCATCTCGCCATCGTAGGCTCCGGCATTCATGATGACGCCGCCGCCCACTGTACCCGGAATACCTGCAGCAAACTCCATGCCGGTCAGCCCGTGTTCCAGAGCCACTCTGGCCACCTTGCTTAGGGTTGCTCCGGCCTGGGCATGTATGCGCCTTCCCGTGACTGTCACATGACTCATATCTTCAGCCAGCTTCAGGACAATCCCGGGATAGCCCTGATCTCCCACCAGAAGATTACTGCCGTTCCCTAATACAAAATATGGCAGTTCCACTTTTTGCAGATAATTGATCACACCCTGTAGCTGCCCCTCATCCTGCACATAAAGCACACAATCCGCCGGACCGCCCACACGAAAAGTGGTGTGATTCTTTAACATTTCATCATATTTTATGTTTTCCGAAGGTACAAACCGCTGCAATGCTTCTCTTACTGCCTGACCGATCATTTTGATACCTCTCTTGACCACACTTATTTCACTTTGTCTAAAACCATCTTGGCTGCGCCATAAATACCTGCATCATTTCCCAATGTAGCCAAAGCAAAGACCACATCCCTGCATGCATGGAATACATGCTTTTCGTAGTTGGGCTTTATGTACCGGAAGAGGATCTCTCCCGCCTTGGATACGCCTCCACCAATGACGAAGGCCTGGGGATTTACCACGCAGCTGATCGCAGCAAGGCCCTTGCCCAGATATCTGCCAAATTCCTGTGCAATTTCTTCTGCCACAGGATCTCCTGCTTTCACTGCATCAAAGACGCTTTTTGCGCTAAGTTCTCCCTGTCGCAATACACTGGCAGTCTGGTCCTGATCCAGACGTTTACGGGCCAGACTAACAATACCGGTGGCTGACGCATACTGCTCCAGGCATCCAACATTCCGGCACCCGCACTGCTTTGTCTCCCGATCCTCCACACAAATGTGGCCGATCTCTCCGGCTGCACCTGTAGCACCTGTGATGATCCGGCCGCCTACGATAATGCCGCCTCCCACACCGGTGCCCAAAGTCACCATGAACAGATTGCTGTAACCCTTGCCGCCGCCCTGCCACATCTCACCTAATGCTGCCACATTGGCATCATTGCCGGCCACTACCGGTATGTTGAGATGCTGCTGGATGCCCTCAGGAATGCTAAAGCAGGTATGCCAGTTCAAATTGGCTGCCTGGTTGATCCTTCCCTCCTCATCCACCGGGCCCGGCACACCGATACCTGCGCCGATCACGTCAGCTAAGGCTATGTCTCGTTCTTCTATTTTATTCTGAAGACTGGCTGCAATATCCGGCAGAATATGCTGTCCTTCATTTTCTGTTACTGTGGGAATCTCCCATTTATCGAGCAAGTTTCCTTCCTGATCAAAGAGGCCCATTTTTACAGAGGTCCCCCCCAAATCTACTCCAAAAACGTACTTACTCATCCTCTTCTTCCTCTCTCTTTCTAGCCAGCGAATTTTGCACTCGGGTGTACAACTCCTGGGCCGCGTTATATCCCATTTTCTTTTGTCTGTGGTTTGCCGCCGCGGTTTCACAGATCACCGCCAGATTGCGGCCGGGACGGATAGGCAATGTGTAGCAGACTACCTTGTTGCCCAGAAACTCTGTGTACTCCTGTTCCAGACCAAGGCGGTCGTACTCTCTGTCTTTGTCCCACTCCTCCAGTTTAATGACCATATCCACCTGCTGGGTATTTTTTACACTGGAAGCACCAAACAGTGCCTTTACATCCACAATACCAATGCCTCGCAGTTCGATCAGATGCTTGGTAATATCCGGTGCACTTCCCACCAGGGTTTCATCACTCACTTTGCGAAGTTCCACCACGTCATCCGTTACCAGACGATGGCCTCTGCGCACCAGCTCCAACGCGGCCTCGGACTTACCGATACCACTTTCTCCGGTGATCAGCACACCTTCACCGTATACATCCACCAACACACCATGCACCGTAATGCAGGGCGCCATTTTTACATTCAACCAACGGGTTGACTCTGCGATCAGCCCAGCTGTTGACATCTTGGTGCCCAGGATAGGAATATTATATTTTTGGGCAATATCCATAAAGATGGGATCCGGCAAAAGGCTGCGGCTGAAAACAATACAGGGAATTTTGTAGGACATGAGTTTGTCATACTGGATTCTCTTTTGCTCTTCTGACATCTCCTCCATGTAAGTATATTCCACAAAACCAATAACCTGAACACGGGCAGAATCAAAATGTTTAAAATAACCGGCCATCTGAAGTGCCGGCCGGTTAATATCCGGCTGAGACAGCTTGATGTGGGTCACATCCACTTCCGGTGTCAAGATCTCCAATTTCATTTTATCGATAAATTCTGTCAGCTTAACCATTTTTGCCTCCTTTTTTTACACACCATTTTTATTTTATCACACTGTCCTGCTTTTGAAAATAGGAATAAATTTCTTCCGCCACACTGCGAGGAATCTCCGGCACCTCCATCAGACGCTCCACGTCTGCCTGCCTGATGTCCTCCAAGGACGTAAAATATCGCATAAGGGCCTTCCTTCTGGCTGCTCCTACCCCCGGAATATCATCCAACACGGACTTTACCTGGGTCTTGCCCCGCAGGGAGCGGTGATACTCTATGGCAAATCTGTGGGCCTCATCCTGAATTCTGGTAATGAGCTTAAAGCCCTCCGAGTGGGTATCGATCTCAATTTCTTCGTTGTTATAATAAAGACCTCTGGTCCGATGGTTATCATCCTTTACCATACCACACACCGGAATCCCAATACCCAATTCGTGAAGTACCTCCAAGGCAATATTGACCTGCCCCTTACCACCGTCCATAAGCAGCAGATCCGGAAACTTCGTGAAGCTTCCAAACTCCTTGTCCAGCTCCTGTTCTTCCAAAGATTTGGTTTCCTCCATGCCATGCACAAAGCGCCTGGTCAAAACCTCCCGCATGCAAGCATAATCATCAGGGCCCGACACGGTTTTAATTCTAAATTTTCGATAATCACTACGTTTGGGCTTTCCTTTTTCATAAACCACCATAGAGCCCACATTCTCAAATCCACTGATATTGGAAATATCAAATGCCTCCATGCGATTTAGCTGCTCCAGACCCAAAAGTGCTGCAATCTCCCGAACCGCACCGATGGTCCTTCCCTCTTCACGCTTCATCTTTTCACGATCTTGACTGAGTACAAGGGAAGCATTTTTTGCCGCCAGTTCTAACAATTTCTCCTTTGCCCCCTTCTTGGGCACACGCAGGTATACCCTACCGCCTCTCTTACTGCCCAGCCATTTTTCCAAAAGCTCCATATCCTCCACCTGGTACTGAAGCATCAGCTCTCTGGGCACAAAGGGGGTTCCTGCATAAAACTGCTTAATAAAATCCTCCAGAATTTTTTCCTTGGGCACTCCCGACACATGTGTCATATAGAAATGTTCTCTGCCGATCAGTTTGCCATTACGCACAAAAAACACCTGCACTACCGCATCACTGTCATCCTGGGAAAGTGCTATGATATCCTTATCTTCGCCCACACCTTCATTAATTTTTTGCTTCTGGGCCACGGACTTCACACTATTATAAAGATCTCGATATCTTGCCGCCTCCTCAAATTCCAGATCAGCAGCCGCCTGCTGCATCTTCTGTTCCAGATCCTTCAGCAGGCCTGCGTAGTTTCCATTCAAAAATTCCAGCGCTCCTTCCACCTGCTGCCGATACTGTTCTTTATCGACACAGCCCTGACAGGGTGCCAGGCATTGTTTGATGTGATAGTTTAAACAGGGCCGCTCCAAACCGATGTCCCTGGGCAGATTGCGATTACAGGTTCGCAGCTGATACAGCTTGTTCAACAGCTCTATGGTGTCTTTCACGGCCGCTGCGCTGGTGTAGGGCCCAAAATATTTGGCCCTGTCCTTCTTCATCTCTCTGGCAAAAAGGATCCTGGGGTACTCCTCCCCCACGGTCACCTTGATGTAAGGATAGGTCTTATCGTCCTTGAGCATGGTATTGTACTTGGGAGAATATTCCTTGATCAAGTTGTTTTCCAGCACAAGGGCCTCCAGTTCAGAGTCCGTCACAATGTATTCAAAGCCGGCGATCAACGTTACCATTTTGTCAATCGCCGGCCCTCTGCCGATGTTGGGCCTAAAGTAAGAACGCACGCGGCTGCGCAGATTCACAGCCTTTCCCACATAGAGGATCACGTCCTTTCGGTCCCGCATGATATAAACTCCCGGCTTGTCGGGGAGTTTTTTTAGTTCTTCTTCGAAGTTGAATGCCATGAAGGTAACAACCTCCTTCTAATATTTATCCAGAGGTGCGTTGGTAAAGCGTCCCAGCTCCTGAGTTTGTTCCGGCTCAGAATCATTTTTCTCCGAAGTTTCTTCCTGCGGTGTTTCTTCCTCCGGTACATTCTCCTGCGGTTCTGAATGCTCCTCCTGAATGGGCTCCATCGGCTCTGCCTTCTCTTCCTTTTCCTCCGTTTCCGGCTCAGGCAGTCCTTTTTCCCGGCGGTAGATCTCCATGAACTCCTTGCCGGTGATGGTCTCCTTCTCGATCAGATAATCTGCCAGCTTATCCATAACCGCCCTGTTCGCGCGCAACAGCTCCAAGGCTTTCTCGTAGCTTTCCTTCAGGATCTCAATGACCTCCTGATCCACCTGGGCAGCGGTAACATCGCTGCAATTTAACGTGGCCGCACCATCCAGATACTTGCTCTGCACGGTAGCCAGACCAACCAATCCAAATCGCTTACTCATACCGTATTGGGTTACCATGGCTCTTGCGATATCCGTAGCCCTCTCAATATCATTTGCTGCGCCGCTGGTAACCGTATCAAATACGATCTCCTCCGCCGCACGGCCGGCCACCAGACCAACCAGCATATCCCGAAGCTCCGCTTCGGTGTTCAAATATTTTTCTTCCTCGGGCACATGCATTACATATCCCAGAGCCCCCATGGTGCGGGGAACAATGGTGATTTTCTGCACAGGTTCTGAATTTTTCTGCAAGGCACTGACAAGTGCATGACCCACCTCATGATAAGAAACGATCCTGCGCTCCTCCTTGCTCATGATGCGATCCTTCTTTTCTTTGCCCACCAGCACCTGCTCTACTGCATCAAACAAGTCCTTCTGGCACACATATTCTCTGCCTTCCTTAACTGCATTGATAGCGGCCTCGTTGATCATATTCGCCAGATCGGAGCCCACAGCGCCGCTGGTAGCCAGAGCGATCGCCTCAAAATCCACGGTCTCATCCATGGCAACATCCTTGGCATGTACCTTTAAGATATCCACACGCCCCTTCAGATCCGGCTTATCCACAATAATACGCCTATCAAAACGACCGGGACGCAGCAGCGCTTTGTCCAGAATCTCCGGGCGGTTGGTAGCCCCCAGGATCAGCACGCCCTTAGAAGAATCAAAACCGTCCATCTCGGAAAGCAGCTGGTTCAAGGTCTGCTCCCGCTCCTCATTGCCGCCTCCGAATCTGGAATCACGGCTGCGGCCAATGGCGTCAATCTCGTCGATGAAAATGATACAGGGTGCATTCTTGGTGGCTTCCTTAAACAAGTCACGAACACGGGAAGCTCCCACACCTACGTATAATTCAATAAAATCAGAACCGGTCAGGGAAAAGAAAGGCACACCTGCCTCTCCCGCCACCGCCTTGGCAAGCAAAGTCTTACCGGTTCCGGGAGGTCCCACCAGAAGTGCTCCCTTAGGCAGCTTGGCACCGATCTTGGAATACTTGGCCGGATTATGCAGGAAATCCACAATCTCCACCAAGGATTCCTTGGCTTCCTCCTCACCGGCCACGTCCTTAAATGTGACACCGGTTTCCTTCTGCACATATACCTTTGCCGTACTCTTGCCCACGCCCATGGGGCCGCCGCCCTTGGACATCTTGCGGAACAAAAAGCCAAGCAATATCCATACCATTACAAGGGGCAGCACATAATAGAGAATGATCTCCATGAGAAATCCACTATTGTCGGGCAAATAACCCCAGACTTCCACACCTGCACTCTCCAGTCTCTGGGACAACGTATCATCTTCTACCAAAGCCGTGTAATAAACGGTCTTGCCCGCATTCATAAACAGACCTGAATAAGGGGGCTTCTCTGAAGTCTCCTCTTTCAAAGAAATATTGATCCGGTCAGAGCTGTACTGAACCTTCTCCACCTTTCCTTCATCCACCCACTGCAAAAACTGGCTGTAGCTGATCTCCTCAGTCTGAGCGCTGGTGGTGGCGCGCATAAAATAACTCATGCAAAGCAACGTTACCAGCCCGGCGATCAGAAACAATAAAATATTATACTTCCTGGGACCACGTCCACCATTACCATTACCGTTTCCATTGCCATTGCCGCCATGGCCTCCGTTACCGCCTCCGCCATTATATCCGTTACCGTTGTCATAACGATTTACCTGATTATCCATATCGACTCCATTTCCTATCTCTGTTTACTGATCATTATTATGCCTCAAATTGACACTAATAAGTCTATTTTATTATAGAGATTCAATCCGGATAAATCAATAGAGGAATTATAAAAAAACTCTTAACTACAACAGCGGCGGGAATTTCTCCCCACCGCCTTGCAATCTTTTATCAATCCAATATAATGTTTTCCCCATGATCGCCTACGATCACCCGAGGGTTCTCGCCATGGAAATCATATACATAAGTATACATTGCAAAGAACTCTCCGCCTTCACCATCATAGATGATTTTCTTGATCACATTTCCCCATTCGTCGTGTTCATATTCCTGGCAGCTGGTAACTGTATCTGCCACCGGATCAACAACGGCTTCTCTGATCAGTCTGCCCTGGGCATCATACTCGTACTCATATCCTGTTTGGATCTCTTCCTCACCATCCTTCAGGCATGCTACCTCCCAGACCACATTTCCCTGGGCATCATATTCGTACTCATACTCATAAGTATACGACACAATATCATTCTCATAAAGCGTAGTCTTTATCAGATCTCCCTTGTCGTTATACACATATTCATATATGTATGCAATGGTATCCGCATTCTCATAGCGAGTTGTTTTGACCCGATTGCCCTGATCATCATACTCACTCTCATCCCAGTATATGATCACTCCCCAGGCATCGTAACGGCTAAACTTGACCAGATGTCCTTGATCATCATATGTATAGGTATAGGTGTCAAAACGATCCCCGTCGGTATCATAAGCCTCTTTTCGTATCAGCCTTCCCTGCTCGTCATAATCCAGCAGATATTCCACCCAACTCTCATCATTTACACTCAGGTCATATACATAGGTATACCCCATCTGTCTACCCAGGTCTCCATCAATATCATATTCCTTTACGGTATAATTGATGGGCTGGGGATCCTTACCGGCCTTTACAGCCTTTTTGTATTCCTCATCATTATTGTATTCTGCTTCAATGATCGTCAGCCTCTTGATATTCTCTCCCTCAGTGGCTGCGCAATAAAGGCAGGTCTTAGGCCTCTCATAGGTGGCTGCTTCCCAGTAATGTCCACGCGCCTCTCCATCTGTCTCCTTGCACAGGCTGCATGTCCTGGGCTCTGTACAGGTAGGCTCCAACCACTGATGTTCCAAAGTCTCTCCCTGAACCATCCCACAAACGCTGCAGCTCTCCGGAGAAGTACAAGTTGCAGGTTCCCATTGGTGCCCCAGCGGTTTCCCACTTACCTCGTCACACACACTGCAGATTTTTGCCTGCTCGCAGGTGGCATCCTGCCACTGATGGTCTGTCGGTTCTCCCTGCTCCGTTCCACACACCTGACAGATCATAGGATCTTCACAGGTAGCCTCCTCCCACTGGTGCCCCAGAATGGTACAGCGAAAGGCCATATTGGTGTTCAACAGAACAAAAAACGCCGCAGCCGCTACTCCCAGTGCAAGCACTGCTGCCAGCACAAGAATCAACCACTTTTTCCCGCCGGACTTTTTCTTGGCAGGCTTTCCCGGAGTTGCCTGAGACACAGCAGGCACAGGTGCAGGCTGGGGCGCCGGTGCAGGCTGAGTAGTCGTTTTTACAACTGCACCGCAGTCGGAACAAAACCGATCATTGTCTCCTATTTGTTTTCCGCATTTTGTACAAAACATGGCTTTTTCCTCCGTACATCTTCTATCACTTTACAAAAGACTGTTGATCTTTTCCTCCAATGCGGCAGCACTCATAGCTCCCACCGCTGTCTGGGCCACCTGGCCGTCTTTGAAGAAAACAAAAGTGGGAATACTTGCCACCCGGTACTTCTGAGCAATGGCTACGTCCTCATCCACATTGACCTTTCCGATCTTAACCTTTCCTTCAAAAGCCTGAGCCAACTTGTCCACCACGGGGCCCATCATCTTGCAGGGGCCGCACCAGTCCGCATAAAAATCCACCACTACAGGAACTTCTGATTCCAAAACCTCTTTTTCAAAATTTGCTGTTGTAAATTTGTAAGCCATATGCTCCTCCTTTTCTCTGCCGCTCTGCGGCTGTTTGTAGTATCTGTTTTATCTGCGAATGATATACTTGCAGATTGGATTGCCCATAGAAGAAAATTTTTCTTCATATTCTGTCATAATATTGCCTTCCATCAACTGTGGATCACTGTGCAGATCGTAGGTGATCACATCTGCCCTCCATCCGGCGGGCTCCAGCTGCTCCACCGCAAAATCAAATAAATCCCGATTATCTGTCTTAAACTCCAGATCTCCCTGGGGCTTTAAAATGGTATCATAACGCCTTAAAAACGCCTCCGACGGCAGCCGCCTCTTGGCATGCCTGTCCTTGGGCCAGGGATCTGAAAAATTGAGATAGATCTTGTCCACCTCATGGATGTCAAAAACTTCTTCAATCTCTTCCGCCTCCATGCGGATCAACTTCAGGTTGGTCAGGGGCTTCGCCTCCATCTTCTGTACTGCCCGCAGCAATACGCTGGAATACTTTTCAATGCCCACATAATTGATCTGGGGATTCCGGGCTGCCAGTCCGTAAATAAACTGTCCTTTCCCCATACCGATCTCGATATGAACAGGCCCCTCATTGCCAAAGAGCTGCCTCCACTTTCCTTTTTGTTCCTTGGGCTCATGCACCACAAAAATACTTTCTCCTATGGTCTCCCGGGAGCCGGTGATATTTCTTAATCTCATGTCATATTTCCATTTCTGAATTCATTTGCAGCATCCAAATTTCTGCCTGTCTTTATTTTATTATAATCTTTTAAAAAAGAAAAGCATATTATTATAATTTAATGCTTTGGTTTTCGTTCTAAATAGTGTATACTAAAATCATCACACAGGAAGAAAGGCGGAACAAAGGTCGTGCATCACTATTCCCCCCTCAAAACCCGAAAGACTGGAAAGAAACTCCTGCTATTAGCCGCAGCGGCTGTCTTTTTTTTACAGCAACCCCTGCAGCTTTTTGCTGCAACCCGAGATGAAATCATTGCAGCCCAGCAGTCCAAAACCATAGAGACGAATCAAATAACCGGCTGGCCCGAAGGACCGGTTGTCACTGCCGATTCTGCCATCTTGATAGATGCCCAGACCGGTGTGGTCCTATATGCCAAGGATGCTCATAAGCAACAGTACCCCGCCAGCACCACCAAGATTCTCACCAGCCTGATCGCTGCGGAGCAGTGTGAAATGGATGAAGTGGTTACTTTTTCCTATAAAGCGGTTCACGACAACCCTTACGACGGCTCCCATATTGGCATTGACAAGGGGGAGAAGATTACCATGGAGCAGTGTCTGAGCGCCATTCTCATTGCCTCTGCCAACGAGGTGGCTTTTGGCGTGGCTGAACACATCGCCGGTGAATCCTGGGAAAATTTTATTCCTCTGATGAACCAGCGGGCCCAGGAACTAGGCTGCATAAATTCCAACTTTGTGAACCCCAACGGACTACATCATGAGGAACACGTGACCACCGCCTACGACCTGGCCATGATCGGAAAGGCCTTTTTTGCCAATGAATTATTGTGCAAATTTTCTTCCACACGGGTTCTCCACATACCCCCTACCGACCATCAGCCCCATGATATTTATGCTGCAAGCACAAATCAGATGCTGCCCACACGGGAATATGCCTATCAATACCTGGTTGCCGGCAAGACCGGTTATACAGACCAGGCCAAAAGCTGCCTGATATCCTGCGCAGAAAAGGACGGACTGAAGCTCATCTGCGTTGTACTTCATGATTATTCACCCAGACAGTATCAAGATACCATTGCCCTTCTTGATTACGGCTTTGCTAATTTTGAACGTATAAACATCTCCCAGACGGAGACCAAATACAACATTGATCACTCCAACTTTTTTTACAGTGAAAATGATATTTTTGGAAGCTCCAAGCCCATTTTGTCTTTAAATACCCAGGACTGTATTACACTGCCCAAAACAGTTCCTTTTACAGACGTTGATTCCAGTATCTCTTATGAGACAACCCAGGCAAACCAGGTTGCCGTAATTACTTATACTTATCAGGATCAATATTTGGGGAAGGTTTCCGTGGATCTGGCCACAGACCGGGATATTTCCTATTCCTTTGAAACTCCTGTTTTAGAGTCATTAAAAGGCCCCTCGGCAGAAGCCCAGGAGCCTGATGAAGACAAGGTTGTCTTTGTAAATGTATTCAAAGTACTGGGATGGATTCTTGGCATCGCCGTGGGCATCCTCCTGCTGATCATCCTTATCAACCTGATCCGCAACTACCATTTTTCCAGCAGAGAACGGAACAACCGACACAACTGGAAACGCAGACGCCGCCGCAGAGGCATTTCCCCCGCCGCCAGACGAAGGAGACGTTCCAGAACCATCGCCCGATTCCGGGACTATGATTAAGTGCCTGACTCGATTACTTTGCCAGAGACTTGCCCTCCCACTCAGGAGCCGCAGGCACTGATAGAATATCCGCAATGGTGGGAGCAATATCCAGGATGCTGACATTCTCCAGTTTCTGTCCAGGTGTAAAACGCTCCCCTATAAAGAACAGAGGAATGGTCATATCCTCCGGCATATCCGAGCCGTGAGCCCGGTCATGCCCTCCGTGATCCGCTGTCACAATAATGGTATACTCCTTTCCGAAGGCATCATATACCCTTTTCACATTGTCGATTGCTGCTCTGATGCAGTCTATGTACTCCGGGGACATCCAACCGTGATCATGTCCCCCTTTTTCATCCGTTTCCACCATGTACAAAAATACAAAGTCAGGTCTGCTCTTCTCTATACGCTCCAGAGCCATATCTGTCAGTCTTCCATCTGTTGCCTCCTCTGTATAGGCGTTCAGATAACCGGCATACTTCAGCGAGCCCGGCCTGGACACATCTCTTAAGGGTTCCCAGCCGTAGTACATGGCACTGATCCCTCCCGCATTACTGATCTGCTCAAAAATACCGTTTACCGGTCGCACCATAGGCATGTAAAGATTGGTGGTGATTCCATGCCTCTCTGCCGGCACACTATGCATCATTGCCATGTGACAAGGCAAGGTTACGGAAGGATAAATGGTTCGTCCTTCCAAAGTGTAGGCCCCCAGCTTCATCATTTCTTCTGCAAAAGAACTGCCGCAGGCTAGAAATCCATCCGGCCGCATACCATCGATCGAAATCAGTATTACTTTCTTTTCCATAATTCTATGTCTCCTTTCTTTGGCGGATCTGCTCCGCCTCCTGTTCAGATATCAGCTTTGTGGTCTTTACAACATAGATCCCACCATTTTCCGCCCGCTTGATCCGCATCTTTCCTTTCAAATACCCGTGCTTCTCACAGTAAGCCAGGCAATAATAATGCTTTCCCTTTGGACAAAACCATTTAACCTTCTTTTTAATATTTCTGTGGCAAAGATAGCACTTGGTACTTACCACTTCCCTGTCACCAAAGGCCTCCTGCTTATCCCGGAACACCCTGGAAATATATTTTTCATAGGTGTCAAAGGTCACTTTGATCTCCTGCTCACGGCTGCGGGGCGGATGAAAAAGGTCAAAGGAATACCGCTCCAGAATTTTTTCATCCCCGATGGCGGCAAACACTTTGCCCGTATAACGGGCATCCTCCAACGCCCTGTGAAAAGGGATATCCTTCTCAATCTGCAGAAAATCCACCGCATGCTCCAAAGAACGTCTTACTTTACCGTCCTCAAAAGCCAGGCTGAACAATTTCTGTACATCCAGAAAACGGATGGGACCATCTGACAAAGGCTCCATTTCATAGTAAGCCATATTGCTCTGCAGCTCCGTCAGATCCTGCAGTCCCCAGCTGCAGAAAATAAAATCCTTGCCACACCAGTCCAAAAACTCCCGGGCCACCTCCGGAAAGGTGCGCCCTTGATCCAGCTCGTGACTTTGCAGGTGGATCAGATGACTGGTGATCTTGTGTAGCTGGGGATAGACCTGGGGCCTGATCAGCTGGCTGAAGGTGTCTATAATCTGCCGCTCTTGATTCAGTTTTACTGCGCCGATCTCTATGACTTCAAAGTGTAAGGCCTCATTCTCCCCGGCCTCATCAGCACTCTGATTCCACTCCAGATCTAATACAATGTATTCCATATCTTAATATGCCCTACCCCAATATACCATTTTCTTAGCGGGTTTGCCGCAGCATACGCAGGTATCTGCCAAGTGCTTTTGCTCAAAAGGCATACACCGGCTGGTCACGCTCAATTTTTCCTTGATCAAATCTTCACAAGCCTGTTCTCCACACCACATGGCTTTTACGAAGCCTGCCTTCTCTGCAAAGATCTGCTCGAACTCTTCCATGGTAGTTGCCTCGTAGGTATGCTCCTCTCTGTGGGCTCTGGCTCTCTCCAGCATTTCCTTCTGAATGGTCTCCAAAAGTTCTTCTGCCTTCTCTTCCACCTGATCCAAGGCCACCTGAATCTTCTCCCCGTTGTCTCTGCGGCAAAGCACGCACATGCCAGCCTCTATATCCTTGGGGCCGATCTCCAGACGCAGGGGATAACCCCTCATCTCAGCTTCCGCAAACTTCCAGCCGGGTGTCTTGTCGGAATCATCCACCTTCACACGCAGGCCGCTCTTTTTGAGTGCGTCGCGCAGCCCATAGGCCTTATCCAACACGCCCTCTTTCTTTTGCTGGATAGGCACGATCATGATCTGAGTAGGAGATACTCTGGGAGGCAGTACCAGACCGGAATTGTCTCCATGGACCATGATAATGGCACCGATCAGACGGGTGGTCATGCCCCAGGAGGTCTGATGCACATGCTTTAAGGTATTATCCTTGTCCGTAAACTGAATATCAAATGCTTTTGCAAAACCATCACCAAAGTTGTGGCTGGTGCCGGACTGGAGTGCCTTACCATCGTGCATCAGCGCCTCGATGGTGTAGGTTGCCAGAGCGCCCGCAAACTTTTCCTTCTCGGTCTTTTGTCCTTTGATCACAGGGATTGCCAGCACTTCCTCCAAAAAGCTTGCATACACATTCAACATCTGAATGGTACGAGCCTGGGCATCCTCGGCGGTTGCATGGGCGGTATGTCCCTCCTGCCACAAAAACTCTCTGGAACGCAGGAAGGGTCTGGTCTCCTTCTCCCAGCGCACAACAGAACACCACTGGTTATAAACCTTGGGCAGATCTCTGTAGGACTGAATGTCGTTTTTATAAAAATCACAGAACAAAGTCTCGGAAGTAGGTCTCACACAAAGTTTCTCCTGCAGGGGCTGCAGACCTCCGTGGGTCACCCAGGCCACCTCCGGTGCAAAGCCTTCCACGTGATCCTTCTCCTTCTGAAGCAGGCTCTCCGGAATAAACATGGGCAGGTAAACATTCTCCACTCCCGTCTCCTTGAACCTTTCATCCAACTGCTTCTGGATCAGCTCCCAGATAGCATAACCCGCAGGCTTGATCACCATACATCCCTTTACACTTGTATAGTCGATAAGCTCAGCCTTTTTCACCACATCCGTATACCACTGGGCAAAATCCTCCTCCATAGAAGTGATCGCTTCTACCATTTTCTTGTCTGCCATTTTACATTCTCCTTTTCTTTGTATTTCTCACTGCATTGTAACACAAAAAGCCCCTTGAAATCCACACGGATCTCAAGGGACCGAAATATCGGCGGTACCACCCTCATTGATGCGCACTGCACACCCTGCTCTTCCTACCGTTAACGCCGGTGCTACGCTGCACTTTCATGCAGGACTCCAAGGCAGGTTCAGGCTGTTACTCATAAGAGCCTCGCAGCAACCGGAGTCTCCTCCATCGGCTCTCTCTCTGGGATGCTTCCCAACCCTACTAACCCTCTTCAACGTCACTTGATGTGATTGTAGGACAAAACCGGGAAGATGTCAAGTTTATTCTTCCTTTCTGGAAAATACTGCCTTCATAATGCCCATCAGCATACCAAACAGCACCCCTGCCACCGGCCAGATGATCCAGGACTGCCCCCAATTGTTCCAGGTAAAGCTGATTCCCAGATAAATTGCAGCTGCGGCGCACCAGTAAATCACCGGTACAAACTCAAATCTCCGTTCAAACTCTTTGTTTTTCGTGGTATAATCGCCCTGTTGCAACAGCTTCTCAAAACCACCCCATATGATGCCGGACCATACGAAGAAGAATACTCCTATGGCGATCATGGCTAATAAAACGGCTACACAGATCACACCTGCCAGTTCACTTTGGGCTACCGCCCCGATGACCACCAAAGGCACCACACCCAAGATGCAGCACATCACACCTACCGCGATACAGGTGTAAAAGGTCTTCTCAAACTCTTTCTTTTTCTTTTCCACAATACCCTGTACACCATATTCCAGACAAAGCGTCTCTTTTTCCAGATAAGAATATTTGTCTGTGCTAAGCCCGCTCAGGATCATAACACCCACAGCCACAGCTACCATTACCAGTAAAACCGCAACGCCCACAGCGGCCGCCAGACTCTCCGATATTTTGGAGCCTGTCAACTGGGACATACCTGCCAGAAGGATCAGGCAGATGGGCGATAAAACGCAAAGGGAAACCGCAGGCGCGATCCTGCGGGCAGAACGCTTGACTATTGTCATGTACTCATTAGCCTCCTCTACCGATACGGAGCGGCCCTGCTCCGGCTCCTCCTTGGAATCCGCGTAGCTGACTGTCTCCAACTCATCTTTCAGCAGATAGTCTGTACTCACCCCAAAAAGGGCACTGATCTTAATGATCTTATCCAAATCCGGTATGGAGGCGCCGCTCTCCCACTTGGAAACAGACTGCCTGGATACTTGCAGCTGATCCGCCAGTTCTTCCTGGGACCATCCGCTTTTCTTTCTGAGCATCATAATCTTTTCCGCTAATATCATATTTCTTTCCTTCCTTTACGAACCATCCTGTGTTTCTGAGGAAATCTTATCAAAAAAGACGGTTGCGCACCACCAAGCGCACTATGTAATTTGTCAATCGGCGGTTGCAGCCAGGTAAATGTCAATTGCGTTACTTACTGTATTGCACCTCAGCCTTAGACCCGTTTGGCGCATTAGTTCACAATATTAGAATACCATAAAACCAAAAAAGACTCAATTAAAATCTAACTTTATGTCCCCTTTTTATCGAATTGTCTAAAAATAAGCCCCCGGATCATTCAGGGGGCTTGAAATGGTAATGCATTTACTCTGTATAATACTGGGCCTGCGCTTGCCACAGTTCAAAATACTTTCCATTCTCATCTGCGACAAGAGAAGCATGTGCACCTTGCTGGACAACCCCTCCTTCATGGAACACTACGATCTCATCGCAGAATTTACAGGAGGACAGGCGATGGCTGATATAGATCGCCGTTCTGTCTCCCACAATATCATTCAATCTGGAGTAAATCTCAGCTTCTGCAACAGGATCAAGAGCAGCAGTAGGCTCATCCAAAATGATAAAGGGCGCATTCTTGTATAAAGCTCTTGCAATGGCAATTTTCTGAGCCTCGCCACCGGAAACATTTACACCGTCTTTGTCATAATCTTTATACAGGTAAGTTTCAACACCGCTTTGCATATCTGTCAATTTTTCAGAAAAGCCAGCCTTTTTCAAAGACTCCAACACCAGATCATTATCATAATCGGCCCTTGCTCCAACATTCTCTCCTAATTTCAGCGCAAAGAGTTTAAAATCTTGAAATACCACAGAGAATAGCATCATGTATTCCGCATAATTATACTTGCGGATATCAATGCCATTCAGCAAAATCTCACCTTCAGTAGGATCATACAGACGACACAGTAATTTGATAAAAGTGGTCTTGCCACTTCCGTTCATTCCTACAACCGCCAGGCGTTTTCCGATTTCAAAATTCATATTAACATTACGAAGGGCATAATTATCACTGCCGGGATACTTGAAAGAAACATTGCGAAACTCTACCTGATATTTTCGGTCACTGCGCTTTTCAACAGTTAGACTACCTTGATACATATTGTTAGGAATATCAAGGAACTGAAAAACCGTCTCAAGAAAAGAGGCATTGTTTCTCATATCCCCCAGTGTGGAAATCAGACCGGATACGCCCCCGGATACCTTGGTAATAGATGCAACATACTGGGTAACCGCACCAAGCCCGAATGCTCCCGCCCATGCTTTTAGGCAGACAAAAACATACGCAACACCCGTGAAAACTACTGACATTGCGGAGGATGCTGCACTATAAAATCCCATAGGTCCAAGGCTCAAATGTGCAAACAGACCGTTAGAGCCAAATGTGTTATTTTTATCGCGATTATATTTCTCGCACATCCGGTCCTGTCGATACATCCTAACATCGGTGGCAATCTCTCTCTGATAACCAAGCCGACCGAAAAAGCCGAACATACGGTTTCCAAGCCTATGGGAATCTACATTAAGCGCCCAATAACTAACGGCTTTGTTTGAAAGAGCTGGGGCAATATAGGTGATTGCAAGCATAACGGCAATGACAAGAACAACAAATATTGGGTGATTCAATACGGTATATGCACCTGCACTTTCCGGTACGCGGCTTAAGAACAAAGATACCGTCAAGGAAATACCACCCAAAAGCGTCAGAACAGCGGAACACAACGCCTCATAGCTTCCAAGCATACGATAGAGTCCCCATCCATTGCCATTTTGGTTTTGACGAATTGTGGACAGCAGTTCGGCAGTTTCCGTTTTGTCTAAATCTGCATAGTCCATACCAAAAAGTTTCTCTGAATAGATACCCAGCATTTTTAACCCCAGTCCTGCATTTTGCGTTTCCCTCCACTTGCCCAGAAGTGCCGAGCCCAAAGCGATCAGAGCAGCGCAAAGGAGTGTGATCGTCACCAGAAATTGCAAACGCTCCATATCCCGTTTGCCTGCAATCTCGTCAATTATGAGCGCCGAAAGATAAATGCCTACATAAGGAGCAAGTGCCGTCCATATTACACTGATGAAGCGAGAAAGAACCATCTGCGGGTAACGCTTACAGAATAACTTAAGCCCACGGTGATTGAGCCTCATTGCTTCGTTCCATGGTTTGAGTTTCTTACGCTTCTCCATTCTCAGCATCTCCTTCCTTATAATATTTGCTCTGAACCTCATAGAGATCCGCATATTTTTCGTTTAATTTTAGCAGCTCATCATGGGTTCCTTCCTCACAGATTTCTGCATGATCAATCATGATAATGCGGTCACAGAAACGAGTGGAGGCCAGACGATGTGAAATATAAATAGAAGACCTTCCACCGGTCAGCTCATTGTACTTTTGGTACATATCAGATTCTGCAATAGGATCCAGCGCCGCTGTGGGTTCGTCAAGCACGATAAAGGGAGCGTCTTTATAGAGTGCGCGAGCCAGCATAAGTCGCTGGGTTTCACCACCGGAGAGCAAAATTGCGCCCTCATATACCTCCCGGTTCAAATATGTTTCATATCCATCCGGCAGGGATTCCAATTTCGTTTTAAGCCCCGCCTTTTCTATACACTCCTTTACACGCTCCATATCAATATCCATATCATCCTGGGCAACATTGGCTGCAATCGTTCCGGCCAAAAGGGAAAAACTTTGAAACACCGCCGAGAACATAGTATAATAATCCGCACGATTTAAATCCCGAATATCTTTTCCATCAAGCAGTACCCGGCCTTCGGTTGGATCCAGGAATCCGCAGATCAATTTAATCAGTGTCGTTTTGCCGGCACCATTCAAACCGACCACGGCCAGCTTTTCACCGGGATGCAGTGTGAGATTAATGTTTTTCAAAGTATCCTTATCTGCGCCAGGATAACGAAAGGAAACATTTTCAAGCCTGATTTCATACTTTCCGTCCGCCTGGGCTTTGATATGCTCCCCTTCATCAAATTTGAAGGGTTCATCATATTCAAGGCACTCCCGCACTATAGAAATGTCAAGAGATTGCTTGTGCAGCGTATGAAGCCCTCCAAGGATGCCGGACACCCATTCTGCAAAGCCGCCTACAGCAGTAAAGAATAAAAGGAACTCTGCCACGCCAAGTCCATTTTGAATCACAAGATTTATCAGATATGCATATGCAATTGCATTTCGCAGGAAGGTTAAAACAAGGTCAGCGATCTTTCCCCAAACATAAATGCTCTGTGCCTTGCTATGGAAGGCTATATAGGCATCCATTGCTTTACTGTACAAATCTTCAAGCCAGGGACGCAGGCCAAAAATGCGAATATCCTTTCCCGCACACAGATCTCTTGCACGGCCGGAGAGATAGAACACTTGCCTTTCGTATTCCGCCTCTTCCTCACGGTGACGGTAGCCGTAACCATTCACACCATTACCGATCAAATAGCTGATTACCGTAGTCACAAGGATAACCAGAAGCAAAATCGGCTGGACCGAGGTCAACAGACTAACATAAATAATAAAGCCAAGAAGATTCGTTGTCAGCATTGTAACCGTTTTCCAAATTGCTTCTGTTGCGGCCTCGTTAGAGTTCGTGCACTCATTGGTTCTTGCAAGCAACTTACTAAACCCATCATCATCCACATTGGGATAGGATGTGGTTGCGGCTTTCCTGTTTAGAAGATTGATGATTTCAAGGCGAACACTGATCCTACCGTACTGGGTGTTGGTATTTACATATGTAGATGCGGCAGATACAAGCATGATGCCGAGTACAAAGCCCAGAATCGTCCACAGCAGCTCCATCACAGAAACATGCCGTTCTACCACTGAAAGAATCGTTGGTGAAATATATAAATTTACAAGATTCAACGCCACTGCCAATAACGCGGAAAGAATACTAAGAACCAGAACCTTCTTTTCTCCAGAAGTCCATGCCAGCTTTATCATAAACCATGTATTTTGCACCATGTTATACTTTTTCGCCCGTTTCTTTATCACAGAATATCACCGTCCTTTCTGAGGACATTGTAACATAAAAATACATCCCCGGATCATTCTGGGGACGTATCGCTGTTTTTGGGTGATGAATTGTAATATGGGGTGTTATACTTGTTATAAATATTTCTCTTTCACATACTCAGCCAGCATACCTTTATCAAGAAACGGTGCAATATTACTAATTGCCTTTATTCCGTCTTTTTGAATTGCTTTTCGTGCAAGTTCATTCAGATATTTCCGATTTAAGAATGGGGCAATGGAATCTAAATGACGCATTCCATTCTTCTGATACTCCATTTCCGCAATCTGAACCAATTGATCACTTGGAATAAATGGCGCAATATCTTCCAGCGCCTTTACGCCTTTTTGGGTATATAAATTCTCAGCCAGTTCGCTTAAAATATTTCTACTGACAAATGGTGCGATATCTGCTATATTTTTTCCTTCGCTTATCATCTTACGGGCGATATCATCAATGACGTTTCGACTGGCAAAGGGCATTACACTATCCAACTTATGATATTCTCTGTTATCTGCCCTTTCCCGGGCAATCTTATTGATAACATCCTTCCCTACAAACGGCAGTAAATCTTCGATTTCCTTTAAGTCTGCAAATTTTTCACTTTCAACAATCTCTTCCACTTGATGCGGTTTGAGTAGTGGAGCAATACTTTTGATTTCCCCGATAGTGGCCGTATTGTTTTCAAAGCATTCTTTTATATCACCCTTGGCAGCACTTTCTATAATTTCTGAATGTTCTCCCAACAGTTGGTCAATCGTAACATCAAAAAGTTCCGCTAATTCAGGTAATTTAGAAATGTCCGGCATCGAGTTTCCTCTTTCCCAATTTGACACAGCCTGAAAGCTAATTCCCATCTTGTCTGCAAGTTCCAATTGTGTCATATTGCGTTCTTTTCGCAGTTCCGCAATAGTTCGTCCTATATTCTCCATATTAAACATATTAACCCCTTCCTGCATTGTATAACTTGCGGTTACATCCTTGCAAACAAATTATACAGAAATCAAACAGAAAAAGAAGCAAGCAGTGGTTGAGTTAAGCATTCAATCACTGCTTGAGCACTGAAATTCTTTTTTCCATAATAAATTAAAGCACCACAAATCATGTCCTATAAGATATCCTTAAACTTACCTTCCAGAAAAATTTTATATTCTGGTATCTCTCTGGCAATCCTGTATTGCTCCTTTATACATCGCTCAATCCACGCCAACATTTTTTCGCTATTCTCATGGTACTTTTTTATAACAATCAGCCCTTTGTCTGCGGCTTCTTTTAAAGCCTCGTAGGCATCCGGAATATATTCACAAATGCTTACCGTGACCGGTTCAACACTTGTTACTGCAAACGGGATATCTTTTATGTCTTCTGCTGACGCTACATTTTCTGTGGAATAAATATACCCTGAAACACCTGCATACGTATCGACCACAGCATCTGGCCAATATTCCTGCAATTCAAGAATCCCCTCTTTTGTAAAACCATAACTACACCACTTATAATATTTTCCCGAATGTTCATAACCAATTTCTTTACAGTATTTTTCTACCGCATTGCTAAGATAAACCAGCGCATTTTCCCTTTTTGTAGTCAGATATACCAGCGATTTCCGGTGCATAGAAATACCGGGAATAAGCTCCTTAATATTGGCCACTTGTGATGCGTGATAATACATAATTTTAATCTCCGTTTCATATAGACCACCAACAATCTACACTGCTAACCCACCATGAACAATTACTAGATCTTAATTCCCTTTTCTCTCAAAAATGCAACAAACTCATCTTTTCCGCCACAGCAAAAGGCATCATTACGGAAAATATACATTAAATTCGCCCTGGAATGCAGTAATATCAAATTTTTTGTCCGTGTAACACGTCTAATATTACTGTATTGCACCTCAGCCTTTGCCCCGTTCGGCGCATTTACCTGTATGTACTCATCTGTAACAATAGTGCATACGGGACGATCTTCTTCTCCCGCCTCCCTGTTTCTTTTTATCATAATATTAACTTGATAAGAATAAGCGTAACATTGGAAGGCAAAATACAGTACAATGGAAACAGGAAGGATGATATTATAGCGCCATCCAATAGTTGCATAGAAAATATAAACAAAAAAGACTCAAATTAAAATCTAACTTTATATCCATTTTTATTGAATTGTCAAAAAATAATCTCCCGGATTATTCTGGGGAATTATCACTGTAATATTCATTGTTAGTGGCGGAACTTGAATGCCGGATAGGTACTAGCAACCCCACATAGAAAGATGCCTGCCCGAATACTAACTTGAAGTGCGTAGACAAAATGCACACTTTACATTGCACTTACCGCCTCTTCAAATTCTTCCTTTGTTTCCACAAAATTATATGGTTCGTATTCTCCGTAGGCAGACGGTCTGCTGATTGTCACTAACTGAATACGATCATATCCGACCTTATCCATTATTTTCTTCTTGAATTCCGAAAGATGCTTGCCATGTGTTGTCTTCAACGCAACACATCCTACTGCATCCACATCTTTAGCAATCAGATAACACATGTCTCAGCGCCTCCTTAAAATCTTGTTCTGATAGAATTTTAGCATTTTCATATGATTTACGCAAGTGGCAACCCACGAAAGTCTCATATTTCTTCTTGTAAATATACTTATGCAGCCAATTGTTAAATTGTCTGTCATAATAGGTATTATACTGTATTTCGATGGGATAATGAAAGTTGTCTAATTGATAATACACATGCACTCCCCGATACCCATCATCATTAGCTTTTCCTCTCGATAGATCTGCTATTCTCAAATTGTCAAGCGAACTCAACGACAACGCATCATCATAATTATCACACAGTGACCGAAATCCTAACAAATCATCAAAAACCTTTCTTGCCTGATGGTCAGGGTAATATCTATCATATTTTAATACAGCTGACTGCACGCTCTTTATTCGATAGTCCAGTGCCAACTCATGAAGTTCTGAAGATTCATCATACCAGCTATTGACTTGCTGCAATTCCTTAAATAGTAACGCCTTGTCAAAATAACGGATAGGCAATTCAACAATTCTATTGTCAATCCGTCTCTCTCAAGAATACTACTCATTAAAAATTTCCTCTCTTTTTATAGTTACAACACTTTTTAGTATACGTGATCAAACATTTGATCTACCGCCAATAGGAGTATACGCATCACAATTTATAACCCCACCCTATCTTTATAGTTGAAAAAAGCTCTGCTTCCGCAGAGCCTTTCAGACATTTTCTTTCAGCTACCAAAGTAGCTTAGCTGGATTGTGGTAAATATCAGACCCTTATAAAACTGGCAAAGCACTGCCCTCCGGCACAACACCTTGCTTCAACGCTTTGACCGACACTCAAGTTGCTCGTCTTTAATATTATATTACCGCAAACAAAAAAGTATGTCAATTTATTTCCGGACTATACAAACGAAATCTTTTTAATAATTAATTGAACGGTTCTTGATCAATCAACTCCCCTATCGCCCTTTCCCAATATTGTTCCGGAATATCCGGCCAGCACCATTTACCAGTATCATTGTAAAGAAGTTGCATTGCTCTTGATAATACTGTTCCATGGGAAATATCTCCGTTCCTCAGCAAATTCTCCGTAACCCTTGTCCAACAAGGTGCCTTGGCGTATAAATCTTCTTCGTGCAATTCTTGAATTACACTTTCAATATCATAGGACACATCAACGAACTCATATTGCCATTTCCCTTGCTCTCCCGACAAAATCAGAAATTGAGATACTCCATTACTTTCCAATGGAACTCCTACAGAGCCGGGATTAAATAACACTCTATCCGCACACAATATTTTATTGCGTATATGAGTATGCCCGCACAAGATAATGGATTCCTCTGTATCCCGAAAAAGTATATGGGAACTGTCTGTATTGGATCCTAACTTCTTCCCCTTACTGTCATGGGAACCATGGTATGCAGCAATAGCGGGCAAACCGTCAAAAGATATTACTTTCATATGTGATAATGATTCAAAGAAAGAAATATCGTCATAGTTCAAATTGCTATATGCATATAACAATGCCCCAGTGGTTGAATCTCCCTCTTTCCATGCTATACTTTGGTCATGTTCACGATCAAGCCAATAATCTTCTTTATTTCCTCGGATAAAATTACATTCATATTTTTTCATTATTTTTCTCAAATATGCCATGGTCTTTTGAGGATAAGCCAACTCTCCCACATAATCCCCTAAAAAAATCAGCTTTTGAATCTTCCTTCGTTCTATTTCCTCCATACATTTTTCCAATGCTATATGATTCCCATGGATATCTGACAATACTGCAACTCTCATTTCTCATCCTCGCTGCGAAGTTATTTTGACATTATATAATAAAATAATCCTAGCGGTATGCTATGTTACCTTATCTTCTGAACTGGTCCTAAAATATTCTTTTCGGTGCCTCTAACAATACAGCTAGTCGAAGTGTATCCATAATCCTCGGATTCCATGTACAATTAACCGGGCGTAATCCCTAACTCATTATGAAAATACTGCAATGGAGAAAAATTATATCTACGCTTAAATTCCTGTGGTGACAGCTTATGGACACCTTTCATATGCTTTACATAATCTTCCACAAACTCCAATGCTTCACGCTTAATTCTTTTTATGTTTACAACTGTTTCATTATATTCATCTTTGTCCAACAAGGCATCAATAGTATCAACATACTCGCTTTTATTGATAATTACAATCTTCGTGTAATCTAATCCGGAACGGTGTTTCATCGATCGTTTCGACTTTTTAAACAAATACGCATATGTATGTGAAATTTCACTTCTATAGGGAACACATATATAATAATCATAGTGTGTCTGAAACAATAAACAATTATATGCTCTTTGCCTTTTCTGCATAATTTCTTTATATGGCGGATTCGGATAATCATTATAAAAATAGTCCGTCAATTTTAAAACTTGAAAATCACTTTCTGGTATATTCATTTCTTCTCCTATAATACAAAAACGGAAGGCCGTGACGCCTTCCGTCCAAGTCTTCATCACTCGGTCAGTTTTTATTTTACCGTCCTGTCAGAACCGTCACAGGACTCATCGCTCGGTCAGTTTTTATTTTACCGTCCTGTCAGAACCGTCACAGGACTCATCCTTGATGAAGGAGAACTTTCTGTTCTCAATAATATTATATGCATTTTTTCCTAAAGTGTCAACAAGATCAAAAGAAATTCATTGCAAGGATAGTATTACACATTTTTTCAAGTTTTACAAGTCCGTTTTTACACATTTTTTTAAGTTTAAGAAGTGCATTTCGACACAAATAAAAAAATAGAGAAGACACTGCAAATCCAATGTTTTCTCTACCCTCTGTCGAACTTGTTTTCGCCATGTACTGCCGGCGACCGGACTTGAACCGGTACGATGTTGCCATCGAGGGATTTTAAGTCCTGTCCGACATGTGGAACCAACTTGAATGACATAGCTTCTAATGGAATCTATTATCGCTCAAAACCATTGATTTTTCAACCTTTTTCGGAGAAATCCCCCGAAAAATCAGCACTTTCGGAGCATCTCAAAAAAGTGCAATTATAAATACATTTAGAGGGATGCTGGGCGGATTCGAGAGGGATATGAATGAATATCACATAAAAATCAACTCCACTGCCATGACAAATTTTTGAGGAGGATACTATGGATTATCAATTAGAAATCAAACAAATTGTGGACTATCCACGCTGTCGCATTTATCGCGATTTTATACGTACTCTTATGAATGATAGGAACATCCGTACCAATGGAAGTTCCTATCTTTTTTATTATACTGTGCTTTGCTCTTATG
>SVFM01000001.1 GCA_015056865.1 Lachnospiraceae bacterium
CTCGTGCAGGGTTGGTACAGGATTCTGAGGGGAATTATTACTACATTAATTCTTCCCTTAAGGCAGTAAAGAATTGTACTTATGCATTTAGTACAGCGATGGGCAATGGATTGTTGCCTGGTGGTACCTATCAGTTTGGCGGTGACGGTAAGATGATTGATCCTCCAAGTGTTGAAGGTTCTCATAAACATGTATGGGGAGAAGGAACAGTAACTGTACCGGTAACTTGTACAGAAGATGGAATCAAGACATTTATCTGTGATTGTGGTATCTCTAAGACAGAAGCTATTGCAGCGACAGGTCATATCGATGAAGATGAAAACTTTAGCTGTGATAGTTGTGGAGAGACTTTGGAACATGAGCATGTATGGGGTGATGGAGAAATTACAACATCTGCAACATGTACAGGTGCAGGAGTTAGAACTTATACCTGTCCTTGTGGGGAAACCAAGACAGAAACAATCGAAGCAACAGGTCATATCGATGAAGACGAAAACTTTATCTGTGACAATTGTAATGAAGCGGTTGCCCATGTACATGTATGGGATGATGGAGAAATTACAACACCTGCAACATGTACAACTCCGGGAGTAAAGACTTATACCTGTGCATGTGAAGAGACAAAGACAGAAACGATCGAAGCAACAGGTCATGTTGATGAAGATGAAGACTTTGTCTGTGATAAGTGTGAAGAAATTGTTGATCATGAACACGTATGGGATAAGGGAGTAGTTACAACTCCTGTTAGTTGTACAACTTCGGGAGTCAGAACATATACCTGTGTATGTGGAGAAACCAAGACAGAGCCGATTGCAGCGCTGGGAAGTCATTTGGATGAGAACGGAGATCTATCTTGTGATAGATGTCAGGATAAGTTAAGTGTAAAGACGGGTCTTGTGTTTGATAGTGATGGTAATATTCGTTACTATGTAAACGGTGCAGCGACTCGTGCAGGGTTGGTACAGGATTCTGAGGGGAATTATTACTACATTAATTCTTCCCTTAAGGCAGTAAAGAATTGTACTTATGCATTTAGTACAGCGATGGGCAATGGATTGTTGCCTGGTGGTACTTATAAGTTCGATATTACAGGTAAGCTTATCTTAAATTAATGGTAAGCATCTGATAAGTACATCCCTCTCTGTTGAAGAGAGGGATGCCGCACAGAATTGATGCCTCCACGGGGCGTGCGGTGGGCAACGTATAAGCATTTTGCGGCGGAATCAATTCAAAGAAAAAGGAAAGGTGGATGGTTTTATGAAAGTTGTATTTGTATCTAATTATTTTAATCACCACCAAAAACCATTTTGTGAAGAAATGTATAAAAGGCTAGGAAACGATTTTGTTTTTATTTCCACAACTGTAATGAGGGAAGAACGAAGAAAGTTAGGGTATGCACAGGGAGAGATTCCTACATATGTATATCTTGCTTATGAAGGAGAAAATCAGTATAAAGCGGCAATCTCATTTATCAATGAAGCAGATGTAGTAATTGCAGGTGCAGCTCCTAATGATATACTGAGAGAACGTATTCTTGCAAACAAGCTTATTTTTCGATATTCAGAACGTCCTTATAAGAAGGTTAGCTCGTGGTTGAAAAAGATTTATCATTTTATTTGTTGGCGTCAAATGAATCTGTGGAAAAATAATATTTACATGTTGTGCTCCAGTGCATATACTGCGCTGGATTATGCAAGTGTCGGTATGTATAAACGGAAATCCTATAAATGGGGATATTTTCCTGCCGACATAAAGTACAATGTTGATGAATTGTTATCCCAAAAGAGAACAAATTTACTTCTATGGTGTGGACGTTTTATTGATTGGAAACATCCGGATGATGCAATTCAGATAGCCAGAAGATTAAAGAATGATGGTTATGATTTTAGGCTAAATATGATCGGTACAGGAGAAATGGAGGATGAATTAAAACGGTATGTGAAGGAAGAGAATCTTAGCGATGTTGTACATTTCTGTGGATCTATGTCTCCACAACAGGTACGAATGAATATGGAAGAAGCAGGTATTTATCTGTTTACCAGTGATCGTCAAGA
The DNA here is from genome assembly GCA_015056865.1 of Lachnospiraceae bacterium. GTDB lineage: Bacteria > Bacillota > Clostridia > Lachnospirales > Lachnospiraceae > Acetatifactor. The sequence goes on from SVFM01000001.1 coordinate 2,055, forward strand.
AGGATGGGGAGCGGTTCTCAATGAGTCAATGAATAGTGGATGTACAGTTATTGCCAGTCATGCAATTGGTTCTGTTCCGTATTTATTGAAGGACGAGGTGAATGGTATGGTGTACGAATCTGGAAATATTGATATGCTGTATGAAAAGGTTAAGTATGTAATAGAACATACAGAAGAGCAATATCGTTTAGGAAAAGAAGCGTATAGAACAATTATAATAGAGTGGAATGCTACAGTAGCAACTCAAAGATTATTGAAGTTAGCAGAGGGGATCATAAATGAGAAAAACGATGATGTACTATATCAAAATGGACCATGTAGTAAAGCGGCAATAATTAAAGATGGATGGTATAAAGAAAGAATTACTAAAAAGTAAGGAGAAAATGAAAGCATGAAAAGAATGATGAAGATCATTATGAGAGTTTTGATGGTGACCATATTATGTAGTTGCTTCATAGGATGCACTACTTATGGCGATGGAGAATCTTCTTCTGTTGTAGAAAACAGCTCCTTAAAAGTTCCTGGAGAGTATACTTGGGAAGAATATGAAGCACTGGATGATAATGATAAAAATAAGTTCCAGAAAAGTTTTGAGGATATTGCCGCTTTTGATAGTTGGTTGATGAAAGCTCAAGAGGATGCTTTATTGCCGTGGGAGAGTGGCGGAAAACAACCTGTAGAATATACCTGGGAAGAATACGAAGCTTTAAGTGATTTTTTAAAGGATGCTTTTTTTGAAAGCTTTGAAGTTGCGGATGATTTTGATATGTGGATGAGAATCGCAATGGGAGGAGAAGCCCTTCCATGGGAAGATGGTGGAAAACAACCTGTAGAATATACCTGGGAAGAATATGAAACTTTATCTGAAAATCAAAAGATGGAATTTCAAAAAAGCTTTAAGGATATTGTTGCATTCGATAACTGGTTAATGGGCGCACAGAATAATGCATTATTACCATGGGAAGAAGAGGGGATACAACCATCTGACTATACGTGGGAAGAGTATGAAGCTTTAAGTGATTTTTTAAAGGATACTTTTTTTGAGAGTTTTGAAAATGTAAAGGACTTTGATCGCTGGATGACTAGTGCGATGGAGAGTATTATTCCTCCATGGGAAAATGGAGGAAAACAGCCATCTGACTATACTTGGGAAGAATATGAACTATTGAATATGGATCAGCAGATCGAATTTCAAAAGTGTTTCGAAGATATTAATGCATTTGATAATTGGTTGATTGAAGCTCAAGAGAATGCAGTATTACCTTGGGACGACGGTGGGAAACAGCCCTTTGATTATACTTGGAAAGAATATGAAGCGTTGACTGATTTTCAAAAAGATGCCTTTTTTGAGAGTTTTGAGAGTATATCGGATTTTGATAATTGGTATGCAGCCAATAGTCCTCAATAATTGAAGTTATGTTTAGATATTAATTATGAGAGAAAAGAAGGATATTCCCACCTAGCGTAGATATTATATATGATTGATTATCATTTGTGTTAATATTAAGTGTATGAAATAGAGTAATACTTAAATTCTTGTTTATTTAGGAAGGAAAGTCTAATTAAAGATTAGGAGCGTTAGATTATTAGATGTTATGAGTAATTTACCATTAATTAGTATAATTATACCCGCTTATAATGCGGGACGATGGATTGCACAGGCATGCAATTCAGTTCTTATGCAAACGTATAAGAATTGGGAATTAATTGTTGTTGATGATGGTTCTGTTGATGAAACATATAAAATCGTAAAGGAAATTTCTACAATACATTCTTTGGTGAATATTATTCATATAGAGAATGGTGGGGTATGTAAAGCCAGAAATGTAGGAATTGAAGCTTCTAGAGGAGAATATATTACTTTTTTAGATGCGGATGATTTATTTGTTGTGAATTCATTAGAAAAGCTGTATAGAGCAATGGAAGCATATGAGGCTGATATTATTGTTGGAGGACGATGTAATATAGATGAAAATGGAGGTTTTTTGGAGTCTCCATATCCCAAAGAGTGTAAAGTCTTAAATGGAATGCAAGCACTTGAGTCATCATTATTAGATCATCCATCATCATATACAGTATGGGGGAAATTGTACAAAAAAGGTATTATTGGAGATATTCGATTTATAGAGGGTAAACATGTTCATGAAGATAGTTTTTTTGTTTTCCAATGTTACTTAAAAAAGCCAAAGGTAGTGTTGATTGATGATATAGTAGTTCAATACCGGATTACTGAAAACAGTGCATCAAGAGCACCTTTTTCTGAAAAGTTTTTTGATATACTGTATTTTGCTGAGCAGAAAAAACTGTGTATTGAAAAACAATATCCAGAGTATGATCATCTTGCAGAAAATGTTATAATAAAAGCTAAGTTGTCTTTATTAAAGAATTTGTGTAAAACAAAAGAAAAAAGATATAGAAGTTGTGAAAAAACATATATTCAAGAAATAGTAAAAAAAAGAAAATGTTTTATTCCAGCAATCAGTAGTGATAGACGAATATTTTGGATAGTTACTCATCATATGTATAAACTATACAAGTTCATTTATTTTCCAATTCGTCAAAAAATAAATGGTAGATTTTGAGACTATTAATTAGCAAGTGTAATTTTATATTAAATGACACTATGATAATACAGGTGAATAATCCGGCTTCCGTGTCCGGACTGTCCGGCGTTTGGAAACTGCGATTCCGTTTTTGAGGAAACCGGTATTCCGGACTGTGGAAACCGTTGGTATAAATGCCTTAGAATGTAATTATGCACCATCTGGTGTAAATACATTTGGCAGGGGAAAGTACAAGAATGAAGCAAACAAAAAGTAATGTCTTTAAAAATGCCGGTTGGATAATTGGCTGTAAAATCATACAATCTATACTTAATTTAATAATTGGATTAATTACGGCGAGATACTTAGGCCCGTCCAATTACGGTGTTATAAGCTACGTTGCGTCAGTGGTAGCATTTGCAATGCCGATCATGCAGTTGGGTCTTAAAAATACATTGGTTAAGGAGTTTGTAAAATCTCCCGATAGGGAAGGCGTGATATTGGGCACCTCTTTGGTATTCAATATGATATCCAGCATCTTTTGTATGGTGGGTTCGGTTGCGTTCGTAATGGTAGCCAACGCCGGTGAAACAGAAACGATTTTAGTTTGCGCGCTGTATAGCTTAACGTTGTTATTCAACGCAACCGAAATGACCCAGTACTGGTTTCAGTCCAAGCTGTTGTCAAAATATCCATCTTTCGCGTCACTAATTGCATATATCGTTGTTGCATTCTATAAAATTTACTTGCTCGTAACGCAAAAAAGTGTTATTTGGTTTGCGTTCTCCAATGCGATAGACTATTTTTTAATTTCGATTATTTTAATGATTATATACAAAAAGGTAGGCGGCCAACGTTTATCAGCGAATTGGCAGATAGGAAAAGAGTTACTATCCCGAAGTAAATACTATATCATTCCAAGCCTAATGGTCATTATATTTCAGAATACTGACAGAATTATGATAAGGCTTATGATAGGAGAAAGTGAAACGGGATTATATTCAGCGGCAATAACGTGTATAGGAATCAGTGCCTTTGTGTTCGGTGCAGTGATCGATTCTGCAAGACCGGTAATCCTAGAGGAGAAAGAACGGAATCAAGTACTATACGAAAAGAGAGTGACTCAATTGTACAGCATCATCACATGCATGTCACTTGCACAAAGCATAGGAATGACTTTGCTTGCCAAGCCCATTGTCAATTTGCTGTATGGGGGTGAATATGCAAAATCTGCAAGCATTCTTGCAGTTGCGGTTTGGTATATAACTTTTGGGCACTACGGTTCTGTTCGTAATATTTGGATTTTGGCTGAAGGCAAACAGAAATTTCTGACTGGGATTAATGTGGTTGGAGCAATTGCCAATGTCCTTTTAAATTTGTGTCTGATTCCGATTCTTGGAGCGGTTGGAGCGGCAATTGCCTCGGTTATCACGCAGTTTTTTACCAATGTTATTATAGGTTTTGTTTTTAAACCTATTCGGAATAACAATAGATTAATGATAAAAGGTTTAAATCCGAAAGTTATCATAGAAATGCTCCGAGGAATACTTTGTAGGAGAGAATAGATTAAATATGAAACAAAATATAATCATCACCGCCGGCTCAACCTACTTAGACATCGATGCCTACGCCTGCAGTGTTGCCATGGCGGAACTTTTACAACTGCAAGGCATACCTGCCATTGCCTATTCTGCGGCACCCTGCAATTATAGCGTATGCGAATTCCTGATTGAGAAAGGGCAGATCCTAACTTCCCTGCAGTCCCAGTATCAGGCAGAAACCGCAAAATACATTGTGGTTGATGTTTCGGACCCAGAATATATGAAGGAGAATGTACCCCTAAGTCAGGTGGTGGAGATCTACGATCACCATGTTGGCTTTGAGGCATATTGGACAAGCCGCATTGGGGAACAAGCCCATATTGAGTTTATTGGTGCCGCTGCCACCCTGATCTACCGGGAATGGAAAAGGGCCGGCCTGCAGGACCAAATGACGCGCGCCACAGCTCTTTTGTTAATCGCCGCTATTTTGGACAATACCCTGAATCTTACCTCTTCCAATACCACAGCTGAAGACAGGATAGCCTTCCATGAACTGTGCCAAAAAGCGAATGTAGATCACAAGTGGTGCGTCACATATTTTTCACAGGTGCAAGAGAATGTAGAGGCGGATTTGAAGAACGCACTCTTTAACGATATCAAAACCCTTCGGGGCAATGCGATTCTGCCGCCCCGTATCGCCCAGCTTTGCGTCTGGGACGCCCGCGGCATCTTGGAAAGATTGCCGGAGATCCGGCGGTGGTTCGCTGACAAGGATGATAGTTGGATGATCAATATCATAGATCTCAGGCAACACTGCAGTTACTTTGTCTGTGATGATCACGACTATCAGAAGGGAATGGAGAAGATATTCCACATTCAATTTCAATCGGGTGTTGCAAAGTCCCCGGTTTCTTACTTAAGAAAAGAAATCATCAAAAAGACCCTGACTAATCTTTAATACGGAGGAAAAATTAATGATAGAACTAGGCTTTATTCACGGCAGATTTCAATTGTTTCATAATGACCACTTGAACTATGCTCTGTTGGCAAAAGAACAATGCAAAAAGCTGATCGTGGGAATCACATCCCCCGAGAACGCATCCCTGATACGGGAAGAGGTGGATCCCCACAGAAGTGAAGCGGCTTCCAATCCTTTCACATATTACGAAAGATATAATATGATCAAGCTGGCCCTGTTAGAAGCGGGAGTCAAAAGGGAAGATTTCGAGATCGTACCCTATCCCATCGAACGGCCGGAAATTCTTTACAACTATGTTCCCCTGTCAGCCACTTCCTTTTTCACCATTTACGACCAGTGGGGCTACGAAAAGCTGGAAAGACTTAAGAGCCTTGGTTATGGAACCGTGGTGCTTTTTGACGACAGAGAAAAGAAAATGTGCAGCACAGAGATCAGGCAGAAGATCGTTGACGGAGATGATTGGAAACAGATGGTACCCAACGCAGTGTATGAGTACATCGTAGAAAATGATCTTACCCGTAAAGTCATTCAGTTACTGCAGAAATAGTACAACCGGAGAGGAAACAACAATGTTTGATGTACGCACCATACCTGTTGCAGAAAGAGAAAGAATTACAAATAATTTGTTAAAGTGGGGCATTGCCATCGACCAGGAGACCGGCAAGATTGATTACATTCCGGGTACCACGACCCCCGCAGTAAAGTGTAACTCCATTTACCTGATCAGACATGCGGAAACCGTGGCTGTGGTCAATCATGAGTTTATGAGTGACACCTCCGCCAACTGCGCATTTACCGACAACGGAATAGAGATTACCCACAAACAGGCGGCCCAGCTTGACAGCTACAACTTTGATGTAGCCCTGTACGGCCCCATCGAAAGAGTGGTCAATACCAAGAACCTGATCATGCAGACACCCCAGAAATTCCCCTACGTGCCCGTGGAAAAGCTCCACGGCATCAACAACACCGGCTGGGAATACAAAACCTATTTTGATCTGGAGCATGATCCCACCTTTATCGCCCGTGAAATCGAAAACAATATGTTTGCCAGAACCCCCAAGGGCTCTTCCTGGGGAACGGTTATCGCCAACTGTGTGGATGTTTTGGAATTCATCAACCAGAATTACGAAGGCAAAAACATCCTGCTGATCAGCCAGGGTTCTGTTCTTCGTGCCATGCAGATCCTGCTGAGAGCCAGAAAGCACCCTTGGGACGATTTTACAGTCAGCGGTATGTATCACGTGGGCGACGATTCCAAAAAGAAAAAAGATTACGGTATCATTGCAAAAGTTTTTTGAGTTTAGAAAGTGGAGACAGATAGAATGAGGCATAAAAAGACAATGGTCCTGGCGTTGCTCAGTGTACTGCTGATATTAGCGGTAGCCTGCGGCAAAGAAACAGAGGAAGATGTACATAAATCAGGAGAGCCAACCTCCGGTAGTGAAAGTACTTCCGTCCCGGAAAGTGAAGACCAGAGCGTGGTCGATGCAGAGAAACCTGATGACCATAGTGCAAGCCGGACCCCGGAGAGTAGTACGCCGGTCAGCAAAGAGCCGGTCAGCAAGGTTCCGGAGAGCAAAGTGCCGGAGAGCAAAGTACCGGAGAGCCAGCAACCACACAAAGATAATAAGGAGGATGATGTGCCAGAAAGTCAGAGTCCATCTACTCCCTCTTCGTCCGTTGTACTCCCTTCAAGTCCGGAGCAGCCGGGACAATCCACAGCAGATAAGCCCCAGTTATCCCCCTGGATAACCGGCGGCAAACAACCGGACAGGTACACCTGGGCAGAATATGAAGCTTTATCCCAAAACCAGCAACTGGCTTTTATCAATTGGTTTCCAAGCGATAAAGAATTTGAAGCATGGATGGAAGAAGCCTTAAAAAATGCGGGATATGAACCCGGAGGCGATATGAGTGACCAAGAAACCCCAACAGAACCTAACCCCTGGGAAGCCGCTGGAGCCAAGCAGCCTGCGGACTACACCTGGGCCGAATTTGAAGCTCTAACCGCCGGCCAGCAGATAGCCTTCCAGAACAGCTTTGCCAGCACGGGGGCCTTTGACAAATGGCTGCAGAAAGCCCAATCCGGTCAGTCCGGCACATCCCAGCCCAACCCCTGGGAAGCAGCAGGAGCCAAGCAGCCTGCGGACTATACCTGGGCGGAATTCGAAGCCCTGACCGTGGCCCAGCAGATGGCCTTCCAGAACAGCTTTGCCAGCCCGGAAGCCTTTGACAAATGGCTGCAGAAAGCCCAATCCGGTCAGTCCGGCACATCCCCGGCCAACCCTTGGGAAGCAGCAGGAGCCAAGCAGCCCGCCAACTACACCTGGGCTGAGTTCGAAGCCCTGACTGCCGGCCAGCAAATAGCCTTTCAGAACAGCTTTGCCAGCCCAGAAGCCTTTGACGAATGGTTGCAAAAGGCCCAGTCCGGTCAGTCCGGCGCATCCCCGGCCAACCCCTGGGAAGCAGCAGGAGCCAAGCAGCCTGCAGACTATACCTGGGCCGAATTCGAAGCCCTGACCGCCGGCCAGCAGATAGCCTTCCAGAACAGTTTTTCCAGTATAGAAGCCTTTGATGAATGGTTGCAGGAGGCCCAGTCTGCCGGATCTTCATCAGAGCAGACTAATCCCTGGGAGGCAGAGGGAGCCAAACAGCCAGCGGATTACACCTGGGCCGAGTTTGAAGCCCTGACCGCCGGCCAGCAGATGGCCTTCCAGAATAGCTTTGGAAGTATAGAGGAATTCGATAAGTGGCTGACTGCCAATGAACCGTAGAAAGTTTGCCGGTGCTATTCCATTCCTGCTTCAGAGAATTAATGATTGCATGCCGATAAAATTTGTATTATAATGACAATGAAAACATGATATACTATCTATGAATTATGTTAAAATGGTGGTATAATATGAGTGAGAAAGAACAAGAGAAAACAAAGGAGGATGATGATATGAGTGCCTATGTAAAGCCTATTCAAGCAACGCCAACTTTAACCGGTGCAGATGCAATGCACATAATAAAACAAGCAGTAACAGCACCATCACCGGAATCCATTGACAGAAATAAAAAAATGCTGGAATTGAGAAAGCGGATCGTACAGAAATGAGTTATTTAACTTCAAAAGATTTTGAAAGTATTTGTAATACTGTGAAAATATTTCCAATCAGTTCTGCGTCTATAGGAGATATTTCACAGTATTCTTTTGATTGTGGGGAAGCAAAGGAATACGAAACTTTTCTGAAAGAAAAAGCCCTACTGTTAGAAAAAATTGGAGTAACAAGAACTTTTTTATTAATACATTCTCATACAAGGGAGCTGATTGGTTATTTTTCTTTATCGGCAGATACGGTCAGATTGACAATAGATGAGAAAAAGGGAACGGACTTAGAAAAAGTTGATTTTATGGCGTTACCTGCACTTAAACTTGGGAAATTGGCAATCAATAAGTCGTTAAGTGAGCAAGCCCAGAGAAAAGGATATGGTTCTTTTGTTTTAGATATTGTGAATACATATGCCTTTGAAATGTTGGACAATGGCGTGGCATGCAGGTTTGTTACAGTAGATGCAGATATAGAGTATAATCCTGACACACCAGAATTTTATAAGAAAAATGGGTTTGTAGCCAATCAGTCTAGAAGGAGCAGGTCAACAGATAAAACTGTAAGTATGAGAAGAGATATTTTTGCGTAGAGGGTTTCACCGTTTACTTTGTACCTCATTCTTCAAGTGCTGCCTTTAAATCTTCCATATTGCTGTAAGCAAGTGTTCTGCCCTCTCGGATAGCGGCAGCGGTTGTCTCGTTGGGAACATTCAGTTTTACTTCAAAAGGAATTCCATTCTCTCTGATGGCCTGTCTTAAAAAAATATTAACCGCAGTAGTCATATTAAGCCCCAAAGCGTCAAAAATCTTTTCAGCCTGAGCTTTCACTTCTTTATCCGTCCGAATATTCAAATTAGTGGACTCCATACAATACACCTCCATCATTATTATATGCATATTGTAACGCATTATGCGCACGGCGTCAATACGTATTACCCGCTGGCAGATTTTATAATAAGCGCGCATTATCAAGATGATAGGATATTGACAAAAAGCAATCATTGATATACGATAATTATGATGATGGAATAATTTGAAAAATCCATCATACAATATAGGAGGCGATTATATTGCATATTAAACGTGAAGAAGTAGAATGTTACCTTGCCGAAGTAAAACAGGCTTTAATGAACAAATGAGAGAATAGTAAATATCAAAGAGGAGGTAAAAACATGGGAAAGGAGAGATGTGGATTCTGTGCTGAGTGCAGGGAATTAACCCAGTATGAATTCAAAAAGGTAGTGCGAAAATGCATCATTAAGGAAAAAGCATATGACATGGAGATTACGGTTGCATTTTGTAAAAATTGTGGAGAGGAAATGAACGTTCCGGGAATTATGGATCTAAGATCTAAGGAAGTTGATGAACAATATAGAGCATATGAAGATATTATAAGTGTTAATGACATTCAAAAACTAATGGATATTTATAATATCGGCAAAGCACCACTTTCTTTAGCATTAGGATTTGGAGAAATCACCATTACTCGTTATCTTCAGGGGCAGGTTCCTTCAAAAGAATATTCTGTTGTGATGAAAAAAGCTTTAGAGTCGCCTAAATATATGCTTGAACTGTTGAAAAATAATATGGATAAAATAGGAGATACGGCTTATAAAAAGGCATCAAAAGCAGCAGAAGAATTAAATAGTCTCATGAGTGTATCTGAAAAAATGTTATCTGTTATCTCATATATTTTTGAGAGAGCACATGAAGTCACACCATTAGCTTTACAGAAGATATTGTACTTTATCCAGGGAATCTATATGGTGCTTTTTGGCACTCCAATATATGATGAAGATTGTGTAGCATGGATGCATGGGCCAGTATATGAATCAGTATATGAAATGTTTAAAACATTTAAGTATAATCCAATCGATGATAATCGTTTTGTAATGTTTAAAAACCGCTTTCAGGAGTTAAGTAAAGAAGAAAAAGAAGTAATAGATTTAATCATTGACTCGTTTGGAATGTATAGTGGAAAAGCGTTAGAAAAAATTACTCATAATGAAGATCCTTGGAAACAGGCCCGAGAAGGATATCTACCAATGGAGCCGTCAAATGTAGTAATAGAAAAGCAGGAAATAAAAAGATATTTTGATAAAGTTTCCGAAGAATACGACGTAAAACATGTTGATGGGTTAAAAAAATACATTAATAATCAATTAGAAATCGCATAAAAAAGTAAGCCACAAATCCCTCATTAAAGCATACCTTCCCGCCTTCCGGCGTAAAATAAGGAGTGACATTGAAAAAAGTGTTGGATAAGAGAGTGGATTTTCAGTAGCAGTTGACATAAGCGTTAGTAGGGATGTATAATTCTATTGAAAATTAATCTGCTATTGCGACTAAATTTTCAATACTGGAGGGCTGATATGGAAAGAAACTTATACCTGGATAAACTCATCAGAAGAAAAAATAATGGTATGATCAAGGTGATTACCGGAATCAGAAGAAGTGGCAAGACCTATTTGTTGTTTGAGTTGTTTTATGAATATTTGTTGAAATCGGGAGTTGATAAAGAGCACATCATAAAAATAGCATTAGATGATAGGATCAATAAAAAATATCGTGATCCGGACGTGCTGTGTGAATATGTCCATAATGCAGTTAAGGATGATAAAATGTATTATGTGTTATTGGACGAGGTTCAGATGGTATCGGAATTTGAAGATGTATTAAATAGTTTTTTGCACCTAAAAAATGTAGATACTTATGTTACTGGTAGTAACGCGAAGTTTTTATCTAAGGATATTATTACGGAGTTCCGTGGCAGAGGTGATCAGGTACATTTATACCCGTTGTCTTTTTCTGAATTTATGCAAGGGAAAAAAATGGACAGGCAACAAGCGTGGTATCAATATACAATGTATGGCGGGTTGCCGAAAATGCTTGAAATGGAAAATGAAGAAGACAAAGCAGCCTATTTAAGAGATATTTTTAAAGAAACTTATATGAAAGATATTTTGGAACGAAACGATGTGAGAAATCCTGTAGAAATGGAGGAATTACTAGACTACTTGTCATCAGCAATCGGTGGCTTGACTAATCCTAAGAAACTTGCAGATACATTTAAAACTGTGAAAAATGTCTCGGTACATCCGGATACCATTAAAACATACTTGGATTATTTTGAAGATTCTTTTCTTATAAGCAGAGCAAGTCGCTATGACATAAAAGGTAAGAAATATATTAGTACACCAATGAAGTTTTATTTTACGGATTGTGGTTTGAGAAATGTTAGAATCAACTTTCGTCAATATGAAGAGACACATATTATGGAAAACATCGTTTATAACGAACTTTTGATAAGAGGTTATAATGTCGATGTGGGTATGGTTGAGTATAACTATTACACTGAGGATAAGCGAAAGGTTCAGAAACAGTTAGAAGTTGATTTTGTATGCAATCAAGGCTCCAGGAGATTCTATATTCAATCAGCATTGACTATGCCAACGCAAGAAAAAGAAGAGCAGGAGCAGTTATCACTTGAAAATATCGGTGACTCATTCAAGAAAATCATTATAGTTAAGGATGGTCCCACACATTATAACGAATCAGGAATCCTAATCTTGAATTTGTTTGATTTCTTGTTAAAGGAGAACAGTTTAGCATACTAAAAGCATACCTTCCTGCCTTCCGGTGCAAAATAAGGAGTGATATTTCTTATTGGAGGGCATCTATGAAAACCATGATCTTTATGCTTTTGGATACGATTTTTTGTTATTGCCTGCTCCGGGCATCTGCCAGGTATCAGCGGGATGAGTGGAATGAATACGGCGAGGAAACTGTCCACCGGGATACGGAGGAAGGCAGTTAACCTCGCCGTTGGTGCTTACGTATTAATTCGATACGAGCGGAATTTTGTCGGTGTTATTCAAATTGTGTTTCAGAGAATACAATATCAAGCATTTTTCGAGGTGTAACAATAAAGGTTTCAGCCGGAAAATGTTTAATGTTTCCCGTGACTAAATATGCTTCTTCGGTCTTACGTTCTTCGAGCACCACTTCGTAAAATACCCTGTCTTTGGGATCGGGGAGAACAATGTCAATCGTTTCAGCCTCAACAAGGATTCCTCTATTTTCCAGATTTTCAATAACATCATCTACAATCTTTTTGGTTAAATGAAATTTCGGACGAGAAAGCACTTCAAGATATTCATTCAGAATTTCAGAATTATATACAGGTATGATGGGGCCTTCAAAAACGAGTTCCATCAAATTTCCGGGAACGGAATTCCATTTGAGCATTGCAGATACGAGTACATTGGTATCGATGATAGCGTAATATTTCATGTCGGAACCTACTTTCTTGCCTCGGCAATTTCCGCATTGATTTCATCAAGTGTCATATCAGAAAGACCATTTGCAGCAGCAATTCTGCTGGCAGTTTTCATAGCTTTAACCGCTTTGTTTTCAGATAGATCATTAAGATTCATAGTAAATGGGATACCGTTTTCCTGAATGAGTCTTGAAATGCACATCCTCATATAAGTCTGCAGATCAATGCCCAGCTTTTCGCAAATGCTGCTTGCTTTAATTCTTGAAGATTCGTCTGTACGGAATTGAATTAATGAATTTGCCATAACAACCACTCCTTTCTGATATTATTATACCCGAAACTGCAAACAAATGCAATCATCTGATGATAAAATATACGCAAAGCAAAATCTTGAAAATTTCAGCAAGAAGATTATGGAAAACAGCAGCGAAATTGAAACAGAGACCTTTCGAGAACATCTGCAAGCAGTACCTTGGGAAACAATTTTTAATGGGTAAATGTCCTGTAGAGTTCTTTATTCCTAAAATACGTCTCCTCCATGATCCCTTGTACTTTGGCTCCGATCTGTTTGCGCTCCTCCCTGGGCAGATCAGCTATGCGGATGGGGGCGCCGTATTCAATGACGACAGTGGCCTTTTTCACCTTGGGGAAGTGATCCTCGAAGATAGCGGCGGAGTTGTTGATGGTCATGGGAATGATGGGCACATCAGCCTTTTCAGCAATCTTAAAGCTGCCTTCATGGAAGGGCAGGAAGGTGTCCGGCACACGGTTTCTGGTTCCCTCCGGGAAGATACAGATGGAGATGCCGGATTTGGCCTTTTCTACGCCTGCCAGGATGGTTTTTAAGCCTTCCCGGATATTGTCTCGATCCAGGAAGAGACAGTTTACCAATTTCATCCAGTGATACAAAAGGGGGATCTTTTTGATCTCCTTTTTTGCTACATAGCCGGTGGGGCGGGCTACCAGTGGATAGGTCAGCACAATGTCAAAAAAGCTCCTGTGGTTGCCCACGTACAGCACAGCGGAGTCCTTAGGTACGTTTTCTTTGCCAAGGACAATGACCTTGGTGCCACAGAGAAAGCGCACACAGCGAAAGGCCCAGTTGACGATGGCCAGACTGCTGCGGTTTCTCAGATTCATATTGAATTTTCCGATGATCCATTCTGCGATCAGCATCGGGATGGACAGGATCAAAAACAGTACTACAAATAATGCGACAATGATAAAACGTATCATGCAATGTTCTCCTTTTGTTGAATGGTCAGTATCAGACCCGGTTCTGAGGTGTCTGCGTCATTTTGTGCCATGGTACCAATGGCGTCGATTACTGTCCCTGGGATGATCAAGGTGTGTCCCGTAATATTTACATACGTGGTAATGTCGTAGGCGGTCTCGTAGGCCAAGTCTTGTGCGGCGATACGGCAGTTTGCCAGATCTAATTCTGTGTGCAGGATCAGGTTGCGGTATTGGCCAAAGATACCAAAAGTAAGTGCATTTCCGGTGTCTAGTGTCACATCACAGCGAGGAATTTTATAGGTACGGCCCAAAGTGCGGCCCAGGGTGGCTACCGATACAGCACCGTTGGGATTTCTGGATGCTACTGTGAAAGGGACAAGGCCATCGGAATCGGGCACCACTGTAGGGGGGGCCATACACCTGCCAAGGGAAGCGCATGCGGATACGGTCAGAGTGTCCTCTTGCATATAATTTCTGCTTGCCATAGCAGACGGCCACCAGGATTCAATCTCTTCTTCCCGGCATTTCAGCTTCCAGGTATCGGTCAGCCGGGTTTGGCTAAAGTGCATTTTACTTCCTTCTGCTCCAAAAGCGGGGGCAATTCTGTGCCAGTGGGCGGCACGGGTTACTTCGGTCATTTTGGTCTTTAGCCTGCGGTGTAGATCAGGGAAAGACATGTCAGCCCGGCCGTCAGGGAAAGGACCGGCATAGGGGTGACGCATGACGCCCATGGTAAAGCCGCCGGCAGCAGCAATATATACTTCATCTTCGCAGTTGATCAGCCCCTTAAAGTTCTCCAAAGGTGAGGAAATATCTGTCAGATCTCGTAACTTTTCCAGCGTCATGGGGATGGACATGATGGCCGGCACATCATAAGTGCGAAATACATCAGAAAAGGGGATGACATCCTTGCGCATGGAATTTTCCACAATCAATTCCGGAGCGTATGTGCGGGCCAATTGGGGCAGGCCGCGGCGAAATTCGTATTCCTGGCTTCGGTTGCCCCAATCAACCTTCCAGTAAGACATGCCTGCATAGGCCGCCCACTGCAGACGTTTTGTCCAGTATTCTTCCTTTGTCAGATTGCCCGTATATAGCGGAGACTCCTGGGCGCAGATCCATCCGCCCAGTCCCTTCCAGCCCAGAGATTTGACATGATCGCATAGCCTTTTCATAGCCTCTTGGGGAACGGTTTCAGGAGATGTAAAGGAAGGAAACTTCTCCGGATCCGGAACCAGACTTCCATAAAATTCTGATGCGCCTGTTGGCGGTACGTCCCAGCTGTCGTCCATGACCAAAAACAGATCCTGCCGGGCGCTCTCATAGAAATAGGCCCAGCCGTAAGGCTTTTCCTTGTCAAATAGTGCCTGCTCATGCATAGCAGCTCTCTGCTTCTGCGGCTTTCCGTCGCAGGTGGCATACAGTTGTGTCTGCCAAGTGCAATAATAATCGGGCGAAGGATTCACATGATCTGGGATCAGGCTATAGCCCAGACGCTTCTCTTGATTGATGTTCATGCGTTCACACTTTCGTAAGAGGTTTTTAATATTGTTTGTAGTATAGCACAAATGCCCCCCCATTTCTACAACGAATGCTATGTCCCCACATTTCCGCAACATGCCCCCACATTTCCACAACGAATAGAGATTGACTTGTGCATACGGAATGGTTAACATATATTTTAAGGATGAGTCGAAAAGGGAGGAGAAAAAATATGATCACCAAACAATACATAAAGGACTTTGAAAGTCTGGGACTTGGCATGTTTGTGCACTTGGGGATCTACAGTGTGCTGGGAGCCGGAGAATGGCTCAAAGCATGTCGGGAGCTGCCGGATGAGGAGTATTTCCCGGTATATAAGAAGTTTTCACCGGACCCGGATTGGGCTCCGGAATTGGTTAAGGCAGCCAAGAATGCGGGCTGTAAATATATTACACTGACCACACGTCATCATGACGGGTATTCTCTTTATGATACCTGCGGGCTGAATGAGTTTGACGCGCCCCACGGGTGTGGCCGGGATCTGGTGCGGGAGTTTGTGGATGCCTGCCGGGAACAGGGGCTGATCCCCTTTTTCTACCACACTTTGCTGGACTGGCATGAACCTAGCTACAAAACGGATTTTAAGGCATATTTAAAATATCTGCGTGCCAGCGTAGAGCTACTTTGCAAGAACTACGGCAAGATCGGTGGTCTGTGGTTTGATGGTATGTGGGATAAGCGGGATGAGGACTGGGAGGAGGATGCCTTGTATGGCCTGATCCGAAGCTACCAGCCCGAGGCTATGATCATCAATAACACCGGCCTTTCTGCCCAGGGAGCTCTGGGACATATTGAGCTGGACAGTGTTACCTTTGAGCGCGGCAAACCTCAGCCCATCAACCTGGAAGGTTCTCCCAAATATATTGCCAGTGAAATGTGCGAGGTCATGGCGGATCACTGGGGCTATGCAGTGGAAGACTTAAACTATAAGGCGCCTGCCCAGTTGATCCGGGAAGTAGCCCAATGCCGCAGATATGGCGCCAACATGCTGCTCAACGTGGGTCCCATGGCCAACGGAAAGCTTCGCACCATTGATGCAGGCGTACTGGAATTGATCGGACAGTGGGTAAGCTATCATGACGAAGCGATCCGCACACCCAGACCGACTGGTATCAACATCGAAGGCAAGCCCGACGATTTCGTGCTGCAGGATGGTAACACCTATTATCTGTTCTGCACGGACCTGCCCATGGCAGGCAGTCCCGATGTGGCCCTGATTTCTGAGGGGCGCTACAAGGATGTATTTGCTTTTGACCGGGAAGTCAGATCCATCACATGGCTGGACAACAAAGAACCGGTAGAGTTTGAGCAGAAGGATGGGGTGCTGACGGTGAACACGGTACCGTTCATCTATGGCAGAAGCCTGGTAGTGCGCGTGGCGATGATAGAAGTGCTGTAACACGCCATATAACGTGATAAAAAGAGCAGACATTGCAGAGAATGCGATACCTGCTCTTTTTCTGTGGATGGCAACGTTACAAAAAGTAATGCTCGATGGTTTTCTGCACAATCTCTGTGCTTAATGGATTTTGAGCAGTTTCATAGGTGGTAATCAGATGAATGCTGGGAATGAATCCATGAGAAATGTAAGTCTGTAGCTTGGAAACGGCATTTTTGCCATAAGATGGATCGTCCATCATACCAAAGTGCTCCCAATAAAAAATCTCTTCGGTCTGTGGGTGGAGGATAGTGAAATCGGGATAAAGGGGAGTTCGGCCAAGATAAAGTGCACATTCATAACGAAACGGAATGTGGTTTGCGTGCAGAGAAGAAGCGATAAGGGATTCTGATTTGGAACGGACGAATTGCCCGGAAATGGTCTTATGGATCAGGTGTTCAGGGAATTTGGTGTTTTGTTCATAGGGAGTGTTCATCCAGTCTTGTATATGTTGGGAAGATGCTTTGAAATGAGAGGCAAGTAAGTCGGAATAGTCGGGAAAATCTGTGAGCATAGCTTTTGATTTGGAAGGTGTTATGTTGTGATGCTTGAGGTAGGAATCAAGTGCCTTTTTCTCTTGTAGCAGTTCCTCCAGAACACAAGACAGATATTTCTTGGCGGCTAATTTTTCGGCGAGAGACCGATTGGACTTGGGGATGTAGGTTTTGGTGCCACCGTTGCTCTGGTACCATTTACAGCGTTTGTTATCATGACAACAGACTAGCTTGCCGGTGGGATAGTTTTGCAAAGTTTTTTCCAATGAATGGATTTGTTGCTGGAGTCTTTGCTGCTCCTTTAAAATTCGATCGTAAAGCGTAAAAAATCCTCCTTTATAAATGATTTATTCACATCTTAAATGCAATTTCTCTTCTGGTCAAGAACTATTTTAGAAAAGCTCAATTTATTCTGCGGTTTTGTTGATGATATTTAAGGAATTTTAGCTGTGTCGGGAATCGTGATAGCTTGTTTCGAAGATTTAGACCCTTGAGTTGGGATCTATGCAAATAAAAATTTCCATTAGGTCACAATAAAGCGGTAACGTAACCCCTATAAGGATCTCTGGGCAGAAAAGATGGCCATCAGATCACAGCATTGGGGTCTAAATGGAATAAAAGCTGTTATCATACCCTATTTCATAAATTTTTTAGCTATAAAAAATATCCCTCAGGGCCTGCTGGTGATAGGCCCCTAAGGAATATTCGACTTGTCAGTGTACATTCAGTCAAAAACCACCTGTTTATCCATAAATTGTGTTTTGATCACGATATAGGGGTAGGATGGAGCATTGCCGGTTTTGTCTTCCGGGCCGGGGCCCAGCAGGTCAGTGCTCACATGGATAGCATCTTCTGTCAGATACAGTTCGCCTACAGTGATACTGTATCCGCCGGTCTTTTGTTCGCCGTAGCCGATGCATATGTAGAGATATTCTTTGTCATTGTAGGTTACCTTGAAGGGTGATGCCTTTCGTTCTTCGATGACGGTCCTTAGTTCCTCAGAGAGGCGGTCCTCGCTGACAACCGTAAAGTCCAGATCTTTTAATTTGACGGAGCTGTTGGAGCCGCAGCCTGAGAGGGCGATTACGCAGAGTAAGAGCAGTGCGATAAATTTCTTCATTCTCATATTGTATCATAACCTTGATTTTGTACTATATTTATGTAAAAATAGAATAAATATACCAGACATGAACGAAAAAAGAAAGGACACTGTTATGCGACTTTTCATTGAAAATGGATATATGATAGATCCTGCATCCGGCAGGGAAGGATTGTATGACATTCTGATCTGCCATGACAGGATCGAAAAGATCCGGCCGGCGGCAATCCAGCCTACGTCCGAGGCTTGCCCCGGTGCGGAAGATGAGGGTGAGTCAGTGCCTGCAGACATTGCGTCTAGGCACGGCGGGGAGGACGATGAGGCGGAAGTGGTACGGCTTGATGCTTCCGGGTTGATGGTGGCACCGGGACTTGTGGATGTACATGCCCACTTCAGAGATCCGGGATTTACTTATAAGGAGGATATCGACAGTGGCAGCAGGGCTGCAGCCAGGGGAGGGTATACTTCCGTGGTGCTTATGGCCAATACGAAACCTGCGGTGGATAATGCTGAGACATTGGGGTACGTGCTGGAGAAGGGTAGGGAGACCGGGATCCATGTATATACCTGTGCCAATGTGACCATGGGCATGAAGGGACAGCAGCTGGTGCCGATGGAGGAACTGAAGGGCCTTGGCGCGGTGGGATTTACAGATGACGGTGTGCCGCTTTTGGAGGAAAGTGTGGTGCGAAGTGCCATGGAGGAGGCTGCCAGGCTGGATGTGCCCATAAGTTTTCACGAAGAGAACCCGGCTTTTATCATAAATAATGGCATCAATCGAGGTAAGGTGGCTCAGCTGCTGGGGATCGGCGGCTCCGACAGACAGGCGGAGATCGATCTGGTGGCCCGGGATCTGGAGCTTGCACTTGAGACCGGAGCCTGCATCAATATTCAGCACATCAGTACCAAAGAGGCGGTGGAGTTGGTGCGCAGGGCCAAGCAGCGAGGAGATCATATTCATGCGGAGGCTACGCCCCATCACATTGCATTAACGCAAGAGGCAGTGTTGCAGCATGGTACCTTGGCGAAGATGAATCCGCCCCTGAGAGAGGAGGGGGACAGACAGGCGATCATCCGGGGACTTGCGGATGGCACCATCGATATTATTGCTACTGATCATGCGCCCCACAGCAGGGAGGAGAAGGCAAAGCCTATTACGGAGGCGCCCAGCGGGATTACCGGCCTGGAGACAGCTCTGTCTTTGGGGCTGATGCATCTGGTGAACAGTGGAGAAATGACGATGATGTCATATCTGGAGAAGCTTACTTGCAATCCTGCCCGGATGTATCATCTTGACGCAGGGTATCTGGCAGAAGGCGGACCGGCGGATCTGGTGATCTTTGATGCTGGGGAGACCTGGTTAGCCGGAGATTATGTTTCCAAGTCGGACAACACCCCATTCACCGGTCAGACTATGAAGGGTGTTGTGAAGTACACGATCTGCGGCGGCAGGATCGTTTATCAAAAATAGAGCGGAGAGGAAGAGATTATGCAGAAGAAAAAAGTAACCGCAACAGTGGTATCGCAGCAGGAGCTTGCTGCGGGAATTTATGATATGTGGCTGGAGACAGAACTGGCGGCCGGGGCAAAACCGGGGCAGTTTATCTGTCTGTATACCAAGGACGCCA
The DNA here is from genome assembly GCA_015056865.1 of Lachnospiraceae bacterium. Taxonomy (GTDB): domain Bacteria; phylum Bacillota; class Clostridia; order Lachnospirales; family Lachnospiraceae; genus Acetatifactor. The sequence continues at coordinate 21,931 of SVFM01000001.1, forward strand.
GTGCTCTTTTGCCACGGCCCATCAGCATTTGTCAGGTGGACGGGCAACAGGGTAGACTTCGTATTGTATATCGTGTGGCCGGCAAGGGAACGGTTGAGTTTGCCACCTACCGGGCAGGGGAAACGGTGGATATTCTGGGGTGCCTGGGCAACAGCTTTCCGGTGCAGGAGGGTGCCGGTAAGAAGGTATTTCTCATGGGCGGCGGCATCGGCGTTCCCCCGATCTTGGAGCTGGCCAGACAGATGGAGGCGGATAAGCAGATCATCGTGGGCTACCGCAATGAGCAGACATTCCTTCGGGAGGATCTGGAGCAAAATGGAAAGGTTTACATTGCAACCGAGGATGGCAGTGTAGGGAGCAAGGGAAATGTGATGGATGCTATCCGGGAGAATGGTCTGGAGGCAGAGGTGATCTTCGCCTGTGGTCCCATGCCCATGCTTCGGGCGATCAAGCAGTATGCAGAGGAAAAGGGCATTCCTGCCTATATTTCCCTGGAGGAACATATGGCCTGCGGCGTAGGCGCCTGCCTGGGCTGCGTGGTAAAAACCAAAGAAGTGGATCATCATTCTCACGTGCACAATGCCCGCATTTGCACGGACGGTCCTGTTTTTGAGGCAAAGGAGGTAGACATCTGATGAATACAAAAGTAACGATTGCCGGCGTGGAATTTCAAAATCCTGTGATGACCGCTTCCGGAACCTTTGGCTCCGGTATGGAGTACGGAGAGTTTGTAGACTTAAACAAGCTGGGCGCGGTGGTGACCAAGGGTGTGGCAAATGTGCCCTGGCCGGGCAACCCCACCCCCAGAGTGGCGGAGGTGTACGGCGGTATGCTCAATGCCATCGGCCTGCAAAATCCCGGAATCGATGTGTTCATTGAACGGGACATTCCTTTCTTAAAGCAATATGATACCAAGATCATTGTCAATGTCTGCGGCAAGACCGTGGAGGATTATGTGGAAGTGGTGGAGCGTCTGGGCGATACAGACATTGATATGATGGAGATCAATGTGTCCTGCCCTAACGTGAAGGAGGGGGCCATTGCTTTTGGCCAGAAGAAGGAAGCGCTGTTTGACATTACCAGGGAGATCAAAAAGCATGCCAGACAGCCCATTATTATGAAGCTCAGCCCCAATGTGACGGATATTACGGAGATGGCCAGGGCCGCGGAGGCGGCAGGGGCAGATGCCATTTCCCTGATCAACACCCTGACTGCCATGAAGATTGATATTCACAGGCGCACTTTTGCTATCGCCAACAAGACCGGCGGCATGTCCGGCCCGGCCATCAAGCCGGTGGCTGTACGCATGGTTTATCAGGCCGCAAATGCGGTCAAGATCCCCGTGATCGGCATGGGCGGTATTGCTACTGCGGAGGATGCGATAGAGTTTATTCTGGCCGGAGCGACTGCAGTCAGTGTGGGGGCAATGAATTTTGTAAATCCCTATGCCACAGAGGAGATCATTGCCGGCATTGAAGCCTACATGGAACGCTACGGTGTGCAGGATATCAAGGAACTGATTGGTGCAGTGAAATAAAAGTTTTCAGGTTGCCCCTTGCGCATTCGGTTTTTGGCCGGCGGGAAGGCAGGGAGGGGAACAGGAAATAGGCCTCATGAAGCGCCGACGTTTTTCACGGAGCGGGAGCGTGTCCGAATGAGGCATATTCCCTGTTCCCCTCCCTGCCTTCCCGCCGGCCAAAACCGGATGCACAAGGGGCAATCACAAAACTTTCATATTCCGTACACCACCTTCATATATTTGTGGTAAGTATACAGAAATGTATGGAGGAAAAGCGTGTGGAACTGATTAAGAAAAACATACATATGGACCGCATCCGTTGCAAGGCATCCAGCCAGATTACTTTGGAAGAAGACATGAATATTCCTGACAGTAAGCCGGATGTCAGCACCTTGGTTTACGACAAGGGCAGGGTGCAGATAGAAGAAGTCAAACCCACGGCAGATCATGTTACTATCAGGGGAAGGCTTCTTTTTCATATTTTGTACCAGTCAAGAGAAGATGGTCAGCAGCTTGTGCATGTGGAAGGCAAGATTCCTTTTGAAGAACAGGTATATCTGGAGGGCGTTCAGAGTACAGACAGTGTACAGGTAAACTGGCAGTTGGAGGATCTGACCATTGGTATGATCAACTCCAGAAAGCTGAGCATTCAGGCTCTTATGACATTAAAAGCCAGTGTGGAAGAACTCTATGATGAAGAATTGCCAGTGGATCTCTACCAGGATGGTTTGGAGGGGGAAAGTTCTGTAGAGTATTGCAAAAATCCCGTTGAACTTACGCAGGTAGCCATTCAAAAAAATGATATTTTTAGAGTCAAAGAGGAGATTGCGCTTCCTGCAAACTATCCCAATATTTTGAATATATTGTGGGACAGTGTGAAACTGGAGGACGTGGAGGTGCGTCCTTTGGAAGAAAAGTTGTCCATTCAGGGTGAGATTCATGTTTTTGTACTTTACGAGAGTGAAGGGGAAGAACAAACGATCAGAGCCTTTGAGACGGTGCTGCCTCTGGGTGGCACGCTGGACTGCCATGGCTGCCGGGACAATATGATCGCGGATATCAGCTGGGAGATTGGCAATCAGGAGCTGGATGTGCGGCCTGATTTTGACGGAGAACAGCGTATGCTGGGTCTGGAACTGGTGCTGGATATGGGCATGAAAATGTACGAGGAAGACCGGGTTGAGATGCTGACCGATATCTACGGTGTGACCAAGCAAGTGGATGCGGTTGCAAGAGAGGGAGACCTGAAGAAACTGCTGATGAAGATTGGCGGCAAGAGCAAAGTGAATGATCATCTTCGTGTAAAGAACAGTACCGAAAGAATTTTGCAGCTGCTCCACAGTGAGGGCAAGGTTCAGGTAGATGCTACAGAGATCACGGAAGATGGCATTGCCGTGCAGGGTGTGGTAAATGTACAGGTGCTTTATGTGACAGGAGATGACAGCAACCCGTATAACTGTATCAAAGGCATCATTCCTTTCAGCTATACCATGGAAGTCCAAGGAATCAGCCCGGGTGACAGTTATCGATTAAATACCCAGCTGGAGCAGCTGCAGGTGGCGATGCTGGACAGCGAAGAATTGGATGTAAAAGGGGTTCTGAGTTTTGGAGCCATTGTATTCCAAAGCATACCTGCTACGATTATCTCAAATGTAAATGTGTCTCCGCTGGATGTGAACATACTGAGTGATCTGCCTGGCATTGTGGCATATGTGGTAAAACCTGGTGACAATCTGTGGAACATTGGGAAACGATATTATATACCTGTGGCAAAGATCAAAGAAATAAACGGGCTAAGTGGTGATGAACTGAGACCGGGAGAGAAACTTTTGATTGTAAAAGGTGCATAGTGTGAGGGAGGCTGGCTGCGGCATTTGGCTGTAGCCGGTTTTTCTTTATAGTTTCCACCGATTGACAAAATTCGGGTCTTTGTATATAATTAAGTACAATCCATGTATACAAAATACATTGTGCATACATGGTACAAGGAGACAGAGATGGAAACTTTCACATTAAAAGCCTATGCCAAAGTAAATCTGGGTCTGGACGTGGTCAAGAGATTACCTAACGGTTATCATCAGGTAAAGATGATCATGCAGACCGTGGGCATCTATGATGAGCTCGTTTTTACCAAGAAGGAACAGGGTATCACTGTCACTGTGGAGGGGGAAGGATTGCCGGAAGGTTGTGTGCCGGCAGATGAAAATAATCTGATCTACAAAGCAGCCAGGCAGATGATGGAGCACTACGGCGTTGCCGAAGGGATTCATATTCATCTGCGCAAAAAGATACCTGTGGCAGCAGGTATGGCGGGAGGAAGTACGGACGCCGCCGCCACTTACAAGGGTGTGAATCGGATGTTCCGGCTGGGTGTCACAGAGGAAGAGATCTGTCAAATGGCAGTACAGGTGGGCGCAGATGTGCCCTATTGCGTGAAAGGGGGAACAGCCCTGTCGGAGGGGATCGGTGAGATCCTTACCATGCTGCCGGACGCGCCGGCCTGTCATGTGCTGGTGGCAAAGCCGGACATTGCAGTGTCTACCAAGTTTGTGTATGAAAACCTGCATGCGGACAAGCTGCAATACCATCCTGACATAGATGGTATGGTAGAGGCTATAGGGGCAGGGAGTCTGGATGGCGTGACAGAGCGCATGGCAAACGTACTGGAGACGGTGACTATAAAGGCCTATCCGGTGATCGCTCAGATCAAGGAACTGATGGAGGCACATGGTGCCAAGAGGGCACTGATGAGCGGCAGCGGTCCTACAGTCTTTGGTATTTATGATCAGGAGGAGCAGGCCAGGGAAGGATATCAGGCAATGTGCCGGTCCGGTTTGGCCAGGCAGGTGTTTCTGACAGGATTTGTGAATCCGGCAAAGGAGGATGGGAATGCAGGATAATTTACAGGTGTCAATGGATGAATTTTTACCTTTACGGGACGTGGTATTTAATACGCTGCGGCAGGCAATCCTGACCGGAGAATTAAAGCCCGGCGAGCGACTTATGGAGATTCATCTGGCCAATCGGCTGGGAGTCAGTCGTACACCCATCCGTGAGGCGATCCGGAAGCTGGAGCTGGAGGGCTTGGTAACCATGATACCCAGGCGGGGAGCAGAGGTGGCACAGATCACAGAGAAAAGTCTGCAGGATGTGCTGGAAGTGCGTCGTGCCCTGGACGGACTCAGTGTTGAATTGGCTTGTGACCGGATCACTTCGGAGGAGTTGGAGCAGCTAAAGCAGGCCTGCGATGACTTTGAACAGGCTACGCAGACCAGGGATCCCAGAAAAATAGCCCGGGCCGATGTGGCGCTGCACGATATCATTGTGCAGGCTACCGGTAACCGCCGTTTGATGCAGATGGTAAATAATCTGTCCGAGCAGATGTACCGCTATCGATTTGAATATATCAAGGACGAAAGTAAGCATCAGCGTCTGATAGAAGAGCATAGAATTATTTACGAGAGTATTTTGCAGAAAGATAAAAAGACGGCTGCGGCAACGGCCAAACTCCACATAGACAATCAGGAGGCTTCTATCACAGAGCAGATCCGTATGGAGCGCCAAAGGCATTAAAATGCAGAGGCAGTGATTAAAAGGCGGGTTTTCAGGCAATAACTTTTGATAACAGTTTTTGCGAGAAAGGAAACCTGGAAATCATGAAATTAAAAATCAAGAAAGCAATCTGGCTGTTGATGGCAATCAGTTGGTGGGGGCTGTTTTTCCCGGAATTTACACTGATGAATGACGCTTGCAGGGTGGTTTGGACACAAGAGGATCCGGAAGAATACAGTGCCACACAAATTTATTATAAGCTCTTGTCAGCAAAGCCAAAGCAGATTAAAATAAAGAGCAGGCTGTTGGAAATCCTGACAGGTTATCTGGAAAAAGGCAAGGAAGAATAAATGATACAAGATGCACCAATCGGAGTGTTTGATTCGGGGGTGGGCGGTCTGACCGTGTTCCGGGAGATCATGCGGCAGATGCCCAATGAAAAAATTGTATACTTTGGGGATACGGCGAGAGTGCCCTACGGAAGCAAATCCAAGGACACCATTACCAGATATGCCAGACAGATCGTGCGTTTCTTGCAGACACATCAGGTCAAGACTATTGTGGTGGCGTGTAATACCGCCAGTGCTTATGCACTGGAGGAATTGGAGAAAGAGTTGGATATCCCTGTCATCGGTGTGGTAAAACCCGGAGCCAGAGTGGCAGCAGAGGCTACACGTAACGGCCGGATCGGTGTGATCGGAACAGAGGCCACTATCAGCAGTAGTATTTATTCGCAGTACATAAAGGAATTGAATTCAAATGCGATCATATCCGGTAAGGCTTGCCCTCTCTTTGTGCCACTGGTGGAGGAGGGGCTTTTGCAGGATCCGGTGACGGATGAGATCGCCAAGAGATATCTGGCAGAGCTGATCGATATTGATATTGATACCTTGATTTTGGGATGCACTCACTATCCCCTGATCCGTTCCACCATTGCAAAGGTCATGGGGGAAAGGGTAAATCTGGTAAATCCGGCCTATGAGACGGCTCGGGAATTGAAAGGCATGCTGGGAGAAATGGATCTGCTCAGCAGGTCACAGCCGGGGCTGGGCAGTAACCAGTATCAGTTTTACGTTAGTGATAAGGCAGATAAGTTTATCAGATTTGCCAATTCCATTATCAAATACGGTATTTTGTCTGCAAAACAAGTCAATATAGAAGAATTTTAAAACGGAGAAAGAACATGACAAAAGAGGTATTAGTTGCAATCAAAGGTTTGCAGTTTGATGCGGCTCAGGAAGAGACCAATATAGAGACAGTCAGTGTGGCACAGTATTACGAAAAAAATAACAGCCACTACATCATATATGATGAGATAGACGAGGACTCAGAGGAAAACACCAAAAATATCATAAAGTTCAAAGAGGATAAGATGGAGTTGACCAAAAAAGGTCTGGTTAATGTACATATGATCTTTGAAAAGGACAAAAAAAATCTGACCAATTATGCAACTCCTTTTGGCAATATCCTGATCGGTATTGATGCCCAGAAGATTACCATGGATAAGCAGGAAGAGCATATCAAGGTCAATGTAGATTATGCTTTGGAGGTTAATTACGAGCACCTGGCAGACTGCAAGATCACTATGGAGATCATGCCCAAGGGGCAGGCTAACGGGTTGTTCAACTAATAAAGAGTGCGTCCCGGCCATAAAATGGCTGGAACGCACCTTTGAATTTTACAGTGGTTTTGCGCCTGCTTTTTCCTGCATTTTGGCAACAGCGCGTTTGAAAAAGCCTTTCTTTTTTACTTCACGCACGGGCGCTTTACCGTGAAGCCCTTTGACGTCCAGAATGTAAATGCCGCTGACAGAGGCCTTTACTTCTTTTTTTACAGGTACGGAATCAAAGATTTTCTCATCACATACAAGAGACATAACCTGAGGTCCAACTTTGACCTTTACAATAGGCATCTTGGCCCGGCGCATGAGTTTGGGCGTTTGAGCAATGACAGACTGGGGAAGGCCGGATTGTTTAATGGGGAGCCTTTTTTTGTCGATGATCAGCATAGATACGGTCTGTTTATTTGCCTGCATCATCTGCTGCTGTTCCGCCTGCTTTTGCTGGGTCTTTCTTCCGAAACGATACAGTAAAAACAGCAGTACGCCAAGAATCACAACTATTACAAGTAAAACGATTGTCCAAGGTTTCATGAGAGTTCCTCCTAGAATGATATTGCATGTAACATTGTATCATTCTTTCCTTTTTTAGGCAAGAGTGGGGAGGAGTATTTTTTGCAGTTTGCCCAGCAAAGGTTCTCGTACAAAGGCGGCATAAAATGGAAGGGGGAACCCGGGCGGCCGGTGTTTGCGGCGCAAGGCCCTTGAAAAACGTCAGCACTTGGATTTTTCAAGCAATTTTGCGCCGAAAAATCCTTAGTACTGTTACGTTTTTCACGGAGTGAGAACATGCCTGAGCCACAAACACCGGCCGCCCGGGTTCCCCCTTCCATTTTATGTCGCCTTTGCGCGGGAACGGTTCTGGCCTATTGAAATAAACAGCTGATTATGCTACAATCACAGTGGGAAATGCTGTTAAGTACGGAGGAGTCGGAATGGGTGGGATTTGGGATACGATCCTGACAATCATGAATTTCATATATGGCCCGCTGATCGTTCTGAATCTGCTGTTTGCTATTACCATCGTCTTTTTCCAGAGAAAAAATCCAAAGACGGTCTGGACTTGGCTTCTGGTCTTGTATTTTATTCCGGTGTTGGGATTTGTGTTCTATCTGCTTGTAGGCACAGATATGCATAAGCAGAAGATGTTTAAGACCAAGGAGATTGAGGACAGGCTCAATGAGGCCATCCGGCAGCAGGAACATCAGTTAAAAAATAAAGAGCTTGAAAAGGCAACGCCGGATATCAGCGGCTATGAAGATCTGGTCATGTTCAACCTGGGGACTATGGGGGCGGTGCTGACAGATACCAATGACATTGATATTTTTGCAGACGGTAATGAAAAATTTGAACGGCTGATGCAGGATCTGCGGGAAGCAAAGGAATTTATTCATATTCAGTATTATATTATCAAAAATGATGTGCTCTTTAACCGTATCAAAGATATATTGGTGGAAAAAGCCGCGCAGGGTGTGGAGGTTCGCATCCTTTATGACGCCATGGGCTGCAGATTTGTGCGCAGGAAGTATTGGGACAGGCTGAACCGCCAAGGGATACAGACGGCAGAGTTTTTTCCGGCCTTTCTTCGGTGGCTTCATTTGCGTATGAACTATCGCAATCACCGCAAGATCGTGGTCATCGACAACAAGATCGGTTATGTAGGTGGTTTTAATATTGCCAAGGAGTACATCGGCCTGGATCCCAAATTCGGTTATTGGCGTGACACTCACCTGCGGATCACGGGTGAGGCTGTTGCGAGTCTGGAGCTGCGTTTCTTATTGGATTGGAATTATACTGCAAAGGAGAATCTGTTTGCGGACAGCAAGTATATGAGCGGCTTTTGCCCGGGCATTCGGGACAAGTGTGATGTGCAGATCATATATAGTGGTCCGGACACCTCGCACCAGCAGATCCGGGACAATTATCTTCGGTTGATCAATAAGGCGGAAAAAAGTATTTATATACAGACTCCTTATTTTGTGCCGGATGAGGCGATTTTGGCAGCGCTGCAGATTGCACTGCACTCCGGTATAGAAGTGAATCTGATGATTCCCTGTAAGCCGGATCACCCATTTGTGTATTGGGCCACCTATTCTTATGTGGGTGAATTGATCCAGAGCGGGGCCAAATGTTATACCTATGACAATGGATTTTTGCATGCAAAAGGAATGATAGTGGATGAGAAGGTGTTCTGTTATGGAACAGCCAATATGGACATCCGCAGTTTTGCGTTGAACTTTGAGGTGAATGCAGTGGTATATGACGAGAAAAAGGCTGCTGAGATGACCGACATTTTTAAAAAGGATCTGGAGCTGAGTACCTTGATCACGCCTGATATGTATGCGGGCAGGAGTCTTTGGATACGGCTGAAGGAGCAGACCAGCAGGCTTTTATCACCACTTTTATAAAAAGGGCTTTTAAGGCGATAAATTTTATGGTATAATTTAATATTATGATTATTACAGACAGGAGAGCGTTATGAAAAAGAAAATATGCTTATTATTGACAGTTGTTTTAGTGCTTACGTTGCTTGGAGCATGTGGAAAGGGTGACGTGGAGGGATCCAAGGAAAGTAACCAGGGAAGTCAGACCGGTACCTCTCAGAGTGCATCCGATGCTTCAAAGGTAAATTGGAGTAAAGTAGAAGCCATGGCACTGAGTGAGGTTGCAGTGGAAGATTATGTGACCATGGGCGAGTACAAGGGCCTGGAGCTGTCCTACAATGAAAAGGGCAGTTATACGAAAGATGATGTAGAGGGTCTTTTGCTTTCCGTATATTGGACCTGCGTGTCTGAGGAAAAAGGCGGTGTGAAAGACCGTGCTGCCAAGGACGGGGATACCGTGGATATTGATTTTGTGGGCAAGCTGGACGGAGTTGCCTTTGAGGGCGGAACCAGCGAAAATTATCAGCTTACCTTGGGAAGCAACAGCTTTATCTCAGGCTTCGAAGAGGGACTGGTTGGTGTAAAACCCGGCGAAACAGTGGATCTGGAGCTGACTTTCCCGGATCCTTATCAAAACAATCCGGATCTGGCGGGAGAGGAAGTGGTGTTTACCGTGACTCTGAATTTCATTTATCCTGCTGAGGGTGATGAGTTGCTGGACGAGCTGATAGCCGATCTGGGTACAGAGCGGTATACCACAGTGGAGGAACTGAGAGATTTTTGTGACTGGTATCTGGGATATCAGGTAGAATATATTTATGAGAACGGCAAGAAGAATGCTGCCATGGCGGCACTTTTGAAGGTGGCAGAGGCAAAGGATGCGCCTCTGGAACTGCAAAAGACTTATTATGATACTGCTTATAGTGCTATAGCCCAACAGGCTGCCAGCAATAGTATGGATATCGACACCTATTGCATGTATAACATGTTTACGGATGCCGATACCTACCTTTCCACGTATGCTGCAGAGGCCGGAAAGCAGAGCATGATCATTAAATATGTTGCAGATCAGGAAGAACTTAATGTAACGGATAAGGAATTGGAGTCCCTGATCAAAGAGTATGCCGAGGAGAATAAGATCTCAGTGGATGATGTTCGCGCCGGCAACGATGATGTATATCTGAAAGAGTATTTCACGACTGAAAAAGTGCTTGAGTTTATTATAGAGAACGCCGTGGTAAAAGAGACCGCGCAGGAGTAAGGGAGACAGAGAGATGGATTTGACAGATATCAGAGATTTATATCGGGACAGAGAAAAATATATTGGCAAAAAGGTGACGGTTGGCGGTTGGGTGAGAAGCAACCGTGATTCCAAGACTTTTGGCTTTATGGTACTTAACGATGGTACTTTCTTTGAGACATTGCAGGTGGTATATGGCGATGGACTGGCAAATTTCCCTGTGCTGGCAAAATTGAATGTGGGCAGTGCTGTGGTGGTCACAGGTACCATTGTTGAAACGCCCCAGGCAAAGCAGCCTTTTGAGATGCAGGCAGAAGAAGTGCTGGTAGAAGGTTTCTCTTCCGCAGACTATCCTCTGCAGAAAAAGCGCCATAGTTTTGAGTATTTAAGAACCATCGCACATCTGCGTCCCAGGACAAATACTTTCCAGGCAGTATTTAGAGTGCGTTCCTTGATCGCTTATGCAATTCATACTTTCTTTATGGAGAGAGGGTTTGTGTATGTGCACACTCCTATCATTACCGGAAGTGATTGCGAGGGTGCAGGAGAAATGTTCCAGGTAACCACCATGGATATGAATGATCTGCCCAGAACAGAAGATGGCAAGGTGGATTATTCTCAGGACTTCTTTGGAAAACCCACAAATCTGACAGTGAGCGGCCAGCTGAATGTGGAAACCTATGCGTTTGCTTTTAAGAATGTATATACCTTTGGACCTACCTTCCGTGCAGAAAATTCCAACACCACCCGTCATGCGGCTGAGTTTTGGATGATCGAGCCGGAGATGGCTTTTGCGGATCTGAAGGATGATATGATCTTGGCAGAGTCTATGCTGAAGTTTGTTATCCGCTATGTGCTGGAGCACGCACCGGAGGAGATGAAGTTCTTCAACGAATTTATTGATAAGGGACTGATCGAGAGACTGGAGCATGTGGTAAATTCAGACTTTGGTCATGTGACTTATACGGAGGCTATTGAGATTCTGGAGAAACACAATGACGAGTTTGATTATAAAGTATTCTGGGGCTGTGATCTGCAGACGGAGCATGAGAGATACCTGACGGAGAAGGAGTTCAAACGTCCTGTGTTTGTTACCGATTATCCCAAGGAGATCAAGGCCTTTTATATGAAGCTCAACGAGGACGGCAAGACTGTTGCTGCGATGGACTGTCTGGTGCCCGGCATCGGGGAGATCATCGGTGGCAGCCAGCGCGAGGATAAGCTGGAGGTACTGGAAGCGCGTATGGAGGAGCTTGGTCTGGCCAAGGCAGATTATGATTTTTATCTGGATCTAAGAAGGTACGGATCCGTGCGTCACGCCGGATTTGGTCTGGGGTTTGAGAGATGTGTCATGTACCTGACAGGTATGGGCAACATCCGGGATGTGCTTCCATTCCCCAGAACCGTAAACAACTGTGAACTGTAAAACTGTGATCTAAGATTGGATGGGGTACATGTACAAAACACTTTGGGGGAAAATCAGAAAAGCGGGAAACTGTGGACTGGCATTGACACTGGCAGCTGTTATGGTTATGCCGGTAGGCGCAACTACAATTTCAGGGTTGCAGCAATTGATCAGTGAACAGCAGAAAGAACTGGATAAACTGAATGAAAACATCGGAGACTGGGAGGATGCCCAGGATCTGTTGGAGGAAGAGATCAGTGATCTGGATGCGGAACTGCTCAATACCATGACGGTCATCGGCCTTTTGGAAGATGATATTGTTGCCAAGCAGGAGGAAATTAAGATTGCACAGGCAGAATATGAGGTTGCCAAAGAAACCGAAAGTCAGCAGTATGAGGCCATGAAGATCCGCATACAGATGATGTATGAGGCAGGAAATATCTCATACCTGGAGTCTTTCCTTGCCGCATCCGGTTTTGGGGATATGCTCAACCGTGCCAGCAACATAGAGGCTTTGTACGAATACGATCAGAAACTGTGGGATGCGTATATCTTGCAGAAAGAAACTGTGGCAGCGCTCAAGGCTGGGCTGGAAGAAGATAGGGCCGCATTGGAGGCGGACAAGGCCAGTCTGAATGAGCAGAAGGTTTATCTGGATGGGCTTTTGGCAAAGAAAAAGGCTGAGTCCGATAATTTTGAAGCCCAAATATCCAAGGCGAAACAGGAGGCCGCTGCTTACAAGAAGAAGATCCAGCAGGAGCAGGCCCAGATCAAGAAGTTAGAGGAGGCTGAACGCAAGCGTTTGGAGGAGGAGCGTCGCAGGCAGGAGGAAGAACGGCGCAGACAGGAAGCGGCAAACGGCAATTATGTGGTAACCAAGTTTGATACCAGCATCATTGATAATGCCAGCGGAAGCGAACTGGGCAAGAAAATTGCTAAGTATGCCTGCCAGTACATTGGCAATCCCTATGTCTACGGAGGCACCAGCTTGACCAATGGAGCGGACTGTTCCGGCTTTACCTATCGTATTTATTACAATTTTGGTTACACCCTACCCAGAACTTCTTTCCAACAAAGAAGTGCCGGCAAAGCTGTGGAATATGCCAATGCCCAGCCGGGTGACCTGATCTGTTACGATGGACATGTGGGAATGTATATTGGTGGGGGTTACATAGTTCATGCCAGCAGTCCCAGATCCGGCATCAAGGTCAGCAAGGCAACCTATCGTGAGATCCTGGCAGTCAGGAGAATTCTGGATAATTGATATGATTACATAGATTAAACAATGAGGAAAGGCTTTCAGGCCTTTCTTTTTTTGCTGTATTTGAGATAGAATGCGAGATTGTGCAAAAACGTAGTAGGATCGTACAAATGGAAATATTGAATTCAAATAGTGGATTTGATACAATTAATTCGATCTTTATGTTTTATCAATGGTTTGGAGGTTGAATATGAAGGCTGTTGTAAATGGAAAAATTATTTTAAAAGACCGGATCGTGGAGGATAGTGCTCTTTTATTTACCGATGTGATAGAAGGGATTGTGCCTGCGGACAAGATCCCTTGTGAGGCGCAGGTGGTGGATGCCTGTGGTGGTTATGTGGCACCGGGTTTGATCGACCTGCACATTCACGGGTATCTGGGCAAGGACACCTGCGATGGGGATCCGGAGAGTATCCGCACCATGTCTAAGGGGTTATTGGCCAATGGTGTCACAGGATATCTGCCCACTACCATGACAGAGGATATGAAGGTGATTCGTCGGGCACTGGAGGTGTGCCGGGATCTGAAGGAAGAGAGTAAGACCTGGGAGGGCAGCACGATTTTGGGCTGCCATGCAGAGGGGCCTTTTATCAGCGAGAGTAAAAAAGGTGCCCAGGATCCTAAATACATACTGAAGCCGGATGCGGATTTCGTGAAGGAATACGCGGATATCATCCGCATTATTACTTTGGCGCCGGAGATGGATACGGAGGATTTCGCAGCAATTCGGGAAATGTGCCGGGATACGGATGTGGTGGTTTCTATGGGTCATACCTCAGCGGATTATGCCACGGCCATGGCCAGTACCCAGGTGGGGGTTTCTCATGTAACCCATCTGTTCAATGCGATGACACCCCTGGCCCATCGGGCTCCCGGTGTGGTAGCTGCGGCTTTTAACAGTGATGTGAGCTGTGAACTGATCGTGGATGCTTTTCACGTGGATCCCAGTTTATATGATATGTTGTGGAAACTGAAAGGTAGGAAGCTTTGCTTTATTACGGATTGCCTGCCTGCAGGAGGACTGCCGGAGGGAGAGTACACCCTGGGTGGTCAGAAGATCATTTATCGCGGTGTTGTCTGCCGCTTGGAGGACGGCACGGTGGCAGGAAGCGTGCTGCATCTTAACAAGGGTGTATGGAATGTATATACGAATTCTACCATTCCTCTGTGGGAGTGCGTGAATGGTGCCTCTTTAAATCCTGCAACTACGCTTGGGATTGCTCACAGAAAGGGTTCTATCGAGGTGGGCAAGGATGCAGATATCATCATTACGGACCAAGAATTTAATGTGCAGAAAACCATGATTGGAGGAGAAATCAGATATGAAGCTTAAAGTAAATGCGAAATTAGATCCACAGTTTCAGCCCCTGGCGTTGGTTTGTCGCGAAATGCGCCAGGCTACCCGGGAAGATGGCCAGGATCTGGTCATTGCCATAGAGAGAAACAAGGGCTATGTTACCAGTTATAAGACCAGAATCTTTCGGGATGGCACCGGCCACGATGAGGAAAACTTCCGTTTTGTGGAGAGAATGGTAAAATCCCTGCTTTGGGTCGCTGGCGGATTTAAGGTGATCATCGCAGGCAGTGATACTGTAGGTAATAAGATCAAGGAAGCCTATACCCATGGGGGTCTTCGGGATTTTGATGTAAAATTTATGGAACGGGTATACGAGACTGATTTTCAGGTGGTAGTGTGCGATATGGAGGAGGTTCCTGCAGACAAGTCTGCTGCTGCACCTATCGGACGTCACTTGGACGGATGTCGCATCGGTTTTGACGCCGGCGGAAGTGATCGGAAGGTAAGCGCCGTGATCGACGGTGAGAGTGTATATTCTGAGGAAGTCGTCTGGTTCCCCAAGACCAATTCCGATCCTGAATATCATTATCAGGGAATTTTGGACGCGATGAAGACGGCTGCTTCCAAGATGCCCAGAGTGGATGCCATCGGTGTGTCCAGCGCAGGTGTCTACATAGATAACCGTATCATGGTTGCTTCCCTGTTCTTGAAGGTGAGCGATGAAGACTTTGACAAAAAAGTGAAAAATATGTATCTTGATGTGGCAAAAGAATTGGGAGAGAATATACCCATTGAAGTGGCAAACGACGGGGATGTAACTGCTCTTGCAGGCGCTATGGATCTGAATGCCAACGCTGTGCTTGGTATTGCTATGGGTACTTCTGAAGCCGGCGGATACGTGGATCCTCAGGGAAATATCACCGGCTGGCTCAACGAGTTGGCTTTTGTTCCCGTAGATTTCTGTCAGGACGCCATGGTGGATGAGTGGTCCGGAGATTATGGATGTGGCGTGAAATACTTTTCACAGGACGCAGTCATCAAACTTGCACCGGCCGCCGGAATCCAGCTGGATGAAGCTCTTTCCCCTGCAGAGAAGCTGAAGGTGGTTCAGGGATTGATGAAGGAAGGCCATGAAGGTGCGGCAGCGATCTACGATACGATTGGTGCATACTTTGGATATGCCATAGCTTTCTACAGCGAGTTCTATGAGATCGATCATGTATTGATCATGGGACGTGTTACCTCCGGTGAGGGCGGGGTGATCCTGTTGGAGAGAGCGCAGGAGGTTTTGGACAAGGAGTTCCCGGAGCTGGCAGCCAGAGTACAGCTACACATTCCTGATGAGAATTCCCGCAGAGTGGGCCAGTCTGTGGCAGCAGCCAGCTTGCCGGAAATGAGGAAGTAATCAGAAATTAGCAACATTTTACTTTCAAATAGATAAGGAATAGATCAGAGCACTCCCGGTACAAAGCCGGGAGTGTATTGTAATTGTAATATCCCTTTAGGGTTTGTCGCACAATGCATAAATCTTTTTAATGATCCATTTTGTAATCGGCGTCTCAATGAAATAAAATATTAATCCCACTCCACTACACACCAGTAGGTTCATACCCAATAGTGCGGCTCTATTATGGATATACTTTTCAAGATACCATGAACCAAAACCGTACCACACCATCTGTGTCAGGAAAATATTGTAGGAAGCTTTTCCGATAATCTCCAGTGGCATAAATCTGCAATTTTTCACCTTTTTTATTAGCAGGAAAATAATTGGAATCATATATAGGCACCCAATAAATGACGTACCACTCCAATGAATAATGATTATGGGTGAATAGCCTAAATAAGTAACGCCAACTATAAAAGCAATACCAATCAGGCATAACGCAAATCCGGTTTTGAATTTCATTCTAGCCGCTTCTGATGCCATATAACATCCTGCTGCAATAATGAATATATATCTGAATACCAGCAGACGATAGAAATTTCCATCCATTGCATACGCCCTTTGCAGCAATTCATATATTGCATTTATGGCAAAGCAAATAATCATACCCTTATGGCTATACTTTTTTATAATAAAATAGATTATCGGGTATAAAAAGATAAATTGGATCATCAATGGATAATAATAACTTCCCAAGCCAAGTCCGCCTCGAAAGAAGCAAAATACCCATTCCAAATAATTATCTCTGTTAATGATAATGTTTCCCACAGCAGATAAATAGATCAATTCAGAAATGTAAACCACCAAAAAAGGAAAGGTATATCGGATTAATTTATTCACGATGTTCCTGGGTAAATAAGCTTCACTAAGACAATGAATGCCCTGCTTTTTGTAGGAGATGGCATAAACATAACCCGAAATAATCATAAACAGCGGTACTGCAGTTTCAATCCAGAACGGAAACAGGAATTTGACTCTTTCTGCATCCGTCCATGGAAAATGTGTTATTATAATAAAAATGGCACCGATCCCTTTTAATACATCTATGAAATTATTGTATTTAGTTTGTTCTTTATCCATATTCTTAGCTCCTGTATGTAGGATATAGTCATTACTTTTTTATTATACCAAAATATCATGAGAGCGCAACTTGAAATGGGCTTTTATCTTTTCTATACAAAGCATGGCCGGAAATGAACTGCGCAATAACACTCTTGTAATATCCCTGCAGAATTTATCATACAATGTACAAAAGTATTCTGAGGGGATTTCTTTTGAAGGATTATATCGAGGAGCGTGCCATCAGCATTGCAAATTATATCATCGATTATAATGCCACCGTGCGGCAGACAGCCAAGGCATTTGGGGTAAGCAAATCTACGGTACATAAAGACGTGACGGACAGACTGGCGCAAGTGAACCCCGGACTTGCAAAGCAGGCGCGCAAGGTACTGGACATCAATAAATCGGAAAGACACATCAGAGGCGGCATGGCCACAAAAGAAAAATATCAACATCAGCAGTCTTAGGATTATCGGATAAAGTGTATCACTGCGCAGTAAGTGCCTGGGAAGCTTGGCTTCGCAGGCACTTTTGTCTCGATCATTCCAACAAAATAATTTTGACATCAAACCTTGCAGGGAATATAATAAAAAATCATACAGGAAGCAGGAAGGAGAACATTATGGTTACCATAGATCAAGAAAAATGCATTGGGTGTGGACTTTGCGTAGCGGACTGTGTTGCCTCCAACATCGAGATCAAGGAAGAGCAGGCTCATGTGAAGCGGGAGTGCATGCAATGTGGTCACTGTGTGGCCATCTGTCCGGTGGGTGCGGCATCTATTCCGGAGTATGATATGGAGGATGTGGAGCAACGTGATGGGACAGGCTGTGGACTGAAACCGGAGGAAGTGCTGCGAGCTATCAAGTTTCGCCGCAGTATCCGGGATTACAAGCCTGAGAGGGTTAAGAGGCAGGACTTGGAACTGTTGGCTCAGGCAGCCCGGTATACTGCCACCGCGAAAAATAATCAGGAGTGCCTCCTGGTGTTCGTGCAGGAAGAGCTGGAGGAGTTGAAAAGACAGGTCTGGGGACTTATTGATGCAATGGAGAAGAAAGAGGGAAGACATGTTCCAAGAGAATTGCTTCCTTACGTGGCCTTTCATCGGCACAGGAAGGCAAATCCCACGGATGATTTCTTGTTTCGAAATGCACCGGCGGTACTGTTTATTGCATCCCAGTGGCCTCTGGATGCAGGGCTTGCGGCCCAAAATGTTGAGACCATGGCAGTCTCTCTTGGAATGGGAGCATTATATAACGGTTATTTGGGCAGGATTGCTGATGCCAATGAGGAACTAAAAAAGTGGTTGGGAATTGAGGGCAGGAGTATCAAGGCATGTATGCTGCTTGGATATCCGGCAAGACAGTATGCAAGGTCTGCGCCCAGAAAGCCGGCTAATGTTATTTGGCGCTGAGGGAATTTTACCCCTTTACTTTAGTTTGCTATTGTGGTAAAATACCAAAGTGCCAGTCTGTGTGCACGCGGTATTCACAGACTGCAGAGAAAATAGTGTAAAATGAGGAAACCGCGTAGAAATGAGGAGATCATGAAAAAGAAAATTGCAATGTTTTTGGCACTGGCTATGACAGCAGCCACTGTTCTTACCGGTTGCGGCGACAAGACTATGAAGTATGCTGTAGAGGCAGGTTCCGCAGGTGAGTCTGTAGCAAAGGAAAAAGGCTTTGAAATCAATTCTGTTTTGACGCAGGCAGATGCCCTGATGGAAGTTGCTTCCGGAACTTCAGATGCAGCAATCATTGATCTGTTGATGGCAGGCGCCATGATCGGTGAAGGCACCAGCTATCCCAACCTGAAATATACAGATAAGCTGACCACAGAAGAATACGGTATCGGCTGCAGAAAGGGCTCTGATCTGGCATCTTATATCAATGTGGTTCTGGCTGATACTTATGCAGATGGTTCCATGCTGGAAATTGCAAAGAAATATGGCGTGCAGGAATCCCTGGTAGAGCAGAAGGCATGCGAGTACAAGGCATCCGAAAAAAGCGATGTAGAATATATTAAAGAAAAAGGCAAGCTGATCGTTGGTATCACTGACTTTGCTCCCATGGACTATCAGGATGAGAATGGCCAGTGGATTGGTTTCGATGCAGATATGGCTCGTGAAGTAGCAAAGAAGCTGGAAGTTGAGATTGAATTCGTAGTAATCGATTGGGATGCCAAGATCATGGAACTGGATTCCAAGAATATCGACGTTGTATGGAATGGTATGACCCTGACTGATGCAGTGAAGGCTGCTATGGAGTGCACCAATGCATATTGCAACAATGCACAAGTTGTGGTTGTTCCTGCAAAATAATTAAGGAGAAAAGGTATGTTTTGGAGTGTAACACAAACATTGCTGGGCGGCCTGGCAACCACATTTCAAATATTTTTCTTTACCCTGCTGTTTTCACTGCCGCTGGGACTTTTGTTTGCGTTTGCATCCATGAGTAAATTAAAACCCCTTCGGTCTCTGATGCAGTTTATTGTCTGGGTGGTTCGCGGAACGCCGCTGATGCTGCAGCTGATCATTATTTTTTATGGTCCGGGCCTTTGGCTTAAGAGCAATATCTGGCAGGGCGGAGAGACCGGAAGGCTTATGGCTACGGTTGTAGCATTTTCCTTTAACTATGCTTGCTACTTTTCAGTCATTTTCCGTGGTGGAATTGAAAGTGTGCCGGTGGGACAAAGTGAGGCCGGACAGGTATTGGGCATGACCCGCAGCCAGATCTTCTTTAAAGTGACTTTGCTGCAGATGATCAAGCGGGTAGTACCGCCCATGTCCAACGAGATCATCACCCTGGTAAAGGATACTTCCCTTGCCAGAACGATCTCTGTGCTGGAGCTTACATATGCCGGTTATTCCTTTACGAAAAGTGATGGCCTTACTTGGCCCCTGTTTTATACGGGCGTGTTCTATTTGTTGTTGGTAGGTATTTTGACCCTGTTGTTTAATTATGTAGAGCGAAAACTGGATTATTTCAGATAAGGAGGGCTGATATGGCGATTTTGGAAGTAAAAAACTTAGAAAAGCATTTCGGCAAGCTTAAGGTTCTGGAAGACGTCAGCTTTTCGCTGGAAGAGGGCAATGCTCTGGCCATCATCGGATCCTCAGGTTCCGGTAAGACCACACTTCTGCGTTGTCTGAATTTTTTGGAGCGTCCTGACAAGGGAGAGATCATTGTTCGGGGGGAGAAACTTTTTGATGCAGGGCAGGCTGCTGCGGACTGGGAAAAGGATATCAGAAGAAAAAGATTGCACTTTGGCATGGTGTTTCAGTCGTTTAATCTGTTTCCCCAGTATACGGCACTGGAAAATGTGACCCTTGCCGAAAAGTTGTTGGCACAGGAGCGGCCGGACTTTAAACAGCATAAAAAAGCAATTTATGAAGAGATCAATGAGCATGGACTTGCTCTATTGGAGCAGATGGGCTTATCCCAGAGAAAAGAGCACTATCCCCACCAGCTTTCCGGAGGACAGCAGCAACGTGTTGCAATCGCCAGGGCGCTGGCATTAAAACCGGACATTCTGTGTTTCGATGAGCCTACTTCCGCACTGGATCCGGAACTGACCGGAGAGGTGCTGAAAGTGATCCGCGGACTGGCGGATCAAAACACCACCATGATCATTGTTACCCATGAGATGTCTTTTGCAAGGGATGTGGCAGACTATCTGGTATTCATGGACGAGGGCGTGATCGTGGAGCAAGGTAAGCCCAGAGAAGTGATTGATCATCCCAGAGAGGAGCGCACCAAGCAGTTCCTTTCCAGATATACCCAGGGATAAAACATTGACAAAATGTAAAAGGAATGTACTCGTTACATTCCTTTTTGAGTGAATAGAAAGGCAAGTTACACAATGAGCAACAAAAGGTATGAAGTGTTGGATAGCATACGGGGCATTGTTCTGATCAGCATGATTTTATATCATGGGGTTTGGGATATGGTGTACATATTTCATGTCAGGTGGGATTGGTATCGATCTGATCTGGCGCGCCTGTGGCAACAGAGTATCTGTTGGAGCTTCATTTTGTTGTCAGGATTCTGTTGGTCTTTGGGGAAACGGCAGTTACGTCGGGGATTGATCGTTCTGGGAGCCGGAACATTGGTTAGTTTGGGTACCTGCATTTTTATGCCGGACAATGCGGTGATTTTTGGTGTGCTGACTTTTTTGGGTAGCGCCATGATCCTTACAGTACCACTAGATAAATATCTGAGAAAATGGAAGCCTTTATGGGGGATCGTATTGACTCTGGTCTTGTTTATGTTCACAAGGGGCATCAATGATAGATTTTTGGGATTTGGGCATTGGAGCGTGATAAAACTGCCGGATAGCTGGTATGCGAATATGACAACCACCTTTTTGGGCTTTAGAATGCGAGGATTTTATTCCACAGACTATTTTTCTATGATGCCTTGGTTTTTCCTGTTTCTCACAGGATATTTTGTGCATAAACTGGCGGTGGAAAAAGAGTGGATGCCATACTTAAGTGTTTTCCGGCTTAGGCCTGTGGCCTGGTTGGGGCGATATTCACTGCTGATTTATCTATTGCATCAGCCGGTTATTTACGGACTTCTGTATGTGTTTTTTAAAATCGTAAAGTGAACAAAAAACGGGCGGCTTGACGTGGATCAGCCGCCCGTAAATAGATGAATTATCTGTTCAGGATCAGTTTGGTCAGTTCTACAGGTTCTACGATCTGGTCACCCTTGTAAACACGCATATTGCCGGAGGCAATCTCGTCGATCAGGATTACTTCACCGTTGTTGTAGCCAAACTCAAATTTGATATCCCACAGATCCAGACCGATGGATTTCAGATCATCGGCAACGATCTTGGTGATCTTTAATGTCTGCTCCTTCATGCTCTCGAACATGGCAGGGGTCATGATACCCAGTGCGGCAAGGCCCTCACCTGTAATTAGCGGATCGCCCAGCGCATCGTTCTTCAGGGTACACTCTACATAGCCGCCCTCCAGAACAGTACCGTTCTCCATATATTCACCGTATCTACGAATGAAACTGCCGGTGGCAACCAGACGGCAGATAACCTCAAGACCATGACCGAAAACGGTTGCGGGAAGCACTTCCATGGTAGCATTCTCCACATCAGCACTTACATAGTGGGTTTTTATGCCTGCTTCTTTTACCAGCTCAAAATAATAGATGGATGTCTGCAGGTTTGCCTTGCCGATTCCTTCAATGGTCAGTCCGACACTGTTCTCGCCGGGATCAAAAACGCCGTCTTTCCCGGTGCAGTCATCCTTGAATTTCAGCAGTACGTTTCCGTTTTCAAGGCTGTAAACATCTTTGGTTTTACCTTCGTAAATTTTCTTCATGTGATAAGTCTCCTTTATGCATAAATATAAATATCAAAAATACATTATTACTTTAGCACAATTTTTTGTATATGAAAATGCTTTTTTTAAAAAAATTATTGCAGTAATTGAAAAAAGTTCTTTCATGGATTATTATAATGGATAAGAAAAGATACAGGAGAGAAGAAAGGGAAGTCATGAACAGAGAAAGAAATGTCAATCTGGACATCTTACGGATCGTTGCATGTTTATTGGTTGTTTTATCCCATGTGTCATCTGTGCAGATCGATGTCATGCCGGTAACTACCTTTGATTGGAACATATCTCATATATACAACACCTTGGGACATACAGGTACGATCCTGTTTCTCTTTTTGAGCGGTCTGCTGTTGCTGTCTGAGGAATATGACTTTCAGCCACGAAAGTTTTACAGACGCAATTTCCTGACCCTGTTGGTGGCATATGTTGCCTGGATCCTGATCTATCATCTGATTGGATTTGTGCAGAGAGGTAATTGGGGGCCGGAGTATATTAAGGATGTGATCATCAATGTGATCAAAGGAGAGGCGTCCTACCATTTCTGGTATTTGCCCATGCTCCTGGGCATTTATCTGATTCTTCCCATGCTTCGGGCCATCTGCCATGCCGGCAGAAAGTTACCTGTGTACTTTGTGATATTGTTTCTGATTCATACTGTTTTATTCGGGACGATCCTGTATTTGGATTTTCCCAAGAAGTATCTTGTGCAGTCAGTCATGACCCGGATTCCCTTTACATTGATCAATCATTATGTGGGATACTTTGTTATGGGTTATGTGCTGTATCGGCTATTGCGTGAAAGGAAAGTGCCGGGGGGGCGCTGGAGCGGTGTGGGAATGGTTGTGTTAGGAGTTGTGGGTGCATTGGTGGGGGACCTGGCGGTGACCGCCCAGACAGGAGACAATTCCGTACGGTTTAACCAGCTGTTTTCCCTGACACTGTGTATGTGCGCGGTTGGAATTTTTGCTCTGGTGATCCAGTTAACGGTGCGGATGGGAGAAAAGGCGGCTCGTCTGCTGACAGCAATTTCCAAGCTGACTTTTGGAGTTTATATGATACATCCCCTTGTGATGAGTATATTTGAGAACCTGCTTGGTAATAATGAAAGTTACGGTGTGATAGGGATTCCACTGGTGACCCTGTTGGTGTTTGGTATCTCCCTATTCATTGTGTGGCTGGCATCCATGATTCCGCCTGTAAAAAAATGGATATTATTTGCCGGATCAAAAAAGGGTGCCGGAAAATAAATTTTTTGTTGCGCAATGAACCAAGGTGTAATAAAATATATCCGTAGTAAAAAAGTGAATAAGCGTGAAGCAAAGGAGACGGAAAATGAAGCAAGACCTGATTGTCATTCTTGATTTAGGAAGCACGGAAAATACAGTGTTGGCACGCCAGATCAGAGATATTGGTGTTTATAGTGAAATTTATCCTCATGATATTACGCTGGAGGAATTGAATGCACTGGATAATGTAAAGGGTATTATCTTAAATGGTGGAGAGAACAGAGTGGTGGATGGAGCAGCTGTGCAGGTTCGGCCTGAACTGTATACCTGTGGCTACCCGATGATTTCTGTAGATTATCCTGAGTCTGAGTGCGAAAAGCAGTATTCTGCACTTCCCGACCTGGACGAGCTGAAAGCATTTGTTTTTGACCAGTGCGGTGCCGAGGCCAACTGGAACATGAAGAATTTTATTGAAGATCAGGTAGAATTGATCCGCAAGCAGGTGGGAGACAAGAAGGTGCTTCTTGCCCTGTCCGGTGGTGTGGACTCTTCTGTTGTGGCAGCCCTTTTGATCAAAGCCATCGGCCAGCAGCTGGTATGTGTCCATGTAAATCACGGCCTGATGCGCAAGAATGAATCCGAGAGCGTGGTAGAAGTATTCCGCAATCAGCTTCATGCCAATCTGGTGTATGTAGATGCCACTGACAGATTCCTGAACAAGCTGGAAAATGTGGCAGACCCCGAGCAGAAGCGTAAGATTATCGGTAGCGAATTCATTCGCGTATTCGAGGAAGAGGCCAGAAAGCTGGAAGGTATTGATTTCCTGGGTCAGGGAACTATTTATCCCGACATCATAGAGAGCGGAACCAAGACGGCTAAGTGCGTAAAGTCCCATCACAATGTGGGCGGTCTTCCTGAGGATCTGAAGTTTGAACTGGTAGAGCCCTTAAAGCAGCTGTTTAAAGACGAGGTTCGCGCCTGTGGCGTAGAGTTGGGTCTGCCGGCAGAAATGGTATACCGTCAGCCCTTCCCCGGCCCCGGCCTGGGTGTGCGTTGTCTGGGAGCCATTACCAGGGATCGTTTGGCAGCACTGCGGGAAGCGGATGCCATCCTGCGTGAAGAGTTTGCCAAGGCCGGTCTGGACAAGAAGGTATGGCAGTACTTTACTGTGATCCCTGATTTCAAAGCGGTTGGTGTAAGAGACAACGGCAGAAGCATGGGTTATATGGTAGTGATCCGTGCGGTCAATACCATTGACGCCATGACCGCAACCATCGAGAGAATTGACTATGATATTCTGGAGAAGATCGTGGATAGGATTACCACAGAAGTTCCCAGCGTGAACCGCGTATGCTATGAACTCACGAAAAAACCTGTGGCGACGATAGAATTTGAGTAAAAGTTGTTAACGGGCTGTGGAATGGAATCGTAGAGTCATCTAATGTCATTATAAATCTAAAATCTATCTGCCGGAACAGAGCTTGAATAGTGCTCCCGGCAGATAGACTTATCTGATAAGTGCAATCTATCTGTTAAAAATCCCTAAAATCTGCTATTAGTGTCATCCGTAAAATGTACGAAAGAAAAATCTATCTGCTTTTGTGAGTTAAAAATGCTTGAAAATGACTACTTTGGGCGTATATATCACTTGAATTACAGAGATCTATCGGAACAATGAGTTGCGAATGTGTTTTAAAATCATCCGCTTTTATTTTATTTTGCAAATTTATATGTTAATCAGGAGGAAAGAGATGGAAGAGATAAGAAGACAATTGGAGGAAAGAGAATCATTTTTGATAAGGTTGCAGGAAGAAAAGAAGTCGAGTTTAGCATCAGCACCGCCTGGTTCTCTGCGTGTGTCCAGTCATAATGGACGGGCGCAATATTATCAGAGAAATGATCCTAAGGATTTCAATGGTACTTATATTCGTGCGGAGAATGCTTCTTTTGTTGAAAAGTTGGCTCAGAAGGATTATGATAAAAAGGTGCTTCGGAGTATTGAGCAGGAGTTAAAGGCGATCAAATTATATCTGTCAAGTTATCCGCAAATTTGTGCAGAGCAAGTCATCGAATATATGCATCCGGACCGTCGCAAGTTGATTCGACCAATCAGAGAGACCGATGAGGTATATATTGGTAAATGGGGTGAAATTTCCTATGAAGGCAAGGCGTTTTCTGAGGATATGCCGGAGTATTACACTTCCAAAGGCGAACGGGTACGGTCAAAATCAGAGGTGTTGATTGCAGATCAGTTGAGCAAGTTGGGAGTGCCTTACAAATATGAGTGTCCGGTTGAATTGAAAGGTGTTGGTGTGGTATATCCCGATTTTACCGTACTCAACAAAGTACAGAGAAAAGAAATGTACTGGGAACATTTAGGGATGATGGACGATATATCCTATGTAGAAGGTGCTATGAGAAAAATTACTGCATATGAACAGAATAAAATATTCCCGGGCGAGAAATTAATTCTTACCCATGAAACCCGAAAAAGGCCGTTGAATCTGCAGATGATTATGCGGAATATTCAATGCTATTTACAATAATACATATAGTTTAGCGTTTTAGGATAGATTGGGCTATCGAATTCCAAATCCTTGCTTAGGCAGGATGAATGGAAAGCAGATGAGCCGCCTGGGAATTGTTCGGCAGCTGCAAGGCTTGGAATAAAGATGATTTTGTTTCAAAGTAAAGCAAACAAGGATCTGAATAACGGATATATAAATGTGGCAAATTGGAAAGCGGCTGTGGATGAGATTGAGTGTTATTTGGAAGGTGCTTCGTGGGAAAAATGAAGAGCTGAGCAGTCCCTTTTCTTTTGGGCAAAGCGAAATTCTTTTTTCCAAATTTTTAAAAAAGCAGGGCGTATAAAAGCAAAAATACAGCACTTGTTACACATTGATAAAATATTGAATAGAGCAATATTTTACTGTATAATGTGAAATACAATAGGTTCAATAGCGGTACGTTTTATAAAAGTATGGAGGAAGTTTCAAATGGCAAGATCTGAATTTATTATTCCGGTTTCTGATAGTACACAGGCAAAGCAGTTGATCAATACTTTTTTGCAAGGCAAAAAAGCAAAACAGGAAATCTATCAACAGGAAGAAATCGTATGGAGAATTGGGAACGGATATTTGAAGGTTGAATATGGAAGTTCAGAAGTAAAGCTGTTTGGGTGGTTGTCCGACGGTATCTCCGGCAAAGAAGGAGAATTGAATTCGGGTATTTTTTTGTCCATCTTTGGTAAACCGGAAGTGGAAAAAATGATTGAACAAATTCAGGAGCTTCTCAAAAGAGAATGCAGCGTAAATGTTGATGATCTTTTGAATAAAGCTATGGATTATGAGGAAAAAAAACAATATGATAAGTCCTTTCCACTTTACATAAAGGCAGCAGAGCTTGGAAATGCCAGAGCCCAAAATCAAGTGGGATTGGCCTATATATATGAGCAGGGAACGAGGAAAGATTATGCAAAGGCAATATACTGGCTGGAAAAAGCAGCCGCACAGAATATAGATGCTGCGTTCACTAATTTGGGCTTTTGCTACAGTAATGGCTATGGAGTGGTACAGGACAAGTATAAGGCTTTGGAGTATTATGAGAAAGCTGCCGCATTGGGCAGTAAAAAAGCCTTGGAAAATATCGGATTCATTAAAGAATATCTAGTACAAGAAGCTATGAATTATGAGGAAAAAAAGCAATACGATAAGTCATTTCCCCTTTACATAAAAGCGGCAGAGCTGGGAAATGCGCTTGCCCAGAATCAAGCGGGATATGCCTATTTGTATGGGCTGGGAACGGGGAAAGATTATACAAAAGCATTATACTGGCTGGAAAAAGCGGCAGCGCAGAATATAGACGCAGCATTTACCAATATAGGTCTTTGCTACAGTAATGGCTATGGAGTGGTACAGGATAAGTATAAGGCTTTGGAGTATTATGAAAAAGCAGCTGCATTAGGCAGTAAAAAAGCCTTGGAGAATATTGAAATTGTAAAGAAATACCTGGAACAAAATCCTTCTAAGCCACATGATTCAAAGGTGGTCGATGCACTTTTGAAAGAGGCTGCGGAATATAACAATGCGAAGAACTACGATATGTCTTTTTCTCTTTACTTAAAGGCTGCGGAGTTAGGAAATGCTACTGCGCAAGGTTGTGTGGGATATGCATATTTAGTGGGAGAAGGCACGGGTAAAGATTATACAAAGGCACTTTACTGGCTGGAAAAATCACTTGCATTAGGCAATCAAAAAGCTTTGGAGTATATCAAATATGTAAAGCAATATTTAAAAGATCATCCTCAAACATCCCCTTCTGCAATGGAGGAATTGGATGGTTTGATTGGGCTTGATACTGTAAAACAGGATGTAAAGGAGATGATTCAGCTCCTTGCATATCAGAAAAAGCGAAAAGAATTAAATAAAAAGACATCTCCAGTGTCTATGCACATGGTTTTTGCAGGTAATCCGGGGACAGGAAAGACAACGGTTGCAAGAATCATAGCGAAAATATACCACGAACTTGGATTATTGGAAAAAGACGAAATTGTAGAAGTTGACCGTGCTGATCTTGTGGCAGAGTTCATTGGGCAAACCGCTGCAAAAACCAAGAAAAAGATAGATGAAGCAATGGGCGGTGTACTGTTTATTGATGAAGCCTATACGCTGGTAAAAAAGGGCTCTGAGAAGGATTTTGGTCAGGAAGCCATTGATACATTGCTGAAAGCTATGGAAGACCACCGAGATAGAATAATGGTTATCGTAGCCGGCTATACGGAGGAAATGCATCAATTTATCAACAGCAATCCGGGACTTAAATCACGTTTTAAAAAGGTGCTTCATTTTGAAGACTATAATGCGGAGCAGTTGTGTAAGATCTTTTATAAATTAACACAATCAGATGAATATGCCGTAGATGATGATGCAAATGAAATATTATCAAGGTATTTTGAAAAAGTATACCGGACCAGAGGCC
The DNA here is from genome assembly GCA_015056865.1 of Lachnospiraceae bacterium. Taxonomy (GTDB): domain Bacteria; phylum Bacillota; class Clostridia; order Lachnospirales; family Lachnospiraceae; genus Acetatifactor. The sequence goes on from SVFM01000001.1 coordinate 50,278, forward strand.
CAAGGTTTGGCAATGGACGAGATGTACGTAATTTCTATCAGGATGTCCTTGCAAAGCATGTTGTAAGAGTTTCAAAAGAGAACGATATAAACAATGACAATATTTCAAAAGAGGATATTGAAGCAACCATTGACACAAAGAAGCAATCAAAAAACAATGCGATGGATCGATTAAATGAAATGATTGGTCTTGACAATGTAAAAAAACAGGTCAATGAATTAGTGCGTTTGGCAAAATATCAAAAAATCTGTCAGATGAAACATATAGAGACCTCGCCTATGTCTATGCACATGGTTTTCACGGGCAATCCGGGAACAGGAAAGACAACAGTTGCAAGGCTGATTGGTGAAATCTACAATGAACTGGGATTTTTGTCCAAGCCGGATTGCTTGGAAGTAGACCGCAGTATGCTGGTGGGAGAATATATAGGCCAAACAGCCATTAAAACCAAAGAAGTCATCGACAGAGCAATGGGCGGCATTTTGTTTATTGATGAAGCATATATGCTGGCTAATAAAGGCAGTAAAGATTTTGGTCAGGAAGCTATTGATACATTGTTGAAAGAGATGGAAGACAACAGAGAAGGGCTTGTTGTGATCGTGGCCGGATATACAAAGGAAATGCAGGCGTTTATCGATACGAATCCTGGATTGAAATCCAGATTTACCAAAACAATTCATTTCGATGATTATCAGGCAGACCAATTGGAACAGATTTTTAATAATCTAGCCGCAAAATATGTAATATCTGACGGGGCTCAAAAAGAATTACATAGAATATTTGAGAAGATATATAACAACAAAACGGTGCATTTTGGAAATGGCAGAGAAGTAAGAAATTTCTATGAAATGGTTGTTTCCAAATTAGCCTATAGAGTCAGTGGGCTTTCAAACTACAGTGATACTGAGTTGACATTAATAACAGAAGAGGATGTGATAGCAGCCGAGGAAGATTATTTTCGATATGATGATAATAAACCAAAAACTAATATAGGGTTTAAGTAGGAAGAAATGAAAAATGTGATACACATATACGGAGCATCCGGTTCGGGAATTTCAACCTTAGGCAGATGAATTGATTCCTCTATTTACATTAGTGATCAGGCTGGTTACGCCGACCGAAATAAGAATCGAAAGGCTAAGGGCAAGAGAAAAGCAGAAATTTGGAGATCGAATATTACCTGATAGTGATATGTATTTGAATGGGCGAGAAAACATGATATCGGCAGCGCGGATATGATGAAGCAAGGCAAAGCATGACGAATGGCAGAAGTTGTTGTTATGCATCAGAAGGGAGGATCTTTTCAAGAGTGTAATGAATATTTTAGTCATTGGTGGAACAAGATATTTTGGAATACATATGGTTAATGAACTTTTAGCAGCAGGACATGATGTTACGATTGCAACGCGCGGAAAAGCATCAGATTCCTTTGGCGATAAGGTTAAAAGAATATTTATGGAAAGAACTAAGGAAGACAGTGTCCGGGAAGCACTAAGTGATACGCATTACGATGTAGTAATTGATAAAATTGCATATTGTTCGAATGATATTAAGTATGTAATGGATGTTGTGGATTGTGATAAGTATATTTATATGTCAAGTACATCTGTGTATGATCCAAAACATATCAATACTGTTGAGGAGAACTTTGATGGAATTGAAAATGAACTTATATGGTGTGACAGAAAAGCATTTCCTTATGAACAGATAAAGCGTCAGGCAGAGTATGCATTGTGGCAGCAATATTCGGAAAAGAATTGGATTGCTGTCAGATATCCATTTGTCATTGGAAGGGATGATTATACAAAAAGATTATTGTTCTATGTAGAACATACTATGAAGTCGATTCCGATGAATATTGATGATGTTGATTATCAAATGAGTTATATTCGTTCCGACCAAGCAGGAGAATTCCTTGCATTTTTAGTGGACAAGGATGTTAGGGGGGCAATTAATGGTGCTTCAGACGGAACAATCTCTTTAAAAGAAATGATTGAATATGTTGAAAAGAAGACGGGAACAAAGGCTGTCATAGATCCACGAGGTGAGGATGCACCTTATAATGGGGAGCCTGAATATAGTATTTGTACAGATAAAGCGAAATCTTTAGGATATCAATTTACAGAATTGAAGGATTGGATATATGAACTTTTGGACTATTATATTCAGGTGGTTGAAGACATGGATAAGGTTAATGATAAGTGATGTCATGACAATTTTAGGTTGCGAAAAAATTTGGTCGGAATAGGAAGTGTTTTAGAAATGAACTAAGGTCGCAAGGGCATGCCCTACGACCTTTTGTTAATTCCAATAAAAATCCCCTTACTTAAATGAATTGCTGTTCAGTATCAATGCACTGTACAGGAACAGTACATCGGCATCTTCAAAATCAACCATCTTCATCTGTTCGTACAGGGACAGGGCACTGGCACTGATGTAACGGATATCCACCAGGTACACGGTATCGTAAGCTTCCGCCAGCAGAGGGGTCAGGCTGGAGCCGTAGGAATCACGGAAAACAACCAAAGTCTTGCCCGACTGAGAGGCCGGATTGTCGATGCGAAGTAAGGATTTGGTGCCTGACAGGAATACGTCGTAGCCGTCGCTGCCGTCAAATTTGTCCAGTGCGTAGATGGGGCCGGTCTTTTGGGTCTCGTAATCATAGACGGTGCAGCCATCCAGCACGTGGTTGGTCAGGTAGACCAGCGTATCGGGTGCCGGCTTTAGGGCACTTTGACCGTAGTACACGCCCTGAAAGCCTTCCAAGCGGTTTTCTGTGTACTGGCCTGAGAGAAGGTGGTCAATTCCCATATCAGCAGCCAGTTTATCTACCACCCCCAGAATCTTATTCTGACTCCAATGGGTGTCGGTGAAGTAGTAGTCCTTCAGTTCCAGGGAGTCGTAAAGATTGATATATTGCATGTTGGGGAGGGCGGCTGTGACCTTATCTGTCAATCCGCTGTAATCAGGGCCGGGATAGCCATAGTCCTGAGCCAGGAAGTAATTTTTGTCGGGGATCAGGGCCAGATAGTGATTGCCCCCGTTGTCTTTTACAAATTGTTCGTAGAAGAGCTGCAGGCGCCCAAGGGAATAGTTTACGTTTTTATCCACGAAATCCTGCTCGATCTTCACGATATATCCGTCTTGTACTGCCAGGCCGTTGTTTTCCTTAAGACCAAGTACATTCAACTGAAAGTTCGCCTTGATGCCCCGGAAAAACTCACGGAAGGGGAACTGGTCCACACTGTAGTCCTCAAACTCCTCAATCAGGCTTTTGTCCAGTACGCCGCTCCAGGAAATATCTTCGGGAAACTGAGCTAAGGGACGACGCTCTGCTTGGGAGGTTTCCACGGGAGCGAAATAGCGGAATATGCACATGGCTACGAAGAAGGCCATGAATGCCACGAAAACAGAGGTCACAACAATATTTTTGGTTCTGTCATTCATAGAATATCCTACCTCCCATCAAAATCTGAAATACAGGAACGGACTGAAGGAGCCGTCCACAAAGTAAGCAGTAACAATAAGGAGCATAACCACCACAAAGATGGGCTCCAATGTATTAATGATAAGCTCGCCGGTGCGGGTCTTTTTGATCTTAAGTACGAAGGTCTTGATCAGAGGGGTGGCCCCTATTATAGCCCCAATCAGAACAAAGGCGTAGCTGCTCAGATAGTAGCCGGTCTCGCCGGACCACAGGGGCAGGTTTCCGACACCAAACATGGAGCCGATATCCCGGAGCGCGCCACCGATACCGTCAGCGCTGAACAGAACAAAGCTGATGAGAATGAGTACCACCACGTAAATATGAGAAAATGCCCGGGGGACACTTGAAAAAAGCTTGTTCAGGAAGAATTTCTCCAGCACTAGGAACAAAGCGAAGAACAGTCCCCAGAAGATAAAGGTCCAGTCAGCACCATGCCAAAAGCCGGTAAGGAACCAGACGACCAAAATGTTGAACAGCCAGTGCCATTTGGAAACACGATTGCCACCCAGGGGAATATAGACATAATCCCGAAACCAGGTTCCAAGGGACATATGCCACCTTCTCCAGAACTCGGCAATGCTTTTGGAGATAAATGGATAGTTGAAGTTCTCCAGGAAGCGGAAACCGAAAATACGGCCAATTCCTATGGCCATATCCGAATAACCCGAAAAGTCAAAGTAAAGTTGGAGTGACAGGGCAATAGCCAGAATCCAATACATTCCCACAGACTGTTCATTGGAGGCTCGCAGCATATTGCTCAGTCCACCCAAGGTGTCTGCAATGAGTACCTTTTTGGACAGACCGATGACAAAACGGGTGACACCGCAACCGAAATTCTCAAAGCTGTGTGTCCGCTGGGTCAGATCCTCCTCCACGGTGGAATAGCGTACAATGGGCCCCGCAATGAGCTGAGGAAACAGAGCAACGTAGGTTGCCAGTCGGATAAAACTCTTTTGCACCTTCACCTTATCACGGTAAACATCGATAGTGTAACTGAGTATCTGGAAGGTATAGAAGCTGATACCAATGGGCAGGGCCAGCTCCAAGAGGGGAATGCTACCGTTAAACAAAGTATTGATATTGCGGATAAAAAAATCCGAATACTTAAAAAAGCCCAAGGATCCCAGACTGACAATCACACTGGACCAAAGGGAGACCTTGGACCAGACCGTGCCCCGGAATCTGTCAATGAGCAGCCCCATGATGTAGTTAAACAGAATGGTCCCCACCATCAACAGAGTGTAGATCGGCTCCCCGTAAAAGTAGAAGAGCAGACTGGCAATCAGCAGGATGAAGTTCTTAGCCTCAAAATGTACGTTGAACACTTTGCATTTAAAAGGGACAACGAAATAAAGAAGCAGGACCATTGCAAAGAAGTAATACAGGAAAGGAATACTGGAGAATAGCATAGCAGCCTCCCAAATTGGTATTTTTTATAAAAACGGACCGAGAATCATTTCCCGGTCCGTTCTGTTGACAGATAGTATTCGGATTATTCTGCGGAGCCGGTAATGGACTCGATGAAGGTGTTGTAGAAACCGTCCTTCTGCTCAGCGGTGAAGCCCTCAGGATTCTCCTTGTCAGCAACGACCATCATGGAAAAGTAAACCAGATCGCCGTAGCTTTCACAAACAGTGGTGTTTGCCATGGTGCAGATGTTCCAACGGGGATCGCAGGTTTCGGTCAGAGTCTTTTTGAAGTCCTCTACGTCAGTGTCCTCGTCCACACGGAAGATATAACCGATGAAAGCCTGTCCCATCATCATGGGCTGGTAGCAGTATGCTTCGGAGAAACCGGTGGGAGCTTCAGTAAAGCCCTGGAGCCACAGCTCATCGCCGGCAGACAGGTCAACGGGACCAACGTAAAGAACTTGTGTAAGATACTCCTCATAGGGAATCTGATCTTCCTCAGACAGCTCTGCCATGTACTGGTCGTAAGTGTCTTTCATGCCGGTGTACTCAGCGTATTTGTTGATAAGAGCTGTAGCGATCTTCTCTACGGAAGCAGCAGCAGCCAGATCTTTTTCGCTGGGAACAGATTCGCTTGTACCGGGTTCGCTTGTAGCGGGGGTATCGTTGTTGTCTGCGTTACCACAAGCAACAAGGGAAACACAGAGTACAAGGGTTGCAAGCATAAGAGCAAGGATTTTTTTCATAATTGTTTTCTCACTTTCTTTTTGTATGATTTTGTTTGGGTCACGGTTTTCCGCCGCAATTCCTGCGGTGGAACTTGACTCCTCTGCTTATAATACAAAGCGGCGGGGAAAAGGTGACCGTGTTATAAAAGTTTTTTAATAATTTTTGTTTTACAGGGCAGGATAAAAATCGTAAATATTCCATCCGCCGTTCTCTGTGGGGATCAAGCGGAACAACAGGTTGGATGCCTGAGGGTTCACCAGCAGATTGAGACTCTCGGTGTCATAGAGCAGGACGGTGGCGGTCAGATCGGTGCTGATGTCTTTGCGGGAGAGGTGGTCACTTCTTTCCTCAATATTGCTGACCGAAATTTGAACCTGGGCAGAGGCGATGGCATTCCTGTCCTCTTTCCCAGTGAGTTCGGTAAAGTGAAGTGCCTTTACCTGTCCACGTATGGTGAGCCATTCAGTGGCGGGGATGGTGTCATGTGAGGCCATCCTCACGCCATAGTTGCTGACAGGGTCAGTACTTAGAGTGCGGGCGGAATCAACCTTGCTCGGGGGCGCCGCAGTATAGCCCATGAAGAATACCAGAGCAAAGGCACAGACAGCTCCCGCCAGGCGCAGCCCCTTGTTGTAGGGGACGGAGAAGATTATGCTTCGCCGCGAACTTCTTTGTTCCCTATGCATCCTCTGATCGCGAACCTTGGCCAGGGTGGATTGAATCAATTCCTCACGGGGCTGTATTTTGCCCAGCGAGATCTTCAGTTCTTCTTGTTTCATAGAATAAAGATTGTCCTTTCTTGCGGGTTTTCTCCCCGCGCCTTATACAGCGTCGCTGTCTGCAAGTTCCAGCTTCAACTTTTGCCGCGCCCGCGACAGTCGCTTTTTGATATTTGTCTCTGAAGTTTGCAGAGCCTGTGAGATTTCACGAATGGACATATCTTCATAATAGTATAGCAAAACCACTTCCCTCATATTCTGTGGCAATTTCAATACCTGTGCATAGACATCAGGTTCGTCTCCAAGGTCGTATGTGTCAAAACTTTCATCCGGGATCTGGGAGGCTATAGCGTCATCCAGAAGGACAATGTTTTTTCTCCAGGGAGCAGTGAAGTGGGAATTGCAGCAGTTGACGGTCACCTTGATAAGCCATGCCTTTCGGTGTTCCTCGCTGGCAAATGGCTTTTCATTCAGGCAGAGTTTCATAAAGACCTCCTGAAAGATGTCTTCTGCATCATATGAAGATTGTGTTTTGGTCAATGCAATGCGATAGACCATGGGAGAGTAGTAGCGCACCACCTCGTCGGTTGCTTCCAGCGGAAGAACAGGGGTTGTCCTATCCGTGGTGGAGGACTCATTCTCAAATAATGGGTTATGATGTTCCATTTCGTGTTCCTTCATTTATAATACAGTTATTTTTAAAAAAGGTGACCAATACATTGTTCTTATTATATTTCCAAAGAGGATTCCGGTCAATATATTTCATAAATTAATGGGTGACAAGAACTTGACAGGGGTGTAAAAATTAATAGGGACATTATTTAAAAAATATGGCAGAAATATCAGTAAACAGTTATTGACAAACCCCTTAAAAAGGTATAGAGTTAGGAAAAAATCGGTATTTTTTACTGTTTATTCTAAGGAGGAATATATTATGCTCAAAAACGAGTATCTGAAAAGAGTTTATGCGGATGTAGAGAAAAGAAACCCCAATGAGCCGGAGTTCTTGCAGGCTGTTATGGAGGTGTTTATATCTCTGGAACCTGTGATCGAGCAGAATCACAAATTTGAGAAGGCGGGAGTGATCGAACGTATGGTAGAGCCTGAGCGGCAGGTGTTTTTCCGGGTTCCCTGGATGGATGATAAGGGACAAGTTCAGGTAAACCGCGGTTTTCGTGTACAGTTTAACTCTGCTATTGGCCCTTATAAGGGAGGAATTCGTTTCCATCCTACAGTGAATGCTTCTATTATTAAATTCCTTGGATTTGAGCAGACCTTTAAGAATAGCTTGACCGGTCTTCCAATGGGCGGCGGTAAGGGTGGTTCCGACTTCGATCCCAGAGGCAAGAGCGATGCGGAAGTGATGCGGTTTTGTCAGAGCTTTATGATCGAGCTTTCCAAGCATATTGGTGCAGATACGGATGTGCCTGCAGGCGACCTGGGCGTAGGTGCCAGAGAGATCGGCTATATGTACGGACAGTACAAGAGACTGCGCAACGAATTTACGGGCGTGTTTACCGGTAAGGGACGTTCCTACGGTGGCTCTCTGATCCGTCCTGAGGCTACAGGATATGGTGCAGTTTATTATACAGAAGAAATGCTGAAGAGTTTCGGTGAGTCTATCAAGGGCAAGACCTTTGCGGTTTCCGGATTTGGTAATGTGGCCTGGGGTACTGTGAAGAAGCTTGCGGAGCTGGGCGGTAAGGTTGTGACCATCTCCGGACCGGATGGATACATTTACGACAAGGATGGCGTATCCACCGAAGAGAAGATCAATTTTATGCTGGAGATGAGAGCTTCCGGACACGATCGTGTGAAGGATTATGCGGATAAGTTTGGCGTGGAATACTTTGAGGGACAGAAACCCTGGGGTGTGAAGGTAGATGTGATCATGCCCTGCGCTACCCAGAATGAAGTGGGGATGGAAGAGGCAGAAAAGATTGTAGCCAACGGCGTAAAATATTATGTGGAAGTTTCCAATATGCCTACAACAAACCAGGCGGCTGCATATCTGAAGGCCAATGGTGTGGTGGTTGCACCTTCCAAGGCAGTGAATGCAGGCGGTGTTGCAGTTTCCGGCCTTGAGATGAGTCAGAATTCCATGAAATATAGCTGGACTGCAGAAGAGGTAGATGCAAAGCTTCATCAGATCATGGAGGATATTTATCACAACTCCTATGAGGCTGCCAAGAAATACGGCATGGAGGGTGATTTGGTTGCCGGTGCAAACATTGCAGGCTTTGAGAAAGTTGCTGAGGCCATGATCGCCCAGGGTATTGTGTAGTTTTAGAATGGAGGCTCGGAATTCAATTTCTGAATTCCGGGTCCTTTTTTGATTTACAGGAATGATTCGCAGGCGGAGAATTTCGTTTCACGAAATTCTTTTTGACGTTAAAAGGACAATATTGATGGACAGAATCCAATTTATCTTTTATAATAATTGGAAAGAAAAGTATAAAGCAGGGGCAGAGTCAATGCAGCATTTATTTTTACAGCAAAGCTATTTAGATTGTTATGAGTCGTATGAGAAAAATTTGCACAGCGGTACGGTTATAGGCTGGGATTATGTGGTGCTGACTGCATCCAATGAGGGACAGGCTAAGGGTTACAGAGAACAGATTGCATATCGCTTGGAGCAAAACCGCCTTTCTGACCGCACCAAGTACGTGGTTCTTCCTGATCCGGATGGTAAGCGGGTGGGTTCCGGTGGGGCAACACTCAATGTGCTTAGATATATTGCTCAGGAGGAGAAGGGGCAGGAGGATCCCTTTGCCGGCAAGAGAATTTTGGTCATTCATTCCGGCGGGGACAGTAAAAGGGTGCCCCAGTACAGTGCCTGCGGCAAGTTGTTTTCTCCCGTCCCCAGGTGTCTGCCGGATGGCAGTCCCTCTACCCTGTTTGATGAGTTTATCATTGGCATGGCGGGGGTGGCAGGCAGGTTAAAGGAAGGGATGCTGGTGCTGTCGGGAGATGTGTTGCTTTTGTTTAATCCGTTACAGATCGATTTTACCTTTACCGGAGCGGCAGCCCTGTCCATCAAGGAACCTGTAGCTGTAGGAAAAAATCATGGAGTTTTTTTGAGTGATGGCAGGGAGTATGTAGGACGTTTCCTGCACAAGCAGTCAGAGGAAAGCCTGATGCGGCTTGGAGCAGTGAATGACCGCGGCATGGTGGATCTGGATACCGGGGCGGTAGCCATGGATATCTCTCTGATGCATGCACTTTATTCCCTGGTATGTAAAGATGGAACGTTCAGCCGGGAAAGGTTTGAAACCTTTGTCAATGAAAAGGCAAGGATTAGTTTTTATGGAGATTTTTTATATCCTCTGGCAGGAGAGTCCGGATATGAGGATTATCTGCAAGAAGCAGCAGAAGGAGAAATTTGTCCGGAGCTGTTAGCGTGCCGGAAGGAGATCTGGGAGGCTTTGCACAGTTATCAGATGCGTCTGATCAGTCTTTCACCGGCGGAGTTTATACACTTTGGGACAACCGGTGAATTGCTGCGCCTGATGACCAGAGAGGTGGAGGATTATAGCTTCCTGGGATGGAGCAGGTCAGTTTTGTGCAATATAGCCAGGGCAGATCTGGCATCTTACAACAGTATGTTGGAGGAGGATGCTCAGATCGGACCTTTCGTATATACTGAGAACTGTCATATACACCCAGGTGTGAAGGTAGGAGCGGGCAGTATTGTGTCCGGTCTGGAATTAGGTAGTGAAAAAGGAGAGAAGATAGAGATCCCTGCAGGCGTGGTGCTTCACGGCCTGATTTTGCAGGGTGGAAAGTATGTGGTCAGAATTTATCCGGTGGATGCCAATCCCAAGGAAGCCTGCAGGAAATATCTGGCTAAGGAAATTGCAGAGATGGTGGGAGAAGATATGCCGCTGTGGGAGGCACCTTTGTATCCTGTGTGCCGGGATATGGGAAGCGCGGTGACAGGTGCTTTGGTCAGCTGGCGTGTGATGCAGGGCCAGGCTGATGGAGAGGAGCTGACATGGTGGTCTCAGCAGGACAGAATCAGTCTGCGGGAAAGTTACGGCCGGGAGGACAGCGAACTTTATTTGAAATGGGTTCATGATCTGGAAGAACGGATCCGGGTAAAATGTTTTGCGGATCAGTTGATGAAACAGATCCCTTGGAACCAGGCACTTGCCGCATTTGGAGATCGGGGGATCACAGAAAATCAGAAGCAGTTACTGGAGCAATTGGCCCAGAACGGGGAATTCTCCCTGAAGATGAGAATATATTATGCGTTGATGCAGTATGAAAATATGACCGGTGGTTGTGGAGAAACCTATGGGGCCCTTTGCTTTGGGGCCATTCGGGAGCATGTTTGTAAGGACATGACAGTTGGTCTGCAAACCAAAGGCAAATATCGGATCTGCCGGGAAGAGGTCCATGTGGAACTGCCCCTGCGGGTGAATTGGGGAGGCGGCTGGTCTGATACACCGCCCCACTGTATAGAGCAGGGGGCAGCAGTGCTGAATGCCGCGGTGAAGATTAAAGGAATTTATCCTGTGCAGGTGACTGCCAGAAGATTGGACGAATATAAAATTGTGATGACCAGTGAGGATGTGGGTGCTTACGGAGAGGCCTATACCACAGAAGAAATACAAAACTGTGGCAATCCTTATGATCCCTTTGCACTGCATAAGGCTGCCTTGTTGGCCTGCGGCCTGATCCCCAGGAAGGGTGGCTGCCTGGAGGAGATCTTAAAGGAACTGGGCGGCGGTATCTTTTTATCCACCCAGGTGGTAGGCATTCCCAAAGGTTCCGGACTTGGCACCAGCAGTATTTTGGCAGGGGCCTGTGTCAAAGCTCTGTCCCAGCTGGTAGGAGAAGAACTTCCCGCCAAAGAAATTTATTCTGTGGTTTCCGGGCTGGAGCAGCTGATGAGCACTGGGGGAGGCTGGCAGGATCAGGTGGGTGGACTGACAGGAGGAATTAAGTTCTGCACTTCCGGACCGGGGGCTAAGCAGGAGATCAAGGTCGAACAGGTGGAGGTGGCACCGGAGACTATGGAAGAATTGTCTCGGCGCTTTGCACTGATCTACACAGGACAGCGCAGACTGGCACGCAATTTGCTCAGGGAAGTGGTTGGCAATTATATCGGCAGCAGGCCGGAGTCCTTGGAGGTGTTGTTCCGCATTCAACGGATTGCAGCTTTGATGCGGTTTGAATTGGAGAAGGGTAATATCGATCAGTTGGCACAGCTGTTTAATGAACACTGGTGCTTCTCTAAAAAATTGGATGAAGGTTCCAGCAACACTTGTATCGAGCAGATATTCCGGGCTTGTGAAGATCTGATCGACGGTCGGTTTATTGCAGGGGCAGGCGGTGGAGGTTTTCTGCAGGTTATTCTGAAGAAACATGTTTCTAAGGAGCAATTGCAGCAGCGTTTGTCTGAGGTGTTCCAGGACAGTGGTGTGGCAGTATGGGAGTGTGAATTTTGTTAATGGAAAAGGGAATTTATACACAGGACGGTATTTATCTTCGCCTGATGAGGGAAGAGGATACAGAGGATATTGTGCGCTGGCGAAACAGTGATGCGGTGCGGCAGAGATTTATTTACAGGGGTATTTTTACTGAGGAGACACACCGCAATTGGATACGTACAATGGTGGAACCGGGCAAAGTGGTGCAGGCCATGATCTGTGAAAGCGCCACAGACAAGGCCGTGGGATCCGTGTATATCCGGGATATAGACCGGACCCACAGCAAGGGTGAGTACGGAATCTTTATAGGGGAAGATTCGGCCAGAGGCAGAGGAATCGGAACTGCTGCGGCCAGGCTTATGATCCGTTATGCCTTTGAAGAACTGGGGCTACACCGCTTGTTTTTGCGTGTGCTGGCTGACAATGTGCAGGCTATTTCCAGCTATGAAAAAGCCGGATTTCAAAGAGAGGCCTATTTGAGGGAAGATGTTTTTCTGGATGGTAAGTATCAGGATGTGATCCTGATGGCGATAATCAATAAGAGGTGAGCAGTAAATGAAAAAGGTAAGTTTTGTGATCCCGTGCTACCGATCAGAGCACACCATTGGTCATGTAATAAAAGAGATTGATGATACCATGCAAGAGCTCAATCGTTTTGAGTATGAGATCATTTTGGTCAATGACTGTTCTCCGGATGGAACCTTCCTTGCGATCCGGAAATTGTGTGAAGAAAAAAAGTATATTAAGGGAATCAATTTTGCGAAAAACTTTGGCCAGCATGCTGCACTGATGGCAGGCCTTCGTCACGCTCAGGGAGATTATGTGGTCTGCCTGGATGACGATGGACAGACGCCGGCAGATGAGGTTGGTAAATTGCTTAATAAGCTGGAGGAGGGATACGATGCAGTATATGCCTCTTACGGGCATAAGAAGCATTCCCTGTTTCGCAATCTAGGCAGCCGGGTGAATGACTGGATGACCAGGGTGATGCTGGGGAAACCCAAGGAGCTTTTTATTTCCAGTTATTTTGCGGTGCAGCGGTATATCGTGGATGACATGATCCGTTATGAAAACTCATATCCCTATGTGATCGGTCTGGTGTTACGGGCCACCAAAAATATTACCAACGTGCCGGTACAGCATAGAGAACGGGAGGAAGGACGCTCCGGTTATACCATGAAAAAGCTGTTGGGGCTATGGTTTAATGGGTTTACCGCCTTTTCTGTGAAACCGCTGCGGATCGCTACCTGCATTGGGATCATTTGTGCCGGAGCCGGTTTTGCTTACGGTATCTATACGGTCATCAAGAAATTTGTAAATCCGAATGTGCCACTGGGCTTTAGCTCCATGATGGCAGCCATCGTATTCTTGGGTGGAATGGTCATGGTGATGCTGGGACTGATCGGTGAATACATTGGAAGAATCTATATCAGCATGAACAATTCTCCTCAGTATGTGATCCGGGAACGGATCAATATCGAGAAGGAGCTGTAATAGAAAGGAGAGTAGGGAATGAGAAAGCTGCTGGGCAAAAGGAATACTGTTATCATATATGGATTGGTATTATGTGTGCTGGCGGCTATTACAGTGATCTGTCCGCCCTACTACTCTATGAACGATGATGTTATGATGAAAAGCATTCTGTCAGGTACCTATACGGGAGTGCCTGATGGACATGCAGTTTATATGAAATATCCTCTTACCGGTTTGATAAGCCTGTTGTACCGTTTAACCGGGGCTGTATCTTGGTTCGATCTGTTTATGGCGGGAAGTCTGTGGATTTCAATAGGGGCAGTGATCACCAGGACTTTAAAGAAAACAGCCGGGTGTGTAAGAGAGAAGAAAATCCTTCTGGTCAGTGCAGCTGCCAGTTTATGTGTGGCCCTATTTTTTCCCCAGTTGCTCACCATGCACTATACCTTGGTAGCAGCCATTGTGGGGAGCTGCGCCGTATTTTTGGTCACAACCGGTGGAGGATATTTTTGGGTGGTTTTGCTGGTTTTGTGCTATTGTATCCGCAGTCAGGTTTTTTTTCTGACACTCCCTTTTTTGCTGGTGGCGGTGCTGTGGTATCTACTTAGCCGGTGGCACGACAAGGAAAGAAAAAAACTGCTTTTAGTACAGATAGCCGCCTTGTTTATAGGAATCCTGGTCTGTATGCTGTGGAATGGACTGATGTACAGTGCAAAGGATTGGCAGCAGTATCTGGATTATAATGATAGCAGAACCCGATTGTATGATTATGAGAAACTGCTTCCCTATGAAGAAAATGAGGCTTTTTTTGAGCAGGCGGGGATCAGTGCCAAGGAGCATCGTTTGTTGGATGAATATGGACTGGTGTTGGATGGGGACATAGGCCGGGATATGTTGGAGAAGGCTGCAGATATAACGGCAGAGAAAAAGGCCGGTCAGACAGAGCTGATGCAGGAATTGGTGGGCTGTGTCAAGGAGTATTATTATCATGTGCGCTATAACGACCTTCCTTATAATCTGCTGATGGTGGCGGGATATTTGTTGACGCTGGCCATATTGATCCGGAAGAGACAAGTTTTGAAAGGTTTGTTGCTGGGCTGTATGGCCGGTGGCAGGAGTTTGATCTGGATCTATCTTATTTGGCGGGGACGTTTTCCCGAGAGAGTGTACGTTTCCTTGTACTTCTTGGATCTGATGATCCTGGCAGGGATGCTGGTGGAATTGTTCTGCACGTCCTCACAAGATCCTAAAAATAAAAAAGTGTCTTTAGGCAGGTATTTGCCCGGCATTCTTGGAGGTTTGACGTGTGCCGGGCTTTTGGTGATCGGTGCCGGGCAACTGGAAATTATGAAGGATAGGACCCGGGAACAGGCGGAAAGACAAAAGCGCTGGGATGCAATGGTAGAATATACAAAGGGTCAAGAGGATACTCTTTGTATTCTGGATGTATATTCTATGGTTGACTATACGGACAAAGTGTGGAGCACCGGACAGGGGCGGGAAAAGTATCTTCTGGCCGGTGGCTGGATGAGTGGCTCGCCGTTGCTGCAGGAACGCTTGAGAAATGCAAAGGACGGCGGAGTATTATTGGAAAGGGCGGCAGACCGGGGGGATTGCTGCTATATCATTGGTACAGACCGGGGAATAGATTGGCTGCAGGAATATTGTACCACGCGTTTTGAAGGATTTTATTTAGAAAAAACGGATACGATCAGCCTGGATGGTAAAGATATTTTTTATGTGTATCGTCCGGTAAAAACTTTAAGATAAGATTGGGGTACTGACAAATGCTTTTCAATTCCTATGTTTTCCTGCTTGCCTTTTTGCCGATTGTGTGGCTATTGTACTTTGGGTTTAACAAGTGCAAATGGTTTCGTGTTGCACAGTTTTCTTTGATTGCGGCATCTTTTGTGTTTTATGGGTATCAGGACTGGCGTCTCTGCCTGCTGCTTGCCGCCAGTATCTGCGTCAACTATGGGCTGCATTTGATCTTGGTGCGCCCTGCACTGAGACAGAACATCAGGAAAATGGTCTTGGTGGTTGGTATCTTAAGTAATCTGGGTATTCTTTTCTATTTTAAATATCTTGATTTTGCCATTGTAAATTT
Organism: Lachnospiraceae bacterium; assembly: GCA_015056865.1. Lineage (GTDB taxonomy): Bacteria > Bacillota > Clostridia > Lachnospirales > Lachnospiraceae > Acetatifactor. The sequence continues at coordinate 65,637 of SVFM01000001.1, forward strand.
TAATTTCCTGACGGGAAGTGATGTAGCGTTAAGATATATAGCACTTCCTCTTGGAATCAGTTTCTATACATTTCAGCAGTTATCTTTTGTTGTAGACAGTTATCGCAGGGAAATGGAAAAGTACCGTTTCCTGGATTATGCGCTGTTTGTTTCTTTTTTTCCCCAATTGGTGGCGGGTCCGATCGTGCTTCACAGCGAAATGGTTCCCCAGTTCGTAGATCGAAACAGAAAAAAGCCTGATTATGAGAGTATGATGGCAGGTATGGAGTATCTGATCTGGGGTCTGGCTAAAAAGGTACTCCTTGCGGACAGTTTTGGACGGATGTGGGATGCCGGGACTGTATCTATCAGAGGTCTGAACAGTTTAAGTGCGGTTGCTGTTATGCTGGCCTATACTCTGGAAATCTATTTTGACTTTAGCGGGTACTGCGATATGGCCATCGGCATAGGAAAGCTGTTTCGCATTGATATCCCTATCAACTTTGATTCTCCTTACAAGGCGCGAAATATTGCACAGTTCTGGAAAAAATGGCACATCACACTGCACAGATTTCTCACCACCTATCTTTATATACCATTGGGAGGAAACCGCAAGGGAAAGTGGAGAACCTGCCTGAATGTGATGATCGTGTTTACTATAAGTGGTTTGTGGCATGGGGCAGACTGGACCTTTGTGGTCTGGGGGATACTCCATGGGAGCATGATAGTCTTATATAGGCTACAGAGAAAAAGAGCAGATGCTTTGCCCGGCTGGCTGTCCTGGCTACTCACTTTTGGATTTGTCAATGTAGCCTGGCTGTTTTTTGCAGCGCAGGACATGCTGCAGCCTTTTAAGCTAATGTATATGATGGTGCTTGGGGGCTTTGGTGGATTTACACAAGGGATTGTAAATGCGGTCTGCGAGAAAAATATTCTGGTGGTGTTTTTAGATTACTTTTGCAGTGAGGGGATGATGTCTTTGATCAACCAGTTGATCACGACAGGTTGGTTTATAGGCGGATTGCTTTTATGTGTGAAGGCACCGTCTACCCATGAAATCGTTGCAGCAAAGCATCGAAGACAGGGGTATTTTCTGTGGCTGGCCCTGCTTTTTGTCTGGTCTGTCACAAAATTGTCATTGGTGTCCAAATTTATTTACTTTAACTTTTAAATATATTGGGGTGATTGGGAAACAAAACAGTCCGGGGCGCAGGGCCTGATAGATCGATGGCAGGCCCTTGAAAAACGTCAGCACTTGGATTTTTCAAGCAGATCTGCGCAGAAAAATCCATAGTACTGTTACGTTTTTCACGGAACGAAAGTGTGCCTGCCATCGATCTATCAGGCCCTGCGCCCCGGACTGTTTTATTTCCTGATTGCACAAGACATTTAAAAAGGAGGTAGCTCATGACGGAGAAAAAAGCTTTTTATAGTTTGGCCGGATATTTGGCGGGAGCATTGGTGCTGGTAGCTCTGGCAGTATTTCTGGTGGATCCGTTCTATCATTATCATGATGCCTGGTTTGGTATGCCGGTGGTTTTGGAAAATGCGGTGTATCAGACGCCCGGGGCAGCCAGAAACCTGGAGTATGATAGTGTGATCGTGGGTACTTCAATGACGGAGAATTTTCATGCCAGCTGGTTTGATGAGGCCATGGGCTGGAAAACGTTAAAATTATCCTATTCCGGGGCAAGAACGGACGATCTTAAGGCAATCTTGGGACAGATATATTCGAACAGAGAAGCACCTGAAAACATTTTGATGGATGTGAATGCCTATCAGTTGACAGTGGATCCGAAAACCGCATATGCCATCAGACCGGAATACTTGTATGATGATAAAATAGTGACAGATACCTCCTACCTGTATAATCAGGATGTGCTTCTGGCGTCTGTGAATAGAGTTTTGGACGGGCTGCATGGAAGAGAAAGCAATTTGGATGAGGCATATACTTGGGAGGATGAGGTTTATTTTGGCAAAGATCAAGCGTTGGAAACAGAGAGGAAGACTAGGGGTGGGATGGCCTATGAGCCCATAAGCTTGGAAGTATGTGACCAGAATATAGACAACATTCTGCCCTTTATTGAGGCACACCCGGAGACCACTTTCTATATTTTTTATCCTCCCTACAGTATGCTGTATTGGGAGCGGGAGATGATAGGGGGAAGCTGGGAAGAGATGCTGTTTTTATATAAACATTCCATAGAACGCTTTCTGGAATATGAGAATGTGAAGGTTTACTATTTCCAGGATGAAAAGGAGATTATCAGCAATCTGGATAACTATCGGGATGCTACTCATCATCGTCCGGAGTACAACAAGTATATTTGTGAATGTATTGCGGCGGGGAAGAATCTTTTGACAAAAGAAAACTATGAAGACCGGATTCTGGGCATGTATGAATATGTGCAGAAATTTGATTACGAGGTTTTGTGGAAATAAAACGGAGTGAGGACGGTCTGCGGTTGCAGGAAACTGGCAAATGTGGTAAAATGAAATTTATTGCTGGAGGGCCGGTAGGTGAAGAGAGAAAAGATTTTTTGGTGGATAAAAGAACATGAAAATCTGATCATGGCGTTAATTATGATGTTTCTGCCTCTTTTGTGTTGTGTTGTGACATGTGCACTGGAGGGGAAGAGTATTGCTGACGTCTATTTGCCTGCCTCCGAATGGAATGATGAGCTTTTTTACTTTAAGCAAGTGGAGGGTATTTTAAACTTTGGGTTTCCGCAAGGATATTTTGGGTTTAATGAAAGTCATGCTTTGAAACTTTCCTTTGCGGCCTGGAGCCCGGTACTGGTATGGCCCTGGCTTTTGTGGGGGCTTTTGTTCGGTTGGAATCTGCAGACCCCTATTTATTGTAATATTGAGCTGATGATGTTGACCATGTTTGGTTTTGTACGCTTGGTAAAACCCACCAAGAAACAGCTGGGATTATTGGCTCTTTTGTTTGTGTCCTTTACCCCCTTTACCAGATATATGCTTTCCGGTATGCCGGAGGTGATCTGCTTTAGTGCGGTAATTTTTGTGTTTTCTCTGGCAATCAGCTATCAGCGCAGGGAGCATATGGCGAAGCTGGTGATTTTGTTTGCGCTCACGGCGATCATGGTGCTGATGAGACCCTATTTCATTTTATTCATGATTTTCCCGGTTTATTTTGCAGTGAAAAGAAGAAAGTGGCCGGGACTTGGCATCTCTGCTCTTGTGGTAGGGGTGACCGGGGTGATCTATATTGCTGTCAATCATTATCTGAGCGCAGAATATTTGGAGCCCTTGTATGAGACCAATTGGATTTCTGAATTTCTGAATAACGGCATCCTGGCAGGGCTGAAATATGTGTTGTACCGCCTGTGGACGGTAGGAGAAACGTTCTTAAGAATGCTGGTGGAAAGCTTCCGGAGCGGGCTGGCCACCGGGGCCAGATTTGCGGTGTTTGTACTAGTGATGCTACTCTTGTTCTGGCAGGCGTTTGTCCATTACAGAAAAAAAGAAAAAGACGAGTTTGTCAGATATCTGTTTTTAGGCATCTGTTTCTTTGGTATGTGGATCGCTTTACTCTTAATGAAAAATCTGCATGATGGTGGCAAGCATTTACACACCTTTACAGCAGTGGGTATCTTTGCGATCAGCCTGATGAAGACTCGTTTTTACAGAAAGACTATTCTGACCGCGGCGGTATTTGTTTATCTTTATGTGATCATGGCAACAAATGCTTATGAATATCAAATTCCTTACGTGACGGAGGAACGAGCCGGGCAGATGGAGGTCTGGGAGAAGGTTTTTGATGAACACTTGATGCTGAATACGGCCCAGGTTCCCAACTACGAAAATGCGGCAATCTGGATGTTTGACGATGAAGTGGGAGAGCAAAGGATGTATACTCCCTGGCAGTATTTGTATGCTTTGCCCGAGGGATTTGGCATCAGCTGCTGCCTGCAGGGATATGTGGTGGACAATTTTTACAATCTGCAGAGTAAGTATCTGGCAGCACCCACAGGAGGTAAGGTAGATAAAATGTGTGCACAGGCAGGCTTGAATCTGTTGGCAGACAGTGGAGGCATGGTATTTTATGAACTGCATTAAGAAATGGAATCGGGAAAAGTGGATAGACGTAAGCGTGTTTGCAGTGGGATTTGTGATTTACACAGTGCTCCTGTTTATTTTGTTTCACCGGCAGACACTGGGAAATGAGCAGGTATATGCATCTGATATGAAGGCCTATATTCTGGAAATGTTGGGGCAAAACACCATGTACAGTTTTCCCTATCCTATCTTTTTTAAGTTGGGAGCCTTGTTTCATCTGGTACTGAAAAGTCCGGAGTTGTGCATTGCATTGGCGGCCACTGTGCTGAACAGCCTAAGTACCATAGTGCTGAAGATTTATATGAATAGAAGTGTGTTATCGGTTGTCGGGGGGGATACTGAAAGGAAAAGGATTCTGAAATCGGTGCTTGTGACAGCGGCAACGTTTTCAATCTTTTTCGTCTCTATGCTGTATTTCCCCAATAATTATTTGCTTCCGGGGTTACATTTTAAATATGCGGGGATTTTTTCTCCCAATCCTTTTCACAATGCTACTTATATGGCAACCAGGCCATTTGCGATCGTGGCGTTCTTTCTGTTTGCCCGGATCTTGACCAGATATGAGAAGGAGACAGATTGGAAAGAAAACTTATTGTTTGGCCTGTTTTTGTTATTGACCACTATGACAAAGCCCAGCTTTACCTTTGTCCTGGTGCCTACGGCAGGCTTGATCATGCTGTATCGATTGTTGAAATGCAGATTTGGGAATTTCCGGCAGAGCCTCTATCTGGGATTATGTTTTGTACCTACTTTTGGAGTGCTCTTATATCAATTTTTCGGAGTCTTTGTACCAGTAGATGGGGGAGAGAGAGGAATTGGCTTTGCCTTGGGTAAGGTCTGGAGTATTTACAGCGATAATATTTTCTTCTCTGTAGCCTTAAGCTGTGCTTTTCCGTTGTTGGTGCTGCTTCTGCATCTGAAGGAATTCAAGAAAAATTCCATGCTGCTCTTTGCCTGGCAGTTATTTGCAGTCAGCTTTTTGGAGGCCTTTGCCATGTTTGAAAAAGGCTTCCGAATGAAAGATTTCAATTTTTCCTGGGGCTATATGCACGGTTTATTCTTCGTGTTTGTAGCATCCCTTATTGTACTTTTGCGGGATACATTCGCCACGAAGAAAAAGTGCTGGCTGCTTGCGGTGCAGTGGCTTTTGTACGCGGCTCACCTGGCGTGCGGGCTGTGGTATTTCAGGGGAATATTCCTGGGCGGTGCCTGGAGGTAGGCTGCCATAGGGAGTCGCTGGCTCACAGGCAATATGGACAGATTTAGGAGAATAAAAAAGTTATGTTGAAGATCGTAAAGAAAATTCAGGTGCTGCTTGACAAAAAACAAAAAAGGACTATGGTGTTTTTGATCATCCTGATGATCATTGGTGCAGTGTTGGAGACGGCCAGTTTGGGTGCTTTGATCCCGGTGATCCAAACGATCATGCAGGAAAATGCTATTGCCCAGAATGCTTTGTTGCGTGCGCTGTATAAAGGCTTGGGTTGTACATCGGAAAGTCAGCTGACAATTTATATTATGTTAGCGGTGATTGTGCTTTTTGCTGCGAAAAATCTGTATTTGTATTGGCAGCAAAAATGTATGCTGAAGTTTGTATATGGGAACCAGTTTGAAACTTCGGAAAGAGTGATGAAAAGTTATCTGCGGAAGAATTACGAATTTTACCTGAACGCTGATACGGCTGTGGTCCAGAGAAACATTACTTCCGATGTCAATAATATGTATGGGCTGATACTGGCTCTTTTGACGCTGATTTCTGAGTGTATTGTATTTGTTTGTTTGGCGGTAGTGTGTTTTCTTTCCGATCCTGTGTTGACAGTTTTGATCGCCGGAGTGTTGGGTTTACTTCTTTTGGTGATCAAAAAGGTGTTGAAACCCATTTTGTACAAAGCGGGAAAGGACAATCAGGACTACTATAGTGGTCTGTTCAAATGGATCTCCCAGACCGTACAGGGGATCAAGGAAGTAAAGATAGGCGGCAGAGAAAAATACTTTGTGGATGAATATGTGAAATGCGGACACGGTTATGTGAATGCAGTACAGAAGTATAGTTTGTACAACAATGTGCCCAAACTTTTGATTGAGGCAGTATGTATTGCCTGTCTGCTGGGATATGTGATATTTATGATCGCAGTTATGGGAGTAAGTCCCAAAGATATGGGAGCGTCTCTTGCGGCACTTGCGGCTGTAGCCATTCGACTTTTGCCTTGTGTGAACCGAATCAACAACCAGATCAATAATATCACATACTTTGAACCGTTCCTGATGGGGGTCAGTGATACCCTGCAGGATGATATTGATCAGAAAAATACGGATATGTCCTTTGCAGAGGGAGAGGCAGAGAAATTGTCTGTGCACAGGGAGATCAGTCTGGAGAATATTACCTATGCATATCCCGGTACGGATAAGCTGATTTTTAACGATGCCGGCATGAAGATAAAGGTGGGAGAAGCAGTAGGTATCGTGGGAACTTCCGGTGCGGGGAAAACCACCATTGTAGATATTTTATTAGGCCTTTTGGAGGTGAAAGGCGGTAGGATCTGTGCAGATGGTGTGGATGTACGGGAGAATTATCGGGGATGGCTGAAAAATGTAGGCTACATTCCCCAGATGATCTTTATGTTGGATGATACCATACGAAACAATGTGGCGTTTGGAGTGCCCAGTGATAAGATCAGCGAAGAGCGTGTCTGGGAAGTGCTGCATGAGGCACAATTAGATGAATTTGTCCGTTCTTTGCCAAATGGATTGGATACAGGAATCGGGGAGCGGGGTATCCGCCTGTCCGGTGGGCAGAGACAAAGGATCGGTATTGCCAGGGCGTTGTATGAGGATCCGGAGGTGTTGATCCTGGATGAAGCAACTTCAGCACTTGACGGAGATACGGAGGCGGCGATTATGGATTCCATCAATCACCTGCATGGAAAAAAGACGCTGGTCATTATTGCCCATAGGCTCCAGACCATTGAAAAGTGTGACAGGATTTATCGTGTGGAAAATGGCAAAGCAATTCAGGAGAGATAGTTGGAATGCCTTGCCTACATAGTTGTTATGAAGTATAATTAACTTGTCGTACAATACAAAAAGGAGTATGTTTGGTGAAAAGGATTGGCACAGCCTGGATCAAAAAAAATGCATATTGGGCAGTTTCCCTGTGTCTGTTTTTGGCAATAGCCGGGTCCGTTGTATTGTATACAAACAATAAAAAGCAGGAGTATCAAATGCTCTTTCTGGGAGACAGTATTATCGGAAAGGTTCGAAATGCTGCTAATTTTACGGACATGCTGGAAGAATCTCTGGGGATTTCTATTTATAACGGCGCCCTGGGCGGCAGTATGATGGCCAGGCAGAAGGGGGCAGACCGGGCCGCGGATATGTCATCCAGTCTATCTATGGCAGGGCTGACTGAGGCTATGGTTGCAGAAGATTTCTCTGTCCAGATGGCGTGCGTGGGAGATTATGCGGCCAGGTATTTATCCAAGGATGTTTTTTTGGATACGATCCGGGGGCTGTCGGGAGTGGATCTGGAGAAACTGGAGTATATTGTGATCGAACACGGAGTTAATGATTACGCGTCCGGGGTGCCTTTGGACAACCCTGAAGATCCCATGGATCCATACACTTTTGGAGGTGCTTTGCGCACCGCTCTTACTTTGCTGAGGGAAAAGTGTCCCCATGCCAGGATCATAATCTGTACTCCTATTTATTGTTGGTTTCCTGATCTGGGACAGGATTGTGCACAGGCAGATTTTGGCCATGGTATTCTGGAAGATTATGTAAATTTGGAATTGCAGATCGCCCGGGAATATGATGTGGATGTGATTGACAATTATCACAATAGTGGGATTGGCGGCGAAGGATGCGATTTTGAGGAGTGGTCCGTTTATACCATAGATGGAATGCATTTGAATGAGTACGGTGAGGAGCTTTTGACGGATGCTCTGGCAGAGCAGATGAAAGGTTGGATAGAATGAGAACTGGGGATGTATGGATAAAGCTGAAAAAATTTATGGATACTCCGGCGAGAAACGCCTTTTTTGCTGCGGCTATTTTGGCGTTGTTGGCACATCTGCCCATTATGATGAGTGATATTCCTAATCATGATGGACTGGCGAGTGTTTATTTTGATCAGAATATGGTGACCTCCGGCAGATGGTTTTTGACAGTTGCCTGCGGAATCTCTTCTTACTTTACCCTGCCTTGGCTGATCGGGCTGTTGGGAATATTTTACTTGAGTCTGGCTGCTGTGGTGCTGGTGAAATTTTTGGAACTGAAGCGGACAAGTACGGTGGTGCTGGTCAGTGGGCTTTTGGTGACGTTCCCTGCCATGGCATCCGTGTTTGCCTATGTGTTTACTTTGGACGGATATATGTTAGGACTGCTTCTGGCGGTGCTGGCTCCTTTTTGCGTAAAAGCTTATAAGAATGGGTTTGTGTTGGGCGGTGTGTGTCTGGCTTTCAGCCTGGGGATTTATCAGGCGTATCTGCCCTTTGCCATGCTGCTGAGTTTGTATGGAGTGGTTACGCGATTATTGGAGGAACGCAGTGTTAGGGAAAAAGTTTCAGGAATACTGAAATACATATATATGGGTGGTATCGGCGTTGGGCTGTATTACTTGTTGCTGCAGGTACTGCTTTTCATCCAGGGGAAGGAATTGGCTTCCTATCAGGGGATCAGTGGTATGGGAACAGTGGAAAAAACCGGGCTGATAGAAAGTTTAAAGATGATCTATTCGGATTTCGGGGCCTTTACCTTCCGGGGGAATGTGCTGTTTCAGAATCCCTTTTCACTGATCTCTTTGGTGGTGCTGGTGTTGTTGGCGGCTGTTGCGCTTTTGGGGCTGGTACGCTGCAGAAAATTGTGGAAAAGTCCTTGGTTTTACGTGGCGAGCGTGGTTATCTTAGCATTGGCGCCTCTTTGCACCAGTGTGATCCTGATCATCTCACCCGATGTGACCTATCATTTGCTGATGCGGCATCAGTGGGTGCTTTACTTGATCCTGGCGGCGGCTTTTGTGGAGAAGTATTGGACCAGAGAGGGGAAGGCTCTCTGGTCGGCCCAGTGGCTGTTGTTGTTTGCGCTGAGTACTTTGGTGCTTTGTTATACAGTGACGGATCAGATCGCTTATTCTAATCTGGAGAAAAAATATGAAAAGACTTATGCACTTTGTGTGAGGCTGGCGGATCGGATGGAGCAGACGCCGGGGTACGAGAAGGATATGCCGGTGGCTATGATCGGAGTGGTGGGAGATGAGCAGTATCCGGAAACGGATGTGACAGGCCATGTGACCTCCAATATGATTGGCATGGGGGGCGACTATCTGCTGTATACCAGAACCAATTATCAGGCATTTTTCAAGCATTATCTGGGGATTACCATGGAGCTGGTGTCGGATGAGGAGATGCTTAAAATATATGATTCACCCAAGTACAGGGAAATGGGAAGTTTCCCTGCGGCAGATTCGGTGCAGGTGGTGGACGGAGTGTTGTACGTGAAATTAGAGAACAGAGAGGTAGACTGATATGTTGTCGATTATTCTGCCCTCGTATAACGAGGTGAGCAACATTGGGAATACAGAGAAGGTGCTGCGGGAACTGTTGGAGAAAGAGCAGATCCCCTATGAGCTGATCTTTGTCAGTGATGGTTCCAAGGATGGAACCTATGAAGAAATTCTCAAGGCAGCAGCCCTGAATCCCTGTGTGAAAGGGGCTCAGTTTAGCCGTAATTTTGGCAAGGAAGCCGCTATTTTTGCAGGGTTGCAGTTAGCAGACGGAGATGCCTGTGTTGTGATGGACTGTGATCTGCAGCATCCGCCTCAGGTGATCCTGCAGATGTATGCATTATGGCAGCAGGGGTTTGAGGTGGTGGAAGGCATTAAATCCAGCCGGGGAAAAGAAAGTCTTGCCCATAAAATGTCCGCGGGATTGTTTTATAAGATTATGAGCAAGCTGATCCGCATTGACATGAATGCTTCCTCGGATTTTAAGTTGCTTGACAGAAAAGTGGTGGATGTGCTGTGCGGCCTGACGGAGCGCAACACTTTTTTCAGAGCTCTTTCTTTCTGGGCGGGTTTTCGGACTACCACAGTGGAATACGAAGTGCAGGAGAGAGTGTACGGAGAGAGTAAGTGGTCTTTGTGGAAATTAATGAAGTATGCCATCAGCAATGCTACCTCCTTCAGCACTCTTCCTATGCAGCTGGTAACAGTGATGGGTGTGCTGTCCATTTTGTTCAGCCTGATACTGGGGATTCAGACCCTGGTAAAATACATTGCGGGTACAGCGGTGGAAGGATTTACCACAGTGATCCTGCTGGTTCTGATCATCGGTGGATTTATGATGCTGAGTCTGGGAATCATCGGACATTACATCGCAAGGATTTATGAAGAAGTCAAAGGGCGGCCCAGGTACATCATCAGTCAGATGACGGATAATGTGCGGGGCAAGACGTGTGGACGGGCTTAAAAGCAGGAGAGTAGGTATGGAAACAGGGCTGACAAAGAAAAAAAGCCGCATGGCCAATATGGAGCTGCTTCGCATCGTATCTATGATGTTGATCGTGGTGCTGCACTATCTGGGTAAGAGTGAACTTCTGCCTTCTCTGGCGGATAAATCTCTGGGCCTGATGGCTTATTATCCCTGGTTTTTTGAGGCCCTCGCCATTGTGGCAGTGAATGTTTATATGCTGATCACCGGGTTCTTTCTTGCAGATGCACCCTTTAAAGTGAGTCGGCTGATTCGGACGGTGTTGCAGGTGTGGTTTTATGCGGTGATCATCGGGGTGGTGGCCGGTGCTTTTGGATTGTTCCCGGCCGAGGGGCTTTGCCTTCATTACCTGCTTTGCCTGGTCTTTCCGGTGTCCATGAATCATTACTGGTTCATGACGGCTTATGTATTTATGATTGTTTTTACTCCTTTTGTTGCGGCGGGGGCCAGGGTGCTTGGCAAAAAGCAGCTGCAGATCGTGCTGGCCATATTGCTGATCGTGTTTTCTGTGGTAAAATCTGTACTGCCTGTAAGGCTGGACAGTGATATGCTGGGATATGACAGTGTGTGGTATCTGTGTGTCTGCGTGCTGGCAGTATATATCCGGCTGTATGGGATCCCGTTTTTGCACACGGTTAAGCGGGGACTGCTCTTGTGGGTGGGTGGTGCTGTTGCAATCTTTTTGGTAACCATGGGGCTGCGGATTGTGTATGTGAAGACGGATCAGCTGGGAACTGTGCTGAGTATGTGTTATCACTATAATCATATGCTTACGCTGCTGGCTTCTTTGGGGATCTTCAGTGCTTTTTATCGGATGAAACTATCAGGGGCAAGGGTGACCAAATGGATCCTGCGCGTATCTCCGTACACCCTGGGGGTGTATCTGTTGCATGAGCATCTGGCCCTGAGGTATGCATGGCAGGACTGGCTGGGAGCAGGGCAGGCGGCCGGAAGTCCGCTGATGATCCTGTGGATCCTGCTGGCAGTCTGCGTGGTGTTCTTGGCGGGGATCTTGGTGGATGCGTTGCGCAGTCTGGTGTTTGCAGGTGCGCATAAGGTGTTGTCATTTCTGGCACCCTACAGAAAGCTGGTGGCAGTGGTTGATAACCTGGATGAGAAAATGCGGGAAAATAAGGAAAGGGATGAGGACTGATGGCGGAGATGAAGAAACAGACTGTCGCTTGGGGCAATTGGTATGAGATCTGCTGTCGATATCTCTTTCCGGCCATTCTGTTCTTATATCCTTTGCGACATATTCACCTGGGGTTAGATCTGTGGGACACCGGGTATAATTACAGCAATTTTCAATATATGGGGATGGAGCACATGGATCCCATGTGGTTGTTCTCTACTTATCTGGCAAATGCAGTGGGATTTCTGCTAAGTAAATTACCCTTTGCGGGAAGTTTGCTGGGAATGAATTTTTATACGGGACTCATGGTAAGTGGGTTGGCTCTTCTGGGGTATTATTTTTGCAGCAAGGTATTGGAGATTCCCAGACCTATCGTGTTTTTGGGAGAGCTTGTGGCCATCAGTCTTTGCTGGTGCCCTACGGCGCTTTTATACAATTACCTCACTTACATTTTGTTTTTTGCAGGGACGGCGCTTTTGTATCTGGGGCTGGCCAGAGAGCAGAAAAAGTATCTGATCCTGGCCGGGGTGGCACTGGGTACCAATGTGTTTGTGCGGTTCTCCAATCTGCCGGAGGCGGCGCTGATCCTGGCTGTCTGGGCCTACGGATGGATCTGTCGTAGCAAGGTGAAAAAAGTGCTGGCTCAGACCGGCTGGTGCATCGGAGGATACGCGGCAGTGGTTGGGGTGTGGCTGGGGTGGATCTCCCTGCGCTACGGTTTTGGGGAGTATGTGTCCGGGATCCTCAGGCTGTTTGGTATGACAGAAACCGCAACAGACTATAAGCCCACCTCTATGTTAACCGGTATGTTGCTTCCTTATCTGCAAAATCTGTATTGGGTGAAATGGCTTGTGGTTCTGGTGATAGCGGGAGTGTTTGGTTTCATGGTGCTGCCGGGCAGGTTTACCAGGATGAAGAAAATCGGGTTTGCAGGACTTACCTTAAGTGCTGTGGGATGGCTGTATTACAGAGGTTTTTGCAGTCTGATCTTTTCGGATTATAACGCCATGCTGCGCCCGGGTATTCTATTTTTGATGCTTTGCCTGGTGGTGTGTGGCTTGTTGATACTTGGCCGCAAGACTGCCAAGGAGACGAAACTGGCGGCAGGTCTGGTGGTCCTGGTGATCCTTTTGACCAGCCTGGGCAGCAACAACGGGGTTTTCCCCAGTCTGAATAATTTGTTTATTGCGGCACCCTTTACTCTTTGGCAGATTTATCTGTTCTGCCGTTCAAAAGCAGAGTATGGATTGCCGGGGCTTAAGAAGGTAAAACTGATATTTTATCCTGCCAAGGCTATGGCGGTGAGCTTTTTGCTGGTGTTTTTGTTCCAGAGTATTGGTTTTGGAACCGGTTTTGTGTTTGTGGAAGCTGCCGGGGCAAAAAATATAGATACAAAAGTAGAAAATAATGATATACTGGAAGGGATATGGATGAGCGCAGATCGGGCAGAGTGGATGACCCAGATCAGCGCCTATGTGTCGGAGCAGGGGCTTAAGGGCAAGGAAATGATACCTTACGGTGAACTGCCGGCACTGACCTATTATCTGCAGATGCCGCCGGCCTTTAATTCCTGGAGTGATCTGCGCTCCTATGGGGTGGAGGCCATGGAAGAGGATTTGGAAGAACTAAGGTCTGAGATCGCAGAAGGCAAGGAGAAGCCTGTGGTGATCGTGGAGAATACTTATATGGTATGGGAGAATAGTGGACGGGCCGGCCTGGTAGAAATGGGGTTACCGGAACACAAAGTAACCCAGGTGGAGACCGATGTTAAGTGGGAACTTTTGAAGAGTTTCATGGAAGAATATTCTTACCGACAGACCTTTGGTAATGAGAAATTTACAGTTTTTGAATAAACTCAAACAGGAGAAAAAAGATGATCAAATTCAATGAGCCGCCTTACACCGGTAAGGAACTAGACTATATCAAACGGGCCATAGAAGCACAGAAGATCTGTGGGGACGGCAAGTTTACCCAGATGTGCAATGGGTGGATCGAGAAGCAGACGGGGACGACCAAGTGCCTGTTGACCACATCCTGCACCCATGCTCTGGAGATGGCGGCCATATTGGCTGATATTAAGGAAGGCGATGAGGTGATCATGCCGGCGTACACTTTTGTGTCCACAGCAGATGCCTTTGTCATGCGCGGTGCAAAAATTGTGTTCGTGGACATCAGGCCGGATACCATGAATATGGATGAAAAGCTGATCGAAGCGGCGATCACCGAAAAGACCAGAGCCATTGCGCCCGTACATTATGCGGGGGTAGCCTGTGAAATGGATACGATCATGGAGATTGCTGCAAGACACCATCTGGTGGTGGTGGAGGATGCGGCCCAGGGCGTGATGGCTTCGTACAAGGGACGTGCCTTGGGAACCATCGGCGATTTTGGTTGTTTTAGTTTTCATGAGACAAAGAATTACAGCATGGGAGAGGGCGGCGCCCTTTTGATCCGTGATGAGAAAAATGTAGAGAAGGCAGAGATCATCCGGGAAAAGGGTACCAACAGAAGTAAATTCCACCGTGGGCAGATTGATAAATATACTTGGGTGGATCTGGGATCCTCCTATCTGCCCAGTGATATGAATGCAGCGTATCTTTATGCCCAGCTGGAGATGGCGGAGGAGATAAATAGCGCACGTATGGCCTGTTGGGAACGCTACTACACCAACTTAAAACCGTTGGCGGAAAGCGGGAAGATCGAACTGCCTTATGTGCCGGAAGAATGTACCCACAATGCCCATATGTTCTACATCAAGGCCAAGGACGTGGAGGAACGTACGGCATTTATTGAATATATGAAACAGCAGGGGATCATGTCTGTGTTCCACTACGTGCCTTTGCACACTGCACCTGCGGGAATGTGTTTCGGGCGTTTCCATGGAGAGGATCGCTATACCACCAAGGAGAGTGATCGTCTGACCAGATTGCCTATGTATTATGGGCTTACGGAGGAGACAGTGGACAGGATTTGTGATAAGGTGAAGGAGTTTTATAAATAATAAAGAGGGAAAAAGAGGCACAAAGCATGGAGAACGGAACCAAGGAAAGGAAATTTCATATTGATCTGCTGAGAATATTGGCGTGTTTTGGCGTAATCATGGCACACACAGCTTCACAGTATTGGTATGATCTTCCAGTGGAAAGTTTTCAATGGATGGTTAGTAATTCCTATAATGCGGTGTTTCGTTTTTGTGTCCCTGTTTTTATCATGATCAGCGGCGCCCTTTTTTTGGGACGCGCCGGAGAGATTGATATCAAGCGGTTGTATCAGAATAATATCTTGCATTTGGTGGCAGCTTACTGGATCTGGAGTTTGCTTTATGGCCTTTGGGATGGCAGAGCGTGGATTGGAGCAGATGGAGTTGGCCTGTTGGATTGGGTCCGGGAAATCGTGTACAGCAGAGGACATCTGTGGTTTATTCCTATGTTGGTGGGAATCTATGCCATATTGCCGGTGCTGAAGGGATGGACAGATCATGCTCCTAAAAAACAGATAGAGTATTTTTTGGTTCTTTTTCTGGTTCTGAACATTGGCATCTTTACACTGCGTATCTGGAATCTGCCCATGACAGTCAATAAATTCTTGGATTTTTTTGATGTACCGCTGGTAGGCAGTTATGTGGGGTATTTTGTATTGGGGTATTACCTAAGCAAGTATTCTTTGCCGCCATCAAAGAGAAAACTCTGCTATTTGCTGGGGCTGGCCGGGGCGGCTGTGGCTGCGGTAGTAAGCAACGTATTGTCCCTGCAAAGGGGATGGGGAGTTGTGGCAGCTTACGATGTTTACAGTGTGTTTACGATGCTGGTATGTGTTGCATTGTTTGTATTTTTTCAGGAAAAGGTATCCCAAAAGGCTTGGGGGGAGCGGTCACGGAGATGGATCAAAGAGGTATCTGCCAATACTTTTGGCATCTATGTGCTCCACTTCTTGATTATAGAACTCCTGCAACTGCTGGGATTTGACAGTATGAGTGTGAATAACGTGGTGGGAATTCCGTTGCTGGCGGTGGTCTGCTTTGTCATCAGCAGTGTGATCATATCTTTGCTCAGAAGAATTCCCTTGGTAGGAAAATATATCTGCTAAGGACTGCGAAGAGAGGTTAAGATGCGCAGGGAAATCAAAAAAAGTATATCCGGTCTGTTTGTCATCGGAATGGGAGTTCAGTTCCTCCTGGGGCTTTGTTGGGCTTTTTCACATTTTTTACAGATGCCGGAGTTTGAGAGGACAACAGAATATATCAGGGCAAGTGAGAATTTGGTGATCGATGAATATATGGGGATTTTGTATCCTCTATTTATTGCGGGAGCAAAGGGGCTGGAGCAGCTTCTTGGCATCCCGTTTTATTGCTTTTTGTACTTGCTGCAGATTGGGGCAGGGGTCTCGGCATCCTGTTTTTTTGTGTACAGTTGCCGTAAGGAGAAGAAAAAGGTGTTTTGTCTTTCCAATCTGGCGGCTGCAGTTTTTTTGATGACAGTTCCTATGGTGTTACAGTGTTATATGGCAGTTTTGCCGGAGGCCTTTTGTTTGTCGGGAAGCTTGGTAATGCTGGGCCTATGTATAGGAGTACTGAAGAGGGAACGACCTATGGACCTGCAGTTTTTTCTGATGCTGGGTCTCTTGTGGTGCGGAATGGCACTGTTTCAGCCGGATTATCTGTGGCTGGCCGGACTGCCGGTGCTGTGGATGCTGGTGGTTTGTGGAATTCGGAAAGGCATCTTTGTCAGAGCCCTTTTGATCAGTCTGGGTGCGCTGCTTTTGATCCTGGGCGTGCGGGGATTTACGGTGCAGCCGGGCAGTTATGGAAAGATACAGAGGTCTTTGGGGGCGACTATGGTCAGTCGCATGGTCTGGCCTAATTTTTATACAACTTATTTTTTCTGGCCGGAAGAGATCAAGCAGGTTATGAGCCAAGACCAGGCTTTGAGCATTTCTTTGCATGCAGATCAGGTGCAGAATGTATTTGGTCCCATGGTTGAGAAAGCCTATGGAAAGCAGGCGGCAAATGGGTATTATTGGGACATGGCAGTGGGGTGTCTCCAGGTTAGGACTAAAGAGATTTTGGTGAGTGTATCTCAGGATCTGGGGGATTATCTTTGCGTGCCCTGGAGTTTGCTGGAGCAGCTGCAAGGCAGCGGCCGGTCTTATTCCGGGTGGAATTATGCCAGGATGCAGGAGGGGAGCCCCACCTTGACCAAGTGGTATGTGTATTACAGCTTATGGATGTTCCGTATTGGGATTTTCCTGTGCCTGGGCATAGGAGTGAGACGGCTGATACCTGCCTTACAGAGAAAGGAAAGAGGGCGGCTCCGTCCACGGGCCTGGGTGTGCCTGGTGGGCTGTTTTCTACTGGGGACAGTGATATGGTATACCATGTCGGCGGCAGGGATGATGGATTATCTGCATGTGTCGGTTGTATCCATGCTCTGGTATGCATTTTTGCTTGTGGGATATAAACAGCTGCATGACAGCTGTGAGAAATAGAAGGGGTGCGTATGTTGGCAGTTCAGATATTGATTTTGGCAATTTTATTATTGGCAGTCCCCTCAGTGGTGGGATTGTTTTTTGTGAATATAGGGCCAAGGGATGGTAAATTGCCCTTTGCCTGGATCAGCGGTCAGATCTTGCTTTGGGCCGGATTTCAGTGTATTTGTGTACCTATGATATTGTCACAGCAGAAGTTTTCCCGTTTGTGCCTCTTTTTTGGGATATATATAGGGATTATGGTGGCGGCGGCACTTCTGTATTATTTTTTACGAGGCAGGAAAGTGGCACCTCTTAGACTGGTTTCCGAGAAGGCGATCAGGAAAAAGAGTGACTTGATTTGTTGGATTGTCTTTGGTGTGCTGTTGGTGTTCCAGTTGGTCATGGCAGTGTGCATGGCTTATGAGGAGGGCGATGACGCCTATTATGTGGCCATGTCTACAGGTACGGTGGGATCTGATCTGATGTATGATAAGATTCCGTATACAGGCGGATATACAGGGTTGGATGCAAGACATGGTCTAGCACCGTTTCCCATATGGGTAGCCTTTCTGGCAAAGTTGTCCGGCATGCCAGCGGTGACAGTGGCACAGATTGCCCTCCCCATGGTGCTGATCGTCATGACGTATGTATTATACTATCTGATCGGTAAGATGCTGCTGAAGGGACATGGTTCCATGCTGGGGCTCTTTATGGTGTTTGTGGAATTGATGGTATTGTTTGGGGGCTATTCGGTTTATACGGCGGAAAACTTTTTGCTGGTGCGTACAGCCCAGGGAAAATCTGTGATTGCCAATCTTATTTTCCCCTTTATGTTTTTGCTGATGTACCTCTTGTTGGAGAAGGTGCAAAAGGGAGAGAAACTGAAGGGAAAGCTTTGGGTGCTGGTGGCCTTTACCATGCTGTCGGGCTGTCTTTGCAGTACTTTGGGTACGCTCCTCACCTGCCTGCTGTTGGCGGTGGTAGGAGGATGCACGGCAGTCTGCTATCGGAGATGGAAATTATTGATTCCCATGGCAACCTGTTGCCTGATCCCGGTAGGCTTTGCGGCATTGTATTTATTGGTGGGATAGAAGGGTTGCAGAACGGAGGAGAATCGTGGTAGAGATTTTTCAAAATTATGTGGGGACAGGTATGATCGTAGCACTGTTTTTGGTGGCGCTGGTGTATTTGTTCCTGTGTGAAAAGGATAAGAATAAAAGAATATTGTTTGTATACACACCTGTGATCGTACTGCTGCTTTTCTTTAATCCGCTGTTTTATCGGATTTTTTATGAGATATTGGGAAGCGAGATTTATTTTCGTATTATCTGGCTCTTGCCGTTGGCAGTTGTGGTAGCTTACGCAGTGGTGCATATGTGTGTCAGGCTGCAGGGGAAGGTCAGGACCGGGTTTGCACTGATCTGTGCTGTGGTGTTGATCCTCTCCGGTAAACTGGTATATAGCAGTCCCTTGTACAGTCCGGCGGAAAATACCTATCATGTGCCTCAGAAGGTGGTGGATATCTGCGATGCCATCGAAGTGGAGGGCCGTGAAGTTATGGCCGCCTTTCCTACGGAATTTTTGTTGTATGTACGCCAATATACTCAGGGGGTCTGCATGCCTTATGGACGGACGGTGCTCATGGGGTACTATGATGATTTTCACGGACTGATCATGTCGGAGGAGATACAGGTGGAGGAATTGGCACAGATGGCTAAGGCCTCCAAGTGCCACTATGTGATCCTGCCGGAAAAGACAGTCCTGATAGGTGACATGGAAGCCTTTGATTACGAAGTATTTGATAGCATGCACGGTTATGTGATCTATGTGGATAACAGTATTTATAGGGGGTTGTAACTTATTCCACCACCGGTTCAGGGAATAATTCCAGAGCATATATAAGTTTTTCGGCAACCAGCTTCCGCCCCTCTTCGTTCAGGTGAATATGGTCTTTTAGGTAGTCGGGAGCAACTTTTTCGTAAACGCCTCCAAAGAAGTTGTCTACAAAGGACACACTCAGGTTGTAGGCTGCATCAGCCTGCTTGGCTACATAAGTGGAAAGGTGGCTAAAGCCGTAGTCTTCCAGGTAACTGCTGATGGTAGTGCCGTCCTCCTGCAGTGCATAAGCATAGGTGGGTGACATAACAATGATCCGGATGTGGGGAAGATAGGTCTGGATCAGTTCAATACCTGCCGCCATGGAACCGGTAAAGCGCTGGGGATTTGTAAAATTCTCATCATCATTATCTCCCCGGCCGGCCAGATAGTCGCTGCCGTCGTACATGATGGCGATCACATCTACCTTTTCAAAGTCGATGGATTCCAGGAGTTTTACTGCCTTCAGAAGGTCCGGATCAGGATCTTCCATGTTTGCAAGTGCACCCTCAATGGGAATTTCATTGTCCATGCAGAACCTGGTGGTCAGCCAATAAAAACTGAATGCATCCATGGGCTGTACATCTGCCATGAATGTTACTTCCTGGGCAGCCATATAGGAGCCGGGGATGGAACAGTTGTATACTGTTGCCCCTGTCTCTTTTGCCACCAGATTGCAGATATTGGTATTGGAATCCCTGTCATCTGCAAAGGGAGCGTTGCCAAAGCATACCACCGTGGTCTTGCCGTCATCCACGGGCAGATTTTCCTTGGTGGTCACCAGCGGCAGAATATAGTCCATGGGTTCGGAAACCAGGGCGGAATCAGAGTTGTCTTTGGGTATGTCGTCGTTACTGATCACATTACCGTTGATAAAGTTTAAAATCTTGGACACAAAAATTAATATTATGGCAATGATAAATACAAAAAAGCCTATGTGAGCTGCAATCTGTATCAATCTTTTTTTGTCTTTCATAACAAACCTCTTTCTTTTTTTCCTTATTATGTCAAAAATGCAATCATGTATGCCATGATTCTACTACACAATGGAAACTTGTGTCCAGTGTACGAGGAAATATTTAAGAAAAAATAAATAAAAAGATGCTGTTCATAAAAAAATAAGAAACGAGGAGAAAGATAATCGGCGTTTTAACTTGAAGAAGAGTGGGCGAAATGGTATAATGTCGTATGAATGTTTATTTTTCAAAGGATTCTCAGAAAGGATTATACAGTCATGAAGAAACTTTTTGGACGAAAGTCTGAAGCCTATAATGAAGAACTGGAAATGGAGGACTTGGAGTACGATGAATATTCTGACGAATACTCTGAAGAGGAGTATGAAGAGTATGCGGAAGAGGACGAGTACTTTGAGGATGCAGAGTTCGTAGAAGAAACATATGAGGATCAGGAGTATTATGCCGAGGATGATGGACAGGCTGTATACTACGAGGACGAGATATATTACGAAGAGGAACTGGAGTTTGATGACCAGGATACGGTTTACCCGGAGGATGATGAGGAAGATGAGGATTCCCACGGGTTCTGGTACGGATTGACCCATATGGGACTTATGGATCGTGTCATCATGTTTACCGGTGTGATGGTACTGGCCCTTGCATTGATCGTAGGTGGAGTTTATTTCAGCGCACGGATCTGGAATGAACAGGTATCCTCCTTTGATTCTGTGGGAAATCAGCTGACCGGGATCACCATGATCGGAGAAACCGGACTGATGGCAGTTGCAGATGCGGAAGAAGCCAGGATAAATGCTGCAAATAATGCAGATAAAGAAGAGGACAAAGAGTATAACGAGAATGATTATGATAAACAAGTGACGGTAGCTATGAATACGACTTCCGTTCAGAAAGATCTGAAGGTGAAATTCGTAAATGAGCGTACCAACAAGCTGATCGGAAATGTGCCGTTTGCGGTGGAGGTGACCAACCCCAGCGGTAAGAAGGAAATCTGGACAGATGATGATATGGACGGTATCGTCTATAAGAAGGAGATTGCCGCCGGTAAATACGTGGTGACCCTGCAGAGTCTGGAGGATGAGAAATACGAGAAGTACGTGATATCCGGCAGCGGCAAGAATGTGACGGTAAAGGATAAGATTGTCTATGAGAAGGTAGAGGTGGAGGACGAGATCAAGGATGAGTCCGAGGTCAACGCGAAAGAGGAGGATACCGCTCAAAAGGACGTGGTAGTGGAGTCCACCTTGAAGGATACTGTGGTATGGGTAGAATCCACCAAGAATACGGATTATATGGCAGTACCCAAGAGCAGTATCAAGGATCCTGCGGTAACTGCCAGTGTGGGAACTGTATTCCTGCGCTTGTCCGGATATACCATCAGCGGGGATGCCCAGGGAACAGATACAGTTACCCTGACTCCTACCAGACCCACTGGGACCTATACCGGCTATAGGTTAGAGGAAACGTGGAGAAGTGGCAGTGATCAGCTTGCTACAGTTACCATGAATGAATCCACAAAGGCCGGCGTGGTGACTGCCAAAGGCGCCGGAGCAGTGACGATCACCTACTCCTATGCATGGGTACAGGAAGAAGGTGTCAGTACCGGAGATGTGGTGCCCACAACCATGCAGGGGCAGCAGACTTGGAATCTGACCATTCAGTCGGCAGCTCCTACGCCTTCTGTAACATTGGATAAAAACACTTTGAGCCTGGAAGTGGGTAAAACATATAAGTTAATTGCGACTGTTGTTCCGGAGGGATCGGCGATTACCTGGACAACGGATGATAAGGATATTGCTACCGTAGCGGCAGACGGAACTGTAACAGCGGTTGGGCAGGGAACCACAATGATTTCCGCCAGCACGGATCAGGCTGCAGTGGCTACCTGTATGATAAACGTAACAGCCCCGGCTACGCCTATTACAGCGGTTACTCTTTCTAAGAACACGCTGGCAATTGATCTGTCCGGCGAGGTAAAGACGGGAGAGCTGACAGCAACAGTAACCGGTACGGGAGAATTCAGCAAGGAAGTGACCTGGAAATCCTCCGATGAGAGCATTGCCAAGGTAACTGTGGATGAGACGGGAAAGGCCATCGTAACAGGATTAAAAGCAGGTACCGCAACGATCACTGTGACATCTAAAGCAGATGAGACAAAGTTTGCTTCCTGTACGGTGACGGTAACAGGCAAGTCTAACACTCCTATTTCAGAGATCACCCTTTCGAAAGAAGAGTTGACCATTGATATGCTTACCGGTAAAGTGACTGCAGAACTGACAGCAACAGTGACCGGTACCGGAGAATTCAGTAAGGAAGTAACTTGGAAGTCCTCTGATGAAAAAATTGTAAAGGTAACTGTGGATGAGACCGGTAAAGCAACATTGACCGCTGTGAAGGCGGGAGAAGCAACGATTACCGTAACTTCCAAAGTGGATGAGACCAAATTCGCCACTTGTGCGGTAAAGGTGACAGGAGAAGCTGTTACTGCACTTGTTCTGGAGGAGACAGAGGTGAAGGTGCCTGTGTTTACCAAGCTGGAACTGAAAGCCAAGACCACTCCGGAGGGTGGTAAGATCGTTTGGACTTCAGATAAGAAAGAAATTGCAACGGTAGACGAAAAGGGCGTTGTGACGGGCGTGAAGGAAGGTACTGCAGTGATCACTGCTACCTGTGGAACCCTGACTGCAAAATGTACCGTGAAGGTTACCAAGCTGATGACCCTCGATAAGATCACACTTACGGTGATCGTGGGAGGAGAAGGAACCGTCAAGGTAACTGTGGCCGATGACGGAAAGGGTAAGGTAACGGCAGCTTCAGCAGATACCAGCGCGGTAACCGTAAGTGTAAAGGATAATGTGGTTACATACAAGGGCATTTCCGCCAAGAATTCTGTTGGTACCACCATTGCATATACAACCGCTACAGGACAGATCGTTTATCAGGATGTGATGGTCAGCGTAGTTTCCAATACGGATAAGCTGAAAAATAACAAAGGTCAGGTGCTTTACGTGAAGAATGCCGAGGGCAAGTATGTGGAAGCTGCAGCCTCCGACTATTATAAATACGATACCTTCTATCTGCCTTACACCAAGTATACAGGCTGGCAGACGATCAATGGAAAGGTTTACTTCTATAATGTGGACGGCAAGGCGGTAACCGGTACGCAGGTCATTCAGGGAGCAGAGTATACTTTTGCGGCGGATGGCAGCTTGATGACCGGAAGTGGTGTTATGGGTATTGACGTTTCCAAGTGGAACGGCACTATTGATTGGAATGCGGTAAAGAATTCGGGTGTATCCTATGTGATCATCCGATGCGGTTATCGAGGATCTTCCAACGGTTCGTTGATCATAGATCCTAAGTACCATACCAATATCAAGGGAGCCACAGCGGCGGGGCTGAAGGTCGGTGTCTATTTCTTCAGTCAGGCATTGGATGAGATAGAGGCGGTGGAAGAGGCTTCCATGGTGCTCAGCCTGATCAAGGATTATAAGATATCCTATCCGGTATTTTTGGATGTGGAGAGCAGCGGCGGCCGGGCAGATAAGATTGACAGTACTACCCGGACCAAGGTGATCAAGGCCTTTTGTGAGACCATAGAGAAGGAAGGTTACACGGCTGGTGTATATGCCAACAAGACTTGGTTGGAGAAGAAGATGGATGCGGTGCAGCTTGAAAAATATGTGATTTGGCTGGCACAGTATGCAGCAGAACCTACTTATACGAAAACAAGATATGATATATGGCAGTATAAGGATACCGGAAAGGTGAGCGGTATCAGCGGTAAGGTGGATCTGAATCTGAGCTATTGGGAATAATCTACATAAAGCGAGAGAATGGAGAAAAGTATGAGAACCTATCTGGTAACAGGCGGCGCCGGATTTATCGGCTCTAACTACATTCATTATATGTTTAAAAAGTATGGGGAGGAGATTCGTATCATCAATGTGGATGCACTCACCTATGCAGGCAATCTGGAAAACCTGAAGGATGTTGCAGACAGGCAGAATTACACCTTCGTGAAGGCTGATATCTGTGACAAAGAGGCCATTCGCAAGGTATTTGCGGAAAATGACATTGACAGGGTGGTGCATTTTGCAGCGGAAAGCCATGTGGATCGAAGCATCCGTAATCCTGAGGTGTTTGTTCAGACCAACGTGCTGGGCACTTTGGTTATGCTTAACTGCGCAAAGGAGGCCTGGGAACTGCCGGACGGCAGCTTTAAGGAAGGGAAAAAATTTCTGCATGTTTCCACAGATGAGGTGTATGGTTCCCTGCCGGAGGATGAAAATGCCTTCTTTTACGAGACTACGCCTTATGATCCCCACAGCCCTTATTCTGCCAGCAAGGCCAGTTCCGATATGCTGGTAAAATCCTATATGGATACCTATAAGTTCCCAGCTAACATTACGAATTGCTCCAACAATTACGGCCCCTATCAGTTTCCGGAGAAATTTATTCCCCTGGTGATCAACAATGCCCTTCAGGGGAAGAAGCTGCCGGTTTATGGGGATGGCAAGAATGTGCGTGACTGGTTGTACGTGGAAGACCACGCGAAGGCCATAGATATGGTGCAGGAGCAGGGCCGGCTGTTTGAAACCTACAATGTGGGTGGCCACAACGAAAAGCAGAACATCGAAATTCTCCACATCATTCTGGATACGCTGCAGGAGTTGTTGCCCCCGTCAGATCCCAGAAAGACATGGATCAATGAGGAACTGATCACTTATGTGACAGACCGCAAGGGCCATGACCGCAGGTACGCCATTGCTCCGGATAAGATCAAGGCGGAGATTGGCTGGGAACCGGAGACCATGTTTAAGGAAGGAATCCGAAAGACCATAAAGTGGTACTTTGAGCATGAGGACTGGATGCAGAACGTGACCAGTGGAGACTACCAGAAGTATTACAACGAAATGTATGAAAAATAAACTATGATGGGGACGGCAGGACACCGTTCCCATTCGTTGATGAATCCTGTAGATGAAATTGAGTGTAAAATAAGGCTGAGGCACCGGAGCTTATGTTTTAATAAAAGGCCCTTGAAAAACCTCAGCACTTGAATTTTCCAAGCAGTTCTGCGCTGGAAAATTCTTAGTACTGCTAGGTTTTTCACGGAGCGAAAGCGTGCCTGAATTAAAACATAAGCTCCGGTGCCTCAGGCTTCTTTCGCTCCCGATTTTATCACAGCATTCCTCAAAGAAAGGAGACTATTATGAAGGGTATTATTTTGGCGGGAGGTTCGGGAACACGGCTGTACCCGCTTACCAAGGCAATCTCTAAGCAGATCATGCCGGTGTATGACAAGCCCATGATCTATTATCCGCTTTCCACATTGATGCTGGCAGGGATCCGGGAGATACTGATCATCTCCACACCCAGGGATCTGCCTGTATTTCAGGAACTTTTGGGGGATGGCAGTCAGCTTGGCATGGAGTTATCCTATGCGGTGCAGGAGTATCCCAGAGGGCTGGCGGATGCGTTTCTCATCGGCGAGCAGTTTATCGGCCATGACAGGGTTGCCCTGGTGCTGGGGGATAATATCTTTTACGGACAGAGCTTTTCTAAGGTTTTGCAAAAAGTGGCAGCCAGAGAAAAGGGTGCGACCATCTTCGGCTATTATGTGAGGGATCCCAGAGAGTACGGTGTGGTGGAATTTGATGAAAACGGCAGGGCCATTTCTATTGAGGAAAAGCCGGAGCATCCTAAGAGCAACTACGCGGTGCCGGGACTGTATTTTTATGACAATGATGTGGTGGAGATTGCGAAAAATGTAAAGCCCTCCGCTCGCGGCGAGATTGAGATTACCAGTATCAATAACGAGTATTTGCAGCGGGGAAGTCTGCAGGTGGAGACTCTGGGAAGAGGCTTTGCGTGGTTGGATACAGGCAGTCATGATACCCTTTTGGATGCCGCCGATTTTGTGGCAGCCTTCCAGAAAAGGCAGGGACTTTACATCTCCTGCATCGAGGAGATCGCGTTTAGACGGGGCTTTATTAACAGGGAGCAGCTGTTAAAGCTGGCAGAGCCTTTGATGAAGACCAATTACGGAAAATATCTGGTAGAGGTTGCAAACGGCCTCTGATAGACCACGGAAAGGGCAGGAGAAATGGGCAAGATTACAGTGGAAACATGCCATATAGAAGGGTTGAAGATCATTACCCCTCAGGTGTTCGGAGATGCCAGAGGGTATTTTATGGAGACCTATAATTACAATGATTACAAGGAAGCAGGCATTGAAGATGTGTTTGTGCAGGACAACCAGTCAGCTTCCAAAAAAGGAGTTTTGCGTGGACTGCATTTTCAGATCAATCATCCTCAGGGCAAGCTGGTAAGAGCTATTCGTGGGGAAGTGTTTGACGTGGCGGTGGATCTGCGGGAAGGCTCTGCTACCTTTGGACAGTGGTATGGCGTGCTGTTGTCGGAGGAAAATAAGAAGCAGTTTTACGTACCCAAGCATTTTGCACACGGCTTTGTGGTACTGTCAGAATATGCAGAGTTTGCCTACAAATGTACGGACTTTTATCATCCGGGAGATGAGGGCGGCCTTTTGTGGAATGACCCCGCCATCGGTGTAAAATGGCCCATTCCGGGGGATATGGAGCTGATTTTCTCTGAGAAGGATACCAAGTGGGGCGGCCTGGAAGAATATGTAAAAGAGCGCCATGGGCGATAAGTGGAGGCGTCAGGTGAAAAGTCGTAGAATATCCAAAAAGCTGGGGATCACAGTTTTTTGTGTGCTGGCTCTTGGGATGGGGCTGATCATAGCCCTGCATCACAATCCGCTGGCAGATCCCCGGGAAGAGTTGATCAAAAAAATCATATCCTGCAGCGTGATCCTGATCTCCTGCATTTTGTTTTGGCGGCTTTATGATAAGCTTGTCGTGCTTCCGGCGGAGCTGTACCAGAGCAGACGGTTGATCTGGAAGCTTGCGAAGAACGACTTTAAGAAACGTTATGCGGGCTCTTATCTGGGCGCGGTTTGGGCTATGGTCCAGCCGGTGGTAACGGTGGTCATGTACTGGATCATTTTTGAGAAGGTGTTTGGAGGCAGCGGCCCCAGAGGCGAGCAGGGGGTTGAGGTGCCTTTCCTGTTGTTTTTGACAGCCGGACTGGTTCCCTGGTTTTATTTCAATGAGGCTTTGACCAATGGAACCAATGCACTGCTGGAATACAATTATCTGGTAAAAAAAGTGGTGTTTAAGATCAGCATCCTGCCCATCATCAAGGTGATTGCGGCCACCTTTATTCATGCGTTCTTTGTATGCATTCTGCTGGTGGTGGCAGGTGGCTATGGATATTACCCCAATCTATACACACTGCAGCTTTTGTATTACAGCGCCTGCCTGTTTATTTTTGTGCTGGCGCTAAGTTACACCACCTGCGCGCTGGTAGTGTTTTTCAGGGATCTGTCCCAGATCATTTCCATTGCACTCCAGATCGGTATGTGGATGACGCCGATCATGTGGAATATTGAGGAGTTTCAAAACCCCTGGGTGGTGCTGTTAAAGCTTAATCCTCTGGTGTATATTGTAAGCGGATACCGCAGTGCCATTTACGAGCACACCTGGTTTTGGGAGGACTTTTATTCCACCATGTATTTCTGGATCATCACGATGGTGCTGTTTGGCCTGGGAGCCCTGATCTTTAAGCGGCTGAAGGTACATTTTGCGGACGTGTTGTAGGGAGCTTTTGAGAATGAAACAAAAACAGGCGGCCATATCGGTCAAAAATGTAAAAAAAGTATATAAGCTGTATGACAAACCCTCCGACAGGCTAAAGGAAACCTTTGGACTGGCCAAGGGGAAGGGCAAGGAGCACTATGCCCTAAAGGGCGTCAGTATGGACATTTACCAGGGGGAGACTGTGGGGATCATCGGCACCAATGGATCCGGCAAGTCTACCATACTGAAGATCATTACAGGCGTGTTAAACCCCAGCCAAGGAGAAGTGGTAACCAGCGGGCGCGTTTCGGCCTTGCTTGAGTTGGGAGCAGGCTTTAACCAGGAATATAACGGCATTGAAAATGTATATTTAAACGGTACCATGAT
This sequence comes from Lachnospiraceae bacterium, assembly GCA_015056865.1. GTDB lineage: Bacteria > Bacillota > Clostridia > Lachnospirales > Lachnospiraceae > Acetatifactor. The sequence continues at coordinate 93,682 of SVFM01000001.1, forward strand.
GGGGTTTTCGGAAAAGGAGATCCAGGAGAGGCTACCGGAGATTTTAAAATTTGCGGATATTGGTGATTATGTATATCAGCCGGTAAAAACCTATTCCAGCGGCATGTTTGTGCGGCTGGCTTTTGCGGTGGCCATCAATATTGATCCGGAGATTTTGATCGTGGACGAGGCACTTTCCGTGGGCGATGTGTTTTTTCAGGCAAAGTGCTATCACAAGTTTGAGGAATTTAAAAAGCAGGGTAAGACCATTGTATTTGTGAGCCATGACTTAAGCACCATCAGCAAGTACTGCGACAGGGTGTTTCTGTTAAACCAGGGAGAGCTTTTGGGACAGGGCAGCGCCAAGGACATGATCGATGCCTACAAGCGCGTGCTGGTGGGTCAATATGAGGTGGCGGAGCAGACAGGGGAGCAGGATTTGTTATCTGACAGCAGTGTCAGAATGGCGGCCGGACAGGCCATGGGACAAAATCCGGAAAAATTAGAGTATGGCACCAAGCAGGCCTGGATCACGGAGTTTTATATTACAGATGACAAAAATGTGAGAACTACGGCGGTGATCAAGGGAACGGAATTCACCCTGCACATGAAGGTGGAATTTAAAGAGCGGCTGGTGGCTCCGATCTTTGCCTTTGCTTTTAAGAATATCAAAGGAACGGAGATTACCGGAACCAACAGTATGATTGAAAAGGCCTTTTTGGAGCCGGTGGAGGCGGGCAGTGTGAAGGAGGTAACCTTCCGGCAGCAGATGAATCTGCAAGGGGGAGAGTACTTGCTTTCCCTGGGAGTGACCGGCTATAAGGGCAGTGAGTTTGAAGTGTATCACAGATTATATGATGTGTTAAATGTGACAGTTGTGTCAGATAAGGATACAGTAGGATTTTTTGATATGAATTCCGTGGTAAATGTTACGGATGGGGCTAGAAAAGGCGATGAGAAGATAGTTTCCTACAGGCAGGAGGCATAGCAGAGACAGTATGACAGAGAATAAAAAAGTGGAACAGATTGGAAAAATCAAGTTGGATCTTACCCTTTATCCGGGACAGGATCTGTACTGTGACGGTGCCATCGAGGATGAACTGTTGGAGCTTGTAAAGACTTATCCCAAGGAGGAGTTCCCTCGACTGATCGAGGAGAAAAAAAGCTGGCCGGTGCTGTATCATCTATCGCCCCTGCGGGAGAATATTGTGGACTGGATTCCTATGAAGTCCGGCGTCAAGGTGCTGGAAGTGGGGTCCGGCTGCGGTGCCATCACCGGAGCCTTGTCAAGAAAGGCCGGGGAGCTGACCTGCGTTGAACTTTCCAAAAAGCGGAGTCTGATCAATGCTTACCGGAACCAAAGCTGTGAAAATGTGACCATCCATGTGGGGAACTTTGCGGATATAGAGCCAAACCTTCCCCGGGATTATGATTATATCTGCCTGATCGGTGTGTTTGAGTATGGGCAGAGCTATATTCAGGGGGAGCATCCCTATGAGACCTTTCTGAAGACGCTGCTTAAGCATCTGGCCCCGGAGGGCAGACTGATCATTGCCATTGAAAATAAATACGGGCTGAAATACTTTGCGGGATGCCAGGAGGATCATCTGGGCACTTATTTCGGCGGAATTGAAAATTATAAGCCGGGGGACGGAGTCAGAACCTTTGGCCGAAGAGGTCTGGAGAAAATTTTTGAAGCTTGTGATGTGCAGGATTATTCCTTTTATTATCCCTATCCGGACTATAAGTTTATGACAAAGCTTTACTCCGATGCATATCTGCCCGGTAAGGGGGAATTGTCCCAAAATATCTGTAATTATGATCGGGATCGGATGGTACTGTTTGATGAGACCAGGGCCTTTGACGGTGTGATAGAGGAGGAGCTTTTTTCGGTGTTTGCCAATTCTTACCTTGTGGTATTGGGGCAGGCGCCGGAGGTAAAATATGTAAAGTATTCCAATGACAGGGCACCCGAATATCAGATACGCACCCAGATCAGTGAGGATGCGAAGGGGCAGATTCTTGTGACCAAGCACCCCTTATCTGAGGAAGCCCTTGAGCATATCCGCAGTCTGGAGGCGGCTTATTGTGGCCTGAGACAGCGTTATGAGGGCAGCGGACTATTGGTCAACCGCTGTGAGCTGTGCCAGGAGGAGGGGCAGCTGTGGGCCTCCTTTGAATATGTGCCGGGAGTGCCCCTAGGGGAGCTTTTGGACCGGTGTCTTAAGAAAAACGATCTGGAAGGATTTTATGGTCTGTTTAGGGAATATGTAAAGCGGATCGGTTACAACAGCGACTATCCCGTGTCGGATTTTGATATGGTATTTTCCAACATTCTGGTGCAGGGCGATACATGGACCTTGATCGATTATGAATGGACCTTTGGCAAGGAGGTAGCGCCTGCGGAGCTGGCCTATCGGGCAGTACACTGCTACCTGATGGAGGATCCCGGGCGAGAGAGCCTTGATTTGGAGCGCATGAAGAAAGAACTGGGGATCACGGATGAGCAGGCCAGAGAGTATCAGGAGCAGGAGATAGAATTCCAGAAATTTGTCACCGGGCAGCGAAAGGCCATGAGCCAGATTCGGGAGCTGGTGGGAGGCAGAGTGCTGACCCCTGTCAAATGGATGGAGCATGATCTGGCAGGCGGCGACGTGCTGCGCATGCAGGTGTACGAAGACAAAGGAGAAGGGTACAGTGAGGAGAGATCCTACTTTGTGCCGGAGGCGTACCGCAGTGAGCATTGGATCGAGACGGAGCTGACTGTGGACAGGCAGGTACGCATGCTGCGTATCGATCCGGCTATGGACAGCTGCGTGGTTAAGATACATGAGCTGACCTGGAACGGCACGCCTGTGCCTGTAAAAGGAAGAAAAATGATGGTTACCAACGGCAGAGTTGCAAATGACAAAAGTGTCATTTTTGCCACCCAGGACCCGAACATCAACCTTAGGGTGGGGGAGCTGCCGGGGCAGGAGCAAAATAAGCTGAAGGTGCGGATGGAGGTCAGAAGAATCCCGAAGGATATGGCTGAGGATCTGGCCGCATCGGTGAAGAAACTGATATAGATTTGATGGAGCAGGGCGTGAGCGTAAAGGAAATCTTAAAGCAAGCAGTAAAAAAGAAATTGACGGACAGATGCGATCAGAACTATGACCGCATCTATTCCTGTGCGCAAAAAAAGACGGCCTATAAAGAGGCCATTGTCGCCGCGCAAGAAAGGCAGTGGCAAAGGTGGCAGCAGGAAACAAAGGACTTGCAGCTGCCCGTATATTATATATTAAAGTATTCCTGGGAAAAGCCTCTGGGGATAAGAGATGTGCTGGAAAAAAGTGAACAAAACCAAGTACTGGTGCTTTTTTTGGATGAAAGATGTACGCTCTCAGAGCATGCACTGGATTATATAAGGGGCTGGTTTGCCGGACATAGGGAGACGTTACTTCTTTATGGGGATGAGGATGTGCAGGATTCTAAGGGCGTTAGGAGCGCTCCCTGGCTAAAGCCCGACTGGTCTCCGGATCTGCTGTATGAGATGTTTTACCCCGGCGGCGTGTTCGCAGTGGAGCGAAAACTCCTTCAAAAGCTGGAAGAGCAGAGAAAAGAAGCAAGTGAAAAAGAATCGTTGCAGGTTCATCAGCTGTTTTACAGACTGGCAAAGCTGGCCGGAGGCTATGCGCCGGCAAAAGCCCAGAGGGAAGGCTTACAGGCTATCGCTCATATTCCGACGATTTTGTGTCACCACCGGGACGAGGAGGCCTACCACAGTTACCTGGACAGCAGCATCTCCAGGCAGGCAAATGCTTTTAAAGGCAAGGTTTCCATTGTGATTCCCTCCAAGGATCAGCCTGTGGTACTGGCCAGAAATCTGGCTTCCCTGGAGCGCACCGTTTCTCCCCAAAAGGCGGAGATTATTTTGGTGGACAACGGCAGCAGCCCGGAAAATCAGGCAAAAGTTCAAAAAATGACACAAGAGTCATGTTTTGACATTCAATATATTTACGAGTCCATGGACTTTCATTTTTCCAAAATGTGCAACCTGGGGGCAGTCCGGGCAAGTGGGGAGCTGCTGTTATTTTTGAACGATGATGTGGAAGCCATCCGGGAGGGGTGGCTGGAGGAAATGGCGGCTGCGGCCATGGAGCCCTACGCGGGAGCGGTGGGGGCTAAGCTTTTGTATCCTGGGACAAGGAAGATCCAGCACGCGGGCATTGTAAATCTGCCTATGGGACCTGTGCACAAGCTGCAGTTTTGTGAGGATGACAGGTCGTATTATTTCAATCGGAACCGGGTGGCTGTCAATGTGCTGGCAGTGACCGGCGCCTGTCTCATGGTCTCAAGGGACAAGTTTATCAGCTGCGGCGGCTTTCCGGAGGAACTGCCGGTGGCCTTTAATGATGTGAGTCTATGTTTTTCCCTGTGGGAGCAGGGGTATTATAATGTAGTATTAGACCGATTGGAGCTGTACCATCATGAATCCTTAAGCAGAGGCGGGGATGAAAGCTGCGAGAAGGCAGAAAGACTGGCCGGAGAGCGCCGCAAGCTGTATAGGCGCCATCCTGATCTGGAGGGCAGGGATCCTTTTTATCATCCCTGGCTGAATCGGTTGGTTTTGGACATGGAGATCGCGGCAGCGCCGGAGGAAACAATGAATTTGCCTCAAACGGTCAAGTCTCAAAAACGCCCGCTTCCCAAGGGCGCGCGTTTAGAGCCCGGGCTGTTTGTGCGCATAGAGCGGCTTACAGAGCAGATGTGTGCAGGATATTCTTTCATGTTGGGAGATGACAATGCCTGCTATGAAAAGTGGCTGTTGTGGGAGGAGCAAAAGTCCGGACAAATCTATCAGGCAAAGCTTGTGCCAAAGCTGCGCTCTGATCTGCAGCGCAACATGCCGGATCAAAAAAATGTGGGTATGTGTGGCTTTGCGGTGCAGGTGCAGGGACTTCCCGCCGGGCACTATCGGATCGGCGTGCTGGCCCATAATAAAGTGACGAGAGTTTCGTACCTGAATTGGAGTAATAGAAGCTTACAGATACAATAAAGACAGCGGCTTAGCTGTTTCGGGGATGGGGTGTAGAGATGGATTATAAAGAGGCATATGAAAAAGAACATTTGAAAAATGCGGATCTGGCAGGCCGGATCGCAGATCTGGAAGCAAAGAACGAGGAGCTGGAGTTTAAGCTTGGCCGCATTAAGAACAATCCCTTGTGGAAGGTCAGCAAGCCGGCGCGCAGCGCCGTTCATTATGTGCTGCGGCAAAAGGAGCGCCTGGCAAACTGCGGCGGACCTAAGGGTGTGGTAGCCAAGCTGGGATACAAAAAGCGGGAAAAGCAGGCCATGAAGCAATTTGGCACGGACAGCTTTCCGGATGAGGAGCAAAGAAAGCTGGAGCGGGAAAGTGTCTTTCCCCGCATGGTCAAGATCAGTATTCTGGTCCCTTTATGGAACAATCGCAGGGAGTTTCAGGTGGAGATGCTGGAATGCATCATGAATCAGACCTACCAGAACTGGGAGCTTTGTCTGGCGGACGGTTCCGATGCGGAGCATGCTTATATAGAAGAGATCTGCAGGGAGTATGCGGCCAAGGCCGATGGCCGTATCGTATATCGGAAGCTGGAAAAAAATCTGGGCATTGCAGGCAATACCAATGAGTGCCTGAAGCTGGCTACCGGGGAATATATCGGCCTGTTTGATCAGGACGACATTTTACATCCTTCCGCCTTGTATGAGTATGTGAAGGCCATCAATGAAAAGGACGCGGATTATCTGTACTGCGACGAGACTACCTTTAAGGGCGGGGATATCAATAAGATGCTGACCATGCATTTTAAACCGGATTATGCGCCGGATAATCTGCGGGCCAACAATTATATCTGTCATTTCAGCGTGTTTGCCAGAACGCTGCTGGAGGGAACAGAGTTGTTTCGCTCTAAATTTGACGGCAGCCAGGATCACGACATGATCCTGCGGCTGACGGACAATGCAAAGAAGGTGGTGCATGTGCCCAGACTTTTGTATTATTGGAGAAGTCACTCAGGCAGTGTGGCCTCCGGCATTCAGGCCAAGCCCTACGCTATTGAGGGAGCCAGAGGTGCGGTGGCAGATCATCTGCGGCATCACAGTTTTGAGAATTTTAAGATTGAAAGCACCAAGGCCTTTGCCACCATCTTTCGGATCCGGTATCAGATCCTGGGCAATCCCAAGATATCCATCGTGATCCCCAACAAGGATCATGTGGAGGATCTGCGAAGATGTGTAAGCTCCATCCTGGAGAAATCCACTTATGACAATTATGAGATTCTGGTGGTGGAAAACAACAGTCAAACTTCGGAAATCCTTGCCTGCTATCAGGAATTGCAGGAGAAGCATGGGGACAAAATAAAGATAGTGACCTATGAGGGAAGTTTTAACTACTCGGCCATCAACAACCTGGGCATCCGTCATGCCACGGGAGAGTATATTGTACTTTTGAACAATGACACAGAGGTGATCACAGTCAATTGGCTGGAGGAATTGCTCATGTATGCCCAGAGACAGGATGTGGGTGCAGTGGGAGCCAAACTCTACTACGGTGACAAGACCATCCAGCACGCCGGGGTAGTGATCGGCCTGGGGGCTCACAGGACCGCGGGACATACCCATTACAAGCAGCCAAGGCAGAATCTGGGCTACATGGGCAGGCTTTGTTATGCCCAGAATGTGACGGCAGTTACCGGTGCCTGTCTGATGGTAAAAAAATCCCTGTATGAGGCGGTTGGCGGCCTGGATGAGGAGTTTGCAGTTTCCTTAAATGATGTAGATCTGTGTCTGAAGCTGCGCCGGGCGGGATATCTGAATGTGTTTACTCCTTTTGCAGAGCTGTATCACTACGAATCCATTTCCAGGGGACTGGATGATCAGGGCGAGAAGGCAGCCCGCTATGAAAAGGAGTCAGAACGCTTCCGGGAGAAATGGAAGGAGCAGCTGCAGCAGGGGGATCCCTACTACAACCCTAACTTTTCTTTGGACAGAAGTGATTTTTCTTTAAAAATAAACTAAGGTTTGATATAATAAACGTACAGTAAAGTGTCATAGTACCAAGGGAAGACTTTTATTTCCCCGCCGGCAGCCCACAGGTCTCCAGGAAGGACCCTTGAAAAACGCCGGTGCTTAACGAGCTCAGGTACAGCGCATAGTGCTGTGCCGCGAGTTTAGCATCCGCTGCGTTTTTCACGGAGCGAGAGCGCGTCCGAATGAGACCTGTGGGCTGCCGATGGGGAGATAAAAATCTTCCCTTGGTGCCATGATACTTTATAGTACTAATTATTCAAGGAGATGGTGTGAATGAGTTATAAGGAGCAATTTGATTTTTGGCTGGAAAGTGATTATTTTGATCAGGATACAAAAGAGGAGCTTTTAGCGATCCGTGACAATGAAAAGGAAATCGAGGATCGTTTTTACAAGGATCTGGAGTTTGGCACAGGAGGCCTTAGAGGCATTATCGGTGCGGGAACCAACCGGATGAATTTTTACACAGTAAGAAAGGCTACCCAGGGGCTGGCCAATTATATTTTAAAACAGGGCGGCGGGGAAAAAGGGGTTGCCATTGCCTACGATTCCAGACGCATGTCTCCCGAGTTTGCTGATACGGCGGCTTTGTGTCTGGCGGCCAATGGGATCAAGGCCTATGTGTTTGATGCCCTGCGTCCCACTCCGGAATTGTCCTTTGCCCTGCGCAGGCTGGGATGCATTTCCGGTATTGTGGTAACGGCAAGCCACAATCCTCCGGAATACAACGGGTATAAGGTGTATTGGGAGGATGGTGCCCAGGTGACTGCTCCCAAGGATAAAGAGATCATTGAGGAAGTAAATGCTATTACGGATTATAATCTGGTAAAGACCATGGATAAGGAGACTGCTGTCAGTCACGGGCTCTATCAGGTGATCGGTCAGGACATCGACGATGCCTATATGGCAGAGCTGAAAAAGCAGATCATTCATCCGGAGGTGATTGCCCGGGTGGCAGGGGAGATGAAGATCGTGTACACCCCTTTGTGTGGCACCGGTAATGTGCCTGTAAGGCGGGTGCTTTCAGAACTTGGCTTTACCAATGTCTATGTGGTGCCTGAGCAGGAGAATCCGGATCCCGAGTTTACTACCCTGGATTATCCCAACCCGGAGGATCCCAAGGCCTTTACTTATGCTTTGAGATTGGCAAAGGAGAAGGATGCGGATATCGTGCTTGCCACGGATCCGGATGCAGACCGTCTGGGCGTATATGCTAAGGACACAAAGACCGGACAGTATGTTCCTTTTACCGGCAATATGTCCGGTATGCTGCTGGCAGAATATATTTTGAGAGAAAAGACTGCAACAGGTACCATGCCGGAGGATCCGGCGCTGGTAACCACCATTGTAACCACCAACATGACCCAGCCTATCACCCGGGCTTACGGGGTAAAGCTGATCGAGGTACTCACCGGCTTTAAGTTTATCGGTGAGCAGATCAAGCTGTTTGAGCAGACCGGCTGTAACAACTACGTGTTTGGCCTGGAGGAGAGTTATGGATGTCTGGTGGGTACCCATGCCAGGGATAAAGATGCCATTGCGGCAGTGATGTGTCTGTGCGAGGTGGCAGCATATTGCAAGGATCAGGGAAAGACCCTGTGGGATATGATGCTGGAAATGTACGAGAAGTATGGTTACTACAAAGAGGGACAGTACACCATTACCTTAAAGGGCGTAGACGGCTCCAGACAGATTGCACAGATCATGAACAAGCTGCGGGAAAATCCCCCCAAGGCCTTCGGAGATCTGCAGGTGCTTCGGTTCCGGGATTATCAGACCGGCAAGGTGCTTGATATGACGACCGGGAAAGAAGGAACCACGGGGCTGCCGAAATCCAATGTGCTTTATTTCGAACTGCCGGATGACTTTTGGTGTTGTGTTCGTCCCTCCGGCACAGAGCCTAAGATCAAGTTCTACATTGGAGTAAAGGGCAGCGGCCTTGAAGATGCACAGGAAAAAATGGAGAAGCTCACAGAAGATATTAAAGCCAATGTATAGCCTATGAGTAAAATCAGTATTGCAAATCTGAAAAAGACAATTTATTATCTGAAAAGAAACGGGCTGCGGGATACCTATCTTGCAGCCCTGGAACGTTTCCGGGAAAAAGGCAGTGGAGTGTGTGCCACATATAAGGAGCTGACAGAGGAAGAAAAGCAAAGGCAGCGCCTTACAGCATGGCAAAGAAGACCGCTTTTCAGTATTTTGGTTCCCACCTACAAGACCCCTTCTGTTTATCTGCGGGCCATGATCGATTCGGTGCTGGACCAGACCTATGAGAACCTGGAACTGATCCTGGCCGATGCCAGCGGTGATGACAGTGTGAAAGGCGTTGTGGATACCTATGAAGATGAGCGTATCGTTTACATTGCCCTGGAACAAAACGGCGGCATTTCAGAGAACACCAATGCAGCCTTGGAACGTGCCCGGGGAGAGTATGTAGGGCTGTTGGATCATGATGACCTGTTGACCTCGGATGCCCTGTATGAGATGGCCAGGCAGATTGAAACAGCCCATCAGGCAGGGATCAGCGCCGGTCTTTTGTACTCAGATGAGGACAAGTGTGACGAGACCGGGACCAAGTTTTATGAGGGTCACAGTAAGATGGATTTCAACTTGGACTTGTTACTGTCCAATAATTACATCTGCCATTTTTTGGTGTTGCACCGGGAACTGGCTCAAAGCGTGAGCCTGCGAAAGGACTTTGACGGAGCCCAGGACTTTGATCTGGTGCTGCGGTGCGCGGCAAGACTGATGCAGGAAAGAGAGCGGATTTTTCATATCCCTAAGACATTGTACCACTGGAGATGTCATCAGGCTTCCACGGCGGCCAATCCAAAGAGCAAATTGTATGCCTATGAAGCCGGGGGCAGGGCGGTAACCTCATTTCTGGATACCATGGACTGGAAGGCGACAGTGGTTCCGTTGAAACATCTGGGATTTTACCGGGTGGATTATTCGGAAACCCTGTTTGAGGATAGAAAGGACTTGGGGGCAGTAGGAGGTCCCCTCTGGAATCATAAGAATGAAATGACAGGCGGCATCTATGATGAGGCGGGCAAATGTCCTTATCAGGGGCTGCGAAAGGGCTTTAGCGGCTATATGCACAGGGCGGCACTGCAGCAGGAGGCCTATGCCGTAGATGTGAGAAATGTGGTGCTGCGGCCCCAACTGTGGGAGGTCTTTGAGCAGGTAACGGGGATTCCTTATCTGCAGCGCAGGCAGCATCTGGCCGGAGTGCAAGTGACAGAGGAAGTCTGCAGAAACCAAAGCTTGAGTCTGGCAAAAGAAATACATGAGAAAGGGTACAGGATCCTATGGGATCCGGAGTTTGAGGATGAAGGTAACGGTTGTTATTCCAAATTATAATGGGATGAAATATTTGGAAAACTGTATAGAGGCCCTGATGACTCAGACGGGGCCGGAATTACAGATCATTGTGGTAGACAATGGATCCAGCGACAGCAGTGTGAATTTTTTGAAAAGGCGATACCCCCAAGTGTGGATCAAGGAACAGTCCATAAACACCGGCTTTTGTCATGCCGTTAATGTGGGTATCAGGAACTGCCATACAAAATATGTGATTCTGCTAAACAACGATACCCAGGTACTGCCCGGATTTATACAGGCTCTTGTGGACGTTATGGAAAAGCCGGGCAATGAGAAGGTGTTTTCCGCAAGCGCCCAAATGCTGGATATGAATAACCCGGAGCTGATCGATGATGCGGGGGATCTGGTGTGCGCCTTGGGCTGGGCCTTTGCAAGAGGAAAAGGCAAGCCGGCCGAGAAGTATGATAAGCCTAAGGAAGTGTTTGCGGCCTGCGCAGGTGCAGCCATCTATCGCAGAAATGTGTTTGAATGTATTGGTTTTTTTGATGAATCTCACTTTGCCTATCTGGAGGATATCGATATTGCATATCGGGCCAAGATCCAAGGATATCGCAATGTGTACGAACCTGCCGCCAAAGTGCTGCATGCAGGAAGTGCATCCAGTGGATCCAGATACAATCCTTTTAAGACCAAACTGACTACAGCAAATAATATCTACACGTTTTGGAAAAATATGCCTATTATACAGTGGTTGTTCAACCTGCCCCTTCTTTTGCTGGGGTATTTGATCAAGGCCCTGTTCTTTTACCGAAAAGGTCTCTGGGAGCCATATGTTAAGGGGAGCCGGGCAGGTGTGTCCAGGTGTCGTTCCAAGTTAGGCAAAAAGCACAAAGTGAAGTTTCGATGGAGGTATATAGGAAATTATCTGCGGATCCAGCTTATCTTGTGGAAGAATCTTTTCTTGCTTTTCAGGGAAAAATGATAATTGCTTTTAAAAGCCCAGATTTTGCCACAGGGTAAAATTCAGTTGTATTTTTTTGTATCTTATTGTAAAATACTGGGTAGATGTGTAAACTGGGTGGCGTGTATGATAAAGGATAATCAGAAAATTTTCAACAGGCTGCAGTTATTGTTGGATGCCGTTATCGTGGCGGCTTCCTATATGCTTGCCTGGTATATAAAATTTCATATCATAGACCGGATCAGAGGCGCCGAGGGAGTCGGTGCTCTCTCTATGAGGGAATATTTTGGTGTACTGGTATTTATTGTGCCTGTGTATATGGTGCTTTATTACTACTGCAATGTGTATACGCCGAAAAGGACTGTCAGACGTCGGTATGAGATCCTGGATATTCTCAAGGCCAATACCATAGGCCTGTTGATTTTTATCGTGGCTCTGTATGTGCTCAAGCAGATGCACATATCCAGAGAGATGATCTTTATTTTTTATGTACTGAATGTCTGCTTTACCTCTTTGTTTAAGATCGTGGTACGAAGACTGTTAAAAACATTCCGCAAAAAGGGATACAACCTGAAGCATATTTTGCTGGTAGGCTATTCCAGGGCGGCGGAGGAGTATATTGACAGGATCCTGGGAAACCCGGAGTGGGGTTATGTGGCCTGCGGCATCTTGGATGACAGTGTGCCTGCCGGAACATTGTACCGGGGGATCAAGGTGCTGGGCAGAGTGGACAACCTGCATGTGATCCTGCCGGAGAACAAGTTGGACGAGATATCCATCACCCTGTCCCTGAAGGATTATGATCGTTTGGAAGAGATTGTGGATATCTGTGAAAAATCCGGTGTACACACCAAATTTATTCCGGACTATATGAGTCTGATACCCAGTAAGCCTTATACGGAAGATTTGATGGGGCTTCCGGCTATCAATATCCGTCACGTGCCCTTGACCAATACCGGGAATATGATCATCAAAAGACTTGTGGATATTCTGGGTTCTTTGTTTGGGTTGATCTTTCTTTCTCCCGTTATGTTGATCTGTGCTTTTTTGGTGAAATTTACCAGCAAAGGCCCGGTAATCTTTAAGCAGGAGCGGGTGGGACTGCACAACAAAAATTTTTATATGTATAAGTTCCGCAGCATGAGACAGCAGCAGGACTGCGAGGAAAAGAAGGGCTGGACCGTAAAGAATGATCCCCGTGTGACCAAGGTGGGAAAGGTATTGCGCAAAACAAGTCTTGACGAATTACCTCAATTGATTAATATATTAAAGGGGGACATGAGTCTGGTAGGTCCCAGACCGGAGCGTCCTCAGTTTGTAGCAAAGTTTAAGGAAGAGATTCCCAGATATATGGTGAAACATCAGGTCAGGCCGGGTCTTACCGGATGGGCCCAGATCAATGGATATCGAGGAGACAGTTCTATTAAGCGTAGAGTGGAATATGATCTGTATTACATCGAGAACTGGTCCTTATGGATGGATATAAAAATAATTTTCCTGACTTTCTTTACAGGATTTATTAATAAAAATGCATATTAAAACATATGTGGGAGAACATAAACGTAAGGAGAAAAAATCATGTCAACAGATGCAAATCGTGGCAAAAGAACACAGACTAAAAGCAGGACAAACAAAAAGAAAAAGAGCAAAAAGGGTCGTATCATACTGTTTGCTGTAGAACTCTTGATCATTGTGGGTATGCTGATCGTACTCTGGAAGCTCAGAGACTTTGGTAACCAAAGTATTTCCCGCGTGGAGTTTAAACCCGGTGAGATTGTGGTAAACCAGCAGGTACAGGAGAATGTGCAGCTAAAGGGTTATCGCAATATTGCCCTGTTTGGTGTGGATTCCAGAAACGGAAGTTTGGGAAGAAGAGATGAAAATGGTAAAAAAACAGAATCTGCCACCCTTAGCGACTCCATTATCATAGCATCCATCAATATGGATACAGGGGATGTAAAGCTGGTTTCTGTATACCGTGACACCTACTTAAACCTGATGAGTTATAAGAATGATGAGTCCTATAAGAATCTCACTGACGGTAAGTACAGCAAATGTAATTCCGCTTATTCTGCAGGTGGCCCTGCACAAGCAATCAACATGCTGAATACCAATCTGGACCTTAACATTGAAGATTTTGTGACCGTGGGATTTGAAGGCCTGAAGAATGCCATTGATGAGCTGGGTGGCGTGTGGATCGAAGTAGACAGCGCAGAGATCAAGCATATTAACAATTATCAGATGACCATGGCTAAGGATTTGGATTGTGATTATAAATCCGTCACCAAGACCGGCTATCAGAAGCTGGATGGTCTGCAGGCAGTGGCTTACTGCCGTATCCGTTATACAGGCGGAAGTGACTATAAACGTGCAGAGAGACAACGGGAGGTCATTCAGGCTATCGTGGAGGAAGCCAGACAGGCAAATGTGGAGACCCTGATAAAGATTGCCAATAAGATCACAGAGTCGGATGTGGTATATACTTCCCTTGACTTGGAGGATATTACAAGCCTGATCAAGGATATTGCAAAATATAAGATCGTAGAGGAGGGTGGTTTCCCTCTGGAGACTTACAGAGGTACTGCAGACATGGGTGATTCCGGAAACTGCGTTTTGACCTTGGATTTGGAGAAAAACGTACAGTGGCTGCATGGGTTCTTGTTTGAGGATGAGGATTACAAGGTTTCGGAGAATGTCTCTGACATTTCCGATCAGATTCGTCAAAAGATATCTAAATATGAGCCTAATATGAAGTATCCTGAATAATAAGCGCTACAAAGTGATTTCTGCCGCCGTGCCGGGTATGCCATACCAGGTACAGGCGGCAAACGCGCTTAGCGCAGAGAATTTCGCAAAGCGAAATTCTTTTTTATAGTAGAAATAAATGGAGAAAAGCAGCATGTATTCAATTGATGTGATCATTCCTACATACAAGCCGGACAAGTCCTTTCTGGAATTGGTAGAGCGCCTGTGCACACAGACTTTGCCTGTTAACCGGATCATTGTCATGAATACGGAAGAAAAATATTATGAGGAATTGATTTACGGATCGAAAATCTCGGAAAAATATAAAGAGAAGGTGCAAGTGCATCATCTATCCAAAAGAGAGTTTGATCATGGTGGGACCCGGCATATGGCCGTAAAGAAATCTCAGACAGATGTATTTGTGATGATGACCCAGGACGCTATGCCTGTGGATGAACATTTGCTGGAGAACCTGATAGCACCATTGGAAGAGGAAGGCTGTGCCGTTTCCTATGCAAGACAGCTGCCCGGTCCGGACTGTGGCATGTTGGAGCAGATTACCCGGGAGTTTAATTATCCTGCCCAGTCCCACATACAGTCAGCGGAGCAGCTGGCACAGAAGGGTATCAAAACGTATTTTTGCTCCAATGTATGTGCAGCATACAAAAGAAAGATATATGATGAATCAGGTGGATTTATCAGACATACTATTTTTAATGAGGATATGATCTATGCGGCCGGTGCCGTGAAGTCAGGTTATCATATTGCCTACGCTGCCAAGGCCCAGGTTTATCATTCCCACAGCTATACAAACGGACAGCAGTTTCGGCGCAACTTTGACCTGGGGGTGTCTCAGGCACAGAATCCGCAGGTGTTTGCAGGCGTATCTTCTGAAAAGGAAGGGAAACGCATGGTAAAGACAGCGGCCGGTCGGTTGAGGAAGGCACGTCGGTGGAGAGAACTTCTGCATTTTTATGTGCAATGCTTTTGGAAGTATACAGGATATCTTATGGGTAAACACTACCGCAGGCTGCCACGCAGACTGGTTTTGAAATGCACCATGAGCCCTGGTTATTTTAAGGGAAGCGGGTGCCGGTCTTGACAAAGGCACGCTCTCGCTCCTTGAAAAACGTCAGTACTTGAATTTTTCAAGTAGGCTTACGCCGAAAAATTCTTAGTACTGCTACGTTTTTTCATGGAGCGAAAGCGTGCCTGAACAGTTCTCTCAGGCCCCTACAGCTCAAACAGCAGAATTTCTCAAACATTATTTTAAGAAAGGAAAACATCATATGTGCGGTATCGTTGGTTACATCGGAGGAAAGCAGGCGGCTCCCATCCTATTGGACGGGTTGTCCAGGCTGGAATACAGAGGATACGATTCTGCAGGAATGGCGGTTTTTGATGGGGTCAAAATTCATGTTTGCAAAGCAGCAGGCAGGCTTAGGATTTTGGAGAATCTGACCCAAGGGGGAGAGGCCATGCCCGGTCATGCAGGGATTGGGCATACCAGATGGGCAACCCACGGACTGCCAAATGATATAAACTCTCATCCCCACCTGAATCGGGAGGGGACCATTGCACTGGTGCACAATGGTATTATTGAAAACTATATTGTGCTCAAGCAGAAGTTGCTGAATAAGGGTTATGAATTTTGTTCCCAGACGGACACGGAAGTGCTTGCACATTTGTTGGATTACTATTATAGAGGAAATCCTCTGGAGGCTATCACCAAGGTGTTGCACCGGGTAGAAGGTTCTTATGCGCTGGGGATCATGTTTGCGGATTTTCCCGGTGAGATTTATGCGGTCCGTAAAGACAGTCCTTTGATCGTGGGACACAATGAGGACGGATGTTTTATCGCATCAGATGTGCCGGCCATATTGAAACACACCAGAAAGGTATACTATGTAGACAATCAGGAGATCGTGAAACTGTATACCGATCAGATACAGTTTTACACTGTGGACGGGGAGGAACTGGTCAAGGAGCCCACTGTCATAGGCTGGGATATGAATGCAGCCGAGAAGTCCGGCTACGAACATTTTATGCTCAAAGAAATCTATGAGCAGCCTGCAACTGTAGCCGATACTGTTTCTCCCAGAATCAAGGATCATGATATTGTCATTGAAGAACTGGACATGACAGAGGAAGAGCTGCAAGGGATTAGTAGAATCCACATTGTGGCCTGCGGCTCCGCTTATCACGCCGGAGTGACCGCAAAATACGTAATAGAAGATTTGGCCAGAGTACCGGTGGAGGTGGATCTGGCGTCTGAATTTCGCTATCGCAACCCTATTCTGGAGCCGGATTCCTTGGTAGTGGTTGTCAGTCAGTCGGGAGAGACTGCGGATACGCTGGCCGCTCTTCGAGAGGCAAAGGCCAGGGGGGTTAAGATATTAGGGATTGTAAATGTGGTGGGAAGTTCCATTGCCAGAGAGGCAGACTGTGTAATGTATACCTGGGCAGGACCGGAGATTGCGGTCGCCACCACTAAGGCATACAGTGCCCAGCTGGTGGCATTGTACCTGCTGGCCATTCGTCTGGGAAGAGCCCGGGGTACCATAGATGATGGGCTGCTTGGGAGTTTGCTGACAGATCTCCGCAGACTGCCGGAGCAGATCAGAATGTTACTGGGACAAAAGGAAAAGATACAGCGGTTTGCCAATCGCTATGTAGGGGCAAAGGATATTTTCTTTATCGGCAGAGGGATCGATTATGCCATTTCTCTGGAAGGATCCCTAAAGCTAAAAGAAATTTCCTATATTCACTCCGAAGGTTATGCAGCAGGAGAACTGAAACACGGAACCATTTCCCTGATTGAAGAGGGGACTCTGGTGGTGGCCATTTCCACCCAGCCAAGGCTGTACCAGAAAACCATCAGTAATATTGTAGAGGTGAAGTCCCGAGGTGCCTTTGTTCTGGCCCTTACCGGTGAGGATAACAAAGAGATGGAAAAGGTTGGGGATTATGTGCTCTATATTCCAAAGACCAATCCCTACTTTGTCAATTCATTGGCCATCGTTCCCTTGCAACTCTTTGGTTACTATGTGGCCGTGGGCAGGGGGTGCGATGTAGATAAGCCCAGAAACCTGGCAAAATCTGTGACAGTAGAATAAGAAATACCTTACTCCCGGGCAGGTGCATATCTGCCACCCTAGCCTTCCCCCGGCGGCCCCTTGCAATATAGGACCCTTGAAAGACGCCGGTGCTTGACGAGGTCAGGCAAAATGAAGGCGTTTTGTCTCGAGTCTAGCATCCGTTGCGTCTTTCACGGAGCGAAAGCGTGTCCTATATTGCAAGGGGCCGCCGGGGGAAGGCTAGGGCGACTGATATGGTTTCTGCCCAGAAGTAAGATATTTATGAAATTCTCATATTTCTTTCACAGAATAAACACATTTACGTTTTATACTCAAACCATAGCAACAAAACAATGGTGAGAGTAAGAAAGAGGTAATATATTATGTACGAAAATGATAACATGAATTCAGAGCAGAATAATGTATATCAGACATCCCAGACAATGCCGGAAATGCGTCTGAATATCCAGCCTCCGCAAAAGCCGAAAAAGCAGGGCGGTGCGGGGAAGTATTTTAAGAAGCTTCTGGCCAGCATCAGCTTTGGTCTTTGCTTTGGTCTTTTTACCGGCTTGGGCCTGTATGCGGTCTGCGAGGGCACAGGCGTGCTGGAGAATATAAGCCGGGCTGACGAGGATGAGATACGGCAGGTGGTGGAAGAGGCTCTGGATGATCAGGTTGGCAAGGGTTGGCTTTCCTCCGGCATCGAGACAGAGAAACCCAATGTACAATCTTCCTCAGGGATTGATGTGACCCAGACCATAACGGCTATCACATCAGATGTTTCTGAAGTGGTGGAAGAGGTGATGCCTGCTATGGTATCCATTAAAAATGAATATGTGCAGCAATACAGTTATTTTGGAAAACCCATGTCCCAGACCTACACTTCCAGCGGTTCCGGTATCATTGTAGGTGAAAACGATACAGAGCTTTTGATCGCAACCAATCATCATGTGATTGAGGATGCGGATAAACTGACGGTGGTCTTTATCGATGGTTCAGAGATTGAGGCGGTGTGGAAGGGCAGTGATTCCGAAATGGACCTGGCAGTGATCGCCATTCCTCTGGCAAACCTGACGGATGAGGTGAAAGGGGCCATCTCTATTGCAAAGCTGGGTGATTCCGATAGCCTGCAGTTGGGACAACCGGTGATCGCTATCGGCAATGCATTGGGTATCGGACAGTCTGTATCCGGCGGTTATGTCAGTGCATTAAACAGAGAATTGACCATGAGCGATGGTTCCAAAGGAACCTTTATTCAGACAGATGCTGCGATCAATCAGGGGAATTCCGGCGGTGCTTTACTCAACATCAAAGGGGAAGTGATCGGTATCAATTCCAACAAAATCGGAGGCGAACTGGTAGAGGGTATGGGATTTGCCATTCCCATTTCCGCAGCACAGCCTATTCTGGAGGAGCTGATGGCCAAGGTGACCAGAACCGAGGTGGCAGACCAGCAGGGATACATTGGTATTCGGTTGCAGACGGTTACTCGGGAGGATGCCCAGAGATACGGAATGACCACAGGCATCTATGTGTATGAGGTTCTGGAAGATTCTGCAGCCAGCAGGGCAGGACTTTTGCACGGTGACATTATCACAAAATTTGACGGTACCCGGGTAGAGTCCAACGAGGAATTGCAGGAGCTGCTGGTCTACTACAACGTAGAAGAAACTGTTGAACTCACGATCATGCGCAGAAATCAGCTGGGCAAATATGAGGAGATGAAATTGCCCATCACGTTGGGAGAAAAACCGGCAGAATAGCCTTAAGTATACAGAAAAATAAAAACACTTTACCAAGTCCCCGCCGGAAATCCGACAGGGATTTTGGTGTGTCTCACTTAAAAGAAAGGAATTACAATGGGGGATCAGGATAACAGAGACGATTTTAATTTAACAGAGGATACTTCCGCCAAGGACAAGGAAACTACAGAGGATACCTATGAAGATGTGTGCTTTATTTGTCGGCGCCCGGAGAGTAAGACGGGAAAAATGTTTAAACTTCCCAACAACATTACCGTGTGCAACGACTGCATGCACAAGACCATGGAGACCGTCAGTCAGTTTGACTATCAGGGCATGTTAAACCCGGCGGATTTGGAAAACCTTAGCAAAAACGGCGGTTTTCCCAATATTAGATTTGTAAATATCTCAGATCTACAGGGGGAAGGAGGTATCCCTAATAAGCAAAAGATCAAAAAGAAAAAGAAGGAAGAGCAGCCAGAGCCAGTATTGAATATCAAGGATATTCCGGCGCCCCATAAGATTAAAGCCAGTCTGGATGATTATGTAGTAGGGCAGGAGTACGCCAAGAAAGTGATCTCAGTGGCAGTTTATAATCACTATAAGCGTGTGGCCACAGGCACCATGGATGAGATTGAGATTGAAAAATCCAACATGCTGATGATAGGACCTACCGGCTGTGGCAAGACCTATCTGGTGAAGACCCTGGCCAAGCTTTTAGATGTGCCCCTGGCCATTGCAGATGCCACCTCCCTGACAGAGGCAGGCTATATCGGTGACGATATTGAGAGTGTTATCTCCAAGCTGCTGGCAGCAGCGGACAATGATGTGGAGAAGGCGGAGCGGGGGATTGTATTTATCGATGAGATTGACAAGATCGCCAAAAAGAAAAATACCACCTCCCGGGATGTGAGCGGTGAGTCTGTGCAGCAGGGCATGTTGAAACTTTTAGAAGGGGCTGATATCGAGGTGCCTGTAGGGGCCAACAGTAAAAATGCCATGGTACCCCTCACCACAGTCAATACCAGAAATATACTTTTCATCTGCGGTGGTGCTTTCCCGGATTTGGAGCAGATCATCAAAGAGAGGCTGACCAAGTCTTCTGCCATCGGCTTTAACGGGGAACTGAAGGATAAATACGACAATGATAAAAATATTCTTTCCAAGGTAACGGTGGAGGATATTCGCAAGTTTGGTATGATCCCGGAGTTTATCGGTCGTTTACCTATTATTTTTACCCTGCAGGGATTGTCAGAAGAGATGATGGTACAGATCCTAAGTGAGCCCAAGAACGCCATTCTTAAGCAGTATCAAAAGCTCCTGGAGCTGGATGAGGTGAAGCTGGAGTTCACAGAGGGGGCCTTGCAGGCCATTGCCAAAAAGGCTATGGAAAAAGAGACCGGTGCCCGTGCCCTTCGGTCTATTATTGAAGAATTTATGCTGGATATTATGTATGAGATTCCAAAGGATGACAATATCGGCAAAGTAACTATTACCAAAGAATATATCGAAGGAACAGGCGGCCCCATGATTGAGATCAGGACGGCGTATCTGCCTGTAAAAGAAGATTAAAAGACTGCCCCCGCCCCGCCGGAGTTTACCGGTGTCAGGCGGGGGTTTTGCTGCATAGAATGTAAAAAAGATTGTGGGGAGAGCATCATGGATTGCAAAGATATGATACTTTCCAACGATTTTGCGGATGTGATACTGGATTTTTCCCTGGGAGCCGTAGATCTGCCTCAGGAGGATCCGGATGATTACTGTACCATTTCAATCACAGATGACAAGTTGATTGCATACACCCGCAGGATCGGCACCGGTCAGGAAATGTCCCTGAGTGTGTACGCCTATCGCTATATGCCTACCTTATATGGGTTGATGCAAAATGAGTTTGACACCTTAAGTTTGGACGCCACAGGGGTTACACAGGTACAGCGGCCGCCTCTGGAACTGACTGGGAAAGGCGTTCTGATAGCCTTTATTGATACCGGGATAGATTATACCCTGCCGGTATTTCGAGATGCAGCAGGAAACAGCCGGATATTGGCTATCTGGGACCAGACAGTGCAGACAGGCACCCCGCCGGAGGGGCTGCTTTATGGCAGTGAGTATACCAGAGAGGATCTGCAACAGGCCCTTGCAAGCCAGGATCCCTACTCCATTGTGCCCAGCAGGGATGAGAACGGCCATGGCACTGCCATAGCCAGTGTGGCGGCAGGAAGCAGGATTTCAGAAAGAGAAGAATTTCTGGGGGTGGCTCCTGATGCAGACATTCTGGTGGTCAAGTTAAAGGAGTGTAAGCCTTATCTGAGAGAATATTATATGATCAGCAGCGAAGCACCGGCATATGCGGAAAATGATATTATGCTGGCGCTGAAATATGTACAGTCTTATCTGGTTCCTTTTCAGCGGCCAGTGGTAGTGTGTCTGGGTCTGGGGACCAACTGGGGAGACCACACCGGCAGTGCACCTCTGGGCAGATATTTGAATGAAACCGCTATTCGTCGGAATATGGGGATCGTGGTGTGCGGAGGAAACGAGGGAAATACCAGACATCATTTCAAAGGAAGGCTGGAGGTTGGGAGTCCATCACCGGAAAATTATCAAGATGTGGAGATCCGGGTAGGAGAAGGAGAAAACGGATTTTTTATGGAGCTATGGGGAAGTGTGCCGGATACGTTGGACATTGATATTACTTCTCCCGGTGGAGAAAGTGTGCAGGGAACCGTTCTGGGCCTGGGGCAAAGTGTGACCTACCGGTTTATTTATGAGAGAACCCGGGTGTCTGTGTTCAACATCCTGGTAGAGGCGGCAGCCGGGGAACAGTTGATTATTTTGCGCTTTATGCAGCCCACTGCCGGTGTGTGGCGGATCCGGGTCAGTGCCAGGGAAACGGTGCAGAACGGCAATTTTAATGTTTGGCTGCCCATCACTCAATTTCTCACCGCTGAAACCTATTTTCTTGAGGCCAGCCCGGATACTACTTTGACAGAACCTTCCCTGGCCAGCAATGTGATCACAGTATCCACCTACGATGCCGTGAACAACAGCTTTTATCCTGCATCCGGAAGGGGCTATGCCAGAGATAATCGGATCAAGCCGGAGTTGGCAGCACCGGGAGTTGATATACCTACAATAAATGGGCGCCGCACGGGAAGCAGCATGGCGGCGGCTATCACAGCGGGGACGGTGGCCCAGTTTATGGAGTGGGCGGTGACCAGACAAAACAGGCCTTTTGTGACCAGCCTGGAAATCAGAAATTATCTGATACGAGGTGCCCAGCGGACACCATCCGTCTCTTATCCGGATCAGGAGTGGGGGTACGGCAGGCTCAACATTGCAGAAACTTTTGATGCTTTGGCAGGAGTATAGATTGAACAGAAAAATAGATTTCGGTTGAAATAGGATGCCTGCGGCTGTATAATCATTTTATCTTTTGTAGAGAGGAGATTTACAGGCCATGAAAAACAACATTCCACAAGCCGTGCAAGAGTATTTGTCCGCTTATCGCTATAAAATAGAACTTCACGCCCACACCATGCCGGGTTCCATCTGCGGCGAACTGACACCAAAGGATATGATTCAAAGATTGCAGGAGCAGCATTATGACGCAGTTGTGATCACCAATCATTTTTATGAGGGGGCGCCCTTCATGAAGGCTCAGGATCCGGTGGCAACTTATATGGAAGATTATTATGCTACCAAAGAAGAGGGCGCAAAAAACGGTATTCAGGTCCTTTTAGGTGCTGAATACCGTTTTACAGAAAACGTGAACGATTATCTGGTTTATGGAGTGGATGAGGCAATGCTCCGGGAAACCGTCACAAGATTTGACATGGGCATTGAGGCCTTTTATCGGGAATATCACAGGCAGGACCGTCTGATCCTGCAGGCCCATCCTTTTCGTAACGGCATGACCATGGTGAAGGCGGAATACCTGGATGGGATCGAGACCATGAACATGCATCCCAATCATAATTCCCGGGTGGCAGTTGCAAATCGCTATGCCAGGGAGAAGGAGTTCCCGGTAACCGTTGCGGGTACAGACCTGCATCATCCCGGACATGAGGGTTGCTGTGCCCTGCGTGCGAAGGTGCTGCCGGAGACGGAGGGGCAATTGGTGGAGCTGCTGCGAAGTAGAGATTATCTTTTTGAAATTGGGGGCAGGCCCATGCTGCCTTATGCATGCTGGGAGGTAAGTTCTGACAGGCAGGCCTCCAATACTTCAAAATAGTTTTCAAAGGTTTTGCGGCAGCACAAGGGGTCATTGATGGTAATGCCCGGTACCCGCAGACCGATCAGAGAAAAGCCCATGGCCATGCGGTGATCCTCGTAGGTGTCCACAGAGCAGGGCACTGGTGTGCCCGGATAGATGGTGATGCCATCGGTATGTTCCACACAACGGATGCCCATTTTGGACAATTCCGTCACAATGGCATGGATGCGATCACTTTCCTGATGGCGGATGTGGCCGATGCCAGTGATGGTGGTAAGGCTGTCTGCAAAAGGAGCAATGGCCGCCAGGGTAATGGCCTGATCCGAAAAGGCGGACATGTCCGTCTTGATGCCTTTTAGATGTCCGTCAGCCGGACCGGTAATGCAAAGACCTTCAGAAGTCTCGCTGCAGGAACAGCCCATTTGGACCAGCAGATCCAAAAAGCGGATGTCTCCCTGCAGGGAGTCTTTTTTGATGTGGCGGACGGTCACGGAGATGCCAAGCAAGGCTGCCATGGCATAAAAATAGCAGGCGGCTGACAAGTCAGGCTCGATCTGATAATCCAAAGGTACATAAGACTGGCCGGCAGGTATGCAATAGAGGGTAGTGTCGCCCGGTTTCTTTTCCGTAGCAACGCCGAATTGCTCCATCATCCGGCAGGTCATGTCAATGTAGGACATGCCGTGGGTGCCCAGTACCTGAATCTCCATGGGGTGTTCAGCCAGACAGGAGGCGATCAGCAGTGCACTTAAAAACTGGCTACTGTCTCCGATATCTACGCTGATCCGGGAGCATCCAAAACCCTGACCTTCCAGAGTAAAGGGGAAATATCCCGGCTGTTCGTCAAAGCGGACCCTGCATCCCAGAGTCTCCAAGGCTTGTAGTAAGGGGGCCATGGGCCTGCGGCGCATTTGAGGTGAGGCATCCAGATGCCAGGTGCCGGGGCTGATGCCCAGATAGGCAGTCAAAAATCTGGCGGCAGTGCCGGCGCTGCCCACATAGATGGAACCCTTGTCCCGGGGCAGGCGGCCATCAAGGCCGGTTACAATAATTTGATTTTCTTCCTCATTCACCTGAGTGGAAAAGCCCAAATCTTGAATACATTTTAAAAAATGACGGGAGTCATCACTGAACAATGCACCCCGCAAAGTGCTGGTGCCCTGTGCCAGCGTGGCAAGCAAAAGGGCTCGGTTGGTAATGCTCTTTGAGCCGGGCACAGATACGGTCAGCTGCGTTTGCTTTATTTCATTCGGAGCCGGGTAGGGAACTTTGTATGCGCCGCCAGGGGATAAATTCTTCTTTTCTTCCATAATCTTATATTGTCCTCGGTTGTGAAGTTTTCGTACATTCATTATCATACGTTTTTTTCAGGGGGATGTCAATTGCGGCAGCATTGTTTTAATTGACTTGCCTTGGGATTTATATTAAAATTGTCATATATATCAGCACGTCAGGCATGAAAGTTAGAAGAAAAAGCAGGAAAAAATATTATGAAAAAAGTTTTGATCATCGGTGCCGGTCCGGCAGGGTTGACAGCTGCATATGAGTTATTGAGCCAAAGTAAGGATGTCAGTGTGGTTATTTTGGAAGAAGAGCATGTAGCGGGAGGTATTTCCAAGACAGTGCGCTGCGACGGTAACCGCATGGATCTGGGTGGACATCGATTTTTTTCCAAGGATCAGGAAGTGATGGAATGGTGGAAGAAGGTGATGCCTCTGCAGGGTGCAGCTTCTCTGGATGACAAGTTGCTGGGAAGAGAGAGCAAAGTGTTCCCGGGCGGGCCGGATCCACAGGATGAGGATCGGGTGATGTTGCTGCGCCGCAGGATCAGCCGGATTTATTATAAAAAGAAGTTTTTTGATTATCCCATCAGCATGAAGTGGTCCACTATCCGCAATATGGGTGTTTGGTGTACCTTGAAAGCGGGCTGCAGTTATCTGGCTTCCTGTATCTGCAAAAAGAAAGAGGACTGCCTGGAGAATTTTTACAGGAATCGTTTTGGCAAAGTGCTTTACTCTATGTTTTTTGAAGGATATACGGAGAAGTTATGGGGGCGCCATCCCAGAGAAATCTCCGCAGACTGGGGAGCGCAACGGGTAAAGGGCTTGTCTATTCTGGCCATTTTGAAGGATATTTGCAGAAAGGTGTTGCCCGGTAAAAAGAACGGCAAGGTAGAGACCTCTCTGATCGAAGAGTTTTGGTACCCCAAACATGGCCCCGGCCAGCTTTGGGAAACGGTGGCAGAGCAGGTGCAGCAGATGGGTGGTGAACTGCGCTACGGCTGTAAGGTGACCGGAATAGAACGGTCCGCAGACGGCAGCATCAGTGCGGTGTGCTACGAAGAAAATGGACAGGTTAAGCGACAGGAGGCAGATGTATTCCTTTCCAGTATGCCGGTCAAGGATCTGGTGGCAGGGATGAAGTTTGCAGTGCCTGATGAGATCGGCAGGATTGCTGCAGGTCTGCCCTACAGGGATTTTGTGACAGTGGGACTTTTGGTACCCAAGTTGAATTTGAAGAATGAGACCCAGATCAAGACCCTGAACGATCTGGTGCCGGACTGCTGGATTTATGTGCAGGATACAGGGGTGAAGCTTGGCAGGATCCAGATCTTCAACAACTGGTCGCCTTATATGGTGGAGGATCCGGAGAATACAGTGTTTATCGGACTGGAATACTTCTGCAGTGAAGGAGATGACTTCTGGAATATGACCCGGGAGGAGTGTGTTTCTTTTGCTGTGAAGGAGCTGGTTTCCATGGGTGTGCTCAAGTCGGAGAGTGTTGTGCTACAGTCCCATAGAGAACAGGTCAAAAAGGCTTACCCTGCTTATTTTGATACCTATGATGAGATGGACAAGCTGATCGCCTGGCTGAATGAATTCGGCAATCTGTATTGCATCGGCAGAAACGGCCAGCACAGATACAATAACATGGATCATTCCATGGCCACAGCTTTTGAGGCGGTAAAAAATATTTTAAGCGGCGAAAGCCGGAAGGACAATATTTGGAATGTTAATACGGAGCAGGAGTATCATGAAGAGCGAAAATAGAATTTTTCCGGTGTCGCTGCTTGTGATGCTGGCTGTGATGGTCCTGTTTCGGCAGGATGCCTTATACAAAATACCGGTATGGGTGTGGATTACCATATCGGTGTTTGTTGTGTGCAGTAATTTGTTTCTTTTCCTACAAAAGAAAAAAGTGTCAAAAAATTGGCTATCGGCCAGCATCTGCAGCATCCCTTTATTATTTGCTATCCAATGGGGGTGTTATTTCCGGGACCATTTCAAGAAAGATGAGACCGTGATCCTGTGGAGCACGGTGGCCCTGGGGGTGTTGCTGGCAGTAGGCCTGATCTATCTGTTTTTTATACGGCCCATAGATGAGGATACTGTTTTCTTACTCCTGTTTAGCGGTCTTTTGATCCGGGTGTTTTATGTGGTCATGACCCAGGCCAACTATTATCAGAATGACATGGGTAAGCTGGTCTCCGGAGGGGATGGCCATCTGGGCTATATCTATACCATATATGAGACCGGTAAGCTGCCGGATAGGCTGATGTATCAATTCTATCATCCGCCCCTGCATCATATGGTTGCAGCCGGAGTGATGAGGATTGCCACACTCCTGGGGGCAAATGCCGCCAAGGCGGACGAGATCATCCAGTGTCTTTCCTTGTTCTATGTGACGGCTTCTCTGGGCCTGATGAATAAGATTGCACTGCGCCTGAAGATCTCAGCCAAGGCAAGAGCGGTGGCAGTGGGACTTGGAGGCTTTTTGCCCTACGGCGTTATGATGTCCGGGGCAGTAAACAATGACCCCCTTATGACCTTGCTTGTGATGGCGTTTATTTATTTTACAATGAAGTGGTATGAAAAGCCCACCATACCCAATATCATCCCAATGGCACTCTGTATCGGCGGGGGAATGATGTCGAAGATGTCAGCGGTTCTGATCGCACCGGCAGGTGCTATTGTCATGCTTGTAAAGCTGTGGCAGGAGCGCAGGGCCTTTGGCCGGTATGTGAAACAGTTTTTGGTATTTGGTGTGATAGCTTTTCCCCTTGGACTGTGGCACTCTATCCGGAATATGATCCTGTTTCATCTGCCCCTTGGCTATGTGCCGGGACCGGCTGCGGAAAAGCAGCTGATCACGGATAACAGCCTTTGGACCAGATTGTTTGATCTTACCGGGCAGCTGGAGCAGTACAGCCTTCGCTGGAACAGGCATGAGGCGCTTTTAGATCACAATATTTTTACAGCGGTGACCAAATGTACTGTTTTTGGAGAAAGTGATTATTACAGGCGAAATCCCATTGTGGAGGGTGTGGGAACCGTGATGTTTTGGCTGACAGCGGTTTTATTCGTGACACTGCTTGTTGGTGGGATCCTATGGCTGAAAAAAGGGAAATCCAAGACCCTGTGGAAGGTGTTTTTTTCTGTGGGAGCGGGCACCATCCTGTTCTCCTATATTAAGTTTTGTTTTGATTACCCCTATGTCTGCACCATGAATGTGCGCTATGTGATGGCAGCTATTTATATTGGGCTGGTGGCCCTTGCTGCCGGCAGTGATGCCCTGACCGGCAGGCGGCCGGATAAGGCAGGAAAGGGCGGCGTGGCATTGAGGGTGTTCACGGTAGTTTATATGGTATGCTGCAGTTTGTTAATGTTAAATTTCAGTTATTTGACGTAGAATCGAAGCATGGAAGGGCGAAAAAAGTGAGAGACCAAATCAGACGATTAAAAGAAGATATTCAGAGATTTTTGCAGAATAAAGTTTTCTTGATTCTGTTGCTGCTCACTGCTGTGGGCTGTTATGGATTTAAGCTGATGCATCCAACCATCGGAATCGATGATACGCCTTATGCCGATTATTTTTCGGATGGACTTGCGGTAGTGGTGGGCAGATGGGTCATGTATCTGTTGAATCGTTTTTTGAATATTGGGGATTTTGCACCCTTTCTTACAGACTTTGCAGGGGTGCTGTTGCTGATTGTAGCAGCAGTGTTGTGGAGTGTGGTGTTTTACAGGATCTTCCGGGACAATATCCCCGCCTGGGGATATCTGGTGTTTGCCTGTCTGTTTTTGTCCAATCCCTTGATCAGCGAGGTCTATACTTATTTCCTGCACAACGGAATTGCCACAGGCTATGTGTGCAGTGCCATCGCAATACTTGGGTTTCAGGAGCTTTTGGAGCGGCAACGGATGAAAGACAGATTGGGCCCTTTTTTGGTGGCGGCCGTGGGCTGCTGGGTGGCCGTTGGCTGTTATGAATCCTTTGCGGTGGTGTTTTTGGTGGCAGCCGTGTTGGTGCTGATCGCCAGACGTATCTGCGGGAAAAAGGATAAGCCGGTGCGTTCCATATTGTTTGCCGGTGCTGCTTTGGTAGCTGCAATTGTACTGCGCAGTCTGATGGTGAATCTGCTGATCCAAGTGTTCTCCCTACAGCATCTGCAGGAGGATGGGGTGCGCCGCTCTCTGACAGAGATACTGGGCTGGATCGGAGATCCGAAGCTGAGAGCGGAATTTACCATGGCTCTTAAGCGGCTTTTTGTCATGTATGGAGTGTTTGCTTATCACTACCTGCCTATATGGATGTATGTGGTTGCCTGTATGATCTTTGGGCTTTATTCTCTCTGGTGTTTCCTGCGCCGAAAGGATCTGTGGATCCTGGTCTATATGGTGGGC
Organism: Lachnospiraceae bacterium; assembly: GCA_015056865.1. Lineage (GTDB taxonomy): Bacteria > Bacillota > Clostridia > Lachnospirales > Lachnospiraceae > Acetatifactor. Next base: position 122,457 of record SVFM01000001.1, read on the forward strand.
GCTTTTGTAGCATCCTGGATACTGATCCTGGTGGAAGGGAAGGTGACATTATACCGGGCCTGCCAGTTTTTGCCTCTGTTTTCCGCCTTTGCTTTTCTTTTACTTATTTATGCGGGGCGCAAACTGTGGGAACTGCCTACACAGGCATCGGCAGTCTGGAAGAAGCGGGTTCGGGATCTGGCGGTTGGTCTTTGTATGGCTGCGGCCTTTGTGGCTGTGTGGAACCAGACTGCAGATATGAACAAATGGTTTTATGTGGATTACAGGAAATATGAGGATGCCAGGGAGACGGCAGGTAATATTGCCCTGGAGTTGGAAAAGGACTATGATACTTCCAAGCCTTTGGTGTTTATCGGGGACTACTATGTGCCCATGGAGATTATCCAGGATGCTTATGTTCCCATCGGTTCCAAAACCTTTTACAAGATGAATCGAATCACTTCCATGATCGATGAGCATCTGCTGGAAAAATTTTATCGGAGAAATAATGTGTGGGTCGCCCAGACCCCGTCCCTGTCGGTACTCAGCTGGGGGATGACTGCCTTTGACGGCAATCAGGAGTTGATTCAGTTTCTGAAGATGCACGGTCACACTTTTGTGGCAACAGAAGGGGAAGATTTTATCCACCAGGTGCTGATGGATAATCTGGACATGCCCGCCTGGCCAAAACAGGGCTCTATACGGGAGGAAGAGGAATATATTATCATCAACTTTGGATTCTGAAAAAATCCCCTGATGGTTTAAATCAGAACCATCGGGGGATTGATTTATTCGGCGTAAAACAATATGCCCAAAGTGCCGGGGCCGCAGTGGCTGGAGATCACGCCGCCGGCTCTGGTTTCGTAAATGTTCTCGAAGTGGTTAAGGCCTGCCAGATATTCCCTGACAGAGTCCAGAACCGCCCGGTTGCATCCAGAATGGGTAAGGAATACCACGGCTGGATCGGCCTTCAACAAATCTTCTTTCAATTCTTCCGCATATTTCAAAATGACAGAAGCTTGCTTGCCGCGGAATTTCTTGGCCACCTTCATGGCGCCGTTTTCCACGACGATTTCCGGCTTCAGATTTAAAGCATTGCCCAGCAGTGCGGTAACGGCGCTGCATCTGCCGCCTCTGGCCAGATAGGTCAGGGTTTCTACCACGAAGCTGGCGCGGGCCTTATCCCTGCGGGATTCTATCAGAGAGACAATCTCCTGTGCAGTTTTGCCTTCCCGTGCCAATTGGGCTGCATAGAGTAGTTGCAGGCCGATACCGGTGGAAAGGTTCATGGAGTCGATTACATGTATCTTATCCGTATAATCCGCATCTTCCGCATACAGGCGGATCACATTGCAGGTGGTGCTCATCTTCTCAGAAATACCCAGGTAAATAATCTCATCACCAGCATCAATAAAAGGTCTCAGTACCTTTTCAACATATTCGAAAGTGATGGCAGAAGTCTTAGGCGTAGTCCTGTTGGCATCTGCCCATTCATAAATCTGATCCGGAGTGACCTCCACCCCATCATAGTAACTTTTGTCATTCATGACAATACACAGGGGGATCACACTGATTTCATATTGTTCCAAAAGCTCCTTAGACAGATCACAGGTACTGTCTGCCACAATTCTAACTTGTCCCATAATTGTATTCCTTACTCTCTCCCTTTTTTCGCCTATGTTCAAAAATACGCATTTTTATTATAATTGTTTTCACAAAATAATGCAAGATAATAATCTTGCCAGATACCCCATGGGGGTATATAATAAAGGTGATATGTAAATGATCTATAAAGGAGGAAAAGGCCTGATGGAGACAAAGGGGACAGCGTGCCAATGCAAGACGAAGGAACGTCCTGACAGTGAATATAAAGACCTGATCCATCGTCTGAACCGGATAGAGGGGCAGGTCCGGGGAATACGAGGCATGGTAGAAAAGAATGCCTATTGTATTGATATTCTGGTGCAAGTAACAGCGGTGAGTGCTGCACTAAGTAGTTTTAACAAGGTATTGTTGGAAAATCATATCAGGACTTGTGTGGTGGAGGACGTACGGGAAGGCAAAGAAGAAGCAGTGGAAGAATTGCTTACCACGCTGCAGAAACTGATGAAATAAAAAGAAAATGTAGAGAGGTTTGTATGACACAATATACTGTTACCGGGATGAGCTGCGCAGCATGCAGCGCACGTGTAGAGAAGGCGGTGGGAAAAGTACCCGGTGTAACCGCATGCTCAGTAAGTCTGTTGACCAATTCCATGAGTGTGGAGGGCAGCGCCCCTGAGCAGGATGTTATAAAAGCAGTTCAGGATGCAGGATATGGGGCATCCATAAAAGGAGAAAAGAAGTCTCCCTCCGGGGAAACCTCCCAGAGCGGAGAAGACCTGTTAAAGGACAGGGAGACGCCGGTATTAAAAAAGAGATTGGTAGCATCCATAGGGTTTCTGTTGATCCTGATGTACTTGTCCATGGGACATATGATGTGGGATTGGCCCCTGCCGGCTTTTCTGGCAGAGAATCATGTTGCTTTGGGGCTGTTGCAGCTGTTGTTGACCGGGATCATCCTGGTGATCAATCAGAAGTTTTTTATCAGCGGATTTCAGAGTCTGTTACACAGAGCCCCCAATATGGATACCCTGGTTGCACTGGGGGCCGGAGCGGCTTTTGTATACAGTACCTATGCATTGTTTGCTATGACGGATGCCCAGATGCGGGGAGATGCTGAGGGCGTGATGGCCTTTATGCATGAGCTCTATTTTGAATCGGCGGCTATGATATTGACCTTGATCACAGTGGGGAAAATGTTGGAAGCCAGATCCAAGGGAAAGACCACTGATGCGCTGAAAAGCCTGATGAAGCTTGCTCCTAAGAGTGCCACCGTGTTAAAGGACGGCAGGGAGACCAATGTGTCTGTAAGTCAGGTCCGTAGGGGAGATATTTTTGTAGTAAGGCCCGGTGAAAGTATCCCTGTGGATGGTTTGGTAATAGAGGGCTGTAGTGCGGTAAATGAGTCTGCGCTGACCGGAGAAAGTATTCCGGTGGATAAGGCAGTGGGAGATACGGTGTCGGCAGCTACAGTGAACCAGTCCGGTTTTTTAAAGTGCCAGGCATCCAGAGTGGGTGAGGATACTACCTTGTCCCAGATCATCAAAATGGTCAGTGATGCGGCGGCCACCAAGGCTCCCATTGCCAAGGTGGCAGACCGGGTCTCCGGTATCTTCGTGCCTGTGGTACTGGGGATCGCATTTCTTACGGTTTTGCTCTGGCTGCTTGCAGGAGAGAGTGTGGGTTTTGCACTGGCCAGAGGGATTTCTGTGTTGGTGATCAGTTGTCCCTGCGCCCTGGGGCTGGCCACACCTGTGGCTGTCATGGTGGGCAGTGGTGTGGGTGCCAGAAACGGGATACTTTTTAAAACAGCGGTTTCCTTGGAAAAAGCCGGAAAGGTGGATATTGTAGCCCTGGACAAGACCGGAACCATTACCCTGGGAGAACCCAAGGTGACAGATCTGCTGCCGGCAGCAGGGGTGACTACATCTTGTCTGTTGGAGATGGCTTATGCCCTGGAGCAAAAGAGTGAACATCCCCTGGCAAAGGCTGTGATCGGTTATGGAAAAGAAAACAATGTACAGGTAGAACCAGTGGATGAGTTTGAAGCCCTTCCAGGAAATGGGCTGAAAGGCATCAGTCAAGAAGGGGTGCTGATCGGGGGTAGCCAGGCTTTCGTCAGTCAAAAGGTTGCCATTCCCAAGGATATGATTAAGAGCGCCGAAACCCTGGCCCAGTCCGGTAAGACGCCCCTGTTTTTTGCCAGAGAGGATAGATTTCTGGGTATCATTGCCGTGGCAGATGTGATCAAGGAGGACAGTCCACAGGCCGTTAGGGAGCTGCAGAATATGGGGATCCGTGTGGTCATGCTGACCGGAGATAATCAGGGCACTGCACAGGCTATCGGGCAACAGGTAGGAGTGGATGAAGTGATCGCGGGGGTGTTGCCGGAGGGCAAGGAAAATGCAATCCGCTCCCTGCAAAGTCACGGAAAGGTGGCCATGGTGGGCGATGGCATCAATGATGCGCCGGCCTTGACCAGAGCAGATCTTGGCATTGCTATAGGTGCAGGCACGGATGTTGCCATAGATGCGGCAGATGTTGTGCTGATGAAGAGCAGGCTCACAGATGTTTCTGCAACAATCCGGCTGAGCCGAGCTACTTTGAGAGGGATTCATCAGAATTTGTTCTGGGCGTTTTTTTACAACGTGATAGGCATTCCTTTGGCAGCGGGATTGTGGATCCCCGTCCTGGGTTGGAAGTTAAATCCTATGTTTGGAGCAGCTGCAATGAGCCTTTCCAGTTTCTGTGTGGTTACCAATGCGCTGCGACTGAATCTTGTAAAGATTTACGATGGTAAAAAGGATAAAAAGAAAAAAAGGGAAAAGGAGAAAAGAAAAATGGAGAGATTGATGAAGATTGAAGGAATGATGTGCGGACACTGCTCTGCCAGAGTAAAAAAATGTCTGGAAGCATTGCCGGAAGTAACGGAGGCTGTTGTCAGCCATGAGACAAATTCAGCTGTGGTAAAATTGAATGCTGAGCTTGCAAATGAGGTACTGAAAAAGACCGTGGAAGACCAAGGCTACACTGTGATTTCCATAGAATAAGGCATGGGAACAGAACTAATCTTCAATATCCTCACTGGCGGCCACAGCGGCTACAACAGCGGAAACAGCTGCCACAACAACAGCAACGATAATAATAAGGAGCAAACCACCTGCTAAAATAAACATGCATAACCTCCCATGAAAGTTTTATATGATCAGATTATAACCATTTTGGGGGAAAATTACAATGGTTATTGAAAAAAATGCCGGGCAGTAACGCCCGGCACAATTGTTTTTTACAAATTTATGGCTTAGTGTCTGTGTCTGATCAGTCCAAACAGCTTGGCAATCTCAATCACTACCAGAGGGGTGAAGATCAGTCCAAGGCCTAAAAGGTACAGCTCCCAAGGCAGAATGATCAGTCCGAAGATTGAGCCGAGAGGAGTGAACAGTACCAGAGCCACCAGCAGGGTGGAGGCCAGTGCGGCCAGGTTCAGGTTGCGGTTGCTAAAGGGTCCGATCTTGAACAGGGAGTGGTCGGAGCGCATGTTAAATGCCTGTACGATCTGGCACAGGGCAAGTACCATGAATGCCAAAGTCTGTCCACCTTCTACCACGCCGGTCACATTTTCAGCCACCTTAAAGCCGATCAGGGTAAGGAGGGCAAACATGCATCCCTGCAGTACCACCTGAATACCCAGACCGTGTGCGAAGATGCCTTCGTTCTTGGGCTTGGGTCTCTTGTTCATGACGTCGGATTCCACAGCCTCCATACCAAGAGCAATGGCGGGCAGAGAGTCTGTTACCAGATTGATCCACAAAAGCTGCATGGACAGCAGAGGGGTCTTGTGCCAGAGCAGCATAGCTGCAAATACAGTGATCACTTCACCGATGTTGGTACCCAAAAGGAAACCTACCACCTTGCGGATATTGGCGTAGATACCACGGCCTTCGCGGACAGCATCTACGATGGTTGCAAAGTTGTCATCGGTCAGGGTCATGTCGGCAGCACCCTTTGCCACATCTGTACCGGTAATACCCATGGCACAGCCGATGTCCGCAGCTTTCAGGGCGGGCGCATCGTTGACACCGTCACCGGTCATGGAAACGATCTGATCCTTGCGCTGCCATGCCTTGACGATACGGATCTTGTTTTCCGGTGATACGCGGGCGTAAACAGAGATGTTTTCCACCTGCTCATCCAGTTCGCTGTCAGTCATGGCGTCAAGCTGTGCACCGGTAATGGCATTGTCGCCTTCCTCCAGGATACCCAGCTCCTTAGCAATAGCGGAAGCGGTAACCACGTGGTCACCGGTGATCATAACAGGCTTGATGCCGGCCTGACGGCAGACAGCAACAGCAGCCTTGGCCTCGGGACGGGGAGGATCGATCATGCCAACCAGACCCAGGAAGGTGAGGCCGCATTCCAGCTCCTCGGAAGTAGGATTCTCCGGAACGGTATCAATTTCTTTATAGGCTACAGCCAGTACACGCAGTGCATCTTTACTCATTTCTTCTGTGATGCGTTTGGCGGTTTCCAGATCACCGGCCACACATTTGGATGCCATCACATCGAAAGCACCCTTGACGATGGCAATTTTTTTGCCGTTCATCAGGTTTACGGTGGTCATGAGCTTACGGTCCGAGTCAAAAGGAATCTCAGCCAGACGGGGATATTCCTTATTCAGGTTGTCCTTGGGCATTCCGTTTTTATGTGCGGCAAGCACGATGGAGGTCTCGGTGGGATCTCCGATATGCTGTTCTTCCATTCCGTTAAATACTACAGAGCCGTCGCAGCAAAGCGCGCCATATTTCAAGAGTTCTTTGATGCCTGCAGAGTTGTTGTTGCAGATATCTTCTACATTTGCACTGCCGTCCAGATAAGCTTTCACCAGAGTCATACGGTTCTGGGTCAGGGTACCGGTCTTATCGGAGCAGATAACAGAAGCACCGCCCAGAGTTTCAACAGCGGGCAGGCGACGGATCAGAGCATTCTTTTTTACCATGCGCTGTACGCCGATGGAAAGAACGATGGTAACGATGGCCGGAAGTCCCTCAGGGATAGCAGATACTGCCAGGGAAACTGCGGTCATAAAAATATGAAGAGGCTCCAGATCATTTGCAAGACCTACTACGAAAATGATAGCGCAGGCTGCAAGTGCCATAATGCCCAAATATTTGCCTAATTGTGCCAGTTTGGCCTGCAGGGGAGTCTGACCTTCCTCTTCCCCTTCCAGCAGGTTGGCAATCTTACCCATTTCGGTGTCCATGGCTGTGGCAGTTACCACAGCAGTAGCGGTTCCGTAGGTTACGCTGCATCCGGAAAATACCATGTTGGTACGATCTCCCAGAGGTGCTTTTTCCTCCACCTGTGCCAGAGCATCTTTTTCAGAGGGAACAGATTCACCGGTCAGTGCAGATTCTTCACTTTTCAGGCTGGCACTCTGCAGAAGTCTGGCATCGGCAGGAATGAAATCGCCGGCTTCCAGACGGATGATATCGCCGGGTACCAGTTCGGACGCTTCGATGACCTTTTCTTCTCCGTCACGAATGACTCTTGCATGAGGGGCGGACATGTTTTTCAGAGCGTCAAGGGCCTTTTCGGCTTTACTCTCCTGCATGACGCCCATGACAGCATTGAGCACTACGATGAGCAGGATCAGCAGGGGCTCAAAAAATTCCTTGGGGTTGCGTTCAACGCATGCTACTACGAAAGAGATTGCGGCAGCAACCAGAAGGATCAGGATCATGGCATCCTTAAACTGATCAAGAAAACGCTGCAGATTGGTCTTTTTCTTTTTCTCACGCAGTTTGTTGGGGCCATATTTGTTTAGTAGTTCCGAAGCCTGAGAACTGCTTAGTCCCTTTGCCATGTTGGTGGAAAGGCTTGCCAAAAGTTCTTCTTGGGGTAGAGTGTGTGGTGACAACGTTTGTTCCTCCTTCATCAAATTATCCTAGATAATATTATAACAAATAGTTGAAATAGTAGCAGCCTTTCTTGTGCTTTTTTATTTTAATAAAGAAAAAACGACACCTACCTGCACGCTGCAGATAAGTCTCGTCAATTAAGATGACACCAGGAAAGGGTCCAGGATGTTGGTGTCACCGCATGGAAATGCCGACTACTCCCCTATTTGCAAACAGTATAGCAGAAAAAACTGTGGATTTCAACCATAATTTGGATTTTAATGCATAAAATGTAGTGATAACTCCCGGAGGTGGAGTATGAGAGAAAAAGTAAATGAATTCCTGGATAGCCTGATCGCTGCACACCAGATTGAAGAAAAAAAGATTCCCGGATTTGACCTGTCAAGAGTAGTCAAGCCGGGAATTTTTTTGTTGGCACTGTTGGTCCTTCTTTCCGGCGTGGTAAGGTTGTTTCCCGAAGCAATAGGTGTAGGCGCTGCCCCAGGAGAGCGGAAACTGCCAATATACTGTGTAGAGACGGATGAGCCCAAGATATCCCTTTCTTTTGATGCGGCATGGGGCAATGAGGATACGGCTCAGATTCTGGAAATCCTCCAGAAACATGATGTAAAAGTAACCTTTTTTATGACCGGTGGCTGGGTGGAGAATTATCCTGAGGATGTAAAGGCAATTTTGGCAGCCGGGCATGATTTGGGCAATCACAGCGAAAATCACAAAAACATGAGCCAGATATCCAACGCAGACAAAAAGGAGGAACTGATGGAGGTACATAATAAGGTAAAGGAACTGACGGACTATGAAATGTTTCTGTTCCGGCCCCCTTACGGAGACTATGACAATGCTGTTGTGGAGGTGGCTCAGGATTGTGGGTATTATACCATACAGTGGGACGTGGACAGTCTGGACTGGAAGGACTATGGCGTGGATTCTATCATCAAAACAGTGACAGAGCACAAGCATCTGGGAAACGGTTCTATTATCCTGTGCCACAATGGTGCCAAGTATACTGCACAGGCTTTGGATGTCATGATCACTACACTGAAGGAGAAGGGGTACTCCTTTGTACCCATATCGGAATTGATCTATAAAGAGAAGTACCATATGAATCATGAAGGACGGCAGATTGCGGATCAGTAAAGTGGTCGGATGTTTTAGAGGGTGGTCCTTTGGGGCGCCCTCTTTTTCGTGGAGCAGATGGACATGTTTATTACGTGCAGAAACATTGAATTCGCAGGGCTATTATGCTAAAATACAATAAGTTATTTGAGAAAAAGTTTGCTGAAAAACAGGTGGGATATTTGAATGATGAAAAAGATAATCAACCAGGCTTTTATAGCCACGATCCCGGTACTTACGGGATACCTGGTCCTGGGTTTTGGATTTGGGATCGTTTTGAAATCAAATGGCTACAGCACGTTGCTGGCTTTTATTATGAGTCTTACCATATATGCAGGATCCATGCAGTATGTAGCGGTGGGACTTCTCACCGGCGGAGCGTCCTTGCTCACTACGGCTCTTACTACCGTCATGGTAAATGCCAGACATTTGTTTTATGGAATTTCCATGTTGGACAAGTATAAAGATGTGGGAAAAAGAAAGGCATACCTGATCTTTGCGCTGACGGATGAAACCTATTCCCTGGTGTGCAGTGACAATCCCAAAGTACCTTCGGAACAAAGAAAAGATTATTATTTTTGGGTATCCCTGTTCAATCATATGTACTGGGTGCTGGGGACTGTGCTGGGGGCTGTTGTTGGGGCGTTGGTCCGGTTTAATACCCAAGGAATTGATTTTGCATTGACTGCACTTTTCGTGACGGTTTTTATTGAACAGTGGCTTGGCACCAGGAAGCATACTCCGGCTCTTATCGGCGTGGGTGTATCGGTGATCTGTCTGCTGCTATTTGGAAGGGACAAGTTTTTGATCCCCGCCATGTTGGTAATTTCACTTTTGCTTTGCCTGTATAAGGAGGAAGGAAAAAATGGGTGATCTTTATATATGGTACGCAGTGGCATTGATCGCGCTGGTTACTGCACTATTACGTTTTTTGCCCTTTGCAATATTTCGGGGTAGTCATAAGACCCCAAAGTTGATAGAGAAATTAAGTAAGGTACTTCCGTATGCTATTATGGGCATGTTGGTGGTTTATTGCCTGAAGGATGTGGATGTTACCAGGGTGTCCGGTTTTTTGCCGGCCCTGATCAGCTGCCTGGTGGTGGCCGGACTTCATATTTGGAAGAGAAATACGCTGATCAGTATCATCTGCGGCACAGTTTTCTATATGTTGCTGGTGCAGTTGGTGTTCTAACATTTTTCTTTTGAATGATCGGATAGTATGGAGATAAATTGCATAGCTTAATCGTGAATTTTAGATAAGGTGATAGGAGAATGGCAAAATGAAAAAAAGAATAGCATATCTCTTTATTATAATAGGTCTCTTATGCGCAGGTTGTAGTCGCTTGGGCGCCCAGCAGGGCACTGTTGTACCGGAATCATCTACCGTGCAAGACGAGCTGAGCAAAGTGCAGCAGGAAGGGGAAAAAGGCAAGGTGGAACCGCTTCTGGAGGGGTATCTTTCCGGACTGGATGTTTTAGAGGTTCCGGTCAGAGAGTATGGTGAGAACACCGGACATATATTGTTGGGGGAGGATCTGGTGGTGCATATTTTATACCCCACAGGTGATATCCCCGCATTGAATCATGCAATTCAAGAGTGGGTAACCGATACAGTGGCTTATTATCAGGCGGAAGCAGAGGGAAGCGGAGGAAACGAGGATGCGGCAGAATTGACTGTGGAATACAACAGTTATCTGACAGGAAAAGATTTGGTAAGTGTGAAGTTGACCGGTGTTTTTGATCAGCCTTATTTGGCCCATCCTATTGACGTGGCGGCTACTTTCAGTGCAGACAGAAAGACCGGCAAAGTATTAAAATTAACGGATCTTTTGCTGCCGGGCGGGGAAGAGACCTTGCGGGATATGGTGGTAGACCAGGCCGGTATTGACCCGGAGGCAGTGGACGATGGGGTGTTGGATCTGTGGATATTAAATAAGGAAGGATTGGAGATCACACTAAAGAGAGGCGATTATCTGCCCATGTCGGATGGTTCTGTGACCTTGTTCTATCCCTATGAGGAGTTAAAGGACTTTTTGACCTTGTCGGAGGATCCGGTGCAGGATTCCCCGCAGATAGATCCGGTGCAGGGGGAAGATCCTGCCGGAGAGGATCAGAAGGAGCCCGAGCCTGCCACTCCGGATATGGATAAACCCATGCTGGCACTTACTTTTGATGATGGCCCAAGTAAACACACCGCCCGCTTGCTGGATGTCTTTGCAAAGTATGGGGGAAAAGGAACCTTCTTTGTGGTGGGAAACCTTATAGAAGGAAGGGAAGAGACCTTACAGCGGATGACGGCAGAGGGACATGAGATCGGCGGGCACAGCTGGAATCATCGTCAGCTGACCAAGCTTGGCAAGGGGGAACTGACTGATCAGATCATGAATACCCGGGCTAAAATCTATGATGCGACCGGTGTAGACACTACGATCATGCGGCCGCCTTATGGTTCCTATAATGATCAGGTAAAGACCGTTTCGGCCAGCCTTGATGTGGCCTTGATCAACTGGTCTGTGGATACTTTGGATTGGAAACATAAGGATGCGGATGCTGTGTATGAAGCAGTCATGAAGGAAGCAAAGGATGGAGCGATCATCCTATGTCACGATCTGTATGAGTCAACTGCGGCCGCCATGGAGCGAGCGATCCCTGATCTGATGGCACAGGGGTACCAACTGGTCACTGTGTCGGAGCTTCTGGAGGCAAACGGCAAGACTATGGAACCGGGAAAAGTGTATACAAAGAAATAGACAATTTTGACACATTTCCGCAAAAGTCATTGCAAAACATAGGTGGCTATGTTACAATGGAAAGAGTGACAATGATAAAAAAATAACAATCATCACAATAAGACAAAAAAACGCAAAAATGGAGGAGATTCAAATGGCAAGAAAAGTTGTTTTGGCTGGCGCATGCCGTACGGCCATCGGTACCATGGGTGGTTCCTTAAGCACCACACCGGCAGCAGAGCTGGGTGCGATCGTGATCAAAGAGGCATTAAAGAGAGCAGGTGTTGCTCCCGAGGCTGTTGATCAGGTTTACATGGGATGTGTTATCCAGGCCGGACAGGGTCAGAACGTGGCTCGTCAGGCTTCCATCAAGGCAGGTCTTCCTATTGAAGTGCCCGCTGTTACGATGAACGTAGTATGCGGTTCCGGTCTGAACTGCGTAAATCAGGCTGCACAGATGATCATGGCAGGGGATGCCGACATCGTGGTAGCAGGTGGTATGGAGAATATGTCCATGGCTCCTTACGCAATGCCTCAGGCTCGTTTTGGTTATAGAATGAACAATGGTACTCTGGTAGATACCATGGTGAATGATGCTCTTTGGGATGCATTCAACAACTATCACATGATCCAGACTGCAGACAATATCTGTGGTGAGTGGGGCATTACCCGTGAAGAGCTGGACCAGTTTGCAGTAAAGAGCCAGCAGAAGGCTGAGGCAGCTCAGGCCAGCGGCGCTTTCGACGCTGAGATCGTTCCCGTTATGGTGAAGAAGAAAAAAGAGATGGTTGAGTTTAAGGTGGATGAGGGCCCTCGTCCCGGCACCAACATGGAAGCTCTGGCAAAACTTCGTCCTATCAATAAAGATGGTTTTGTTACCGCTGGTAACGCTTCCGGTATCAACGACGGTGCAGCAGCTATCGTTGTAATGAGCGAAGAGAAGGCAAAGGAACTGGGTGTGAAGCCCATGGCTACTTTTGTGGCAGGTGCTCTGGCAGGCTGCCGTCCCGAGGTTATGGGTATCGGTCCTGTATACTCTACCAAGAAGGTTCTGGAAAAGACCGGCATGAAGATTGAAGATTTCGATATTATCGAGGCAAACGAGGCATTTGCAGCCCAGTCTATCGCTGTAGGCAGAGACCTGGGTATCGATGTTGACAAACAGCTGAACCCTAACGGCGGTGCCATCGCTCTGGGTCATCCTGTAGGTGCATCAGGCTGCCGTATTCTGGTAACTTTGCTGCATGAGATGCAGGCGAAGGGCGCCAAGACCGGTCTGGCTACTCTGTGTATCGGCGGCGGTATGGGCTGCTCTACTATCGTGAAGATCGAAGACTAAAGTCAAAAGGAGATAATAGATATGGAATATATTGTATACGAGCAGAAAGGTCAATATGCAGTGATCACCATCAGCCGTGAGAAAGCACTGAATGCGCTGAACAGCCAGGTTCTGGCTGAGTTGGATCAGACCTTGGATGCAGTGAATCTGGATGAGGTAAGATGCTTGATCCTGACAGGTGCAGGTGCCAAGTCCTTCGTGGCCGGCGCCGACATCGGTGAGATGAGCAATTTGACCAAGGCTGAGGGCGAGGCCTTCGGTAAGAAGGGCAATGATGTGTTCCGCAAGCTGGAGACTCTTCCTATCCCTGTGATCGCAGCGGTAAATGGCTTTGCTCTGGGTGGCGGATGTGAGATCGCTATGAGCTGTGATTTCAGAATCTGCTCTGACAATGCTGTGTTCGGACAGCCCGAGGTTGGTTTGGGAATCACTCCCGGTTTTGGCGGCACCCAGAGATTGGCTCGTCTGGTAGGCCCCGGCATGGCGAAGCAGATGATCTTTACTGCACGCAACATCAAGGCGGACGAGGCTTACAGGATTGGTCTGGTAAATGCAGTATATCCTCAGGAGGAACTGCTTCCTGCAGCTGAAAAAATGGCGGCTGGCATTGCAAAAAATGCGCCTATCGCAGTAAGAAATTGCAAGAAAGCCATCAATGAGGGACTGGATCTGGATATGGACAAGGCTGTAGAACTGGAAGAGAAGCTGTTTGGCGACTGCTTCGAGTCCTATGACCAGAGAGAGGGCATGGCAGCTTTTTTGGAGAAAAGAAAAGTAGAGGCTTTTTTGAATAAGTAATTTAAGGAGGAATAATCAATGAAAGTAGGTATTATCGGTGCCGGTACTATGGGACAGGGCATTGCAAAGGCATTTGCACAGGTAGAAGGATATGAAGTTGCACTCTGCGATATCAAGCAGGAGTGGGCTGAGGGCGGCAAAGCCAAGATTGCAAAGGGTTATGCAAAGCTTGTAGAAAAAGGCAAAATGACGCAGGAGGCAGTGGATGCTATCCTTGCCAAGATTACTCCCGGTCTGAAGGAAGACCTGTGTGCAGACTGCGATCTGATCGTAGAAGCAGCTTTTGAGAACATGGAAGTTAAGAAGACTACTTTTGGTGAGCTTGACAAGATTGCCAAGCCCGAGTGCATCTTTGCATCCAACACATCCAGCCTTTCCATCACTGAGATCGGCAACGGTCTGAACCGTCCTATGATCGGTATGCATTTCTTCAATCCTGCAGACCGCATGAAGCTGGTTGAAGTGATCGCAGGCGCAAACACTCCTGCAGAGGTTGTAGAGACCATCAAGAAGATCTCCGAGGAGATCGGCAAGACTCCTGTTCAGGTAAATGAGGCAGCCGGTTTTGTAGTAAACCGTGTACTGGTTCCCATGATCAACGAAGCAGCATTTATCAAGATGGAAGGTGTTTCCGACATCGCCGGCATTGATGCAGCTATGAAGCTGGGTGCAAATCATCCCATGGGTCCCCTGGAGCTTGGTGACTTTATTGGTCTGGACATCTGCCTGGCTATTATGGACGTTCTGTACAACGAGACCGGTGACAGCAAGTATCGTGCATGTCCTCTGATCCGCAAGATGGTTCGCGGTGGCAACCTTGGTGTAAAGAGCGGAAAAGGTTTCTATGTATACAATGCAGACAGAACCAAAACACCTGTTGATGCACAGTAATAAATTTATATATTAGTTTGGAGGAAAGATAATCATGGATTTTACTTTAAGCAAAAAGCATGAAATGGCTAGAAATCTGTTCAGAGATTTCGCCGAAAAAGAAGTAAAACCTCTGGCTCAGGAGGTAGACGAAACTGAAATTTTCCCCAGAGTGACCGTTGACAAAATGGCAAAGAGCGGTTTTCTGGGTATTCCCATTCCCAAGGAGTACGGCGGACAGGGCTGTGATCCTCTTACCTATGCTATGTGCGTAGAGGAGCTTTCCAAGGTTTGCGGTACCACAGGTGTTATTGTTTCTGCACATACTTCCCTGTGCTGTGATCCTATCCAGACCTATGGTACAGAGGCTCAGAAGCAAAAATACTTGGTTCCCCTGGCAAAGGGTGAAAAGCTGGGCGCATTCGGTCTGACCGAGCCCGGTGCAGGTACAGATGCCCAGGGTCAGCAGACCAAGGCTGTTCTGGACGGAGACGAGTATGTTCTGAACGGTTCCAAGATCTTTATCACCAACGGTAAAGAAGCAGATATTTATGTAGTGTTTGCCATTACCGGTGTTGATGTGGATGCAAAGGGCAGAAGTAAAAAGCGTATCTCTGCTTTCATCGTAGAAAAAGGCACTCCCGGATTTACCTTTGGTACCAAGGAGAGAAAGATGGGTATCCGCGGATCTTCTACATACGAGCTGATCTTCACAGACTGCAGAATCCCCAAGGAGAATTTGCTGGGTCAGGAAGGCAAGGGCTTCGGTATTGCAATGCATACTTTGGACGGCGGACGTATCGGTATCGCTGCACAGGCACTTGGTATTGCTGCAGGCGCTCTTGAAAGAACCATTGCATACGTAAAAGAGAGAAGGCAGTTCGGTAAGTCCATCGCTTCTTTCCAGAATACTACTTTCCAGCTGGCTGACATGGCTACCAAGGTAGAGGCTGCAAGAATGCTGGTTTACAAGGCTGCTATGGCAAAGGCTACTCAGAAGGTTTATTCCGTAGAAGCTGCTCAGGCTAAGCTCTACGCTGCAGAGGTTGCAATGGATGTTACCACCAAGGCTGTTCAGCTGCACGGTGGATACGGCTACACCAGAGAGTACGAAGTTGAGCGTATGATGCGTGACGCTAAGATTACCGAGATCTATGAAGGTACAAGTGAAGTACAGAGAATGGTAATCTCCGCGAATATCCTTAAGTAAGTCCGGAGCATTTTCGAGGGCCGATCTTAGGTAAAGAAATAATAACGAAAAACAAATAATATAAGGAGTGAATATACAATGAAAATCGTTGTTTGTATTAAACAGGTTCCCGATACCAAGGGCGGTGTTAAATTCAATCCCGATGGTACTCTGGATAGAGCAGCAATGCTGACGATCATGAACCCCGATGACAAAGCGGGTCTGGAAGCAGCTCTGAGACTGAAAGATAAATATGGCGCAGAAGTAACCGTTATCACCATGGGTCTTCCCAAGGCAGAGGATGTTCTGCGTGAGGCATTGGCAATGGGTGCTGATAAAGCGATCCTGGTAACCGACAGAGTATTGGGCGGCGCTGATACATGGGCAACCAGCCAGACATTGGCAGGTGCGATCCGCAATCTGGAGTACGACCTGATCATCACAGGCCGTCAGGCAATCGATGGAGATACCGCTCAGGTAGGTCCTCAGATTTCCGAGCACTTGGATATTCCTGTTATCTCCTATGCACAGAAGATCGAGATCGAAGGCGACAGCATCATCGTAGAGCGTCAGTACGACGACAGATATCACGTGCTGAAGGCTAAAATGCCTTGTCTGGTTACAGCACTGGCTGAACTGAATGAGCCCCGTTACATGACTCCCGGTGGAATCTTTGATGCATGTGCAGCAGAGATTACCGTATGGGGCAGAGCGAACCTGGTTGACGTTGAAGATTCCAACCTGGGTCTGAAGGGATCACCTACCCAGATTGCAAAGGCTTCCGACAAGGTAAGAAAGGGCGCAGGAGAAAAGGTAACTTTGGATCCTACGGACTCTGTAGACTATATCGTAGGCAAGTTAAAAGAAAAACACGTTATCTAAGGGAAAGAGGTGCTAAAAATGAGTTTAGAACAATATAAGGGTGTATTTGTCTTTGCACAGCAGGTAGACAATGAGATCAGTGGCATCGCTTTTGAGCTGATCGGTAAAGGTAAAGATCTGGCAAAGGATCTGGATACAGAAGTAACAGCAGTTCTGGTAGGAAGCGACGTAAAGGCTTTGGCAAGTGAGCTGGCAGCTTACGGCGCAGACAGAGTTATCGTGGTAGATGACCCTGAGTTGAAAGAGTATCGCACAGAGCCCTATGCACATGCTCTGGCAAGCGTAATTGAAGCATACAAGCCTGACATCTTCCTGGTAGGTGCAACAGCCATCGGCCGTGACCTGGGTCCTCGCGTATCTGCAAGAATCCACACCGGTCTGACTGCAGACTGCACACAGCTGGATATCGGTGATTTCCCGATCAATCCCATCCCCGGCAGAGAGCAGAAGCACAACCAGCTGTTGATGACTCGTCCCGCATTTGGCGGCAACACCATTGCAACCATTGCTTGTCCCGAGTTCCGTCCTCAGATGGCAACCGTTCGTCCCGGCGTTATGCAGAAACTTCCCAGAGAAGAGGGCAGACAGGCTGTGATCGAGGAGTTTAATCCTGGCTTTACACCCGACCACAAATATGTAGAGATCTTGGAAGTTGTAAAAGCTGTAACCGATACAGTAGATATCATGGATGCAAAGATCCTGGTATCCGGCGGCCGTGGCGTAGGCAGTGCTGAGAACTTCAAGCTGTTGGATGATCTGGCAGAAGTATTGGGTGCTACCGTAAGCTGCTCCCGTGCAGTTGTAGATGCAGGCTGGAAACCCAAGGATCTGCAGGTAGGCCAGACCGGTAAGACCGTTCGTCCCAACGTATACTTCGCAATCGGTATCTCCGGTGCAATCCAGCATCTGGCCGGTATGGAGGAGTCCGATATCATCATCGCCATCAACAAGGATGAGACCGCTCCTATCTTTGATGTAGCTGATTATGGTATCGTAGGTGATCTGAACAAGATCCTTCCTGCCCTGACCGAGAAGCTGAAAGGTGAAATGGCAGCAAAATAAGAGATGATTTAAGAGGATATCCTGCGGGGTATCCTCTTTTTGTGTGAAATGAATTGCTGGTGGACGGTTCAAGTCCGGCCACCAGCAGTATTAAGAGAGTAGAGAAAACACTGATAAAATCAATGTTTTCTCTCTTTTTTTCTACAAAATTTTAGGTCAAATTTGTTTGTAAATGTTTGTAAGCCGCATTTTTACTGCATTTCTGGCATTTTCAGCCTTTTCCAGCAGTATTTTGGCTGTTGTGAAAGCTATCCCAACACCGACTTCATAATATCTGCCGTCTGTGCATCCGGCTCCTGCTTGCGTATATAGTGCCATGTCATAGCGGTGTCAGCATGCCCCAAAAGCGTGCTTAATTGTGTGATCGGTATGCCGTTCTCAAACAGCAGCGTTGCCACAGTGAATCGTATCTGGTGGGAAGAACGATACTTGATCTTCAGTTCCTTGCAGACCTTCATCAGAGCTTCATTGAACGTATTCGCCAGAATCTGCTCCCCGTCACGCATAAACAAATACTCTGTGTCGGGGTAAAGGCTGTGGGTCTGTTCAATTATCGACAGTGCGGTGTCCGTCAGCGGAATGGTACGAAAGCCGGATGCCTTGTTGCCTTTGATACGCTCCTCATTGGTCAGATAACGTGCGTCAAAGGTCAGATCATCATTCATCTTCTGGCATGTCCGCTGTGCTCTCTGAATGTGTAACAGTCCGTTTGAAACATCACTGTACTTTATGGCACATGTTTCACTGATCCGTAAAGGAACAAAGAAAGAGAAACGGATCGCCAGAGAGTAGATGTCCGTCTTGTCTGCCAGATAGTCCAGAATCCGCTGTCGTTCTTCCAGAGTGTAATTGTCCTTGTTGCTATTCTGAGGCTTGCAGCGTTTGCGGAAGATCTTCATATCCACATCTGACAGAAGATTATGTTCAATGATCTTCCGGGACACACAACGCCGGAGGATGCCGTTTAACACGCTTAAGATGTTTGACAGACGTTTACTTGTAATTGCAAAGTCCATGGTCACATCATAGAGGAAGGCTTCAAAGTCAGCAATCTCTATCTTGGCTACCTGCATCTTTGCCAGAGAAGAATCCTGGATGTAGTGCTTCCATTCGTTCTTATTCTCCTTCAGTGTCTTGGACGAGGTGTTGATGCTTGCACGCCAGTGCATCCATTCCAGATAAGCCTGCTCCAGAGTAGTGACTGCATCTCCGCAGTATTTCTCAAATAACTTGTCAATAAGGTCACGTCTGGTCTTGGCAGTGTACTGTTTCCGATCAATCACAATATAAAATTGGTTGATGCTCTCACGATATTTAATTTTTTGTAAATCACAGAATTGTTTTAAAATGGTCTCTTTTCTCATGTTATCGTACAATTCTGCGACCCCTTCTAAGGTCATATTATTACATTCCGGGACGGAAGGCAAGAGAAGGTTTGATACATTTGGATTTTCCATGGTTGCTACCGGAAATTTCTAAAGTGTATCTGTTTTCTTATGTTCGTAAATCGTATCTATTATGTGTCTGTGAAATTCCACAATTCCTTTCGTAAAATTAGCGGTGCTCCGCATTATAGATTATAACATATGGGGGTTTTAGGGGTTGAACGTAAGGAATGCGTAAGCAGTGGGGAGTTTTGATGTGATAAATGTGTAATCGAAGCAGTATGTGCGAGATCAATGTGCAATCGGCAAGGAAGGTCGTGTCAAGAGTTTTTTGAAGAAATTTTCCGGGAATTAGAAGTTTCAGTTAAAAGTGAAAACATTTGGATTTTGAGAATTTTGAGAAAAGCCCGGGATTTTTGGTACGTTTGCTAGACATGTTAAGAAAGCATGGTTTTGCAGGAATTTTGAAAAATGGTCGAATTTTCGGTACGTTGTGCAGATATGTCAAGAAATCATGGTTTTGTGGGATTTTGGTCAAATGGATGGATTTTCTGGACGTGGTAGGGACATGTTAGCAGAATTGCAGACGTGGGAAAGTGTAGTGGAACGTGTCTAGGATAAATCGAGATAAAAGACGTTATAGATAACATAAAATGAAAATAGAGAGGATAATCGTTATAGAATACATGCAATAAAAGCGTAATTGTATGAGGCGTTTTGGGGCGATTGTGCAATTGGTGTTTTATTTGAAAAATAGGTTTCAAATAAAACTGAAATGCAGGATTTCGGAAATGAACCGGAATTTTTGATACGTTGTGCCAACATGTTGAGAAAATTGCATTTTTTACAAAATTATATTGACTCTTCCGTTAGGGAAGCATTTATAATAAATGTAAATAGCTGTTAGGAGGATTGAAATGAGTGATCTCATAAAAATTAGAGATGTATCGTCTAAGTATGACATATCACCTCGTGCACTGCGTTATTATGAGGATGTAGGTCTAATAACCAGTACAAGAATTGATAATTATTCATATAGGTTGTATGATAAAAATGCTATTAAGCGATTGGAACAAATATTGATATTACGCAAGCTGAACATTAGCATTAAGGATATACAGAGAATATTCAACGCATCTGGTTCAGAAGTTATTTTGGAAATATTAAGAAAAAAGGCAGATGATATTGATGAAGAGGTTGCTTTATTGCACGAACTTAAAGAAGTTGTCTTGGAGTTTGTTCGCCAAATAAAGCAGGCTGATTTCAGTAATGGTTCAGATGTAAGGATGCTTTATGATAAAGCATCAAAAATAGAAACACGTCTCTCTGGCGGTTCGTATAATGGGAATCCTGCTAAAGAGACAGTAAACAAGCTATTGGATGTGACGGAAAAAATGAAAAAAATTCCGGAAGTCAGGATTATTCAAGTAAGCCCTTTCAGAGCATTTTCGTCAGGATTGGACACACTTGATAAAGTGTTTGGACCCTTTTGGAAATGGCAACGGGAACATATTGATCTAGCCCAGAAGACGATGTTTGGTTATCCTAACTTTATTGGTTTTGAAAATGTTGCTGATGAAACGCATGCGGTTTGGTTTTGGGGTGTTAAGGATTGGGTTACAAAGGCAGACACAGCTCCATACGAGCTTATAGATTTTGAAGGTGGTTTATATGCAGTGGCTATGTCTGTGGATGGCGATGATGATATATGTTACAGAGTATATGATGGTATCAAAAAATGGTTGGAAACAAGCGAATTTGAATCTGATGAACGCCCTGGACATAGTCCGCTTTGTCACATGGTCAATCCGACGGAGGAGATTAAACGTGCATTGGGATATGATCAACTAGACATATATGTTCCAATTAAGATACGAGACAAAACGTGAGAGGAAGATGGTAAAAAATTAATGGAGGAATTTCAATGAATACTTTGGATAAAATTAGTCATGAAACGATGGTATTTATGCGTGGAAAATATAAATTGGATGAAATTGGAGACGGAAAAGATGAACTGAAATTTAAGCAAGGTTCAAAAACTATCCTTACGATTTATATACGTGAAGATAGATTCACTTTTTTGATTATTTATGGCAAGAAAGAACGTGAATGCTATGAGTTACAAAAAGAGAATTTTTCACAGTACATATATGATTACTATGACAATGCCAAAACTTATCATGATGGTAAATGGATGTTTATTGATGTAACCACTATGGAACAGTTGGAAGAAGTTAAAAAACTTATTCAAATCAAAAAGAGACCAAACCGTAAGCCCTTTCCAAAAGAAGGTGCTATTTATTCGCAATGTGGTCAGCGTTGTGATTTGTGTGTTCATTATGTTGGTACAACAGAAGAACAAAGGGCTATGATGATAGAACATTTAGATAAAATGTGGGGAAATTCGGATTGGAGCATGCGATGTGAAGGTTGTTATAGTATGAATTGCTATTGTAAAGATGACCCTTGTAACGCAAAAGGCTGTGCACCCACAAAAGGATTGAAGGAATGTAAAGAATGTGTAGAGTTTCCTTGTATTAGAGCAACATCAGCAGATTATCGTTCAATGATACATACAGAAGTACATTATGCAGATGAAATTACTTGGGGAATGCTGCCGTATGTTCCATGGCAATATGAACTGTAGTAGTGAGGTGTGATATGTCAGAAAAGATGTTTTCGAAATGTGGAATGAGGTGCGATTTATGTCTGATTTATCGCCCTAATGTTGAAAAGAATGATCGAAGGGAAGAAATTTGTAAGGTATATAGAAAGACCGTTCCGGGATATGATCCAGATCCGAAATCAATTATTTGTGATGGATGTTCATGCGAAAATGAAAATGCTATATTACTTTATCCTCCGTGCGAAGCACGTAAATGTGTAATTGAAAAAGGGTACATTCATTGTGGATATTGTGAAAAGTATCCTTGTGATATTTTCCCGGCTGAGCCATCTCACGAGGAACTTGTACAAAAAATAGATGTTGAAAAACAATGGACATGGGAAGATGAGAAATTAATGGAAGCATATAATTGTAAAAAGAATATGGACGAGTTTAGAAAAAATAGATAAAGTCTAAGTTGCAATCGAGAAGATAGCATTTCATTAGTACCCCATAAGAAATAGTATTCCTATGGGGTATTTATGGCATATAGATATTAGCCCTTGGCAATTCGCTGTTTCTTCTTGGCTCTGTTATATCGGTTACGGATGCGTTGGACGGTTTTGATTTAGTAAATGTGTAATTGAAGCAGCGTGTACGGGAGTAATGTGCAATCAGTTCACAAGGGCGTGTCAAGAAAAAGTTTTTCAGAAAATAAGAATATTCAATTCAAGAATTTCTTAAAAAAGTTAGAAAGTGAGAAAATTTATAAAGAAAAAATTAGAATTATTGTGAAACTCGATTCTAAGTGCCTCTTTTTGCCGGATTTTCGAGCTATATGCTTCTAGTTTGGAAGAATACATGTTATGATTTTTATAAAAGAGTGTTTTAAGTAATTTTTTACATTTCGCAATTTTTATCAATTTTATATTTGAGAAATGTTGTATAATAAGGTCAGGTGGTGATCGATATAAAATATCAAGAATGTATTCAGAGTGTTATTGATTATATTGAAAATAATTTACAGGGCAATTTGAGTAATGCTGAGTTGGCAGGTATCGCGGGATATTCAGAATATCACTTTCTACGAATATTTAAGGATATTGTGCATTTAACACCTGCAGATTATATTCGTAAACGTAGAATTACAGAGATTGTACGCTGTATGGAAAAAGTGGAACGTCCAATATCAGATATTGCTTTTGAATATGGGTTCAATTCAAAAGAAAATTTCGTTCGTGCGTTTAAGGCAGAACACCATATTCTACCGACAGAGTATAAGGCATGGAAAAATAGTCTTAAATTGTATGAAAGAATGGTGTTAGAACCGACTAATTTTCATGTAGATGCAAAATTGTCGGTTATGGATTCATTTAAACTTGTTGTATATCCAAGTGATGAAAGTTTTACTCCTAACTTCTGGAATAAATATAATGTAAATCAGTGGTCTAAGAAGTTGTCTGGTGGAATAACAGTAGAGGACTATGGAGTATCCTTTTGGAATCCAGAGACACACAAATTGGACTATTATATTGGGATTCGGGAAGAAGAGGCAAAGGGAGATTTGTCTGAAACAATCACATTAAGCATCGAGGGTGGTTTATATGCAGTATTTAGAACTCCCCCGGCATTGCATATTAATTTTGTAAACACGATACATAAGACATGGGAGTATATTGCAAGGGTGTGGTTGCCGGGAAATGGGTATGTGAGAACCGGCGGATATGAATTGGAAAGTTATGTAGAAGAAAGCCGAGAATTTTCAGAAATAATTTATATACCAGTTAAAAAGGAGAATGCGTATAATGAAAAAATTGGACATTAACTTTGAACAAACAACAGATACTACAGGATATCTTTTTTCTTTGGCAAAATGTCTGTCTGCAGTGCTTAAACACAGTGAATATAAAGATTTTGCAGATGATATCATAGCATCTAGTGGTTTTGCGTTTCGTATGTGGGTTGCACCAGATCTGTGTCCCAGTGCGACAAGTATATGGGATTTCTCGAAGCAACCGGAATGGGTGGCTAATGGCGGGCTTGTATGTGATTATACAGAGCGTTTGTGGGGGCAGGAGAATATTGAAGAAGAACGCCGTAAAACTGCAATCCAGCAAATTAAAAACGCTATAGATAATGGTATGGCTGCTGTGGTATGGGATATCAGTGATTGTGAATGGGGCATTATAACTGGATATGATGATGAGTCAAAGATACTTTTCACGTTAAGAATTGATGGGAGTGAAGATCAGATTGCTTATGATAAGCTTGGGAAATTGGAAATACAAATATTGTCAGTTTTGACAGTTAGCAATAAAAGTGATAAATCCGTTAAGCAGATTGTGGCAGACACTAAGCAGCTTGCGGTTTCTCATTTACGTGGAGAGGAATGGTGTGAAAATGCAAAGGGAATTGCGGCATATGATATGTTGTGCAAATTTATTTCTGAACAATATACTTCGGATGTGGCGTGGAAACTTGAATATTACCTTGGAACCTATGCTGCATTAAAATGGTACGCATGGCAATTCTTCAACAAATATGAGGAAAAAGAATGTGCTGAAATATATGAGAGTGTTTATAAAGCATGGCAGGCTGCTTTTGACATCGGGAAAAACGGTAATGTGACTAATAAATTGGTAAAGCAGGAAATTGTAGATTTGTTAATGAAAGCCAAGAACGCAGAGCAAAAGTTTTTGGATTACGCAGGGTAACTTTTTTGAAAAACTCATTGCATTTTCATGGTAATTAACATATACTATATTCAGATAGGAAACTATCTTGGGGAGAGTTCCTGCCATATAGTGGAAGATTTTAAACTCTGAGGGAGCTGCAAAGCTCCCTTAATTATTCTCAATGAATAGTCGATTTGGCGCAATGCCGGATTTATGATAATCGGAGGATTTTGAATGGAAAGAGAAAAAATAATGGCTCCAAGTATCAATATAGAAAATCTTTGTCGTAATTCCATTGATTTGATTCAGTATGCTCGTCAGATTGCGGCGAAGCAGGTCAATATGGTACAGTTGATGACCTATTATTCCATCGGACGCTGGATTGTGGAAGAACAGCAGCAAGGACAGAGCCGAGCACAGTATGGTAAACAGGTAATCAAGCAATTATCGGATGCTTTAACAGAGCAGTTCGGCAGAGGATTTTCTGTTGATACACTTGAAAATGCCAGAAAATTTTATCTGAATTATCAGAATCGAATTTCCGAAACAGTGTTTCGGAAATTTGCAATAGAAAAATCCGAAACGGTATTTCGGGAATTTGAAAATGTATTACCTTTTTCGTTGCCATGGTCTCATTATCTTTTGCTTATGCGTATAAAAAATCCTGCTGAGCGTCGTTTTTATGAGATTGAAGCGGCTGAAGCGGCATGGAGTATTCGTGTTCTGCAAAGACAATACAATTCCAGTCTGTATGAGTGACTTGCATTAAGTCGGGATAAAGAATCGGTCATAAGACTTGCCTCGGAAGGAAATGTAATCACAAAGCCTTCTGACATTGTGAAACAGCCGACCGTTCTTGAATTTTTAGGTCTGGAAGAACGTACAAGTTATTCTGAAACAGATCTTGAAACGGCAATTATTATTAAGCTGCAAAAGTTTTTACTGGAGCTGGGCAAAGGATATCTGTTTGAAGCAAGGCAGAAGCGTTTCACATTTGATGAGGACAATTATTATGTGGATTTGGTATTCTATAATCGTTTGCTTCGTTGCTATGTCCTTATTGATTTGAAGATTGATAAACTTACGCATCAGGATTTGGGGCAGATGCAGATGTATGTTAATTATTATGATCGATTCCAGAAGTTACCGGAAGAAAATCCGACAATAGGAATTTTGCTTTGTAAGGAGAAGAATGATGCACTTGTAGAAATTACATTGCCGGAAAACAGTAATATCTTTGCTACAGAATATGCTCTTTATTTGCCAGATAAGAAAGTATTACAGAAAAAATTGAAAGAGTGGATTGAAGAAGAAACAGGGCAGGAGTTATAGTAATTTCACGGGAATTTATCAGTATTTCCGGCGACCCGATATGCTTCAAGTCCGGCCACCAGCAGTATTAAGAGAGCAGAGAAAACAATTGACAGAATTTGTAAATAACAGTATGATTAAATGCATATTGAAAGATTGTGAGGAATTCATGTGAAACAATTGAAGAGTCCACGTCTGATGCTGATCGCATCCATGACGATTTTTGGTACTTTAAGTCTGTTCGTGCGTAATATTTCGGTATCTTCCGGAGAATTGGCCTTATATCGGGCGATTTTAGCGGTTTTGTTGCTGGCACTATTTCTGGCTGTAACCAAACAAAAGATTCTCTTTTCCAAAATGAAAAAGGAGCTTCCTTTGCTTGTCTTATCCGGGGCAGCCATAGGTATTAACTGGATTTTCCTGTTTGAGGCGTATAAGTATACCACGGTCTCTGTAGCCACGCTCAGCTACTATTTTGCACCGGTAATCGTTACGGCTGTCTGTCCCTTTTTATTTCGAGAGAGGCTGACAGGAAAGCAGATCTTATGCTTTATCATGTCTACTTTGGGAATTGTACTGATCACTGGAACCGTGGATATGAAGGGTGGAAGTGACCTGGTGGGAATCCTGTTTGGATTGGGTGCCGCAACCTTTTATGCGTCCGTTATCTTGATCAATAAATTTATAAAGAATGTGGAAGGGATCCATAGAACTTTTTTACAGTTTCTGGCAGCCATTATGGTGTTGTTTCCTTACGTAATGCTGAGCGGCGGCATCACATTAGGAAGCCTAAGTGTAAACGGATGGATCAATCTGCTGATCGTAGGACTTGTACACACGGGATTGACTTATTGCTTTTACTTTTCTGCCCTGAAAGAAATCCCGGGGCAAAGAGCAGCGATCTTAAGCTATGTAGATCCTCTGGTGGCAGTGCTGATATCAGTTACAATTTTGGGTGAAACCATGACCCTGTGGCAGATCATCGGCGGTGCTATGATCCTGGGATTTACAATCTGGAACGAATGGAAGACGAAATAAAAAATGAATTAAAAAACGGGCAAGCTCTTGGTTTGAGAGTTTGCCCGTTCTGTTAAGCGTGTTTTAACCGCCCAGATAAGCTTTTTTAACCATTTCACTTTCGGCCAGCTCGGCGCCTGTACCACTAAGGACGATCTGTCCATTCTCGAGCACGTAGGCACGATCAGAGATGGCAAGCGATTTTCCTGCATTCTGTTCTACCAGCAGGATGGTAGTGCCGTCTTTGTTGATATCCTTAATAATTTCAAATACCTGATCTACCAACAAGGGAGATAGGCCCATGGAGGGCTCATCCAGCATCAAGAGCTTGGGATGGCTCATGATGGCTCGACCCATGGCCAACATCTGTTGCTCACCGCCGGAGAGTGTTCCGGCAATCTGGTTTCTTCTTTCCGCAAGGCGGGGGAATCGTGTATACACGGCTTCCAGATCATTTTTGAATCCGGAGGAATCCTTCATGGAAAAAGCGCCCATCAATAAATTCTCATATACGGTCAATTCCTGGAAGATCCGGCGTCCCTCGGGAACCTGAGTCATGCCCAGATGAACAATCTTGTGACAAGGAGTCTTAGTAATGTTCATGCCGTTAAAAGTCACTGTGCCTGCACGGGAAGGGATCAGACCCACAACACTTTGCATGGTAGTGGTTTTGCCGGCACCGTTAGCTCCGATCAAGGTAACTATCTCGCCTTCATTTACTTCAAAACTGATACCTTTCAGTGCGCGGATCACACCGTAATATACTTCGAGATTTTTTACTTCCAACATTGCCATAGATTTAACCTCCGATATATGCCTTAATGACTTCGGGGTCGTTCAAGGCGGTTTTGGTGTCACCCTCTGCAAGCACTGTACCGAAGTTGAGCACAGTGAGCTGATCGCAGAGCCCAGCCACAAATTTCATGTCGTGCTCGATCAGCAGGATTGTCATATCAAAGTGATCCCGGATGAATAGAATGGTTTTTACCAGATCCTCTGTCTCGTGAGGATTCATACCTGCGGCAGGCTCATCCAGCAACAAAAGCTTAGGATTGGTTGCCAGTGCTCTGGCAATTTCCAACTTGCGCTGTTTACCATAGGGCAGGTTGCAGGCCAGATTGCCTTGTTCTTCTTCCAGATCAAAGATGCGCAACAGTTCTTTCGCTTTTTCCTGCATGGCCTTTTCTGTTTTAAAATGCCTGGGCAGACGAAAGATGGACTGTAAGGCACTACACTTATATTCAGGTTGATTATGCAGGGCAACCATTACATTTCGGATCACGGTCATGTTATTAAACAGACGGATGTTCTGAAAGGTACGGGCAATGCCTTTATGATTGATCTTTTCCTGGCCAAGGCCGCAAAGCTCCTCGCCATCCAGATAAAAGGTGCCTGTTGTAGGCTTGTATACGCCGGTGAGCAGATTGAAGATGGTGGTCTTACCGGCACCGTTGGGGCCAATGAGGCCGTAGATCTGATTTTTCTTAATCCGGATATTTACATCCTGCGCGGCCTTCAGACCGCCGAAGGAGATACCGAGATTCTTTGTTTCAAGAATAAATTCAGCCATTATTTATCTCCTCCTTTTCCTTTTATGTAATTATCGGACGGATTCAGATCAGTAGAAAGCACCTCGTTCATTTCAATCTTGGTAGGAACCACGTCCCATTTCGCCTTATCGTCCCCAATGTTTGTAGGGTCAGCGTTTCTCTTAATGAGCTTCCGATACAATACACCAAAGTTAAACCTGTTGCGGAAGTTCTTCAGGCTGGGAGCGTTGTTGTAAATGATGATGGCAATCAGGATGATCGCGTAGAACAGATTCTGCAATACGGCAAGATCACCTGTAAGAATGGTTGCCAATTTGGTGTTCAGGAAAGTGATCAGCGCAGCAGCAATAATGGAACCGTTGATGCTGCCCATGCCGCCAAGGACTACCATTACCAGGATCTCTATGGAGTAATTGTAGCCAAATTTGGCGCTTTGTACAGTATAGTTACTGAAGCTGTAGAGTACACCTGCGATTCCGGCAAAAAAGGCGGAAATCGTAAAGGCCAGCAATTTGTACTTTGTAACATTGATGCCGCTGGAACGTGCGGCGATCTCATTATCCCGGATAGCAGTAACGGCCCTGCCGTGCTTACTACGGATGAAGTTCTGTACTACTGCCAGTGTGATCAGTACCAGGGCAAAGGCCCAGATAAAAAGATATTGCTTATCATAGCGGGGAGTATCCAGTCCCAATGCACCGCCAAAGGATTCATCGGAGGAGTTTTGGAAAAGGGATTTCACGATCTCGCCGAAAGCAAGGGTCACAATGGCCAAGTAGTCTCCCCGAAGTCTTAAAGCAGGAATACCGATAATGACGCCGCATACTGCAGCAACGGCACCGCCCACGATCAGGGAGATCAGCAAATTAAAAGGGCTGTTTCCAATAGAAGGCTCTAAAAGCGTTGCCACCTTACCGCCCAGATAGGCACCTACACACATAAAGCCAGCATGGCCCAGAGAGAGTTCTCCCAGAAAGCCCACAACAATACTCAGGGAGACAGCCAAAATAATGCTGATGGCTATCTTTTCCATTAGGAACAGCAAGGAACTGTTCAAGTACATGCCGCCTAAGGAAAGGCTGCCGAAAATGAGAGTAAACAGTCCGATTACTATGTAGTTAAGGTAATGGTTCCAGTGGATGTTGCTTAATTTCTTCATCATACCTTTTCCCTCCTTACTTTGCCCAGGAAACCGGTGGGTTTCACCAGGAGAATAATAATAAGGATGGAAAACTCAATGGCATCCGTATAAGGTGCAATGGCAGTGATCTTGTAAGAGATACACTCTACCACGCCCAGAAGGATACCGCCCAGCATTGCGCCGGGAATGGAGCCGATACCACCGATAACCGCAGCAGTAAAGGCTTTGATGCCGGGCATGGCGCCCAAAGTATTGGAAATACTGGGAGCTTTCAGCAAGTAGAAAAGTCCGGCCAGTGCCGCCAGTGCAGAGCCGATGGCGAAGGTGATGGTAATGATCTTGTTCACATTGATACCCATCAGCTGGGCAGCGCCCTTGTCCTCGGAAACAGCAACCATGGCACGTCCGATACGGGTATACTTGATGAATAATGTAAGGATCGTCATTACCACAACAGTAACCGCCAGGGTAACCAGTGCAGAAACCTGAATGGTAACACCCCAGAGTTTAATCGCCCCAAATTCGTATACGGTAACCATCTTGTTAGCAGAACCAAAGATAATCTGTGCAAGGCTCTGCAGCAGATAGCTGACTCCGATGGCCGTGATGAGCACGGCCAGGGGAGAAGCACCCCGGAGGGGTTTATAAGCCACTTTTTCAATTACGATGCCAAGAATGACGCAGCAGATAACTGCCATGAGGATGGCAAGCAAAGGATTATGAAAGGACATGAATACATAGATCACATATCCTCCCACCATGATGATATCTCCGTGGGCGAAGTTCAGCATCTTTGCAATACCGTAAACCATGGTATAGCCCAGGGCTATCATGGCATATATGCCGCCAAGGCTCAAACCGTTGATCAGTGTCGATAAAATGAGTTCCATGATAATATCCTTTAGTTAGCTTCTTTGATTACATATTTGATAGCGCTCTTGTTTACGTAGCCGTTGTCTTCCCAAGTGATCTCAGAACCGGTTACAGCGTCCGTCACAGTGAAGCCACCTTGGAACTGGTCTTTCAGAATATCACAAAGGTCAGAAGCACTCATGGTAACAGTGATCTTCTTGCCGGCCTGCTCAGCAGCCTTCATGGCATTGAAGATTGCATATACACAGTCATATGCGGAAGCACCAAACTGGTTCAGGGTATCTTTTCCATATTTTTCCACATATTTGTCAATGAATTCTTTTGCAGCACCCTCTGTTGCCTTGGAGTTAAAGTGGGATAGCATGGTGATTTCCTGAGGGATCTCGGTAATATCGAAGCCATCAATGCTGTCGATACCGTCAAAACCGTCACAGCCATAGTATACAGCGTCTGCAGCTTCCAATACGCCCTTGGCCTGTCTCATGAACTGAGAAGCGGGGGTGTAATAGGTAGGCATGAAAATAAATTCACATTCTTTCAGGGTATCGATCTGGGTGGAAAAGTCGGTTGTGTTGGCATCGGTAAAGGTAGTCTCGATAACCTTAACGGAACTGTCCAGATTATCCTTAAACTGATCATAGATACCCTTGGAATAAGCTTCGTCAGACTTATAGAAAACACCGATGGTGGTGCCTGCATAGTTGTCATTTACAAATTCTGCAGCAACCTTACCCTGGTTACCGTCTGCAAAGCACATCTGATAGCCGTTGTCAAACTCAGGAATCTTATCACCGGATGCGGAAGGGGTCAGGAAGAACACGTTGTCATCTTTGGACAGGTTCTTAAACTCCAGACCGGGCTGGGTAGTAACAGTACCAAGGGAAACCTGCATGCCGCCTTCGTACATGGAAGAGTAGTTGGTAGCAAGTCTGGCTGCATCATTCGCGTCATCAGTAGCAACCAGTTCGAACATGATGCCGTTAAAGCCGCCGGCAGCGTTGATCTCGTCAACAGCCATCTGTGCAGCGTTTTTCACTGCGGTACCGTAAATAGCTGCGTTGCCGGTAAGAGGGCCGGATACACCAATGATAAACTTGGTGTTGTCCTTTGCGTAGTTTACTTTACCACCGCAACCTGCTAAAGTGCCAAGACAAAGTAAAGCAGAAAGTGTCAGAGCTAAAAGTTTCTTCAGTTTCATAATTATAATCCTCCATTTTTTGATTGAGTATATTTAGTATACCGCATTTGAGAATAATGTCAAATATTTATTTATCATGTACTGTACTTTTTTGGGTTGTTTTGTTACACTTATTTACAAAGATACTTGAAAAACAGAGAGGAGTATAAAGATGAAAAGTGTGTGTGTGATCACCGGAGGCGGTAGCGGCATGGGGCTGACGGCAGCCAAGAACATGCCCAAGGACAAAATCATTGTTGTAACGGGACGCACCCTGTCCAAGCTGGAGACGGCTGTGAAGGAACTGCAGGAGCTGGGGTATGAGGCCTATGCCAAGACCTGTGATACCTCCAACAGGCAGCAGGTGCGTGAACTTGCGGAATATGCAGCCGGTCTTGGTGAAATTAAGAACGTAATTAATGCAGCCGGTCTTTCGCCGGCCATGGCAGATCCGGAAAAATTGATACGCGTAAATGCGCTTGGCACAGTGTATGTAAATGAAGAATTTGCAAAGCTTATGAAGGCAGGGAGCGTTATCGTAGATATTTCTTCCAACTCAGCCTATATCCTGCCGGATTTTCTTGCGAGTAAAAAGACCTTTGCCCTTGCGGATCAGAACGAAGAAAAGTTTGTGAAGAAGATTCTGGGCCTTCCCAATAAATTAAAAGGATATAAAGCGTCAGGCCTTGCCTACGGCCTTTCTAAGAAATTTGTTATCTGGTATGCAGCGAAGTGCGCATATGAATTCGGAAGCAAGGGCATCCGCGTATGTTCTTTAAGCCCCGGACTGATTGCTACCGATATGGGCAATTTGGAGGCAGAAGAAGGTGGTAGCCTGATCAACACAACCGCAGAAAGGCGTATGGGCAAACCGGAAGAGCTGGGATATGCCATCGCTACCGTGGCAGATGAAAGAAACGGTTATCTTGCAGGCGTTGATGTACTGGTTGACGGAGGCAGTGTTGTTGGCAAAAAATACGTGAAATAGTTGCTATAAGAAGGGCAGTTTATCTTTTGTATAAACTGTCTTTTTTTAGCTGCAATAAATGAAAAAACATAGCAAATGGTATTGATTTTTTGTTTACAGAGGCATCTGCAGACAAGAGGACTTCTGAACTATTGATGAGGATGATTATTGAGCGGGCAACCGGATTGACTGTGGGGAAACTTATGATCGAGACACAAAAGACAGTTAACGGAATAGATACAGACTGTCATGGAATACGGTTAGATGTGTCCATTAGAGAAGTGACTGCCGAAGACGGACGGACTGTGCAGCTGTTTGATGTGGAACCCAATAATGTAAAAAGCGTTCATTTGCCAAAGCGCAGCCGTTATTATCAGGCTCTGACCGATGTGAAGTTACTGGAGGCGGGAGTCGATTACGAGAATTTGCCGGACATGTGGACAATTTGGATTTTGCCATATGATCCTTTTGGAAAGAATTATATGCTGTATTCCGTAAAAAATAGGGTGGAAGAATGTCCGGGAATGGAGTATAATGATGGTGTCAAAAAACTGTTTTTATATACAGGCGGAAAAAGAGGCGGAAGCGGTGGAAGAGAACACTCATGAGGTTACAGAGAGTGTGGAACAGCGTATGGCGAAATTGACAAGGATTCTGTTGGATGCGGAACGATATGAGGATTTGAGACGTATCACGCAGGACAAAGAATATCGGAAAAGGATGCTGGCAGAGTATTGCATATGAAAAAGAGTTGGATTAATAATTTGAGAAAATTAGATACCGTACTGGTGATATCAGGTGTGCTGGCAATCCTTTCCATGTTTATCAATCCTCCGGGAAGGGAGTACCTGGAATTTATTGATGTGCGGGTGCTTTGCCTTCTGTTTTCGCTGATGGCAGTCATCGGTGGCCTGGGTCAGGAAGGGATCTTTGAGAAAGCGGCAGCGGTGCTGGCCGGGCGGGCCGGAACCCTCAGGATGCTGGCGTACATACTGGTGGGATTGTGCTTTTTTTCGTCCATGTTTATCACCAATGATGTGGCGCTGATTACTTTTGTTCCCATGACAATCTTCATGCTGCGGGGGCATAGGCAAAAGCAGATGATCCTTGTGATCGTGTTGGAGACCATAGGGGCCAATCTGGGGAGCATGCTGCTGCCCTTTGGGAATCCGCAGAATTTGTATATATATGGAAAATATAATATGGGACTGGCAGAATTCTTGATTACTATGTTGCCTGTCTGGCTGTTTAGTCTGGTGTTGCTGGCAGTATTGATCCGGGTTCTGATCCCGGGAGAGGCGTTGGGACTGACAGGAGAACAGGAGAATGTCGGGGAAAGGGCACAGAAAGAGCCCACGCATATGGTCAGGAGCAAGCGGAATGTGATTCTTTACTGTATCTTGTTTGTGGTATGCATTTGTGGTGTGCTTCGTTTTCTTCCATATTATGTAGTACTGTTGCTGGTAGTGGCTGTATTTCTGGCGGTTGCTCCCGGTGTACTCAGAAAGGTGGATTACGGGCTTCTTTTAACCTTTTTGTTTTTCTTTATCTTCGTGGGAAATTTATCTCGCATAGAAACAGTGCAACAGGTGGCAAAAGAACTTCTAGAGGGCAGAGTGGTGCTGGCCAGTGCATTGATCAGTCAGGTGATCAGCAATGTACCTGCCGCGCTGATGCTCTCCGGCTTTACCGGGGAAGGTGCTCAGCTGCTGCTGGGAGTCAATATCGGCGGCCTGGGCACCTTGATCGCATCCATGGCCAGTCTGATTTCCTATAAATATTATAAGGCATCCCCGGAAGCGGACGGGAAAGGATATTTTTTGTGGTTTACGGGTCTGAATGTACTTTTGCTGGTCATTTTTTTAGTTCTCCAGCGCTTTCTGCCTGTTTGATATAGGCCCTGGGTGACATGCCAAAATGTTTTTTGAAAATTTTTGAAAAGTGATATAGATCAGGATATCCCACAGACAGTGCCGCTGTAGTGGGTGATTCCCCATGGGCGATCATCAGCTCGGCGGCTTTTGTTAATCTAAGGTTGATCAGGTATTCTTGTGGGGAAATCCCCATGCGCTGAGAAAAGACCGTAGAAAAATAGCTGCGGTCAAGATTTAAACGCTTTGCAATTTCTAATACAGTGATGCCGTTTCCGTATTCGGCATGCATGCAATGGATTGCCTTGTCTATGTAGTCGGATACAGGTTTTCTCTGTTCCAGCAGGAGAGCCATCAGCTTCCAAAGACAGCTGGACAGATAAGCACTGCGGCCGTTTTCCATATTCTTACAAAGGATCATTTCCTGAAAAAGTTCTCCCGCACCCGGGCAGTTCAGGATGGGCTGTGAAAAGAATTCAGGCAGTTCTTCCTGTGTGGTAAAACCGATCCAGATGTAGTTCCATGGATTCTCCGGGTCGGCTTCGTAGTAGGTCTCCAAATAAGGCGGTATGACAAAAATTTCCCCCGGACCTACCCGGTGGGTGACGCCTTGTCGAACAAAAGTACCGAACCCGGAAACAATGTAATGTAACAACCAGTGTGGACGCACGGCAGGACCGAAACTGTGGGAAGGGTGACAGGTTTGATAGCCAAACTGCATGGGGTTTAATCCGCCGTACTGATAGTCGATGACAAATTCTGAGTGAACCATATAGTATCCTCCATATCCAACATTATAACAAGTTTTCACAGCAAAAATCAATCCTACTTTGCATCGATTTCTGATATGGTAAAAGTACAAACATTTTGAGGAGGAAAGCGTATGAAGATTACATTTATGGGTGCAGGCAGTACCGTATTTGCAAGAAACGTGATCGGTGACTGTATGTGTTCCGATGTTTTAAAGGACAGTGTGTTTGCACTTTATGACATCGATGGAGACAGACTGAAAGAGAGCCAGGAGATCCTGGAGGCAATGCGTCAGGTGATGGAATGCAATTGTAAGATCGAGTGCTATCAGGGCGTAGAGAACCGCAAGGCAGCCCTGAAGGGAGCCAGTTTCGTGATCAATGCGATCCAGGTAGGTGGTTATGATCCCTGCACCATCATTGACTTTGAGATTCCCAAGAAGTATGGTTTGAGACAGACCATCGGGGATACACTGGGCATCGGCGGTATCATGCGTGCACTGCGTACCATTCCCGTTATGGAGGATTTTGCCAGAGACATGCTGGAGGTGTGTCCGGATGCGCTTATGCTGAACTACACCAACCCTATGGGCATGCTTACAGGCTATATGCAGAGATACACCGGAGCCAAGACCCTTGGCCTGTGCCACAGCGTGCAGGTATGTGCCAAGGCATTGCTGGAACAGTTTGGCATGGAAGACAAGCTGGAGGGGAGAAAAGAATTGATCGCCGGTATCAACCACATGGGATGGCTTTTGGAGCTGCGGGATAAGGATGGTAATGATCTGTATCCTGTGATCAAGCCTCTGGTTGCAGCAAGAATGGCTGATCCGGACTGTCACGACAGGGTGCGTCTGGACTATATCAATCACTTCGGCTATTACTGTACCGAGTCCAGCGAACACAATGCAGAGTATAATATGTTCTACATCAAGAGCAAGTATCCCGAGCTTATCGAGCGCTACAACATTCCTCTGGACGAGTATCCCAGACGCTGCGTAGGGCAGATCGAAGGCTGGAAGAAAGAATATGCGGAGCTGAAAGAGGGCGGCATGAAGAAGCATGAGCGTTCCCACGAGTATGCATCCAGGATCATGGAAGCCATGGTTGCCAACACGCCTTATAAGATTGGGGGCAACGTGATCAACAAGGGCCATCTGATCACCAACTTACCTGAGGATGCCTGCGTTGAGGTTCCTTGTCTGGTAGACGGTTACGGCATCCATCCTTGCCATGTAGGTGCCCTGCCTGTACAGTGCGCAGCGATGAACATGACCAATGTGAATGTACAGCTGTTGACCATTGAGGCTGCACATACGCTGAAGAAGGAGCATATCTATCAGGCTGCTATGATGGATCCTCATACTGCAAGCGAGCTGGATATCGACAGCATCAAGAAAATGGTAGATGAATTGATCGACGCTCACGGAGATTATCTGCCGAAATATAAATAAGAAGTATTCCAAATGCGCAGGACACATAGAGGTTCTGCGTATTTGCTTGCACTTTTTCTTGAACTTGCCATGAACAGGGTATAAAATAATGATCATAAAACAAGGTACAGGTGAAGTAAGATGGCAAAGACAAAGGAAGTAAAGACCAATGCAATGCGGATATTGGAATCCATGAAGATCCCTTTTGGGCATTATACCTACGAGTGCGAGGAGTTCGTGGATGGCCTGCAGACCGCTGATCTGCTGGGGCTGCCCCATGAAAAGGTCTATAAGACGCTGGTAACTATGGGAGGCAGAGACTATTTTGTGTTTGTGATCCCCATTGAGGCAGAACTGGATCTGAAAAAGGCAGCCAGAGCAGTGGGGCAGAAGGCACTTAGTATGATACACGTGAAAGATATCAATTCCGTCACAGGCTATATCCGGGGAGGCTGTACAGCCATAGGCATGAAAAAGCAGTATGTGACCAAGATCGATACCACCGCCCTGGAGTTTGCGCAGATCATTGTCAGCGGAGGGCGGATCGGCTCCCAGATAGAGCTGGCCCCTCAGGATCTGGCCAAAGCAGCCTGCGGGGAGTTTGCGGATGTGATCAGAGGGCTGGAATAGAGGTTGATTTTTAAAACGGACCGTGCTATTATTTTAACGAAAACAAAAGGAAATCCGTGAGGATGGAAAGGTGCAAAGATGAATAAGAGTTTTGATGAGATTATTGCGAAAGTAAAAGAGTGCGGCATGAAGAAGGTGGCGGTCTCTGTTGCCCAGGATGAGGCTGTGCTGGAGGCTGTCAGAGAGGCCAAGAAGCGTGGGATTGCAGATGCGATCCTGGTAGGTGATGCGGAGAAGATAGGGGCCATTGCTGCCCAGATCGACATGGATCTGTCAGAGTTTCAGATCATCCACGAGCCGGATATGATCCAGGCTTCCTTAAAGGCAGTTAAGCTGGCGCACGACGGTGAAGCTGATATGTATATGAAGGGCGTAATTGATACAAAGAACTTTTTAAAGAGTGTATTAGATAAGGAAGTGGGACTTCGTACCGGTGGCGTTCTCTCTCATGTATGCGTGTTTGATATCCCCGGTATCGACAGACTGCTGTATCTGACAGATGTGGCATTTATGACCTATCCTACCTTGGAGGACAAGGTGAATATCATTAAGAATACTTTGCCTGTGGCAAAGGCCTGCGGACTGGACTGTCCCAAGATAGCGCCGCTGGCAGCAGTGGAAGTGGTAAATCCCAAGATGGAGGTTACTGTGGAGGCGGCAGAGCTTACCAGAATGAACCGGAAAGGGGAATTGACCGGTTGTATCATCGACGGTCCTTTGTCCCTGGATCTGGCTATTGATCCCGAGGCTGCCAAGCACAAGGGTGCAACAGACAGACCCATCCAGGGAGATGCGGACGTGCTTCTGTTCCCGGATATTCATGCAGGCAACCTGGTGTACAAGGCCATCGTACATATGGTGCCCGGAGTGAAAAATGGTTGTATACTGACCGGAACCAAGGTGCCTGTGATTTTGACCAGCCGTTCTGATACCTTTGAGACAAAAGTAAATTCTATGGCTCTGGCAGCTGTTGTAGCAGAAGAAATGAAGAAAAACGCTTAAACATAGAGGAGGTAAAATCATATGTCTATCAAAAGTTTAATTATCAATCCCGGTTCCACTTCTACCAAGATCGGTGTGTTTGAGGATGAGACCCTGTTGTTTGAGGAAACACTGAGACATTCCACAGAGGAGATTAGCCAATATGCAGCTATCGTGGATCAGAAAGACTTCCGCAAGAAGATCATTACTGATCTGTTGGAAAGCAAAAACTTTGATGTGAAATCTCTGGATGTGATCGTAGGCCGCGGCGGTATGTTAAAGCCCATCCCCGGCGGTACCTATGCGGTAACCGATGCCCTGATCGAAGATCTGAAAGCCGGTGTATCCGGTCAGCATGCTTCCAATCTGGGCGGTATTCTGGCCAAGGAGATCGGTGATGCCATCGGCGTACCTTCTTATATTGTAGATCCTGTAGTAGTGGATGAGCTGATGCCGATTGCCAGATACTCCGGCGTACCCGAGCTTCCCCGTGTCAGCATTTTCCATGCCCTGAACCAGAAGGCTGTGGCCAAGAGATATGCCAAGGAGTGCGGCAAGGATTATGAGTCTCTTCGTCTGGTGGTAGTACACATGGGCGGCGGTGTGTCCGTAGGTGCTCATGAGTACGGCAAAGTAGTGGATGTGTTCAATGCCTTGGATGGTGACGGAGCCTTTTCACCCGAGAGAGCCGGTGCAGTGCCTGCAGGCGCTCTGATCAAGATGTGCTTCTCCGGACAGTATACGCAGAAAGAAATATACAGCAAGATCGTGGGCAAGGGCGGCTTTAACGCTTACCTGGGTACCAATGATATGCGTGAGGTGACCAAGCGTGCAGAGGCTGGAGAGGAAAAGGCCATAGAGGCAAAGGAAGCCTTCATCCTGCAGGTGGCAAAGGATATCGGCTCCATGGCCTGCGTGCTGAACGGTAAAGTAGACCAGATCATTTTGACCGGCGGTATCGCCTATGGCAAAGAAGTGGTAGAGGCTCTGAGAGAGAGAGCAGGCTGGATCGCTCCTTTCACCGTATATCCCGGTGAGGACGAGTTGCTGGCTCTGGCACAGGGTGCTATCCGTGTGATGACCGGTGAGGAAGAAGCAGCAAAATATTAATTTATAAGCTAATGGGACCTCTTTTTTGATTAAAAGGGGTCCTTTTTTAATTTGTTTTCTCTATCAAATCAATGACTTCGCAGCACAAAACTTTTGCTAGTATAATAAGATACTCTGTTTGAGCTTTATTGATGTTTTTTTGGCGTTGTTCGTATTGCTGGATGGTTCGTACAGGAATGCCGGACAATTCTGCAAGTTCACGTTGGCTAAGCCCGGACTTTTGCCTCAGTAGCTTGAGATTGGATTCGGGCCTTGCAACTTTGTATAAAGTGTTCATTTTATCCACAAACTGTCGGATATCCATTTCATGATAGGGAGAGTAAAGGGCTCTAATGTCTTCAATGGGGACATACTGTACAATTTCCTTAAAACCCATGGAGGTTTCCCACTGATAATAGGCTAAGGCCCAGCCGGTCCAGAATTCTTCGCTGCGGTCCATAGTGTAATTGGGCTTGACTCGTTTATGGGTATTACCTGTGTGTTCCAGTACCTGATAGGCAAGCTCAACACCAGACATCCCAACAATGAGGGTAAAATCACCGCTTTCAAAACGTGATGCAATGCCGGAGCGTAGAAACAGGGAGAAAAACTCTGTGAGATCATATTCGAGATCGTACACTGCATAATCCAGCATGCGGCCTAGGGCTGTGCGGGCTTTTTCAAGATAAACTTTATCGTAAGCGTGAATCATTTGGCCTTATCTCCTCGTCCATAATTTGTGTAATATATAAGTCGCCGCGCATGCGTTTGCTGCGCTCAACATGGAAGTATTCTCGGCGTGCGGTTTTGTCCCGCAGCATCTTTCGGGCATACCATTCATCACTTTGGGCAATTTCGCTCCCCAGAAACTTGAGACATTCAAACGCATATTTACTCTTGAGAACAAACTGCTGACCAAGTTTCCCAAGATGCATGGCGTTGTTAAGCTGACGATAAGAAATTGTGCCATTTATGAAGTCTTGGGCAAAGGAAAAATAGCTGTCATCGGCACGATAGCCGATAATTGCATCAAAAGATTCATAATCAACGGTGAAGTTGGATAGCAGATATGCCTTTGCTTCCGCGGCCAGTCCAGAGGGGATGTCGAACTCGCGATTGGACAGTAATACTGTAAGCCAGTGTAAAATGCAATATTCCG
This sequence comes from Lachnospiraceae bacterium, assembly GCA_015056865.1. Taxonomy (GTDB): domain Bacteria; phylum Bacillota; class Clostridia; order Lachnospirales; family Lachnospiraceae; genus Acetatifactor. Next base: position 162,554 of record SVFM01000001.1, read on the forward strand.
GTGCATTCAGGTCTAGGATGTGTAAAAATTCACAATCAATCTCGTAGCAGTTGGCATAGCCATCCTGATTTTTGCCAACACCCCATTCCTTAGCCATTTCAAGAGTGTCGGTGCAATAAAAACCCAGGCCGTAATCGTTATAAGGTTTTCCATATCCAAATAAAGGTTGCTCAATGATTTTTGAAGAACCGTGATATATTTTTTTGATCATAAATATAGAGTCTCCGTTTTTGTTTATATTATACTCCTAAAGGAGTATAATGTCAACAAAAGGAGCGAGTATATTTTGTAGTGTTTAGTAAATGCAAATAGTTATAAAAGTTTCTTTTTCTTTCGTTTCCAAACAAATCGAAAGGAAAACAATAAAAAGGTATTGACATATCCTCAAAATGTTATATAATTAAATCGAATCATAATGTGACAGAAAGTGTCGCTATGAAATACATTGAAAAGAGGGTTAAATTATGAGCAAGAATTGGGCATCTATGGATCTTACAAAAGTTCCTAATATGGTATCAGCTACTGTACCAGGTCCAAAATCCATTGAGTATCATGACAGATGTGCAGCTTACATGAAGGGCTATTCCAGCCAGGTAAAGCTTTTCCCGGTAACATTTGAATCCGGTTATGGCTACACTCTTACTGACGTTGACGGCAATACATATCTTGACTTCTCATCCGGTATTTATGTAACCGGTCTGGGTCATTGCCATCCGAGAATCAGTGAAGCAGTTGCTGAGCAGGCAAAGAAGCTTATGAACTGCCACGACTTTACGACCAAAGTAAAGATGGAATTAGTTGAAAAAATGCATGAGATCACAGGCGGTCGTTTCGGCGGCTTCCAGTTCTACGATTCCGGTACAACCGCAGTAGAAGCTGGTTTGCGTTGTGCACGTGCAGCTACAGGCAAGCAGGAATTTATTTCCTTCTTCAGAGATTTCCACGGCAAGACCTACGGTGCCAACTCTCTGGCAGTTGTTGGCCCCGATACACATATGAGAGCGCCCGGCTTCATGTTGGTTCCCAGACCCAATCCATATCGTGACTTCTTTGGCAGAAGCGAAGAGGAAGCTTGGAAGGATTCTACTCCTTATATTCATATGATCGAAGGTATGCTTGATAATGCTTGTGCAAACGGTGGCAAGAACGTTGCAGCTATCGTATTGGAGCCTGTTCAGGGTTGGGGTGGTTCCATTATCCCTCCTGCAGACTTTATCCCTGCTCTTCGTGAGTTGTGCAACAAGAGAGGTATCCTCCTGTTCGCAGATGAAGTTCTTAACTGTATGGCTAGAACCGGTAAGTATCTTGCTATGGATCACTGGGATGTTACTGCTGATATTACCACTCTTGGTAAGGGCTTCGGTAATGGTTTCCCTGTAACAGCATTAGCAGTTTCCAAGGAGCTTGCTCCTGCAATTGAAAAGATTTCTGCTTCTTCCAGCTACGGCGGTAACCCGATGGCTTGTATCGCAGCTTTAGAATCAATCAAGGTTATCGAAGAAGAAGGCTTGAATGAACGTTCTGCTCACCTTGGTGAAATTATGTTAGCTAGAATGGAACAGATGAAAGCTGCTCACCCGATCATCGGTGATGTACGTGCAATCGGCTGTCTCCAGGCTATCGAAGTTGTTAAGGATCGTGAGACAAAGGAGCCGTTTGCAGAGGCTGGTACTATGATTTACCAGAAGGCATTCGAAAAGGGTCTGGCTTGGGTTCCTTCAGGTCACATCCTGCGTATGTCTCCTCCGATGATCCTGGACGACGAGGCTGCTCTGAAGGGTCTGGATATCATCGAAGAAGCTGTTGCAGAGACAGAGAAGCATTTTGGTTATTAATTAACATACATTACACCCAAACAGTATTTCTGTTTGGGTGTAATAAATATAACACTTGAAAGGAAGAACAACTATGAAAACAGTTAGATTTGGTTTGATCGGCTGCGGCCTGATGGCCAGAGAGTTTGCCTCCGCTGCTGCCCGCTGGTGTCATCTGACAGAAGATATTCCCAGACCTGAGATCGTTGGTATCTGCTCCGTTGTTCCTAAAGAGATGGAGTGGTTCCAGAAGAATTTCCCTGAGATCAAATATGCTGTAGCTGATTATAAAGAGCTTTTGGAGAAGGATGACATCGATGCAATTTACTGTGCAGTTCCTCACAATCTCCACGAGCAGTTCTATATTGATATCATCAAGAGCGGCAAGGCACTGCTTGGTGAGAAGCCCTTCGGCATTGATAAGAAGGCCAATGAGAATATTCTTAAGGCTCTTAGCGAGAATCCCGATACCTTTGTTCGTTGCTGCAGTGAGTTCCCTTATTATCCTGCTATGCAGACTATGATCAACTGGTACAAGGAAGGCAAATTCGGCAAGGTACTGGAGATCCACTGTGGTTTCAATCACTGCAGTGATATGGATGTAAATAAGCCCATCAACTGGAAACGTATGGTGAAATTCAACGGTGAATACGGCTGCCTTGGCGACCTGGGTATCCACACCCAGCATGTACCCTTCCGTCTGGGCTTTACCCCCAAGACTGTGAGAGCTCATTTCAGCAATATCGTGAAAGAGCGTCCCGACGGTAAGGGAGGCACTGCTGTATGCGATACCTTCGACAACTGCACCATCTTCTGCACCACCTTGAATGCAGATGGTGACGAGATTCCTATGACACTTGAGACCAAGCGTATGTGTCCCGGCTCCACCAACCGTTGGTTCTTTGAGATCTACGGTATGGATTGCAGTGCACGTTTCTCCAGTGATGATGCAAATGCATTTTACTATACCTCTTCCTGGGGCAAGGAGCAGTCCTGGAACCGCATTATCATCGGTTACAAGCCTATGATCCCTACCATTACAGGTCCTATCTTTGAGTTTGGCTTTACAGATGCTATCCAGCAGCAGATCGCCGCATTTATGATGGAGTACTCCGGTATGGAGGTACCTTTCGGTCTGTTCACACCCGAGGAGACAGCAATGTCCCATACTCTTGCAACGGCAGCACTGAAGTCCTTCTACAACAAGACGGTTGAAGTGATTGAGTAGGCAAAATAAAATCTGTTGCCAAGGCGGATGTCAAGATCTGTCTTGGCAATATTGTTTTTAGGATCTAAGAGTGGTATAATAAGCGGTAGAGGAACCGTCTTGACAGCCAATGGATCATCTGAAATTATTATTATATGGAGGTACATATAAATGGATTACGCAAAGGAATCCTTGAAAAAACACGCCGAGTGGGGCGGCAAGATCGAAGTGATCGCTACCGTGCCCTGCAAGACCAAGGAGGATTTGTCCCTGGCCTATACTCCCGGCGTAGCACAGCCCTGTCTGGAGATCCAGAAGGATATTAATAAATCTTACGAATTAACTCGTCGCCACAACCTGTGTGCCGTTATTACCGATGGTACCGCAGTTTTGGGCTTGGGCGATATTGGACCCGAGGCAGGTATGCCTGTTATGGAGGGCAAATGTGCCCTGTTTAAATCCTTCGGCGACGTGGACGCCATTCCTCTGTGCGTGAAGTCTAAGGATGTGGATGAATTTGTAAATGCAGTGTACTTGATTTCCGGTTCCTTCGGTGGAATCAATCTGGAGGATATTTCTGCACCCCGTTGTTTTGAGATCGAGCGCAAGTTAAAAGAGAAATGTGATATTCCTATTTTTCATGATGATCAGCATGGTACTGCTGTAATTACACTGGCCGGTCTGGTCAATGCACTGAAGGTTGTGGGAAAGAAGAAAGAGGATGTAAAGATCGTTACCTCCGGTGCAGGTGCAGCAGCAATTGCCATTGTAAAGTTGCTTCTGTCTGCCGGCTTTAAAAATGTGATCATGACAGACCGTACCGGTGCTATTTACGAGGGACGTGAGGGCATGAACTGGATCAAGGAGGAGATGGCTCAGGTAACCAACCTGGAGAAGAAGCAGGGAACCCTGGCTGATGTGATCGTAGGCGCTGATGTATTCATTGGTGTTTCCGCTCCCGGCACTCTGACCACAGAGATGGTCAGGACCATGGCCAAGGATTCTATTATCTTTGCGTGTGCCAACCCCACTCCCGAGATCTTCCCTGAGGATGCGAAGGCAGGCGGAGCAGCAGTCATTGCCACAGGTCGTTCCGATTTTCCTAACCAGATCAACAATGTTCTGGCATTCCCCGGTATCTTCCGCGGTACCTTCGATGTGAGAGCATCCGAGATCACTGAGGAGATGAAGGTTGCAGCCGCAGAGGCGCTGGCAAATCTGATCTCTGACGAAGAGCTTAACGCTGAGTACATCATTCCGGCTGCTTTTGATGAGCGCGTGGGAACTGCTGTTGCGACTGCTGTGGCAGAAGCAGCTCGCAAATGTGGTGTGGCACGTATCTGATTTCAGTGGCGCAGCCGTTTAACAGATCTTTCATAGTAAATTTTACGGGGAGGATGTAACTCTAATGAGTCGCATCCTCCCCGATTGAGTAAAGATAAATCGTTTATTCTAAGGGAAACTTAAAATACCGCTTCGCGTTATTGTAGGAAATATCTGCCACAATCTCTTTCAGGATATCCATGTCGCCGGGAAATTCACCTTTTTCCACCCAGTTACCAAGCAAGTTGCATAGGATCCGGCGGAAATATTCGTGTCTGGTATAAGACAGGAAACTTCTGGAGTCGGTCAGCATGCCCACAAAGCCGGACAGATTGCCCAGATTGGCTAGAGAGACCATCTGTTCCTCCATGCCTGTTTTATTATCGTTAAACCACCATGCACTGCCGTGTTGGATCTTGGCCACTGCGCTGGAATCCTGAAAACACCCCAGGATGGTCATGATGGCCTGGTTGTCGTTGGGGTTTAAGGAATAAATAACCGTGCGGGGAAGCTGATCTGCAGTTGCCAGCACATTTAAAAAGTCTGCCAGCTGTCCCAGCGGCGCCGCACTACCGATACAGTCAAAGCCCGTATCGGGGCCAATCTTTTGGTACATACCGGTGTTGTTGTCACGCTTTACGCCGAAGTGCAGCTGCATGGCCCAGTCAAATTCATGGTACAGGCGTGCGTTATACAGCAAAAAGGCGGTCTTGAATTTCAGTTCTTCTTCCCTGGTCAGGTTCATACGATTCATACGTTTTAAGAAAATAGTCTCCAACTCATCCTCGCTGGCGGGAACATACATAACGTACTCCAGACCGTGATCAGACACATTGCAGCCCATGGAGGCGAAGTATTCCATGCGTTTTTTTAGGGCGCATTTTAAGTCGGCAAAGGTAATGATCGCATCCATATCCGCAGCGGCGGCAAGTTTATTCAAATAGTCCAGATAGTCGGATTTCTCGATATTCATGGCTTTGTCCGGACGCCAGGCGGGCAGTACCTTCACCTCAAAGCTCTTGTCCTGGGCAATGGTGCGGTGCCATTCCAAAGTATCTGTGGGATCGTCTGTGGTGCAGATCAGGGTTACGTTGGACTGGCGGATGATACCCCGGGCACTCATAGAGGACTCTGCCAGCTTGGCATTGCACAGATCCCAAACCTCCTGGGCAGTGTTTTTGTTTAAATACCCATTGTAGCTAAAATATCTTTGCAGTTCCAGATGGCTCCAGTGAAAGAGAGGGTTGCCAATGGCCTTTCCGATACACTCGGCCCATTTGAAAAACTTTTCCTTGTCAGGAGCATCTCCTGTGATATATTTTTCGTCTACGCCGCAGGAGCGCATAAAACGCCATTTATAATGGTCTCCACCCAACCACACCTGGGTAATATTCTCAAAGTGTCTGTCCTGGGCAATCTCTTTGGGATTGATATGACAGTGATAATCCAGAATGGGCATCTTGGCTGCGCTTTCGTGATAGAGGATCCTGGATGGTTCACTTTCCAGTAAAAAATCCTTATCCATAAATGATTTCATAATGTTTCCTCCATGTTGCTTTTTATTGTTACATAATAGGATTATAGCCTACAAAAGGGGGGATTCAACACTTGCCAGTCAAAAAGGAAAGTTTTAGACCTGTTCTTGACTTGCCGGGGAGAATGCAGTACAATTTCACTAATCATAAGGATTCAGGCTGAGGAGAGGAAAGGATGAAACGCGCAAATTATCATACACACACGATCAGATGCGGTCATGCCGTAGGCACAGAGGAAGAGTATGTTCTGGCAGCCATAGAAGCGGGCATGGAAGAGCTTGGCTTTGCAGACCACAGTCCACAGCCCTATAAAGATGGATTTGTGTCAGGAATAAGGATGCCTGTAAATGGAGTGGCGGAATATGTAGAAACATTGCTTGCCCTGCGGGCTAAGTATCAGGACAAGATCCATATCAAGATTGGATTCGAAGCAGAATATTATGAAGATATTTTTGAAGATATGATCACCACACTGAAAGCTTATCCGATAGATTATCTGATCTTAGGCCAGCATTATGTGGGACCGGAAAGGCTATACGATTATGTGGGGTTTGCCTTTGACAATGAGGAGAAACTTGCCGGGTACGTGGATGAAGTACTGGCCGGATTGGCCACAGGATACTTTTCCTTTTTGGCTCATCCGGATGTGATCCGGTTTACAGGGGATGCCCGGGTATATCGAAAACATATGCTTCGTCTTTGCCAGGGCTGCAGACAGATGGATATGCCGCTGGAGATCAACTGCCTGGGGATGGCGGAAAACAGACATTATCCCAGAGAAGAGTTCTGGCGCATTGCGGCGCAGGTGGGGAATCGTGTGGTCATTGGATATGACGCACATAAGCCGGAAGCGTTGAAGGATGAACAAAGTTATGCGGCGTGTGTAGAATTTGCCTGTAGGCTGGGGCTTAAGCCGGAAGAAGATTTTCGGATCACAGGAGGATTATAAACTTTTCCTTGCATCTGTCAAATAGTCATGATACTATAAATATAAGAAGTTGTGCGACTGGCGGAAAAGAATGATCCAGCACCTGAAAGCAGGTGCCATGGAGATTCTGGTGGGATGACCCACAGGGAGCATGACAATGATATAAGAATGCCGACCGCCTGGGCGAACACTGTTACTATAGTGCCGCTCAGGCGGTTTTTGTAAGAAAAGAGGACAAAAAGATGAACATGTTATCATTGCAGCAGGAACTGAAAAACAATGCTTATCCGGGCCGAGGCATCGTGATTGGCAGGACCCCGGACGGTACCAAGGCGGTTACAGCGTATTTTATTATGGGACGCAGCTCCAACAGCCGCAACCGTGTATTTGTGGAAGAGGGTCAGGGAATCCGTACCCAGGCTTTTGATCCTTCCAAGCTGGAAGATCCCAGCCTGATCATATACGCGCCGGTGCGGGTGTTGGGCAACAGAACTATCGTGACCAACGGTGACCAGACAGATACCATTTATGAGGGCATGGACAGGGAACTGACCTTTGAACAGTCTTTGCGCTGCCGTGAGTTTGAGCCGGACGGCCCCAATTACACCCCCAGAATTTCCGGTGTAATGCATATTGAGGGCAGCAAATACGACTATGCCATGTCTATTTTAAAGAGTAACAACAGTAACCCTGAGGCATGTAATCGATATACCTTTGCCTATGAGAATCCTGTGGCAGGAGAGGGACATTTTATCCATACCTACATGCATGATGGAAATCCCTTGCCCAGCTTTGAGGGTGAGCCCAAACTGGTGGATATGATGGATGATATGAATGCTTTTACGGATATGCTTTGGGACTCCTTAAATGAGGACAACAAGGTATCCTTGTTTGTGCGCTATATTGATATTGCAACCGGAGCGTATGAGACCCGGATCATCAACAAAAACAACTAACCCGCACAAATCTGTGCGGCGATCATATGGAGGTATAAAATGAACGAGATCGCATTAAAATACGGATGTAACCCCAACCAGAAGCCTTCCAGAATCTTTATGGAGGACGGCAGCAAGCTGCCTGTTACCGTGTTAAACGGCAGACCCGGCTATATCAATTTTTTGGATGCCTTCAACGGCTGGCAGTTGGTAAAGGAGTTAAAGGAGGCCACAGGTCTTCCGGCAGCTACTTCTTTTAAGCATGTTTCTCCTGCAGGTGCGGCAGTAGGTTTGCCACTTAGCGAGACTTTGGCAAAGATCTACTGGGTGGATGACTTAGGAGAATTAAGCCCGCTGGCTTGTGCCTATGCCAGAGCAAGAGGTGCGGATAGAATGTCTTCCTTTGGAGATTTCATTGCCCTTTCTGATGTGTGTGATGCAGATACTGCAAGACTGATCAAGAGAGAGGTTTCTGACGGTGTGATCGCTCCCGGTTATACCCCGGAGGCGCTGGAGATGCTGAAAGCGAAGAAAAAGGGCGCTTACAATGTGATCCAGATCGACGAGAATTATGTGCCGGCCCAGATTGAGAGAAAGCAGGTGTACGGCATTACCTTTGAGCAGGGCAGAAATGAGCTGGATATCAATGGTGATCTGCTGTCCAATATCGTAACTCAGAACAAGGAGATTCCGGAGTCTGCGCTGATCGATCTGAAGATATCTTTGATCACTCTGAAGTATACCCAGTCCAACTCCGTGTGCTTTGTCAAGGATGGACAGGCCATCGGTATTGGTGCGGGACAGCAGTCCAGAGTGCATTGCACCAGATTGGCAGGCAGCAAGGCAGATAACTGGTTCCTTCGTCAGTCTCCCAAGGTGCTGGGCCTGCAGTTTGTAGACACTCTGGGCCGGGCAGACAGAGACAATGCCATTGACAATTATATTGGCGAGGATTATATGGATGTGTTAGCAGACGGTGCATGGGAAAGAATCTTTAAGGTGAAACCGGAAGTGTTTACCAGAGAAGAAAAGAGAGCCTGGCTGGATCAGATGCAGGATGTGACTTTGGGATCAGATGCCTTCTTCCCCTTCTCCGACAATATTGAGCGTGCACATAAGAGTGGTGTGAAATATATTGCCCAGCCCGGCGGCTCTGTGCGGGATGACCTGGTCATCGAGTGCTGCGATAAGTACGGTATGGCCATGGCATTTACAGGAATTCGACTGTTCCATCACTAAGAAAAATCTTTCTATTTCCGGACTTTTGTGCTAAGATAGGTTCATAGTATAGAATTCAGAAAGGCACGGTTGGTTTTATGAGTGAAAATGAAAATGTAGTAGTATCAAGAAATTTTATCGAACAGATCATAGATAAGGACCTGGCGGAGGGTGTTTATGACACGGTCCATACCCGCTTTCCTCCTGAGCCTAACGGCTATCTGCATATCGGACATGCCAAGAGTATTTTGCTGAACTACGGTCTGGCCAAGCAGTACGGCGGTAAATTTAATATGCGCTTTGACGATACCAATCCCACCAAGGAGAAGATTGAGTTCGTAGAGTCTATTAAGAAAGATATCGCTTGGTTGGGGGCCGACTGGGAGGACAGATTGTTCTTTGCATCTGATTATTTTGGAGAGATGTATGAAGGGGCTGTAAAGCTGATCAAAAAGGGCAAGGCCTATGTGTCTGATCTGACTGCGGATGAGATCAGGGAGTACCGTGGCAGCCTGACGGAGCCCGGTAAGGAGGATCCCTACAGCACTCGGAGCATAGAGGAGAATCTGCGTCTCTTTGAGGAGATGAAGGAAGGCAAGTATGAGGATGGCACGAAGGTGCTCAGGGCCAGGATCGATATGGCTTCACCCAACATCAACATGCGTGATCCGGTTATCTATCGTGTGGCTCATATGACCCATCACAACACAGGGGATCAGTGGTGCATTTATCCTATGTATGATTTTGCACATCCCATCGAGGATGCCATTGAGGGCATTACCCACTCCATTTGTACATTGGAGTTTGAGGATCACAGACCTCTTTACGACTGGGTGGTAAGAGAACTGGAATATCCCAATCCCCCCAAGCAGATCGAGTTTGCAAAGCTGTACCTGACCAATGTGGTGACAGGTAAGAGATATATCAAGAAGCTGGTGGAGGAAGGTATCGTGGATGGCTGGGATGATCCCAGACTGGTGTCCATCGCGGCTCTGCGCAGACGTGGATTTACACCGGAGTCCATCAAACTGTTTGTGGAGCTGTGCGGTATTTCCAAGAGTAATTCCTCTGTAGACTATGCCATGTTGGAATACTGTATCCGTGAGGATCTGAAGTTAAAAGCTCCTCGTATGATGGCGGTGCTGGATCCTGTGAAATTGGTTATTGACAATTATCCGGAAGAGGAAAGTGAGCTTTTGGAGCTTCCTAACAATCTGGAAAATGAAGCTCTGGGCAGCCGCAAGGTGCCTTTTGGCAAGGAGCTTTATATTGAGAGAGAGGACTTTATGGAGGAGCCTCCCAAGAAATACTTCCGTATGTTCCCAGGCAACGAGGTGCGCCTGATGAATGCATATTTTGTAAAGTGCACCGGCTGCGTGAAGGACGAAAACGGCAAGGTGATGGAAGTGCACTGTACCTATGATCCTGCATCTAAGGGCGGTAACAGTCCGGACGGCAGGAAGGTAAAGGGAACCATCCACTGGGTACCTGCCAAGGAAGCTGTGAAAGTCGAGACCAGGTTGTATGAGAACATCATCGATGAGGAGAAGGGTGTTTACAATGAGGACGGCAGTCTGAATTTGAATCCCAACTCTCTTACCGTACTTACGGAAAGCGTGGTAGAACCTGCACTGGCTGATGCAAAGGCTTATGAGAACTTCCAGTTTGTACGAAACGGTTTCTTCTGTGTGGACTACAAGGATTCCAAAGAGGGAGCACCGGTGTTTAATCGTATTGTTTCCCTGAAGAGTTCCTTTGTACTGCCGAAAAAGGATTGAGTCATTTTTAATATATTGTACCGGGAGAATTTGTCTTGGTCATGCGCATTAGGATCATGTTACAGATATTCCCAGATTGGTGGAGAAATACAAATTCCCGCCCATTTTTCTAAAATGGGCGGGTCTATTTATTGAATTGTATAAATAATCTACACCGACAAATCAGAAATTTATTATTCTCTGTTTGTTGCTTTACTAACCTTTTTCTTTAGAATCAGCAATCCAAATACAAGGACGATCGGGAAAAGTGTAGCTGCAAGCAATCCTGTTTTTAGATTGCCACCTGCCATTTCGGAAAGGCTTCCCACCATAGTAGGACTTACCGTAGCACCCAAATCACCGGCTAATGCCAAGAAAGCAAACATTGCAGTGCCTCCTCTTGGACATTTCTGTGAGGATATGCTGATAGTTCCCGGCCACATAATACCGACTGCCAAACCGCAAAGAGCGCAGCCGGCGAGTCCGAGGATTGGCAACGTGGACAGTGAAGCCAACAAATAGCAGCCGGCACACATAACCCCGCAAACAAGCATAACCTTGGTCAAATCGAGTTTTTCGCTGAACTTACCGTACAGCATACGGGATATACCCATAAACATTGCAAACAAACACGGTCCTGCCAAATCACCAACCGTTTTAGAAACACCGACAGCTGATTCGGTAAAAGCCGATGCCCATTGTGTCATGGTTGCTTCTGAAGCACCCGCGCATACCATAAGTAGTATCATCAACCAGAAGATCGGCGTTTTCAGCAGTTTGCTAATGCCCATGCTCTTGCCGTCTTCCACCAGTCGTTCTATAGGACAGTTGATAAAGTTGAATGCGTTATATAGCGGCACCAATGCCCAAATAAAAGTAAGTATTTTCCAATTCTCTACACCAAATATCGTAAAAAAGAGCGTGGAACCCCAAATGACTCCCATGGAACCCCAGCAAAAGAAGGAATGCAGCAGACTCATCATTCCGTCCTTATTTTCAAAAGGACAAGCTTCAACGATGGGACTTACCAAAACCTCAATAAGTCCGCTTCCCATGGCATAAAGCACTACCGAAATCAGAATGCCTATAAATGGTACAGGAAGTACCTCCGGCAAGATTGCCATTAAAACAAGACCTGCAGCCGATAACACTTGAGATGCGACAACGCAGGTCCGATATCCTATTTTGTCAGCATATTTGGTAGCCGCAAGATCGATAAGCAATTGCGTTAAATAGAATACCAACGGAATCATCGCAATCTTTTCAAGTGTAATTCCGTAAGTGCTTATGAATGTTAGAAATAAGAGTGGCGCAAAATTAGAAGATATCGCTTGTGTAACAAAGCCAAGATAACAAGCTATCAGCGTTTTTTGGTAATTCTTTTGTTTCGTCATGATGAGTCCTTTCAAGCTTAAGCAATAATTTTTAACTTAATTATATCACCATAACACACTACAAAAAAGTCATAGAAACGCCAAAGTCAAGCACTATTTACCCACATCACAGCTTTGACTGGGAGCGTATCCAAATCTTTTCTTGAACTGACGACTAAAATAGTTTACCGAATGAAAACCGCAGGCATAACTGATCTGTTGAAGAGTTTGTGTTCCTTCACTCAACAATCGATGTGCCATTTGAAGTCTGTATTGAATCAGCGCCTCAATAGGAGAACACCCCATATAGGTATGAAAACATCGCCCCGCCTCACTGCGGCTGATATCTGCAGCTTTGGCAAGATCCTCAAGTGTCACAGGCTCGGCATAATTTTCATAAATGTAGGTTAACATTTTTTGAAGGCGAATTTGATTATTGATCTGTATGCGCGTTGCTTCAGCTTTCGGCAGGTCAACAAAATTACGGGATATAAAATCAAATATACAGCTGATATTGCGCTGAACCGCCAATTCATAACATGCCTTTTTCTCAGCCAGTTGCTTGTAAGTATCTTTGATCAAACAGTTTATCTCGCTGTGATAACTGTCACTATGTCGAAACACAACGAAAGGCAGCGAATCACACCCGGCAATAGGCTGTATGTATTTTTGATAAATGGTACTTGTTTCCGAAGCTATTAACGCGCCGGAAAATACGATATTGGGCATTGGATCGGGCACATCACCCGACAACTGCTTTATTCCGTGTAACATGTTTCCGTTGACAAATATACTGTCACCTGCTTCCAGTATGATGTGCTGTCCGCCAACCTGGTAATCTAAAACTCCGCATTCTGCCGTTGCAATCTCAAAATCAGGATGCCAATGCAAAGGCCCTGCCCAATCAGGAAGAGAAAAAAGCTCATCGTGAAAATAGGTGATTGGAAATTCTATAGAATTGTGTGGTATATGTTCTCTCAACTGATGATCGAGGATGATAGGCATGCCTTTGAGCCTCCTTAAAATGCGATTGATGCTCCCTGCAACACTCTTCCGAAAATGTTTTTAAGGAGCAAACCCGCAGATTTACTCCTTAACTTAACAAAATTTTGAGCTACTAAATGACATTGTGTTTTATAGCCACTTTTTTGATATATCAATATGTTTACGCTTCTGTATTTTCACCAAAGAATTCTTCCACTTTTTCTTCTGCGTTCTCTTCAGCCTGATCAGCCGGCTCCTCGCATTCTTCCTTGCCCAGAGGAATATAAGAGCGGCATGCATCTGCATCGTCTGCACTGTCGCTGAAATTATCATAGTCCTCATCACCGTCTAAAGCGTCTTCGCATGCTTTCTGAGATTTCTTCTGGAAATAATAATATGCACCTGCGGCAGCAGCGCCGACAACAGCTGTAAAGAGCAATATTTTACCGAATTTTTTAGCCATAAGTTTACTCCTTTCCCAACAATATAATATAGTATATACATATCTTAATACTATTTTGTAAAATTGTGAAGAGAAATATGTATTAAAAATTGATAAATTTTGCCAGAAAGCTATAGGATTTCGGTTGTCCAGTCTTCATCCCAAGGATAGCGCATGCGGATCACTTCGCCGCCGCGTTTTGCAGACTCTTCGGCGTAGATGCCGGGAAGGGTCATGCAAAGACCTTCTTTTAAGGAGATAGGAGCAGGCTGGCCGTTTAGTACTGCCTGGAAGAAATGGTCCAGCAGTGCGTAGTCCATACCGCCGTGACCGGTAGCTTTCTTATTGTGAGCGTAGGCCGGAGGCATAAATTCGCCGCTGATCTCTTTCAGGGAGGTGTCAAGTTCCTTCATGGAGTTGTAGCGGATGACGGGATCATGAACAGGACTTCTGTCAATTCTCTCCATATACCCCTCTGTACCGAATACACGGTAGTTATGGTGACCGATGGCAGCACGGCAGCGGGCATTCTTTAAGAAACGTACCACTACACCGGAATCGGTCTGGAACTGGGCGCACATCATATCGTCTTTCTTATAACCGGGCGCATAATCATCTGCATGCATGCCTGTGCCAAAGCAGCTGACTGTGCGCAGTTCTTCGGTCAGGACAGTGAGCAGGGGGCCCAGTGAGTGGGTGCAGTAGCGCACAGGGATAAGCAGTCTGCGCCAGTCACCGTTTTCATTCAAATGGATGCTTTCAGAGCTCTTAGGAAGGCTCCAGTGAATGTATTCCGCCTCCATGTAGTAAGGCTTGCCAAGCAGACCCTTCTGCCAGAATTCCTTGAGCAGGACAGTGAATTTCTGCTCGTTGGGGTTAGCACCGGTGGAAAAGATGGCGCTGGACTGCTGTTCTGCCTTCCACAAAAGCTCTGCCTCCTTCAGGTTAGCTACCACAGGAATGTCGGAGAGCACATTGATATTTTTGGCAAGGGCCTTGCTGCAAAATTCTGCGTGAATATCTGCACCGGTCTCTACAATAACAATATCCAGACCAGCCTCGTCCAACATCTTGTCATAGTCCTCATAGAAGACAGCGTTGGGGAACATTTCTGCCAGCGGTTTGTCGGAAAGCCACTGTTTCTCATACCAGTTGCGGGGGAGAATATCACACGCGGCAGCAGGTTCAATACAGTCAAAGTCAGCAGAAAGTTTAAACATGGCGCGACCTCTGTGTCCGAGGCCTACAACGCCGAGACGAAGTTTCTTCATAAAAACAACCTCCTTGTTTTTCGGTTTGTGTTGAAGAAATTATACATGCAAACGTAAAGCATTTTCAATAGAATTATTCTGCCATAAAAGGGCTGGATATAGGAAAAATTCTATATTGATTATAGCAGCATTCTGTGTTATATTTAAAATCTGACCGGCATAGTCAATCAGCCCTGGATTATATTGATAGAAAGTATGGATGTTCACGATGAATGAAAAATTTTTTGATCTGAAGAAAGAAAAACAGGACAGGATGATAAATGCTGCTTTGAAAGTATTTGCCATGCAGGGATATAAGCATGCCAGCACGGACGATATTGTGAAGGAAGCTGCCATCAGCAAAGGACTTTTGTTTCATTATTTTGGGAGTAAGCTGGGCGTGTATACCTTTGTTTATGATTACAGCGTCCGCTATATGATGCTGGAATTAAAACGCATGGTCCAAAAGTCCCAGAATGATCTGTTTGAGATCCTGAAACAGCAGGAGCAGGCCAAACTTCAAGCCATGAGAGGTTACCCTTATATGCAGCAGTTTTTAAATCGCTGTATGAGTGAGAATGTGGCTGAGGCGTTACAGGCAATTGAAGAAAAACGCAGTGCATTGACAGAAGTTTATGAGGATATTTTTGCTCAGGCAGATCTGAGTTTGTTGCCGGAAGAGATGGATGGTGCAAAGATCTGGAAGATGCTGGAGTATACCATACAGGGGCTGATGGCCCAAAAGTTTCAGGAGGATTCTTTCCAGGCAAGTATGCTGCAGGAGGAGATTTTCGGTTACATAGATATGGTAAAGCGCATGATTTACCGGACAGAGTAAAAAGCGTGTATACCAAAGCCGTGCCGTCCCTTATATCCTATCCGGCGGCGGGCATTCTTCTCTATGCCGATAATACTCCCGGTACCTTTTGGGTGACATGCCGTAGTATGCCTTAAACATTTTACAAAAATGGCTGGCATCATGGATTCCTATTTTTTCCATGATATCTGATATCGGCATGTTGGATTCTTCCAAAAGTTTTTTCACCTTTTCCATTTTTTTTGCGAAAATATATTTGGCTGGGGGATCCCCCACTTTTTCCTTAAAATAACGCCCAAAGGCATTGAGATGCATAGGAACGATTCCTGCCAGTTCATCGTTGGTGATGTTTTTGTCTAAATTATCGTTAATATATTCTAAAAGTTTTTCCAAACGTTCATCATTTTGGTCCCGAATATGTATCCCTTGTGGATTTGCCAATTTAATATACTCTGAAAGCAGCTCGAAGACTTTTGCTTTCACAGTCAGCCTGTCCGTCAACAGATTGCCTGTGCTTGCCTCCGTAAATTCTTGAAACAGTTGCAGTACTTTTTGATTATTTTCAGCATTTACCTTGTATGGTAAATTCAGCAAGCCAAAGAGATTTGGATACAGGTCAAAATGTATCCAGTACTTTTCCAGAACGCAGCCTTCTGTCCGGGAGTAAGCGTGGACTGTTCCGCATGGTATATAGAACCAGTCGCCTGCCACGGCATGATACATTTTACCGGCTATTTTGATCCTGCATTGTCCTTTGGTAATATAATAAAATTTGTTTCGCACAGATCGAAGATCCGTGCGTTCCCACACAGTGTCTATGCCGGGTGCAAAAAATCCACCTACGTAGCAATGATTGTTAAGATTCGCGCAATAAATCTCTTCCAGATATTTCATAGCGTATTCTCTCCTTTTTTTGATTGTATCATATCTTTTTTTTCTTGCCAATAATCCTGCTGTTTTTATACAACTTCCTGTTTGAAAAATCCTATTTCGTACAAATTTATGTGTGTATAATAAAATGGAAGATCACACTATGACTTTTACAGGAGGATATCATTATGAGTTTTCACATGGAATTTGGTTATCCAAGAGAGGCGGAGATTGCCAAGAAAGAAAAATGGCCCATACTTATTCCTATTGGAACCATGGAGTATCACAGTGCTCACTGCCCTTATGGCTGCGATACTTTGGTCACCATGGGAATTGCAAGGGAGATTGCGAAAAAAATTGATGCTATAGTATTTCCGCCGGTCTGGTATGGTGTTGCCAGTTATGCAGTTGGAGGGCCGGAGAAAAATACAATACAAGTGGATTGTGATACCTTCGAGGCCTATATATATAATATTCTGAAATCCTTGTTCAGAAGCGGCTTTAACCGAAATATTTATCTTCTCATTACACACCAGTCAGAGGATTATCTCCCCATGACTTTGGCCTGCATGAAGGCGGCGAAAAAGCTGACCTTTGAGTATTTAGATGAAACCCAGGGAATTGGCTGGTGGGGCAATAATGCCAACAAGGACTTTTACAGCAATCTTTCAGCCACGGAAAATCCATGGAACTGGGTTCGCGTGATTCGGTGTTCTGCGGTTGCTGCGGGGTATCCGGGTGACCATGCAGGCATCCATGAATGTTCCTCTTTAGAGTATCTATATCCGGGCAGCATCAAACTGGACAGACTCAGTGAAACAGATGATTGGTTTGCGGAAAGTGCCAAAGATACTTCGGTAAAATGGGGCGAGGAACGTATCACTAAAATTGTGGATACAATTGTTGGGATTATAAAAGAGTAAGAAGAGGAAAAGGTTTTATGAAGATCGAACAAAACTATGATTTCTGCGAACGCATGTTAGAGATTCACAAGAAAGATCGCCGTAACCAGGATCTTCGGCCAAGTGTAGATGAATTTGAATTTTGTTCACCGGTCCGGATCCTGATACCCCGGGATGCCGGAGAAATCACGTTAACTGCAGCAAGGGACTTTGCGGACTATTTGTTTACGTCTATGAATGTTACAGCTTATGTGGACTATGACAAAGGAAATATTGCAAATAATACGGTTCTTCTATCCATCAACAAGAACTTAGATGATGCATCTGAACGGCGCGGTCATCGTATTACAGTAAACCAGCGCGTGATCATTGAAGGTTACGACGAGGCCGGTATTGCACAGGCACTCTATTACTGCGAAGATGTAATGAATTTGCGGGAAGCTCCCTTCTTAAAAAAAGGAACCGAGACGCGCCGTATTATGTTTGTACCCCGGAGTGTCATGAGTGGCTATGGTGCAGATGAATTTCCGGATGCCTATCTGGCAGTGCTGGCACATCATGGGTTTTCAGGTATTACACTGTGGATCAAAGGTCCAAATGAGAGTAAGAAGGGATATACCAATTTCAAGGATATTGCGGTAAGAGCCAGACGCTACGGTTTTGATATATATGTGCAGCATTATGCGCATCACAATGTTTATCCCCTGGGAGAAGAGGCGCAGGAATTCTATGATCATATGTACGGTGATCTGTTTGCGGAGTTCCCGTTTATAAAAGGACTCACAATTATAGCAGAAGCGGTGAAGTTTCCCAGTCGTGATTCCAGTGTGCCTGAAGACACGGAGCCGGGATTCTGGCCATGTAATGATTGGCCGTTACTTCTTGATATGATACGAAAAGCAGTGGATAAGGTCAGGCCGGATATCGACATTACTTTAAATACCTATAATTGGGGATATGCGGATGTAAAGCTTCGTCAAGAATTTATCCGTAATCTACCAAAGGGAATTACCTTGGGCTGTGGTTGGGAAATGTTTGAGTATTATGATCTGGACGGGGCGAGAGAGGCTTGCATGGATTACTCTTTGCGGATTGCAGGTCCGGGACAATATTTCCTTACGGAAACGGAGGCTGCTGTTAAATATGGCATTCCTGTAAGGACTACAGCAAATACTGGCGGAAAAACCTGGGATTTTGGTGCTATTCCGTATGATCCGGCTCCATACCGCTGGGCCGAGCGCTGTGAGGCCTTGCGGGATGCTTACGACCACAATGGAGTGGTATGTCTTCTGGACAGCATCCATTATGGCGTATATCCTTCCTTTATCAGCGAACTGACAAAATGGGCGTTGGCAGAGCCACGGGTTGATTTGCAGGCGCTGATACCCAAGTTGCTGGCCATGCACTTTGGGCATGACCAGATTGAGCAGATTGTGGAGGCAATGAAGCTTTGGAGTGAAGCGTTTGCCAATATGGTTCCTACTCATGAAGACCAGTATGGAGCACTTCGCATTGGACCATCCTATCCCTTTTATGCAGGACTGGGATGTGAGGAGGGGAAGGCTCCGGATCAGGATAAATTTGCGTTTCATAAACTGAGTTACGGTATGTTTCAGAGCAATTACTATTACAAGAGCTTTGGCGATGAAGGAGACATCCGCATTCCCAAAGAGATTGCTGCTTACGAATATGTCAAAGAGTGTCTGTACAAAGGCATTCAGCTGCTGGAAAGTGTTCATGAAAAAAATGACGAGCTGCAGCGTTTGATCAACATGGGTTATTTTATGTGGCGCACTATTATTACCGTATTGCATCGAAAGCATTACTTCCTGCTCGATCAGAAACGTATGACTTCAGACAAGGCTTTGGAGAAATCCCAACTTATCAGCGAGATGATCGAGCTTCTGAAAAACGAGCGGCAAAATGCCATGGACACCATTCCACTTGTGGAATTTGACTCCGCTTTGGGCTTTGAACCATCTATGGAGTATGTAACGGACCGTAAACGTCTGGAATGGAAAATTGCTCAGCTGGATGAAGAAACGAAAATGCTCCGTGGTTTGTAAATGAGTTCCAATTTTCTTGCTTTTGCGACAAGATGGTGTTATAATTTGTCTTATAAAAAATTATAATATGGAGGTTCAATCATGAATCTGGTTTACGGCATTCAAGACAAACCCAAGTTCCCTCAATTGCTGGTATTTGCATTCCAGCAGGTGTTGGCTATTTTGGCTGCCACCATCGCAGTACCTGCCATTATCGGCAACGGCATGAGCCAGTCTGCCGCCCTCTTTGGTGCAGGTATCGGTACTATTGTCTATCAGCTCTTTACCAAGTTTAGGAGTCCTGTATATCTGGGATCATCCTTTGCGTTCCTCGGCTCCATGGGCGCAGCCTTTGCCGGTGCGGTTTCCACAGCTGCCGGTCATGTAGGTCTGATCATCGGTGCGATCTTTGCAGGTCTTGTGTATGTGGTCATCGCTGCTGTGATTAAGTTTGTGGGCGTAAAATGGATCGAAAAATTGATGCCCGCCGCAGTTATCGGACCCACTGTTGCTATTATCGGTCTTTCCCTGGCAGGCAATGCTGTAGGCGATCTGACCAAGGGCAAGGTTATGGTGGAAAGTGTTTCTCAGGTGATCAAGGATGGTGCCATCGTGGATCAGGTAAGCTTGGTTTCCGGCTGCAGTCCTTATGTGGCTCTGATCTGTGGTCTCATCACCCTGTTTGCGGTAGTTCTCTTCTCCGTTTACGGTAAGAAGATGATGAAGCTGATCCCTTTTATTTTGGGTATTCTGGTTGGTTACCTTGCCGCTACCATTTTTACGGTTATCGGTATTGCCACCAACAATGTGGCTCTGCAGGTAATAGATTTCTCTGTATTTAAAGATATGTCCATTTTTGCCATTCCTGATTTTACTTTCCTGCAGTTTGGCGAAGGCCTTAAGGCGGTGGACGGAGCTTATATTGCAACGCTGGCTGTTGCCTATGTGCCTGTAGCTTTTGTAGTATTTGCTGAGCATATCGCAGACCATAAGAATTTGTCTTCCATCATTGATAGCAATCTGTTGGAAGAGCCCGGACTGCACCGCACTCTGTTGGGTGATGGCGTAGGTTCTATGGCTGGTGCCTTCTTCGGTGGGTGTCCCAATACTACTTACGGTGAGTCTGTCGGTTGTGTTGCCATCACTCGCAATGCTTCTGTTATCACCATCACAGCGGCAGCCATTATGTGTATCGTGATTTCCTTCTTTGGCCCCTTCGTGACATTCCTGGCATCTATTCCTAACTGTGTCATGGGCGGTGTATGCTTTACATTGTATGGCTTCATTGCAGTGAGTGGTCTGAAGATGGTTCAGAAGGTGGATCTGAGTCAGAGCAAGAACCTGTTCGTGGTATCTGTGATCCTGATTGCCGGTATCGGTGGTCTGTCTGTAAGCTTTGGAAAGGTTACTTTGACCTCTATCGCGTGTGCATTGATCCTTGGTATTGTTACCAATGTAATGCTGGGCCGCGCAAAGGAAGAGTAATTCCTTTTAATGCTACGTCAAGGGTTTTGGTAAAATAATTTGAGGCATAGGAAGTCATTTCCTGTGCCTCTTTTCACTTTGAGAAGTTACTTATTCATTTTATAAACAGGGTCTGCAGGATATCCGCCCTTTAACTTCTGCATAGCCCGGGGCACTGCATCCTTGGAGTTTTTCCAGTCCGCATCCTTGTTCCGATAGTCAAACTTTTCGATCAACCAGGCTACATCCTCGTACAGGCGGTCCATGTTATCCAGCATCAGTTTGGAGATACAGTCGTAGAAAGCCTTGCGGTCATGATCATTTAGTTTTGTCTCGCTGGCCTGGCACAGATCTCCAAAGTGGGGAAGGCAAAAGCCCTTACCATTTTGAATTTTGGCCCGGAAGGCCTCATCTCTCTTGTACATGATGAAGAAGGTGTCCAGGTATCTGTCATAGTGTTCCTTGAAATAATTGCAGATGTAACAGGAGTCTTCTTTTTCCACGGTCCACCTGCCGATAGGGTTGGAACTGTCTGTGGCCTTTTTGAGTTTGTCCTTCAGAGAGGTTTTGCCGGGGGTGTAGGACTTAATCTGTTGTTTCAGTTCTTCTATGGTTCTCATATAATGAGTTTTCAAGATCCAGCCGTTGCCCAGAGTGTTGCCGTAGTCGTACATTTTCTTAAAATGCATGCGGCAAAAACCGGCTTTGTCGGTCTGCTCCCGGATGTCGCTTTCCATATAGCTGGAGCCGGAGCCCAGCACAAAGTCCATCAGGTGCTGTTCGATCTCTCTTTCAATGTAGCAGAAAGGACATTCATCATTGGCACCCACAGCATCATTTAAAGGAATGGTATACAGTGTTTCTTTCATGTTTATCTTGCACCTCTGTATGGTCTTTTTTTTATTGTAGACGTTTGTTTTTCAAAAGGCAAGGATATTTTAATAATTACAGGTTCTTTTTTGGGGCTTTATCTTATAATGTTAGGTGACAGAAACAAATTTGATGTGTGAGGGAATGCTATGAGAATAGTGGATATGCATTGCGACACGTTATCCAGACTTCTTGAGCAGAAGGAGAACGAAACATACAGTAGTTTGGCGGAAAATGATGGGCACATTGACCTAAAGAAAATGAGGCAGAGTGGATATCTGCTCCAGAATTTTGCTATGTATGTGGATAGGGCAAAATGTGAGGATCCTTGGGAAAGGGTACAGCGGCTTTATGCGCTGTATAGAGAAGAACTGGAAAGAAACAGTGACAGGATTGCACCGGTGTACAGATATGAGGATATAGAACGCAACCGGGCAGAAGGCAAGCTGTCGGCCCTGCTTACGGTGGAAGAAGGGGGAGTGTGTAAGGGGGAGATTTCTAAGCTGTGTCAGCTGTATGAGCAGGGAGTCCGCATGATGACCCTTACCTGGAATTATCCCAATGAGATTGGCTTTCCCAATATCAATGATCATGCCCGGGAGCAAATACGTCAGAAAATTGCCGGGCTTCCAATGACAGAGCAGAATAAAAGGATATGGGAATATAATATTACCCCCGATCTGTCCAATGGATTGACAAAGAAGGGCCGGGAGTTCGTACATAAAATGGAGGAATTGGGTGTGATCGTGGATGTGTCCCACTTGTCGGATGCGGGATTTTATCAGGTGCTGGAATGTACAGAGAAACCTTTTGTGGCCAGCCACTCTAATGCCAGAGCATTGTGTTCTCATGTGCGAAACATGACAGATGATATGATACGAAAGTTGGCAGAGCGGGGAGGCGTTATGGGGCTGAATTATGAGGCAAGCTTTTTGGCGCCACCTACAGAGACCGGATCGGAGCCCTGTACGGTGGAACATATTGTACAACATGGCCGACACATTGTAGATGTGGGTGGTATAGAATGTTTGGGGCTGGGAAGCGACTTTGACGGTATCTCAGCCACCAATGAGGATTTTCCTCATGCAGGATGCATGAACCTTCTCTTTGAGGGGCTCAAAAAAGGAGGCTTCACAGAGTCACAGATTGATAAGATTTTTGGAGAAAATGTACTGCGCGTATATCGGGAGGTGCTGTGACAGGACTTTAATAGTATAAATAGATCCCTTCCGAAATGATGTATTGGAACAGGGATTCCATGTCAGCCAAAACACTGGGAACCGTCTCCGGCAGGACCTTATGGGAGTCGGAAAAGATCCCATCCAGCATGAATTGATTTACCTCAGGAGCATAGTGGATCATATCCATGTAATTGTCCAGATCACAGATGATATCTTGCTCAGCCTGAAAATAATGCAGGTCCACGTTGGGGCAGGCGGCGAGAGCCGGCAGTGCTTTTTCCAGGGTATAAAAATATTCATCGGAAATGCCGCTGGTATAGCCGCAGTCCCACCAGATCATGGAATAGGGCGGGAAGAAAATGGTGTACTGTACTTGAGGATGGCTGTTGATTTCAGACAAAATGGCAGCCAGGTTTTGATCGGTACATTCTCTGGAATCCTCAGGAATATAGGGCGCCACATTTTGGGTGGGTTTGGCGTAGGCACGCATGGCCTGTTGGGCACTGAAAGTCTTGTTCTCAGCCCAGTTGTAGGCATTGCCGCCGGTTCCCTTTCCCATGGCTGCAAATGCCAGGTTCTGTGGAATCTCTTGGAATAAAATATCTTTGTTCAACAGGTAGGTAAAATCATCCAGGATCGTAGCTGTGTGCAGATGTCTGGGCGTTTCAGCGGAATACAGGGTAACCTGGGTGTCTGCATTCAGTGCAAAAATATCCATGCACCAAAAGACATGGGTCAGAGTTTGGGCATCATGGACCTGCTCCAGATAGTAAAGCAGATCGGCTGTGCTGCCGGATGCCCGTACTACTTTTAAAGTGGTGCAGTTATAGTGTGCATCGATCACAGAGGTATCAAAATTTTCCGCTACGGAAGAACCCAGAAGTATGCTGTCATATTCTGAGGTGCGAACAGATCCCGGGACCTGATGATCCCGATCATAAAAGGGTTGTGCATCCGTCAGATAGGGCTGGTGATACTGATAAAAGGGATCGCACACATAGGTGATCAGGACCAGTAAAAGAACCTGGACCATTATGAAGATCAAAAGTTTTTTCCATGCTTTTTGAACGGTCATCGCAAGCTTCTCCTAGAAATTAAAATATAAAAAGGTGCTGACCTTGGACAAAGAGATCAAGGACCAGGTAAAGAGTGTTGCCAAAACAAAGATTCCCAAGCTTGTCCGGCCTCTGCGTGAGATCCATTGTTCTGCTTTCGGGCCTCTTATCAGGGCAATAGAAAGGATAAGCAGCCCAAAGGTACACAGCACATAAAAAGGATTCAAAAGGGTGGGAAAGGCCAGCTCCAGGGCCTTACGGACCGCATAAAGTTCCGTGATCTGTAAGGTGTTGCATAATCCTACGATAAATCCGTTATTTCCGCCGGCGAACAGCTTGGTAAAGAGCAGCCATGCCTGTTGCAGGGAATCACTGCGAAAGATCCCAAAGGTCAGGGTCACAAATAAAAAAGTGGCCAGCCGGTTAAAAAAGTCCCGGCGGAAACGAAACTTGGGAAACAGGGTTTCAAATACTCTGGCAAGGCCGTGTAGCAGTCCCCATACCACAAAGGTCCAGTTGGCTCCATGCCACAGCCCGCTGACTGCAAACACAATCAGGATATTGCGACATTTGATGGCGGTACCCTTTCGGTTGCCCCCCAGGGGGATGTAGATATAATTGGATAAAAACCTGGAAAGAGTCATGTGCCACCTGCGCCAAAAATCTGCCACCGACACTGCCCGCAGAGGGGAGTCAAAGTTTTCCGGCAAGGGAAAGCCGAACATTCTGCCGATTCCCCTGGCCATGTCGCAGTAGCCACTGAAATCAAAGTATAGCTCCAGCATATAAAAGATGATGGTCAGCCAGGCAGAAGGGGCGTCCAGATAGGCGATATTACCGTACTCCGCGTTGACAATAATGGCCAGTACATCTGCAAGCAGCACTTTTTTGCCAAGACCAAGAATAAACAGGGAGAAACCGTTTAACATATTTGCGGCATCCGGCCTGCGGTTTTGGCGTGCCTGTAATGTGGGAATAAATTCATTGTGCAGCACAATGGGACCTGCAATAAGCTGGGGGAAAAATGTGATAAAGCAGGCGTAATCCATGAAAGAATAATGGGGAGCCTGTTTTTGGTACCTGTCCACCAGAAAGGAGATCTGCTGAAATGTAAAAAAGCTGATGCCCAGAGGCAGTGCAATTTTTTCCAAATGCCAGTCGGTGTGAAAAAAGAAGTTGCAGTTATCCAAAAAGAAATTAAAATATTTAAAATAGAACAACAGTCCCACATTCAG
Source organism: Lachnospiraceae bacterium (assembly GCA_015056865.1). Classification (GTDB taxonomy): domain Bacteria; phylum Bacillota; class Clostridia; order Lachnospirales; family Lachnospiraceae; genus Acetatifactor. Next base: position 187,759 of record SVFM01000001.1, read on the forward strand.
TATTAGGCCTGCGGCAAGAATACAGCCGGCAATGCGCCCGCCGTCATATTTTTGCAGTAGAAGACTGCAGATGTAATTGATCCCCAGGCTACCCAGCAAAACCAGCAAATACCAGGGATTATAGTATCCATAAAACCAAAGGGACATGCCAAATAAAAAGAGCTTGGCATATCGGGGATTTTCCAGCCTCTGCAGACCAAACCAACCCAGCAGGGTCAGGGGCAGAAAGACCATGATAAATAGAACGGAATTGAATAACATAGCAGGTTCCTTCCATGTTTTGATAGTAAAAGTATAGCACAGGAAGGGGGAGAAGGAAACAGGAACTTGTAAGATACGGTAGCTTTTTGCAGCGCAATCCTGTATAATGAAATCGGGAAAACCGAAACAATAAAGGAGTACAAACAGAATGAAATTAATATCCTGGAATGTGAATGGAATCAGAGCCTGCGTAGAGAAAGGCTTTCTGGATTTTTTTAAGGCCGCGGATGCGGATGTTTTTTGTCTGCAGGAGACCAAGCTGCAGGCGGGGCAGATAGAACTGGACCTGGAAGGGTATCATCAATATTGGAATTATGCGGAGAAAAAGGGCTATTCCGGCACCGCGTTGTTTACCAAAAAAGAACCCTTGCAGGTAAGCTACGGCATCGGTGTGGAAGAGCACGATCATGAGGGCAGAGTGATTACAGCGGAGTTTGAAGAATACTATGTGGTCACAGTCTATACGCCAAACTCCCAGGACGAGCTAAAGCGGTTGGATTACCGCATGCAGTGGGAGGATGCCTTTTTGGCTTACTTAAAGCAACTGGAGGAGAAAAAGCCGGTGATCTTTTGTGGGGACTTGAATGTGGCACACAAGGAGATCGATCTGAAAAATCCTAAGGCAAACCGCAAAAATGCAGGCTTTACGGATGAGGAACGGGAGAAGATGAGCAACTTGCTGGAAAGTGGGTTTGTGGATACTTTCCGATATTTTTATCCGGATCAGGAAGGGATATATTCCTGGTGGTCCTACCGGTTCCAGGCCCGAGCCAAAAATGCAGGATGGCGCATTGACTATTTTATTACCTCGGAGGCATTAAAAGAAAGGCTTACAGATGCAAAGATCCACACAGAGGTGTTGGGCTCCGATCACTGCCCGGTGGAATTGTGTATCCATTAAGCTATGCTTAGAATTTCATTGACAGAAGAACGAGAATATGACTATAATGAAGTAACAATCTGGAGGAGGAACGTATCATGGATGTGAACAATTTTCAGACCAATACGCAAAGTACCGAGCAGTCCGATATGAATATACAGCAACAGAGTGGGCAGCAGACAGCGCCCCAGTACACCTATCAGCAGCCAGGGATGCAGCAGCCTGCACCTCAGTACACCTATCAACAGCCGGTGATGCAGCAGCCTGCACCTCAGTACACTTATCAGCAACCAGCATACGGGAATCCCGGCCAGTATGGCGGAGCACCTGTATATCAGCAGGCTCCTTCCCAGTCTTCCCAACAATCTTCCGGCAACGGATTGGCTGTGGGCGGCATGGTGTGCGGAATTATCAGTATTGTGTTTGCATGCTGTTGTGGTGTAGGGTCCATTTTAGGTATTGTGGGTCTTGTGTTGAGCCTGGTATCCAGAAAGGGTTCTTCTAAGCTTTCGGGCATGGCGTTGGCAGGTGTGATCTGCAGTGCGGTTGGGCTTTTATTTAGCCTTGTCTACGTGATCTACTGTATTATAAACGGCATGTATGGCATGGAAATGATGCAATTGTTTGATGAAAGTTATTATTACTATTATTAAGCGTGTGATTCGGAATGGAACAGGAGGGTGCCCCTTATAGGGGCGCCTTTTTTTGTGCGCCTTGCGACGCACGTCACTAATGGGTGAATCAAATGGAAACCAAACATGGAACTAAGTGCAAACAACTTCATATGGAAGACTGCCTGAGAGAGATACATCCTGGAAAGTGGCTATCTATTTCCTGGCAGCCCTATGTTTTGCAAACTTCTTGACAACATCTTGACAATATTGTGCAAATATGTTATTATGCGTTTAGTTTTTTATGCAAGAAAGGTGTTTTACTTGTTAAAAACTGATGCTTGGAAAATCTATCAGGGAGTGGTGTAAAGGAGGAAAAAACTATGATGGATTATGAGAGTTCAATTAAGCATTGGGAGGACATCAACGTTGGTGACGTAGAGTATTTCTCGAAAACTATGACACAAACGGATTTGACTCTTTGGGTCGGATTGACTGGTGATATGAACCCTGTACATATCGACGCTGAGTATGGAAAGACAACTCGCTTTGGAGATGTGATTTTACCGGGGTTGATGGTAGCAGGATTGATTTCTACCGTAATGACGAAGGCGACGTTCGGTAATGTTTATTCAGGACAAACTCTGAAGTTCCTCAAGCCTGTGTATGTGGGCGACACGATTACTGCAGTGGCAACCGTGGTGGAAAAGCTGGACGAAAAGCGCCGTGTCCGAGTCAAAACGGAGTGCTTTAATCAGCGTGATGAATTGGTAATCGTCGGAGAGGGCCAAGAGTATATCATGTGACTTTTTGAAACAGCTCATGCATTTTGGCTCATTGTTCAAAAAGCGTGGGCTGTTACTTTTTTAAAAATACTGTGAGAACTTTTTAAATTTCATGGGAAAGGTGACCGATTGCTAACGATAATAGCATAGATGTACAGATAATGGATCGGTCAACAGGTAAAAAATATGGCAATTAAGATTATTACATCTGCAGAAGCTGCGGCAATGATACAATCAAATACCACTGGTTGTTCGCAAGGTATGGGAGGAAACGACTTAGCCGAGGAACTGCTGTTGGAACTGGAAAAGCGTTTTCTGACAACAGGTGAGCCAAAGCATCTCAGCTGGATGCATTCTTCCGGGCAAGGAGACAAGGCCACTCGCGGATTGAACCACCTTGCACACGAGGGGTTACTTGATTGGATCGTAGGTGGTCACTTCAATCCTGTTCCCCTCATTCAGGAAATGATTTCCAACAATAAGATTCAGGCGTACAATCTACCGCAGGGTGTAATTTCCCATATGTTCCGCGATATTGCGGCGAAACGGCCTACCATTACCCGCATTGGACTGGAGACGTTTGTTGACCCCAGAATCGAGGGTGGCAAACTGAACGAGGCAACGACGGAGGAATTTGCTGAGGTTGTTACGGTTGGGGGTAAGGAATACCTGCATTATAAGCATTTGCGTACACCTGATTTTGCTTTTTTGCGCGGAACGTATGCCGATGAGGCAGGCAATATTTCTATGGAAGAAGAGGCCTGCTATCTTGAGTCGTTGCAAGCGGCACAAGCCACAAAGAATTGCGGCGGCAAGGTATTTGTGCAAGTAAAGCAAGTGGTGCCCTACGGCAGTATTGACATTCGTAAAGTACATATTCCGGGTACATTGGTGGATTATGTGGTTCCGGTAAGCGACATGGCTAACCATATGATGACGTTTGATGAGCAGTTTAATCCTGCCTATTGCGGAAACTGTCGGGCAGTGACAAATATTGCGGCACGGGATAAGACGTTAGATGCCAAGAAAATTGTCAGTCGTCGTGCGGCACTTGAACTGATCCCCGATGCCGTAATTAATTTGGGTATTGGTGTGCCGGAGGGCGTGGGAGTTGTAGCGGATGAAGAAGGGCTTCGCCGGCGGCTCACACTTTCTATCGAATCCGGTCCTGTCGGTGGGGTTCCTGTAGGGGGCATCGGATTCGGTGCATCACTGAATCCTGACTGTATTTTGGATCAATCCACACAGTTTGACAGCTATGACGGTGGCGGACTTGATCTTGCCTATCTGGGACTTGCGGAAGCTGATCAATTTGGCAATGTGAATGTGTCTAAGTTTGGTCCTAGAATTGCCGGTGCCGGTGGCTTTATCAATATCACGCAGGCGACACAGCGTGTGGTTTTTTGCGGAACGATGACGGCCGGTGGATTAAAAACCGTCGTGGAGAACGGAAAACTTAAGATCGTGCAGGAGGGAAAAGTAAAGAAGTTGGTAAACAGTGTCCAGCAAATCACTTTCTCCGGCAACTTTGCCAATAAATCCGGCCAAAACGTGCTCTATATCACGGAGCGTGCCGTATTCCGCCTTACAGAAAAGGGAATGATGCTCGTTGAGATAGCACCTGGTGTCGATCTGCAAAAAGATGTGCTGGATCAGATGGAGTTTGTCCCGATTATTGCCGATGATCTTAAGGAAATGGATGCCCGTATTTTTCACCATGAGTTAATGGGCCTGACGTGGGAAAACTGATCTGCGTAAATACAGATAGTACCGTATATAGCTTATATAATAAATGTGATGTAGAAAAGGAGGAAATTTTACCATGATGACAGCAAAAGAATATATCGATTCTTTGCGTAAGCTGAATACCCGCGTGTACATGTTCGGTGAGAAGATTGACAACTGGGTGGACCATCCCATGATCCGTCCCAGTATAAACTGCGTAGCCATGACCTATGCACTGGCACAGGATCCCCGGTATGCAGATCTTATGACCGTGACCTCCAGCCTGACGGGCAAGAAGATTAACCGTTTCACCCACCTGCACCAGTCCGCAGACGACTTGGTAAAGAAGGTGAAGATGCAGCGTCTTTTGGGCCAGAAGACGGCCAGCTGCTTCCAGCGCTGCGTGGGTATGGATGCGTTCAATGCCGTGTTTTCCACCACCTATGAGATCGATGAGAAGTACGGCACCACGTATCATGAGAACTTCAAGAAGTTTTTGACCATGGTGCAGGATCAGGATCTGACGGTAGACGGCGCTATGACCGACCCCAAGGGTGATCGCTCCAAGGCACCTCACCAGCAGGCAGATCCGGATATGTTTGTCCATGTGGTGGAGCGCCGTGATAACGGTATTGTGGTGTGCGGCGCCAAATGCCACCAGACTGGCTCTATCAACAGCCATTGGCACCTGTTTATGCCCACCATTTCCATGGGCGAAAACGATAAAGACTGGGCTGTTTCCTTTGCTTGCCCCAGCGATGCAGAGGGCCTTTACATGATCTACGGACGCCAAAGCTGCGATACCCGTAAGATGGAAGAAGGCTGTGGTATCGACGTGGGCAACACCAAGTTTGGCGGCCAGGAGGCTCTGGTGGTGCTGGACCACGTGTTTATCCCTAATGAGTACATCTTCCTGGACGGCGAGTATGAGTTCGCCGGCATGATGGTGGAGCGCTTTGCCGGCTACCATCGCCAGAGCTATGGCGGCTGTAAGGTGGGCGTGGGGGACGTAGTCATCGGCGCAACGGCATTGGCAGCAGAGTATAACGGCGTAGAGAAGGCCAGCGCAGTAAAGGATAAGCTCATCGAGATGACTCATCTAAACGAGACGCTGTACTCTTGTGGCATCGCCTGCTCCTGCGAAGGCTGCCCCACCAAGGCAGGCAACTATCAGATCGATCTGCTGCTGGCCAACGTGTGCAAGCAGAACGTGACCCGTTTCCCCTATGAGATTGTGCGTCTTGCAGAGGATGTCGCTGGCGGCTTGATGGTCACCATGCCCAGCCAGAAGGATTTCGAATCCGACCTGCCTGTGGGCCGCGAAGGCGAGACCATTGGTGAGATTTGTAAGAAGTACTTTGCCACCAAGGAAGACGTATCCACCGAGGATCGTCAGCGTATTCTGCGCTTCTTGGAGAATATGTGCCTGGGTGCAGCGGCTGTCGGCTACCGCACCGAATCCATGCATGGTGCAGGTTCTCCTCAGGCCCAGCGTATCATGATCGCGCGTCAGGGCGATATTCAAGGCAAGAAGAAGCTGGCTAAGAACATTGCCGGCATTCAAGACTAAAAGTAAAAAAGAAAAGGAGAATACTATGGATTTTAATTTGAGTCGAGAGCATCTTCTGGTGCGTAAGATGATGGCGGAGTTTACCGAGAATGAGGTCAAGCCCATCGCCGCAGAGACAGACCGTACCTGTCAGTATCCTCGCGAGAATATTGAGAAGCTATTCAATCTGGGTGTCATGGGCATGTGCGTGCCTCGTGAATATGGCGGTGCCGGTGCCGATCCGTTGGCCAGTGCCATCGCTATTGAAGAACTGAGCAAGCAGTGCGCTTCTACCGGTGACATCGTGGCTACCCACAACGGTCTGTGCTGCGATCCCATCCTGACCCATGGTACCGAGGAGCAGAAGGCAAAGTACCTGCCCATGCTGACCACTGGACATAAGGTGGGCGCTTTTGCCCTGACCGAGCCCAATGCCGGCAGCGATGCGTCCAAGGGTCAAACCGAGGCACGCTTGGAAGGCGATCACTATGTCATGAACGGCTCCAAGGTCTTCATTACCAACGGCTATGTGGCTGATGTCTTTGTGGTGTTTGCCATGACCGATAAGACCAAGGGCACCAAGGGTATCTCTGCATTTATCGTCGAGAGTAGCTTCCCTGGCTTCTCCGTTGGTAAGCACGAGGATAAGATGGGCCTGCACGGCTCTCCTACGGCTGAGATCGTGTTTCAGGACTGCATCGTTCCCAAGGAAAATCTGTTGGGCAGAGAGGGCAAAGGTTTTTCTATCGCTATGCAGACGCTAGACGGCGGCCGTATCGGCATAGCCGCACAGGCGCTGGGTATTGCTGAGGGCGCATTGGCTGAGGCAATCAACTATACGAAGGGCCGTGCCCAGTTCGGTAAGCCGATTTCCAAATTTCAGAACACGCAGTTTGTGCTGGCCGATATGGAGATGGGCTGCGAGGCCGGCCGTCTGTTGACCTATCAGGCTGCCATGATGAAGCAGCAGGGACAGCGCTACACGAAGGCTGCTGCTATGGCAAAGCTGTTCTGCTCTGAGCACGCCATGCAGACCACCACGAAGGCACTGCAGATGTTTGGCGGCTATGGTTACACAAAGGATTATCCCATGGAGCGCATGATGCGCGATGCTAAGATCACCGAGATCTATGAGGGCACTTCCGAGGTCCAGCGCATCGTCATCTCTGCTAATATGGGTTTGTAAGGAGGTAAAGGCAAAATGAAAATTATGGTAACAGTGAAGCAGGTTCCCGATACCTCCGGTAAGGTGGCAGTGAACCCCGACGGTACTTTGAATCGCGCCAGCATGCAGACCATCATCAACCCCGATGATATGAATGCTGTTGAGGCCGCTCTGGCTATGAAAGACGAGCTTGGCTGCAAGGTCGTTGCGTTCACCATGGGTCCCCCTCCTGCAGAGGGTATGTTGCGTGAACTGATGGCTATGGGCGTAGACGAGGGTGTGCTGGTCACCGCCCGTGAGTTCGGTGGTTCCGATACCTATGCCACCTCTCAGATACTGGCAGCCGCTATCGATACCTACGGCGTGGAAGCCGATGATATCATCCTGGCCGGTCGTCAGGCCATCGACGGTGACACCGCACAGGTGGGTCCCCAGATTGCTGAAAAGCTGCATCTGCCTCAGGTTTCCTATGCCGGCGAGATCAAGAAGGACGGCAACACCCTGACTATCAAGCGTATGTTGGAAGACGGTTATATGACCATTAAGGTGAGCGCCCCCTGCGTTATCACCTGCGTCAAGGAATTGAATACGCCTCGCTATATGAATATCCGTGGCATTTTGGATGCTTATCAGAAGCCCATGACCGTGATGACCTATGAGACTTTGAAGGATCACGCTCTCATCGACAAGAACATGATTGGTCTTGAAGGATCTCCAACCAACATTCTGACCTCCTTTACGCCTCCCCAGAAGGGCGTGGGCGTAATGCTGGACGGCGATGGCAAGGAGACCACCGACAAGCTGGCTGGCATTCTGGCCGGTAAGCACATCATCTAAGAGGAAGGAGAAAGAAAAATGGCTTTTAATAGTGCTGATACCGCTGCTTTCAAAAACGTATGGGTATTTTGCGAGCAGCGTCAGGGCGTGATGATGCCCACAACTTTCGAACTGATCTCCGAGGGCCGCAAGCTGGCCGATGAGCTGGGGGTGGAACTGTGCGGTATCCTGTTGGGTGACAATGTGGACGGTATCGCTAAGGAACTGGGCGGCTACGGCGCCGATAAGGTGTACGTTTATAACAGCCCCCTGCTGAAGGAGTTTACTACTGATGCCTATACCAAGGTGATCGTGGAAGCCGTGGAAGAGCTGAAACCGGAGGTGCTGGTGTTTGGTGCCTCCAACATCGGCCGCGACCTGGCTCCCCGTTGTGCAGCTCGTCTGCACACGGGTCTGTGCGCAGACTGCACTCACCTGGACATCGACATGCCCAACTACAAAGACTTCCTGAAGGAAGTCTCCACGTTGCCCGAAGAGCGTATCGAGAAGCTGGGCACCGTGCTGATCAACCGTGAGCCCCACAGTGTGGAGCGTGATCTGAAGATGACCCGTCCTGCCTTTGGCGGTCACCTGATGGCTTCCATCATTTGTCCCCGTTTCCGTCCTGCCATGGCTACTGTTCGGCCCGGCGTGATGAAGAAGCGCGAGTACGACGTAACCAAGGCTGAGGCTGTTGAGATTCTGCATCCCGCATTTGAACTGTCCGCTGCTGACATCAAGACCGAGGTGGTGGAGGTGGTGAAGGTTGCCAAGAAGATGGTAGACCTGATCGGTGCTGACTTCATCGTGTCTGTTGGCCGTGGTATTAGTAAGGACGTGGAGAAGGGCATTGCTCTGGCTGAGGAGCTAGCAGAGGTTCTAGGCGGTGTCGTGGGTTCTTCCCGTGCCTGCGTGGACGCTGGCTGGATCACTGCTGACCATCAAGTGGGCCAGACCGGTAAGACGGTGCATCCCAAGGTGTACATCGCTTTGGGCATCTCCGGTGCGATCCAGCACAAGGCTGGTATGCAGGACAGCGAGTGCATCATCGCTGTGAACAAGAACGAGACCGCACCCATTTTTGAGGGGGCAGACTACGGTATCGTTGGCGATCTGTTCAAGGTCGTTCCCGAACTAATCGAGTCCATAAAGGCTGTCAAGGCTGCCAAGTAAGCGACTGATTGCTGAAATAATATTAGGTAGTAGCAAATAAGAAGACGTCAAGAAAGTCAGTGAAATCAATGTTTTCAAGGCACAAAAACGGTGCGAAGTCAAGATAATCAAATACTGAAAGGCAACAAAGGGCGCTGATACACAAAAAATCAGCGCCCTTTGTTGGGTGATGCGGCTAGCGGCGCATGTTCAAGAGTCCATAGGTTTTATATGGAAAATGGGTCAGCCTTGCAAAGTAAAATTCCTGTTCTGAAAAGGTACATTCTTGTCATGAGAAACAAAAATTGTTATAATTTAAACAGGTGTGGGCGTGTGCAGCGCTGGCAGAACAGGAAAAACAAGGAGTACAAGGTGAAGCGAGAAGCAAGACTTGGCAGGGCGTTTTTTACAGTGGATGGGTTGACGCTGGCAAAGGCGCTTTTGGGAAAGATCATGGTGCATGAGACGCCCTACGGAAGGGTGCGGGCCATCATTACGGAGACGGAAGCCTATATGGGAGTAGAGGATAAGGGAGCCCATACCTATGGAGGCCGGCGCACAGAGCGCACAGAGCCTATGTTTCACATCGGGGGGACTTCCTATGTGTATTTGATCTACGGCATGTATTCCTGCATGAATGTGGTGGCGGCTGTGGATGGTGTTCCCCAGGCGGTGCTGCTGCGTATGGCAGAGCCGGCGGATGAGGGGTCCCGGGAGATCATGCTGCGGCTGCGGATGGAGCATCAGGCAGGACGCAGAAATTTCCGGGAGCAGACGGCAAAGAAAGGTGTGGAAAAACATTTGGCGGACGGCCCCGGGCGGTTGTGTATTGCCATGCACATTAGCCGGGCGGACAATGATATAGATATGGTGAACAGCCGAGATTTTTACTTTACGGAAGGGGTAGAGATCCGGCCGGACCAGATAGAGGCAGGTAAGCGGATTGGTATTGATTATGCGGAGGAAGCCGCAGACTTTCTGTGGAGGTTTACGGTAAAAAGAGGATGAGTCTGAGATTTTATTTTGGTCCTTCGGGAGCAGGAAAGAGTACAAAACTTTATAAAGAGTTGATAAAGCGGTCTATGGAGGAGCCTGACCGCAACTTTTTGGTGATCGTACCGGATCAGTTTACCATGCAGACCCAGAAAGAACTGGTAACCATGCATGAGCGGGGCGGCATCATGAACATTGACGTGCTCAGCTTTGGCAGGCTTTCCCACCGGATTTTTGAGGAAGTGGGCGGTAATGATATGCCCGTGTTGGATGATACAGGTAAGAGCCTGGTGCTGCGCAAAGTGGCTGCGGATCTGAAGGACAGGCTGCCAGTACTGGGCGGCAATCTGGATAAGCAGGGTTACATTCATGAGGTAAAAAGTGCTATTTCAGAGTTTATGCAGTATGGTATTGCTCCCGGGGATGTGGAGAAGCTGATTGCCTATGCGGAGAAAAAGGGTGCCCTGAAGGCCAAGCTGAAGGACTTGGAGGTATTGTATCAGGGTTTTAAAGATTATATCAAGGATCAGTTTATCACAACAGAGGAAACTCTGGATCTGTTGCAAAGGGCACTGCATCAATCCGGCATCATACCGGAAAGTGTGGTGGTCTTTGACGGATTTACCGGGTTTACACCCATTCAGAATCGGGTGATCCGGGAGTTGATGGTGCTGGCATCGGAGGTCATTGTGACGGTGACCGTGGATGTACATACCGGGGAACAGAAACCCTGGCAGAGCAGGGGGGAGCAGGAATTATTTTATCTTGGGAGAAAGACGGCGAATGACCTGTGCAAACTGGCAGAGGAGGCCGGGGTGCCAAGAGGTCGGGATGTGTATCTGACGGGTGGAAAGGAGGATCGTTTTGCAGGGAATCCTTCATTATATTACCTGGAACGTCACTTGTTTCGATATCCAATGCAAGTTTACAGTGCAGAACAAAACAATATTACCATCTACGAGGCTTCTGATATCGGAGAAGAAGTGCGGCAGATGGGGATTTTGTTGGAGCGGTTGATCCGGGAGAAGGGCTATCTTTACCGGGATATTGCAGTGATCTGTGGTGATCTTGAAAGCTATGCGGAACATGTGGAGACAGCGTTTGATGTGCTGGGCATCCCCTGTTATGTGGATAGGACCAGGGGGATTGTGTTAAATCCCTTTATTGAATTTATAAAAAGTGCCCTGGAAATATTGGAGAAGGATTTTTCTTATGCATCGGTTTTCCGATATCTGCGCAGCGGCATGGCAGATTTTACACTGCGGGAAGTGGATGTGCTGGAAAATTATGTGCTGCAAAGCGGTATTCGGGGAAGGCGCAGGTGGGAGCGGCCCTTTGCCCACAAAATCCAAGGGATGGAAGAGGATGTGGACAGGTTGGAGCTGCTCAATGGCTTGCGGCAAAGGCTGCTTGCCCAGCTGGCTCCTCTCTTAGCTCTAAAGAAGACAGAGACAGCCGGGGCCTATGTGCGTGGACTTTACGAATTTTTAACAGCCTGCGGCGGTGGGGAAAAGTTGGCTGATTTTGAGAGGAAATTTACCAGGGAGGGGAATCTTTCGGCTGCCAAAGAGTACGGACAGATCTATCGTCTGGTCATGGAACTTTTGGAACAGATCATGGGACTGCTGGGAGAGGAGACCATGGGGCTGGACGAGTTTGCGGATATTTTGGAGGCCGGTTTTGGGGAGATCCAGGTGGGTACCATTCCCCAGAATGTGGACCGGGTGCTGGTAGGCGATATGGAGCGCACCAGGCTGAAGGAAGTAAAGGTGCTGTTTTTTGTGGGGGTGGATGATGGAAATATTCCCAGAAGCAGTGGAAAAGGCGGGATCATCTCAGATATTGACAGAGAGTTTTTAAGCGGCTCACAGTTGGAGTTGGCTCCTTCTCCCAGGCAACAGATGTATATCCAGAGATTGTATTTGTATCTGAATATGACCAAGCCTACCCAGAGGCTTTATCTGTCCTATGCAAAGGTAAACGGAGAGGGCAAGAGCCTGCGGCCGGCCTATTTGATCGATATGGTTCGCAAGATGTATCCGGGGCTGGAGGTGCTTTGCCCCGAGACGGAGCCCATGACCCGGCAGATCCTTACCCCTCGTTCCGGTATGAAGTATTTGGCAGCAGGACTTCGCAGCTTTGCGGCAGGTTATGCCACACAACCCTCAGAACTCTTTACCCTGTATCACGCTTATGAGCAGAGTGAAGCGAATAAATGGACCCAGCTGCTTACTGCAGCCGCATTCCAAAGATATGAGAAGCAGCCTTTGGCCAGGGAAGTGGCCAGAGCCCTTTACGGTCAGATCCTACAAAGTAGTGTGAGCCGGTTGGAGACCTATGCAGCCTGTGCCTATGAGCACTTTTTGAAGTATGGTCTGCAGCTGCAGGAGCGCCGGGAGTTCGGCTTTGAGGCGGTAGACATGGGCAATGTGTTCCACAGCGTGTTGGAGACATTTGCGGGCAGGTTGGAGGAGAGCGGTTATACCTGGTTTAACTTTCCGGAGGAATTTGGAGCCCGGGCGGTGTCTCAGGCCATGGACGGGGTGGCGGCCCAGTACGGGGATACGGTGCTTTACAGCAGTGCCAGAAATGCCTATGCCGTGCGGCGGATGAAGCGGATCCTGACCCGGACGGTGCAGACTTTGCAGTATCAGCTGCGAAGGGGCATGTTTGTACCGGGAAGTTATGAATTGTCTTTCTCCAGTGTGGCAGATTTAGACAGTATCAATATTGCCCTTTCTGATCAGGAAAAAATGCGCCTGCAGGGGCGGGTGGACAGGATCGACACCTGTGAAGACGATGAAAAAGTATATGTAAAAGTAGTGGATTATAAATCGGGCAACCACCAGTTTGATCTGGTGGCCCTTTATCACGGACTGCAGCTGCAGCTGGTGGTTTATTTGAATGCGGCTATGGAGCTGGAAAAAAGAAAGCATCCTGACAAAGAGGTGGTGCCCGGAGCCATGCTTTATTACCATGTGGCAGACCCAGCTGTGGAGGCAGCAGGGCAGTTGGCAGATCAGGAACTGAATGAACTGCTGGTGGCAAAGCTGCGTACCATAGGGATTGTCAACGCCGATGCAGCGGTGGTGGAGCGGCTGGACAGGGAGCTGGAGGGCAAGTCCGATGTGATTCCGGTGGAACGCAAAAAGGATGGATCCCTTTCTACAAGATCCTCTGCACTCAGCAGGGAAGAATTGCAGGATATATCAGATTATGTCAACCAAAAAGTGCGGGCCATCGGCAGGGAGATTTTGGATGGCAACATCAGCCTGCGGCCCTATGAGAGCGGGGACAGACAGGCCTGCACCTTCTGCGATTATCGGGCCGTCTGTGGCTTTGATCCCGGAGTCCGGGGATATGAGAAGAATAGGATCAGCAACATGAGCAAGGAGGAGGCGCTGGAGGCGATCCGAAAGGAGGTGGAGCAGGATGGCTGTTAAGTTTACACCCAGCCAGCAGCAGGTCATTGACCTCCACGGCTGTAATATTCTGGTGTCTGCAGCGGCGGGAAGCGGTAAGACGGCCGTGCTGGTAGAACGGATCGTACAGATGGTGTGCAGGGAAAAAGATCCTGTGGATATCGACAGGCTTTTGGTAGTGACCTTCACCAATGCGGCTGCGGCGGAGATGAAAGAGCGTATCAGCCGGGCCATTGGGGAGCGGTTGGAGCAGCAACCGGAGAACGGACATCTGCAACGGCAGGCGGCCCTGCTTCATAATGCACAGATCACTACCATTGACAGCTTTTGTCTGTTTGTGCTGCGCAACAATTTTAATGATATCGGCTTGGATCCTACCTTTCGTGTGGCGGACCAGGGAGAAATCGAGCTTCTGCGCCAGGAGGTTATGGGGCAGATGCTGGAAGAACGCTTTGCCGCAGGCGAGGAGGATTTTTATCATTGTGTGGAGGTGTACTGCCCCGGTGGTAAGGAGTCCGTTTTGGAAGGGCATATTCTGCAGCTGTATGAATTCGCCATGAGTCAGCCCTGGCCGGAGCAGTGGCTACAGGAGCGAAGGCAGGATTACCGGATAGAAAGCCCGGAGGAATTGGAGCGGCAACCCTGGGCAGATTATTTAAAACAACATATGCATCTTTTGTTGGCGGACTGCGCCGGGTTGATGGGACAGGTGGTGCGCCTCAGTGAGTTGCCTGACGGGCCCTATATGTATGGTGAGATGGCCCAGCAGGAGCAGGAGCAGCTGGAGAAACTGCAGGGGTTTGATACCTTAGAGGCGCTGGAAACGGCTCTTGGAGGCCTGCAGTTTGGGCGTCTTTCCTCCAAAAAGGATGACAGTGTAGATCCGGCCAAGCGGGAGCTGGCAAAAGACATCCGTGGCCGGGTGAAGGAACATTTGAAGAAAATACAGGAGACTTATTTTGCCACACCCCTTTGCCTGGCGTTGGAACAGATGCAGGGGTGCAGACGGGCCACAGATATGCTGGTGGAACTGTGCCTGGAGTTTATAGAGCGGATGCATCGGATCAAGCGGGAGAAGAAGCTTTTGGACTTTTCCGATATGGAGCATCTGGCGCTGCAGATTTTGCTGGAAACCACCCCGGAAGGGGTCAGACCCACCAAAACCGCCCTGGAATACAGGGAATATTTTGCAGAGGTTCTGATCGATGAGTACCAGGACAGCAATCTGGTGCAGGAGTACCTTTTGTGGGCTGTGTCCGGAGAGGAAGATGGGAAATTTAACCGCTTTATGGTAGGGGATGTAAAGCAGAGCATATACAAATTCCGTCTGGCAAGACCGGAGCTCTTTTTAGAAAAATACCACACCTATGAGACTAAGGACCGGGAAAGTACTTGCCGCCGCATTGATCTGTGTCAAAATTTCCGCAGCCGCAGAGAGGTCATCGGCACGGTCAATCAGGTCTTTGCAAAACTTATGGGAAAACAGCTGGGGGGAATTGAGTACGATGACAAGGCGGCCTTGTATGAGGGGGCTGTGTACCCTGAAAATCCGGGCTGTGAAAGTGAGCTTATTTTGATCGGGAAGCCGGATCCCCAATCCGGCATATCAGCGAAAGAGGCGGAGGCTTTGGGGATTGTGAAAAAAATCCGCCAGCTTCGCAGAGAATTTTTGGTAACAGACAAGGCCACCGGTCAGCTACGGCCTGTGCAGTATAAGGATATGGTGATCTTGCTTCGGACAGGCAGCGGCTGGGATGAGGAGTTTCAGACTGTTTTTGAACGGGAGGGGATTCCTGCTTATGTGACCTCCAAAACAGGGTATTTTTCCGCTACCGAGATCCAGCAGATTTTGCAGTTTTTGAAGGTGCTGGATAATCCTTTGCAGGATGTGCCTTTGTTTGGCGTGCTGCGCTCTGTGTTTGGAGGCTTTACGGATGAGGAGATCGCCATCCTGCGCAGTAGAGGAGCAAAAGGGTATTTGTATGAGAATGTAGAGGCTATGGCGGCTAAGGAGATGTACCAGGCAGATGATGGAATCTGTGCGGCGCTGAAGGAAAAGTGCGCGGCCTTTTTGAAACAGATGGAAAAATACCGTAGTTACACGGTGTACATGCCCATCCGAAAGCTCCTGCAGACCATATTTGATGAATACGGCTACCTGCATTATGTAGCAGCTGTCCCCGGGGGGGAGAAGCGGCTGGCCAATGTGCAGATGCTGCTGGAAAAGGCCCATGCCTTTGAAAAGATCAGTTATTGCGGACTGTACCACTTTATCCGCTATGTGGAACAGCTGCAGAAATATAACGTGGACTATGGAGAGGCCAATACTCTGGATGAGAATGCAGATGTGGTGCGGATCATGAGCATTCACAAAAGCAAAGGTCTGGAGTTTCCGGTGACCTTTGTGGCAGGCCTGGCCAAGCGTTTCAATATGCAGGATACTGCAAAGGCCCTGATCGTGGACACGGATTTTGGACTGGGAACAGACTATGTGGATCCGGACCGGCGCTTGAAAAATTCCACCTTGCGAAAGGACGCTCTGGGAGTAAAAATGCGGGCAGAAAATCTGGCGGAGGAGATCCGGGTTCTGTACGTGGCAATGACCCGTGCCAGGGAAAAGCTGATCCTTACCGGTGTAAAGGAGCAGACAGATGTACCCTGCCTGCCGGTGCAGGAGCATGCATTGTCTTATACAGATCTGTACGGGGCATCCTCTTATCTGGATCTGCTCCTGGCAGTGCTTACCCCTACAGAAGTGCTTACAGTAGAGGAACTGGCAGCCCATAAGCTGGCCGAACATATCGATGAGGCCGTTAGAAGACAACTGCTGGAACAGAGTAGTGCCTATGTGGATATTCCAATGTCAGAGCTGCTGCGTGACAGGTTTTCTTATGTGTATCCCCACGGGGATCTGGCCGGGCTATATACCAAGACCACTGTTTCTGAGCTGAAAATGGCAGCTCTGGAGGAGCAGGAGGGGGCGCATCAGGCCTTTCCTGTGCAGGAAACAGTGCCTTATATTCCCGGATTTGTGCGGCAGGAGGAAACCCTATCCGGCACCACCAGAGGAAGTGCCTTCCACAAGGTCATGGAACTTCTGGATTTTGTCCGGTGCCCTGAAAATCCCAAGGAGATCGTGCAGTGGGTTGGGTGTGAGCTGGAACGGCTGGAGGACAGCGGCCGCCTGAGTCAAGAATACCGGCAGGCAATATCTTTAGAAAAAATCTGCAGATTTTTGGACAGCGGGCTGGCCAGACGGATGGCAGCGGCCGGCAGTCAGGGTATGCTGCGTCGGGAACAGCCTTTTGTCTATGGAATCAGTGCAGCACGGCTCAGCACCGGGGAACGAGAATTCCCGGCGGATGAGACCGTGCTCATACAAGGTATTGTGGATGTGTTTTTTGAAGAGGAGGGCAGTCTGGTAGTGGCAGACTACAAGACAGATGTGATCAACAGTCCCAAGGAGCTGGCGGATCGTTACCGGGTACAGCTGGATTACTATCAGGAGGCTTTGGAGCACCTGACCGGCAAGCCGGTAAAGGAAAAGATCCTCTATTCCTTTTATCTGGGATGTGAGATCAGGTTAGATTAATTTTCTTTGGCCATCGCCTGCAGCTTTTTAAACATTTTCTCTACCGCAGGGATCTTCAGGATGATGATGGTGATCGCGCCTTCCACCAGAATGTAGGCATAGTTGTAGATCACTGGGTAGGCAAAGGCCAGACTTTTCGGGAAATTGTCCGGCATGTATTCCATCCAGTACAGATAACCGCCGATGGTGTGGAACAGACCTCTTGCCAGGATGGCCAGCAGATAGGCCAGAATAAAGCTTTTCTGGGGAGATTTCACTTCTCCGGGAGCGGGGACTTTTTTGTAGAAAAAGCCGGTCAACCCCAAGGCAGTGAAGGCAAAGAAATAGTCACAGCCGATCTGCAAGGGGGAAAGCATGTACGCACCGCCGCTCTGGAAAAACTGCAGGATGCTGTATGCCAGGGCGGATAGGATGCCGGCTTTTATACCGTAAAAATAGCCGATGATACAGATGCAGAACATGGAAAATAAGGTGACGGAACCGCCGTAGGGCATATCAAATTTGATGTAGGAAAGAAGAAAGCCCAGAGCAATAGCCACGCCGCAGAAAGCCAGTCTTCTGGCGCTGAGGCGTGTGTTTTTTTGCCTTCGGTCCACGATCACGGCGGACAAAAGGTAGAGAAAGAGCAGAAGTCCGATCAGTACATAGTAGCCTGTAGTACTCATGGAGTAATAGCCGTCCTCTTGTTGAATAAGTGTTTGCATGAATTTTTGCATAAAAAAACCTCCTTTGTCATTGGCAGGAGGGACACATAACGGCAATGATAAATGGGACAGAATGTCACATCTATGATTGCATGCTTCCTTACGCCGGTATTATCCGGTTCAAGTAGTGAGGGTCAGGACCCAAGGTCCAATCTCAGCGCTGTGCTCCCCTAGCAGGTATATTGTATTTGTGACTGTGAGTATACGGCCTTTTTTCACATATGTCAAGAGGAAATATTGTTTTTGCGGGACAAAGGTGTTACAATGAAGCGGAGTATAAATGGGACGTAAAATTTTGAAGAGTTGTTCTTGTCAAACAAAGACGGGCATACCCATAGTATATAAGTATGAAAGCGAAAGATTAAGAGATATTAAAGATATTGACATTAGATAAAATCTGGGGGATTGAGAGATGATAAATAGTATTTTGGAATTAGAATATTCTGTAGTGGCGTTTATCGGCATTTTGACAGCCTTTGGAGCCACCTGCCTGCTCCTGGCGAAACTCAGTGGTTTTTTGCCCAAGGATGTGGGACGTGAGTTTGCCCACGATGGTAAGCTTTCTGCAGGAAAACCCAGAGGAGCCGGCCTTATCTTTATCCTGGTGTTTGCAGTCTGTGCATTTTTGTTTGCCAAGGTAGATGTGGAGATCAGCATTTATCTGGCCCTTGTGATCATAGAGATGTTTACCGGATATTTTGATGATGCATCCAAAACGCCTTGGGGCGAGTATAAAAAGGGTGTACTGGATCTGCTGGTGGCTGCTGCTACAGCCATCACATTCCTGCATTATAATTCCAATGTGATCACCATAGCCTGTCTGCAGATGCAGCTGGAAATACCGGTTCCCCTCTACGGCATCCTGATCATGATCCTGGTGTGGGCGGCGATCAACGTGACCAACTGTGCAGACGGTGTGGATGGACTTTCCGGAACCTTGACCATTGTCACCCTGACCAGCATTTATGCAGTGGACCGGATTGTGGGTGTATCGGAGGATTTTTCCTATATCATTCTTTTGTTTGTGGTCTGTGTCATGGGTTATCTATGGTACAATGCAACTCCCAGTAATCTGATGATGGGAGATGCAGGATCCAGAGCCATGGGTATCTTTATCAGTATTGCGGTGTTAAAAACAGGTATGCCTCTGCTGTTTATCCCTGCAGCCTTTATGCTGATCGTAGATGGTGGCTTGGGATTGATCAAAGTCTTTCTGCTGCGATTTTTTAAGATCCGTATATTGAAAAACACCCGGATGCCTTTACACGATCATGTCCGCAAGGAAAAAGGGTGGTCCAATACCCAGACAGTCTTTCGATTTGTGATCATCCAGATCGTGATCGCCATTGCCATGGTGTACTTCATAAATTTTTTGTAAAATAATTGCGGGCGCATTGTGGAATGCGCCCTTTTTATGTTATGATACAAGTAATTGTGAGCGGAAGGCGGCAGGGCAGGGGCTTAGGTCCGTAGGACAGGCACACTTCCGTTCTGTGAAAAACGTAGCAGTACTATAAATTTCCGTTCGCAAACATGCTCCGGAAATTCAAGTACTGACGTTTTTCAAGGGCCTGTCCTACGGACCTAAGCCCCTGCCCTGCCGCCTTCCGCTCACAAAATAGAGTATGCACATGCAGAAAAGAGGAAGAGATGTACAAATACATATTGTTCGATCTGGACGGTACCTTGACGGACCCGAAGGAAGGAATCACAAAGAGTGTGCAGTATGCACTGAGATCTTTTGGCATTGAGGAGGACAATCTGGACAAGCTGGAACCCTTTATCGGGCCGCCTCTAAAGGACAGTTTTATGGAATTTTACGGCTTTGATGATGCCAAGGCGGAAAAGGCTGTAGAAAAATACAGAGAATATTTTCAGGATACCGGAATCTTTCAAAATGAGGTGTACACGGCAGTTCCCCAGTTGTTGGCAGCATTGCAGAAGAGGGGAAAGCATCTGGCTGTTGCTTCCAGTAAGCCCACTGTGTTTGTGGAGCGCATTCTGGAGCATTTCGATCTGCGGAAGTATTTTGAAGTGGTGGTTGGCAGTGAGCTGGACGGCACCCGGGTGCAGAAGGAGGCAGTGATCCGGGACACTTTGAGGCAGTTGGTAGGCGATAAACGAGTAGAGCGGGACGATGTGGTTATGGTAGGAGACCGGAAGTTTGACATAGAGGCCGGGCGCTACTGCAGCCTGACCACCATGGGTGTGACCTATGGCTATGGCTCTACAGAGGAATTGAAGGCAGCTAAGGCGGAATATATTTTCCACACTGTGACTGATCTGGGCAAGGAGCTCCTTCGCAAGGAAAATATTGCAACGCCCACAAAGAATCCCGGAACTGCAAATATGTGGACCTTGGCATTGCCCATCATTATGGCCTTTTTAGCCAAGATGCTGGGACATAGCCTGGGGATCTTTCTGGTTCAGTGGATTGCCGGAAGCATACCCAGTCTGGCTAAGTATCTGGTGGAAACCACCGCTGAAGGTGAGCTGGTAACCACACCAATCGGCGGCGGTTTGATGACTTTCCTCTCCCATTTTCTGGTTTTAGCATTTATGTACAAAATGGGCAAGGAGATTGTTGCCAAGGTCAGAGAGCGTTCCTTGACCCAGGAAAAGATGCCTCTGAACATACAGACCGGAAGCCTTTATTTGGTTGGAATGCTTGCGGCAGGTCTGGGACTGAATTTGCTGTTTGAATTGGCCGGTGTGGTGGACATGTCCGCAACTTTCCAAAGTATGCAGGAACAGAGGTATTCCCTTCCTTTCGTGTTTGCTATTTTGATCTTTTGTGTGGTGGCGCCCCTGGGTGAGGAACTGTTGTTCCGAGGAATTGTTTTCAACAGACTGAACAAGATGTTTGGTGCAAAGAGAGGTATTATTTTTACCTCCGTGATATTTGGATTGTATCATGGCAGTTCTATTTCCGGCATTTACGCTTTTGTAATGAGCTTGCTGATCACCTGGGCTTATGAGAGGACCGGCAAGTTCTATCTGGCAGTATTGCTGCATGCTTTGATGAATTTCAGCACATATGTATTGTCCTATACCGGTGCCATGGGCGGTATGTTGAACAACTGGCCCTCTTTCCTGGTATTGGTTGCGATCAGCGGTGTTTGTATCTGGATGCTCTTGCAGATCAACAAAAAGCCGGGAGTTATTGTGAAGAAGGCGGAGAATCAGGAAGAATAATATATAAGTTCGTTTCGAAGGAATATGAGAAAAACGCAGGCCATGTGGTTCTGCGTTTTTTGGTGGGCTCATTTAGGAACATTTTTTATTATGACACAGCAATGGAGAGGGTCGACTTTAGAAGGTGCATGAAAGCATGCCCCGTAGGTCTATGAAAAAAATCCGCTTGCCAGACCTAAAAAAATCGTATTTTTAGGCCCATAGAAAAAATGTGCCCGCAGGATACTCATTTTTCGGTCAAAAGAAAAAAACATGTCTGTGGGATACCCAAAAGCTGCTTTTGATGGAATCTGTAATGAAATTTTTGGTGTATAGATACTCCCGGCAAGGAAAACGGAATCGGAAAAACCATTTTTCATGAATAGATACTTCTGACAGGTTAAAATCATGACAAGAAAATTAGAAAACCTATGTTACTGTTACTTTAGTAAAAGCTCATTTGTCAAAAACATGCCATGCAGAACAGCAAATAACCATTTTAATTCAAAATATATGACCAAAGAAACAAAAAATAAAAAAATAAATATAGAAATATTCAGATAAATATGGTAAAATTTACCTGCAACACGTAAATGCAAGATAATGACCCAAAAAGAAAGGAGACAACCAAATGAAAAGACACAAGATACTTCGAGCCATATCCTGCGCGTTGATTGT